>JAUJOM010000058.1 GCA_030447645.1 Longimicrobiaceae bacterium | reverse complement strand
CGCTGGCGCTGGGCGTTGCCTGGAAGATCAAGTACCGCAAGGAAGACCGCGTCATCCAGGTGTACATGGGCGAGGCCGCGGTGAACCAGGGCGCCTTCCACGAGGCCCTCAACATGGCGGCACTGTGGAAGGTGCCCATGATCGCCATCGTGGAAAACAACCGCTTCGGGATGGGGACCGCCTGGGAGCGTGCTTCCTCGCTTTACGACATCTCCCAAAAGGCCTGCGCCTACGCGATGCCTTCCGCTGTGGCGGACGGGATGGACGTGCTCGACATGTATCGTGTCACCCGGGAAGCCATCGACCGGGCACGTGCCGGCGAGGGGCCCACGCTGATCGAGGCGCGTACCTATCGCTTCGTGGGGCACTCCATGTCGGACCCGGTGCACGGGGTTTACCGCACCAAGGAAGATGTGGAGACCGAGAAGCAGAAGGACCCCATCCGCATCTTCGCCGACAAGCTGGCGCAGGCGAACATCCTGTCACAGGACGAACTGGAAGCGATGGACGAAGAGGTGAAGCAGATTTCGGAGGAGTCCGCGGAGTTCGCCGACAATTCGCCGGAGCCGGCCGTGAGTGGGCTTTACGAGGATGTGTACGCGGAGCCGGACGTGCATGGCCGGTTGTACTTCGACATGCGGGAGCGCTGAGCGATGGCCGTGATCACCTACCGCGAAGCGCTCAACCAGGCGCTCGCCGAGGAGATGGAGCGCGACCCGGACGTCTTCCTGATGGGCGAGGAGGTTGGGGTTTACAACGGCGCCTACAAGGTTTCCAAGGGCCTGCTGGACCGCTTCGGGGAGATGCGGGTGGTGGACACTCCCATCACGGAGCTTGGCTTCACGGGACTGGGCGTGGGCGCGGCGATGACCGGGCTGCGCCCCGTGATCGAGTTCATGACCTACAACTTTTCCGTCCTGGCCTTCGATCAGGTGGTACACTCCGCCGCCAAGATGCTTTCCATGAGCGGCGGGCAGTTCAAGATCCCCATCACCTTTCGGGGGCCGACGGGCGCGGCGCTGCAGCTCGGCGCGCAGCACTCGCAGGCGCTGGAAGCCATGTACTCCCACTTCCCGGGGATGAAGGTGGTGGTCCCGGGTACGCCGAGCGACGCCAAGGGCTTGCTCAAGGCCGCGATCCGCGACGACGACCCGGTGGCGGTGTTCGAGGGGGAGATGCTTTACAACATCAAGGGCGAAGTCCCCGAGGATGACGACTATGTCATCCCGCTCGGCGTGGCGGATTTGAAGCGGGAAGGCTCCGACGTCTCCATTATCACCCACGGCAAGATGATCCACGTGGCGCTCCAGGCCGCCGCCACGCTGGAAAAGACCGGCATCCAGGCCGACGTACTGGACCTGCGCTCCATTCGCCCGCTGGACGTGGATGCGATCCTCACCACGGTCGCCAAGACCAACCGGGTGGTGCTGCTGGAGGAGGGCTGGCCGCTCGGCGGCATCACGGCAACGGTGGCGACGCTGATCCAGGAGGAGGCTTTCGACCAGCTGGACGCCCCCGTCCTCCGCGTCACCCAGGCCGACGTGCCCATGCCGTACGCCAAGGCGATGGAAAAAGCCGCCAAGCCCAGCGCCGAGATGGTGGTGGAAAAGGTCAACCGAGTCCTGTACCGATAATGGCAACCAAAGTCTTTATGGAGGCGCTCTCCCCCACCATGGAGGAGGGGCGCCTCATCACCTGGACCAAGAACGAGGGTGACCCCGTAGCCGAAGGCGACGTGCTCGCCGAGGTGGAAACCGACAAGGCCACCATGGAGCTGGTCGCACGCGGGAGCGGGGTGCTCCGCAAGCGCCTGATCGGCGACGGCGACACCCAAACGGTGGGTGCGCTGATCGCGGTGATCGCGGGCGAGGACGAAGACATTTCCGGGATCGTGGGTGAGGTTGGCGGGTCGCAGGCACCGGGCAGTGGTGCGGCACCGGAGGAAGCGGCGGAGCGGGTGGAGCAGGCAGGCGGCAGCAAGGACGCGGACGTGAAACAGGCGGCGCAGGCGCTGGCGGGATCGGAGCACACCGAAACTGACTCCGCGGAGCGCGGCACCGCCGATGCCATCCCCGAAGAAAAGCCGACGCCCACCCCGGACCAGGGCACCCGGGCGGCAACCGGCGAGGGTCAGCCATCCATCGTCTCCAATGGCCAGCAGCAGGGCGGCAGTCAGCAGGCAGCCGCGCCGGCCGGCAACGGACGGGTAAAGGCTTCGCCGCTGGCCCGCAGGCTCGCGGCGGAAGCCGGGATGCAGATCGGGAACGTGCAGGGGAGCGGGCCCGGTGGCCGTATCGTGAAGCGCGACATCGAGGCCGCGATACAGCAGGCGCCCTCGGAGGCGCAGCCCCCGGCCACTCCCGCGCCGGAAGCGGCGGCCACGCCGCAGCCTCTTGCCGCGGCGGCCCAGGCCGGCGCGGCGTTCCGCGACGTGCCGCTCACCCAGATGCGGAAAACGATCGCCAAGCGGCTCACCCAGTCCATCGGACCGGTGCCGCACTTCTTCCTCACGGTGGAGATCGACATGGCGGAAGCCATGGCGCTGCGCCGCCGCATCAACGAGCACTTCGCCGAGGAAGGCATCAAGGTTTCGCCCAATGACCTGGTCATCAAGGCGGCCGCCGCGGCGCTGCGGCGCCACCCGATGGTGAACGCATCCTGGACGGGCGAAGCGATCCGGCAGTTCGACGCCGCGCACATCGGCGTCGCCGTGGCCGTCGAGGAGGGTCTGATCACCCCGGTGATCCGTGACGCGGACCGCAAGGGAGTCACCCAGATCGCGCGCGAGGTGCGGGAGCTTGCCGGGCGCGCACGGGAAAAGAAGCTCATGCCGGAAGAGTACACCGGCTCCACCTTTTCCGTCTCCAACCTGGGCATGTTCGGGATCGAGGAGTTCACGGCCGTGATCAACCCACCCGAAGCGGCGATCCTGGCAGTGGGCGAGTCGGCGGAAAAGGTGGTCGTGATAAAGGGCGAAATGCAGATCCGCCCACGGATGCGGGTCACCCTTTCCTGCGATCACCGCGTGATCGATGGGGCAACCGGCGCGGCATTCCTGCAAACCTTTAAGCGGTTCCTGGAAGAGCCGATGCTGATGATCGCGTGACGGGACCGCCTCTGACGGGCGGAACAGGGGAATCGGGGAGCGGCGCTACTGCCGGAGTACCAGGCACCGCTCCTGGTAGTCCACACCGAGATGCGCTTCGGGGAAGTCCATCACCAGCGTTTCCTTCTGCTTCGGCCGGAGAAAGACCCGCTCCGTCTTCCGGAAGGGCTCTGCCCCGGCCCGGAGGCTGGCCTGGACGGCCACCCTGCCCGCCCCATCTCCGACGTTCGAAACCGTGCAGCGCACGCGCACACAATACTCAAAGAGTGCGCTGCAGCTTATGTCCGCCTCCGAGCTAACCAGCTCCCAGCGCGGCTTCGGCTCAGGGCGAGGGTCACCCAGGCGCGCACCGTACCGGTCGTACAATTCCACTCCGCCCACCCCGAGCAGTGCCACCGCCGCGACGGCAGCCGCCGCCTTCCACGGCAGACGGCGCTTGCGGCCGGGCCGCTCCCTGGCGGGATGCTCGCGGGTCAGCTCCGGGGCGGCTTCCGCACCCGCAGACGGGCGGAGTGCGTCCGCGAAGGCGGCCGCGTCGGGGTAGCGCTCCCCGGGGTTCCAGGCCAGCGCGCGGTGAATAATTTGCTCGACCCTGACCGACACCGCGGCATTGTGTGCCCGGAGCGATGGCGGTGGCACGGGGAAACCCGCCGCCATGCGGCTCAGGTCCGCCTCGGAAAAGGGCTTTCGCCCCATCAGCAGCTGAAACGCCGTGGCGCCAAGCGCCCACACGTCGGAGGCCGGGGACGCGTGCCCAACGCCGCGGAGCTGCTCCGGCGCGGCGTAGGCGCGCGACAGCGGCGCCTCGCCCGCCTGCGTGAACTCGGTGGCAGTGGCATCGCCCTCATCGGGTTCGACGCGGGCGATGCCGAAGTCGAGCACGTGCACCCGCAGCCCCTCGTCCCCCTGGGTCAGCAGCATGTTGCCGGGCTTCACGTCCCGGTGCACCAGCCCCGCACGGTGTCCCGCGGCGAGCCCGCGCGCCGCCTGCGCGACCACCGCCAGCGCGGCGGCTACCGGCAGCGGGCCCGAGCGCTCCAGCCGGCTGGCCAGGTCTTCACCGTGGAGCAGCTCCATCACCAGGTAGTCCAGGCCCAGCGTCGGGTCGGTGCCGAAGTCGTGGACGGTGACCACGTTGGGGTGGTGGAGGCGGGCGGCCGCGCGGGCTTCGCGCTGAAAGCGGCCCCGGGCGTGCTCGCGGAGGTGAGCGTCACCCCCCGGGAGCAGGATCACCTTGAGCGCCACCTCACGCCCCAGCCGCTCGTCGGTGGCACGGTACACGGCGCCCATCCCGCCGCGTCCGATCACCTCCCCGATCCGGTAGCGGTCAGCGAGCGTGCGGCCTGTCAGCAGGTTTTCAAACCCGGCCATGGAGCGCCCGTTGAAAGGCTACGTACACGTCTTCGCCCCAGCAGGCGAAGATCACCTGCTCGATGGCTGGGTGGTCCTCGAGGAACGCCGCGGTGGTACCCACCGCGATGGGTGCGGCCTGCTCGACCGGGTAGCCGTACACGCCGCAGCTGATGGCCGGAAAGGCTATGCTCCGCACGTCCTTTTCCACGGCAAGGCGCGGACTCGAGCGGTAGCAGGAGGCGAGCAACTCAGGCTCACCCCGGTCGCCGCCGCGCCAGACCGGCCCGACGGTGTGGATCACGTGGCGCGCCGGGAGACGGTGGCCGCCGGTGATCTTGGCCTCGCCAGTCTCGCACCCGCGCAGCCGGCGGCACTCCTCCAGCAGGCCCGGTCCCGCGGCACGGTGGATGGCGCCGTCCACGCCACCTCCGCCGAGCAGCGAATTGTTGGCGGCATTCACGATCGCGTCCACCTCCAGCCGCGTGATGTCCGCCTCGCGGACCTCCATTCTGCCTGTCGCCACTGCGCAGCTCCCCCGCTCAGCTCGCCCCCAGCAATCGCCCGCCATCCACAACCAGAACTTCTCCGGTGACGAAGTCCGCCCGGAGAGCATACAGCAGCGCCCGCACGACATCCTCCGGCGAGCCGTTGCGCCGCAGCGGGGCACGCCACGCCAGTCGCTCCACCTCCTCGTCCGAAAAGTCTTCGGGGGGCAGCACCGTCCCGGGTGCGATCGCGATAACGCGCACCTCCGGCGCGAGTTCCCGCGCTGCAACCTTAGTCAGGTGTACCAGCCCCGCCTTGGAGATCGCATGGGCGGAGTAACCTCGCCACACCTGCAGCCCGGCAAGGTCCGCCATATTGACGATCACACCCCTGCCCCGCAGCCGCATCACGCCACCGAGCCGTTGTGTAAGGAAGAACGGAGCGCGAAGGTTGACTGCAAGGGTGTGGTCCCACACGTCGGGACGGGTTTTCACGAGTCCGGCGGCTGGGAAGACCGAGGCGTTGTTCACCAGCACGTCCACTCCCCCGAACGCCGCCTCGGCATCGCCGGCAAGCCGCTCCACCTCCTCGATCCGGGCGAGGTCCGCCGATACGCTGACCGCCTGCTGCCCCATCCGGCGGATCTCTCCTACCAGCAGCTCGGCCTCCCCGGCCGAGCTGCCGTAATGCACTACCAGCCGCATCCCCTCGGCCGCAAGCGCGAGCGCGAGCGCGCGGCCGACGCGGACCGCGCCGCCCGTCACCAGGGCACAGCGTCCGGCGAGCTCCACCGGGCTAAACCGTCTCTCCGTCTTCCTGGCTGAAGACCTTCAGATTGGTGGAGTGGCCGGGATTGACGCGTGCCTTCGGATTCAGGTAGTGAACCGCGTTGTTGACGGCGATCGCGGCCTCGCCATAGCCGGTGGCGATCAGCTCCAGCTTGCCGGGATAGTGGGTGATGTCGCCGGCGGCGTACACCCCGGTCAGGTTGGTTTCCATCAGCGGCGACACCTTGATGGAGCC
>JAUJOM010000016.1:20583-92276 GCA_030447645.1 Longimicrobiaceae bacterium | reverse complement strand
GTTGCTGAGCTGAGGGCGAACCGGCGAGATTTCTTCGGAGGTGTGGATCTCGATGGGAATGTCGGCGGGGTGTCGGATGAATTCTCGCTGCTCCTCCATCATCCTGTCTCCTGGTCTTATACGGCCTGGTTGTCGTAGGTGCGCTGGGGCAGGCGCAGGGTGAAGGTGCTGCCGCGCCCGGGTGTACTTTCCACCGCGATGTCGCCGCCTAGAAGCCGGGCGAGGTCGCGGCTCACCGGCAGCCCCAATCCCGTTCCTCCGGCGCTCCGCGTGTTGGTGTCTTCCAGCTGCTTGAACGGCTCCCAGATCGCCTGCAGGTTCTCCGGCGCAACGCCAATTCCCGTATCCCGCACGCTGAACAAGGCATGGTCGCCGTCGAACCGGATGTCAAAGGCAACCTCGCCCTGATTGGTGAACTTGACCGCGTTGCCGAGCAGGTTGACGAGAATCTGCCGGAGCTTGCCCGGATCGGTGTGCAGCGCCACCGAAGGCCCGGAGCCGGGTCCGTGGAAGCGGAGCTGCTTGTCCTCGGCGAGCGGCTCGACCACGGCGCACACCTCGTCGACCAGCTCCTCCAAGCTCACCTCCCTCGTGTTCACCGTTTCGCGCCCCGCTTCGAGACGAGAAAAGGTCAGGATCTCCTCGATAACCGAAAGCAGGTGCTTGGACGCGAGCCGGATGCGCTCCACCTGCTTTTGGGCCGCTTCGGGAATCGGCTCCGGGATTCCAGCCAGTAGCAGGTCCGCGTAACCGGTGGTGGCGTTCAGCGGGGTGCGCAGCTCGTGACTCATCGTCGCCAGGAAGTCGCTCTTCGCCCGGCTCGCCGCTTCCGCCTGGTGACTACGTGCCTCCAGCTCCCGGACGGCGGCCTCCAGCTCGCCGGCCGTTTCTTCCAGCGCACGCTGATGCTGAACGCGTTCCGTAATGTCGCGCATGAAGCCGGTGAAGACGTGCCGGTCTCCATCGAAAAACTCTCCAAAGGAGATTTCGAGCGGTACCTCGGTCCCGTCCTTCCGCAAGCCTGGAAGCTGTACTCCGCACCAGGGCACGTGCTTTTCTCCGGTTGCCACATACCGCTCCACCCCGCTGCGGTGGAGTGCCCGCAGCCGCTCCGGCATCAAAAGCGTCATCTTTTGTCCCACCATCTCAGCGGCGGAGTAGCCGAACATACGTTCCGCGGAGGGATTCACCGACAGGATGACGCTATCCTCGTCGATTATAACAATCGCATCCGGCGCGGTCTGAGCCAGCGCCTGGTACGCTTGGTCGCTGACGTGTGGGCGGGTGGGAAGCATTGGGTGCGAGGTACTGCGTAGAAGCCAAAGAGCCACGAGCACGGCCCTTCCAGCGGAGAGCGTGCGGAAACATACGCTAAGGGTACATGGGTGCGCGCGCAAGCGGATTGCTCAGAGCGCGATGCACTTGCCACCCTGGACGGAGTAGTGCTATCAGTCAGCCGCACAGGATGATAATCACCTTTTTCGTGACTTTGCTTTGACGGAATCAAGAGGGACGGCCTCCCGCGACTTCATCCGTGAGATCATCGCCCAAGACCTGCGCTCCGGAAAACACGATCGTCGCGTGGTGACACGGTTTCCGCCCGAACCGAACGGGTACCTGCACATCGGGCACGCCAAGTCCATCGCGCTCAACTTCGGCATCGCCGCCGAGACGGGCGGACGCTGCCACCTGCGCTTCGATGACACCAACCCGGAGACGGAGGACATCCACTACGTGGAGTCCATCATCGATGCGGTGAAGTGGCTGGGCTACGACTGGGGTCCGCACCTGTACTTCGCGGCGGACTACTTCGACGACATGTACTCTTACGCCGAGTTCCTCATCCAGCAAGGGAAGGCGTACGTGGACAGCTCCACCGAGGAAGAGATCCGCGAGCTGCGCGGCACCGTCACCGAGCCGGGTCGCCCGAGTCCATACCGCGACCGATCCGCAGGGGAGAGCCTGGAGCTGTTTCGCCGGATGCGCGCGGGCGAGTTCCGGGACGGGGAGCACGTGCTGCGCGCCAGGATCGACCTGAGCGCACCCAACATGCTGCTGCGTGACCCGGTGATCTACCGCATCCGGCACGCGCACCACTACCGCACGGGCGACAGGTGGTGCGTGTACCCGCTGTACGACTACGCACACCCCATCGAGGACGCCATCGAGGGGATCACCCACTCGCTCTGCACCCTCGAGTTCGAGAACAACCGGGCGCTGTACGACTGGGTGGTGGAGGGCTGGCAGGACTTTGAGCGCTCACGTGGGCGCGTCCCCTCCCTCCCGCGCCAGTACGAGTTCGCGCGCGGCAACCTGGAGTACACGGTGGTGAGCAAGCGCAAGCTGCTGGAGCTGGTGAAGGACGGCCACGTGAGCGGCTGGGACGACCCGCGCATACCCACCCTCGCCGGGCTGCGGCGGCAGGTCCGCCCGAGGCGATCCGCTCCTTCTGGGAGCGCA
The DNA here is from genome assembly GCA_030447645.1 of Longimicrobiaceae bacterium. GTDB lineage: Bacteria > Gemmatimonadota > Gemmatimonadetes > Longimicrobiales > Longimicrobiaceae > JAUJOM01. The sequence goes on along the minus strand of JAUJOM010000016.1, from coordinate 89,816 downwards.
TGGGTATCGCCAGGACGGAGAGCCGCATCGAGATTGCTTCGCTTGAATTTGCCATCCAGGACGATCTGAACCAGCGCGCGTCCCGCGCGTGCTCTGCGTACTCCGCCCGCTGCGGGTAGTGATTACCAAGCTATCCGGAGGGGCAGACCGAGGAGCTGGACGCGCCGTATTACCCGCACATTCCCCAGCGAAGGGTCACGCAAGCTTCGCTTTTCCCGCTTCCTGTATGTTGACCGGGAAGACTTCATGGAGGAACCTCCCAGGGCTACTTCCGGCTGGCACCGGGGCCGGAGGTTCGACTCCTACGGCTACATGATCACCTGCAGCGAGGTGGTTCGCGACGAAAGCGGTGAGATCGTCGAGATTCGGTGCACCTACGACCGAGACACAGGGCGGGAATGCACCGGACGGCGGGACGGTGAGGGGAACGATCCACTGGGTTTCGGCGGAGCATTCGCTGCCCTGTAGGTCCGGCTTTATGACCGCCTCTTCGCGGTGCCGGATCCGGACGAAGGCGACCAAGACTTCCAGATGTACCTGAACCACAGAGTCACTCGTGGTGCTGGAGAGCGCGCGGATCGAGCCCAGCGTGGAGTGGGGATGCGGCGAAGTCGTTACCAGTTCGAGCGGCAGAACTACTTTGCAGCGACGTGGTGGACTCGTCGCGAGGCGCTGGTGTTCAACCGCACGGTTACGCTGCGCGATACCTGGGCAAAGGTAGCGCGGGCAGGGCGATCGCAGGAAAGTACCGGGCAGCCGAAGCCGAAGGCCAAAGGGCGCACGGAGCCGCTGCGGCTCATGCCTGAGTTAGCGGAGGAGGCTGCTCGCTTCCAGGGCGAGTTCGGCCTGGCTCACGCATGAGGCGGTGGTGCTCGGCCGCAGCGAGGGGATCGCGGGGCTCTTTGAAGCCACCATCCATCTCGGGGCAGGCCGAAGGCCGTAGCAGGCTGGATCATCAACGACTTGCTCCCGGAGCTAAGCCAACGGGATCAATGAGATTGCCTTCGCCCCGCAGGGGATCTGCACGCCTTGATCGGCATCGTGGACGAGGGGACGATTTCACGCCGCGCCGGCAAGACCGTGTTGGCCGAATGGTGCAGGCTGGGGAGATCCCCGGGAGATCGCCAGACGCCGTGGACTCCGGCAGGTCAGCGATCCGGGTGTACTGTCGCCGGCGGTCGAGGAGGTGATCGCCGCCAATGCGGACAAGGCCGAAGAGTACCGCAAGGGAAAAAGTGGGACTGCTCGGGGTTCTTTGTGGGACGGGCGATGGCACGAACCGGGGAAAGGCGAACCCGGAGGTGGTAAAGGGGCTGGTGGGCGCCGGCTCCAGGACGGGTGAAAGTGAAACCTCGCGTATGAAAAATCATACGCGGGGGAGCAGCGCTTCCACGCCGCGTTGCACTCCTCTCAGGGTCGGGCGTCGCCCACGGCCGCCGGCTTGGGCTCTTCAGTATCTTCCAGGGTCTTGAGCACGTCGCGCCACATAAACGGCGGCCGCTTCCCGCGCCCAGTAGTCCATCCACGCCATCTCACTCACTGATTTGACGAGCTGATTGCGGGGTCCGGGATGCCATGGGTTTCGCCGGGGTAGACGTACAGCTCCGTGGTACGCCCAGCCGACTTCAACGCCATGTGCAGCTCCTCCGACTGTGGGCTCGGCACCCGCAGGTCACCTTTGACGACGTGGATCATCGTGGGCGTCTTGGCATTGCGGATGTCGCCCAGCGGCGACTGGTTCCAGCCGTACATCGAAGTCCTCGTACGGGAGCTTGTCGCCGAGGTAGAACTGCCGGTTGCGCTGCACGTCGCTCTGGGCGTGCATGGAAGACCAGTTGGAGGTTCCCGCACCAGGCTGATCGCGAAGCGGTCGGTGTGCGTGAGAATCAATTGGACCAGTGGCCGCCGGCGCTCCAGCCGAGGACGCCCATCCGGTTGCTGTCGACTTCTCCCTGGGCGATCAGGTGGTCGACGCCGGCCATGATGTCCTCGTACCCCTTCTGGAAGTAGTTGCCGACGATGTCGTTTCTTGTGAGCTTCGCCGTAGTTCGTGGACCCGCGGTAGTTGGGCTTGAGCACCGCGTAGCCGGCGCCGGCATATACCTGTGGGCCGTAGCCGCCGTTGAAGCCGAGCACGTCGGCGGCCGCGGGGCCGCCGTGAATGGCGACGATGAGCAGGTAGCGTCTGCGGGTTGGTGACCAAACCAGCAACCAGGATGCCCCGACCTGCTGTGTCCGCCGACGTCCAGGTGATTTCTTCTTCTTCACCCAGCGCAACTGCCGGGCCTGCGGGTTGGCATCGGTGAGCTGCCGCCATGCCCCGCGGTTCACCACCTGCCCACAGGAGCCGACCGTGAAGAGCATGTGGGCGTCTTCGGGTCGGCGTAGCTGATGATCCGCCGGGAGTCGTCGTCCTGCATCGCGTTCAGGGACGCCCTGGCGTTGGTCACCCTGGCGAACGCGTCCGGAAGCAACGTCGAGCGCCAGGAGCTGGTTGGTAGCGCGAATTCCCTCGTTGAAGTAGATCGTCCTGCCATCCCTGGACCAGAACCCGACTGTCACGTCGCCGTCGAACCCTGTTCCCAGCTTGCGCCCTCGCCACCCTTTTCGGTGGTGCGCCGCAGATAGACGCGGGCGTTCTTCATGTTGTACCGCGTCATGTCGTCCGACGCCGAAAAAGGCGATCACCGGGCCGTCCGGCGAAAAGCTGGGGGTGCTTTCGCCTACTTCGACGTTATTGGTGAGGCGCTCGATCTGTCCGGTGGCGGTCTCCAGCAGGTGCATCACCGTGGGCCTGCTCGGTGATGTTTCGCTGGTACCGGCCCGCCGGAAATGCCGCGGAAGGCGACCACTTCCCATCGTCCGATACGTTGAAGTCGGTCACGGTGATGGTGGTGTCGCGGGTAAGCGCGTCGCTCGCTTGGTTTCCACATCCAGCGCCCAGAGGCTGGAGCGCGGCGTTTCCAGGTTGCGCACCGCGACGTTGAACTTCTTCTCCACCCACGCAGCTTCTCGTCCTTATCGAGGGTGTCGCGGTGATGAAGTAGATGCGCTTGCCATCCGGTGCCCGCACTGCCACAGACCGACGCCCGCGGCCTGCTTGGTGAGCTGCCCGGCTTGGCTGAGTCGATGCGGCGACAGAGTGCGTGGCTGCTCCTCGTCGGTTTTGCCGCTGCAGTAGACCAGCCACCTGCCGTCACGGCTGAAGGCCGGGGTGGAAACGCCCTCGCGGCGTCGGTGATCTTGCGAGCCTCGCCCCCGTCGGACGCATCATGTACAGCTGATTCTGGCCGCTGGCGCTGGCGGGCGCGTCTCGATTGGAGCTGAAGACGAAAAACTTGCCGTCCGGCGACCGGCGCGGCGCCGCTTCGCTCTTGTCCCTGGTGAAAGTCAGCTGCCTGGTTGATGGAACGCCCTGCTCCGTCGAAACGATGTAGATGTCGGTTTGCCGCTTCGCCTCCTTCCAGTCGGGAGTCGAAAGCGTGTACAGCATCCACCGCCCGTCAGGGCTCGGTGTCGGCGCGCCGATCTGCCACGCATGTGCTGCGTCCAGGAACGCCATGGGACGCTGCGCACTGCGGACCTGCGCAACCCGCCTGGACAGGTGCCAGCACGCCCGGCGGTGAGCGCGAACAGCCAGGCTATGAACGCGGAGAAAGCTCATTGTGCTCCTTGCGCAGCTTTGGGAGTGGATCGAGGAGAGACCCGCTAAACATGCACAGAGAACCAGGTTGGGGCAAGCTTTCGATCGCATGCTGACGCAGTTGAAGCTGGCGGGTGTGCTCCCGCCGACTCGCATCTCAAACGAGCGATCCGCAAGGTGGCGCAGTGGGAACTTTCTAGCGGTTCCGGGTAAGCACGTCGGTTCGTGGGCGGCGCATGGACCCGTCGCTGCCAAGTGTCACTCCGTGCTGCTCTTTCACCGGGAGTAATTTGATGAAGCGGTGTCGACTGGGCCTTTTACTGATTCCGACTCTATTGGTGTCCGTAGGGTCGCCACTTGCGGCACAAGCACCAAAATGGCTCGTGGATATGGAGCGTGTGATCCGCGAAGCACCGGGGAGCGCGGAAGCTCAAAAGCAGTTACAGGGAGAAGCAGAGCGCTCACGTGCGGGAGTTGGGCAAACTACAGCAGGAGTTACAGCAGATGCAGGCCGACTTCCAGAAACAGGCCTCGTCTCTCAGTGCCGCTGCGCGGTAACAAAGGGAGCAAGAGTTCGGCAAACGAGTCACGGCCTTTCAGCAGAGGACCGGGGAAGCTGAGGCGAGTTTCGCGAAGCGGCAAAAATCGCGGGCCCGATCTTCAGCGGGCTGCCCCGAAGCACTGGAAGCCTTCCGGAAACAGGGTAGCTATGCAGCACGCTTCCATGCGGCTTCGGCCCCTGCCAGAAGATCCAGCGCTGGATGTCTGAACCAGGTGCTGGCCGGTTGAGCAACGCCCTAGCGAGCGGAACCAGGCGAGACAGGTCTATTCGCGTGCGTGGGGGGAGGATGCCTCACCCCGCACGCGCGCACTGCTCACGCGGATGCGAAATGATCCAGCCAGCTTCCGACTTCTGCTCGCCAGAGAGCGTGGTGTTGCCCCGGGCCACCAGGAATCCGCAGGCCCGCTCGACCCCCTCCCCCACCCCTATACCGAGACAAGGGTCACCTGTTCCGGAGACACTTGGGGAAGGAGCGTCATGATCCGATGCGGGCCGAAAATAGACGGCGATCTCGGATGCGCCCTGGCGCGCAGCGCAACCAGGTGGCCGCGAAACGCCTTGAGCAGGCGGTACTCACGTCCTTGGTAGACAGCTGGACGCGGCGCGCAGGTCGGCTGCCTCGTACTCGATTCGGGGCAGTTCCTCAAACGCGCCGGACTGGGCGCATGCTTCACGTTCAAATGAGGGCGCACTGCCTACTCCGGTGCTTTGCATTTCTGTTGCAGTTCCAGCGCTGTCGGGGCCGCCCGTGCAGCGCCGCGACATCGTGTCTCTTGCGCGTCCATGATCGCCTGCGGCAGGCCGTGCTCGCGACTGCACAGTTCGCGCAGGCGCAGTCGACTGCTACACGTGCAGCGTCCGCCATGGAGAGCCGTTGAAGTTTGTTCATCTCACCGCTGGTAATCGCTTCACGTGCGGACTAACTGAGGCCGGCTCCCCAGCGCGGGTTGCATACTGCTGGGGCGAGAACCTGAATGGACAGCTTGGCTCCTTCTTGACGCCAAGAACTCCGCGGTTCCCCCATGAATGCGACTACGTGTTCTGGCGAGGCCCATGTGCGATGGAGCCGCAGCCCGTGGCGGGGAACGCTCAGGTTTTCGGAGCTTAGCGCAAGCAGCATACACGCCTACTCCGGTGCTTGGATTCTGTTGCACTTCCGGCGGTAGAGCGGCTACTTGCTGGGAAGCAATACGAGCGGCACGCTTGGCACATGACGAATGGACGGCTTGGAGACCTGCGGCCCCCATGAATCCTACATGTGCCTGCCGGGGCCTAGATCTCACCCCAGCCCCCAAGACCCACCGAGCGGGCCGGGCCTGCAGCCCCCAAGACCCACCGGGTCCCGGTGCCCATTGCTGGGGATCTCCGCTTCGCTACTATCAGTGCTCCAGGGGATACCTGTGGACTAACTGCGGAGGGCCGGGCGTATTGCTGGGGAATGGCCAAACCTCACAGAGGGACCGAGCAGCGGACCTACCAGATGACTCCGCATCCGATCGAGGGAGACCTCCGATTCGGCTCTATTTCTGCGCCTTGTGCAGTTGACCGTGCGGGTACGCTCTACTGCTGGAGCAATGGGCTTGTGGAGCAGCCCACGCAGTTGCCTGCACCGGTCCCTTTCAGGAAGGTGAGCCGGGGATGGGGCTACACCTGTGCGCTGGCATCGACGGGTGAAGCCTACTGCTGGGGCGACAATGCGAGTGGGCAGGTGGGAACCGGGCGGGTTCCGGAGCCGCACGAAAAGGTAAAGACACCAACACCAGTGGCCGGCAGTCTTCGCTTTCGGGAGATTCAGGCGGGGTTCATGACGACGTGTGGCATCACAACCCAGAGGTTGCTTTTACTGCTGGGGAGACCGGCCGGGGGTCAGAGCGAGCGCCGAGTGCTTCCATGTCGATGCCTACGCACCCTGCACACCCCGACCTGTCCGAGTGACGGCGCAACAATTCGCTCCGTAGCCGTCGGAACCGATCACGTCTGCGCGGTCACCGTCGCTGGTGCAGGATACTGCTGGGGCGCAAACTACAACGGGAGCTTCGGCACAGGCCGCGCCAGCGTCATCAAGGAAAACTCCAGTGCGTGTTACTTGGAAAGCCCCAGCTCCGAAGTAGTGCGGCACAGTACAAAAAGCAAGCGCCCCGTTAGTCGAGGTCAACGGGGCGCTTGTGCTCTGCGAGGCTATATTGGTTACCGTCTACTCCTGCCAGGACAGTCTGGGACTTGGGCGCGGGCGATTGCCGAGTTCATTCAAGGCTCCTGCATCAAACAGCCGCCCGTTCACCATCACGTAGCGGATGGATTCGCTGTTGCGGATGTTTTCAAGCGGGTTGCGGTCGAGCACCACCAAGTCCGCGAGCTTGCCCGCCTCCAGAGAGCCCAGGTCCCGCTCCAGGCCGAGGTACTCCGCGCCGTGGAGAGTGGCCGCCCGCAGTGCTTCCATGGGGCTCATGCCGCCCTGCTGGAGCATCCACAATTCCCAGTGCGCGCCCAGCCCCTGGAGCTGGCCGTGCGCGCCCAGCTGTACTCTCCCGCCGCGGTCCAGCAGCGCCTTGGCCGCGCGGGATACCTCCACGTAGAAGTAGTCGCCCGGAGCAGCCATGGGCCGCCGCCGGGAGCGCGGGTCCACCACCTCGCGGGGTGTGAAGCGCATCAGCCGGGCGTTCTCCCAGACGTTGGACTCCTGGTACCAGTAGTACTCCCCGGAAAGCCCGCCGAAGTTGACGATCAGCGTCGGGGTGTAGCCGGTTCTGGAGCTGGACATCACTGTCAGGGCGTCGTTGTACAGCGGCGCGACGGGGATGTTGTGCTCGATTCCGGTGTGGCCGTCCAGCACCTGCGTCATGTTCCAGTGGTAGGTGGACCCACCCTCCGGAACCACCAGCATCCCCAGTGCACGCGCTGCCTCGACGATCTGCTGGCGGCTGTCGCGGCGCGGCTGGTTGTAGCTCTTTACGGAGAATGCTCCCACGGCTTTGAGCCGGCGCAGGTGCGAAAGGGCGTCCTCGTAGCTGTTGACAATCGCACGCGATCCGCCCTCGGCGCCGTACAGGATGGTGCCGGTGGAGAACAGGCGCGGCCCGATCGTCCTGCCGGCCCGCAGCATCTCCGCGTTGGCGAACACCATTTCGGTGTTGTTGGACGGGTCGTGCATGGTGGTCACACCAAACGCCAGGTTGGCCAGGTAGCCCCAGTTGGTCTGTGGGTTGATCCCGGCACTGCCGGTTCCGATGTGCGCGTGCACGTCGATCATCCCGGGCATGATGTAACGCCCGGCTACGTCCACCCGCGTGGCACCGGCGGGAATCTGCACGCTGGAGGACGGTCCGACAGCGACGATCCGGTTGCGTTCGATCACCACCGTAGCATTGGGAAGGACGGAATCACCCCGCATGGGGATCACGGTGGCACCCACCAGCGCCAGCATTCCCGTCGGGCGGTCTGCGTCCGTCTGGAAGCCGATGTGCAGACCGGCGGTGTCCGGCTTCGCGGGGACGGTGTCCGCGCCCTCCGCCGCAAAGGCAAAGGTTCGGCTCACGTCGCGCTGGAAGAGCTCGGGGCCGAGGGACCAGTATAGTCGCCGCCCATCCCGGGCCCAGTGCAGGTTCAGCCCGGCATCGCGGGTGATCTGCCGCACCGGATAGGCGGTGCTCCGGGGCGCCAGCGTAACCGTTTGGCCCGTGGAGGTGAACGGCGCCATGTACACCTGGAAGCGCTCCACCCAGGCGACGTAGCGGTCATCCGGCGAAAGGGTGATCTGCGACGCATTGTCCGACACCAGGTGGACGATCCGCTCTCCACCGCTCAGGTTCACACTGGCGAGGCCGGCCCGATTCGGCTCGGTCGGGGCTTGGCCCGGCTCGCTGGTGGTTAAAAAGACCCGGTCGCCGGCGCGGTTGAAGCGGGGCTGTGTGCCTGTCTGCGTGATGCGCGTAGGCTCGCCACCGGCCGACGCAATCCAGTAGACGCCCGGATCGCGGCTGTGCAGGTTGCTGCGCAACCCGTCGCTCCCGACGCGGCGAAAGACGATTCGCCTGCCGTCATGGGAGAACGACGGCTCCACATAGTGGCCGGGCCGGGGCGTAACCTTGCGCCGGCCGCTGCCGTCGCGGCGCAGGGTCCAGATCGCGCCCAGCTCCCGGTCGTTCCAGGTGGTGTAAACGAGGGAGCGCCCGTCCGCGGACCAGGCCGGGTGCAGCTCAGAGTTCGCCTCGTCACGCGTGAGCCGCCGCGGGATGCCGTTCGGTAACTCGAGAATCCACAGCTTGCCCAGGGCCTGGTACAGCACGCTGCGCCCATCCGGTGCAACGCTCACCCAGCGCAGCATCTTTACGTCGAACCGGTCCGGCGCGACCTGCTGCGGGAAGCGAACAGCTTCGGTGATGGACTGCTTCACCTGGGCACGGAAGGGGATCTGCTCGGCGGCGCCCGTGGCGGCGTTCACCCGCCAGATCTTGCCCTGCGCCCACAGGACGATGCTTTTGCCGTCGGGCGTCCAGGCCATCGTCGGGTAGGTCCCGAAGATCGCCCATGCTTCCTGCTGGTCGTGCGAAAGACCATCCCAGAGCGGCCGCTCTCCATGTCATAGGTGAAGAGTACGGACTTGAGTCCCACACGCCGCACGAAAGCCAGGGTCTTGCCGTCGGGTGAGAAGTGCGGACGCACCGAGCCGCCCGCGCCCCGAAGAAAGGTTTCCTTTTCGCCAGTCTGCCGGTCCAGCCGCTGGATCACGTAAACCACGCCGTACGGGTCCCGGTTGTACTGGAAGCCGCCACCCGGGCTGATGTCTTCGCTGTAGTACAGATAGCGTCCATCGCGGGACAGCTCCGGTTCGCCCGCGTTCTGCTCCCAGTTGCGGCGCGCGGTAAGCTGCAATCCCTCCCCACCGCCCGTGTGAAAGATCCACATTTCGCCCGCGCCGAGGAGCGCGTGTTGCGGAAGTGCTTGCGGCCCACCAGCGACACGCCATCGGACGTCCAGACGGGGCTGTTGACCTGCCGCTCCTTTTCCCGGGTGATCTGGCGGAGGCCCGTGCCATCCGCATTCATGGTCCACAGGTTGTCACTGCCGTCACGGTCGCTGGTGAAGGCGATCCGCCTCCCGTCAGGGCTGAAGCGCGGCTGCGTTTCATAGGCGCCTCCACCAAGGAGCAGGCGGGCCTCACCGCCGGTGATCGGCATGACGTAAATGTCCCCGAGCAGATCGAAGGCGATCTGTCGGCCATCCGGGCTCACGTCCAGCGACATCCACGTGCCCTCGTCTGTCGTGAAGTTGATCTCGCGCGCCGGGCTGTGCCTGGCGGCAACATCCCACTTCTTCGCGCTGTCTGCGCGTGCAGTCGCCTGTGCGCCGAGAACAGCCGGACTGGTGAGCGCCATGCAGATTCCCAGCACACCGCAAATGGTTCTTCTCATAATGATGTTGTGACAGCGGGAAAAATGTTGCCCTAACCTACTCGCTCCCGCCAGGGTAAACAAGCGAATACAGGGCTCGTGTTGGCGGGTGTCTCACCGAAGCTGTATCTTTGGTGGGCTCCTTGGTGCACCCTTCCGCTTCCAGACAAGTGCCTGAATCCGCACCGAAGCCGTCCAAGACGGTTCTGATCATCGAAGACAATCCGCACGACCGGGAGATCTTCGGCTTGCCCTGGAGCAGTCGGACTACCAGGTCGTGACGGTAGCCAATTGGGGTGATGGGCTCGAGGCGTTGGGCAAGCGTCCGGCCGACCTGATTCTGCTGGATCTGATCCTGCCGGGGGACACCGGATGGACTGCCGCCGAAGAGCTGAGGGGGGATGCGACCACTGCCTCCATCCCCATCATCATCGTTTCTGCTCACGTGGTACCGCAGCTGGACTCCCGGCTCCGCAACCTGGGTGTGGAATGCTGCCTGGAGAAGCCGCTCGACCCCGACGACATCGTCACGCAGGTGAACCGGTTGATCGGTCCGGCAACGCCTGCTCCGGATTGATCAGCCCTCACCCCAGCGCTACGCGCCACCCCTCTCCCACAGGTGGGAGAGGGACAGCCGAGCTTGCGAGGCAGGGTGAGGGCCGCCCCGGTGAACATTTGTGGGAGATCGTCGGTACCATGCTGAGTTCCTTCTGAGTATCCGTTCCATCGTAACTTTCTCTATGAAGACCAGATTTCATTTCGCACTACTTGCTTGCCTGGCTTGTACACCTGCGGCCATGCTCCACGCGCAGCAGGGTGCCGCCCCCACGGCTACGCAGGCCCGGGCGTTCATGGAGCAAGCCGAAAAGCAGCTTGCCGAGCTTGGCATCAAGGCCAACCAGGCGAGCTGGGTCGCCGCCAACTTCATCACTGAGGATACGGAGGCACTCTCCGCCGAGGCGCAAAAGAACTTCAGCGTGGCCGTGCAGCAGCTCGCCACGGATGCGAAGCGCTTCGATCGTGTTCAGCTTCCCGCGGAGCTTCGGCGCAAGTTCAACCTGCTGAAGCTCTCGCTCTCCGCTCCTCCGCCCGGGAATCCCGGCGAGGCCACCGAGCTGAGCCGGCTCGCGGCCGGTATGGAGGCGGCCTACGGCCGGGGCAAGTACTGCAAGCCGCCGCGCACCGGAGCGGGCGAGCAGCGGCCAGGAGAAACCTGCCTCGATATCGGCGGGCTTTCGCGCATCATGGCGACGAGCCGCAAACCCGAAGAGCTGCTGGACGCGTGGCAGGGCTGGCACCGTGTCGGTGCACCAATGCGTACCGACTACACCCGCTTCGTGGAGCTTTCCAACAAGGGCGCGCGCGAGCTCGGCTTCCGCGACGCGGGCGCGATGTGGCGCTCCGGGTACGACATGCAGCCTGACGAGTTCGCGCGGGAGGTGGACGGCTCTGGCAGCAGGTGCGGCCGCTTTATCTCGCGCTGCACACCTACGTGCGCACCCGCCTGGGCGAGAGCTACGGCACACAGCTCGTCCCGCAGAACGGGATGATTCCCGCGCACCTGCTCGGCAACATGTGGGCGCAGGAGTGGGGCAACGTTTATCCGCTGGTCGCTCCCAAGGGTGCTCAGGGCTCCGGCTACGACCTGACCGAGCTGATCCGCGCCAAGAAGACGGACGCGAAGGAGATGACGCGCTACGGCGAGCGCTTCTTCACCTCGCTCGGATTTGATTCACTCCCGGCAACCTTCTGGACCCGCTCCCTCTTCACTAAGCCCGCGGACCGGGACGTGGTGTGCCACGCCAGTGCCTGGAACATCGACAACGTGGACGACGTGCGCATCAAGATGTGCATCGAGCCGACGGCGGAAGACTTTATCACCATCCACCACGAGCTCGGGCACAACTTCTACCAGCGCGCCTACAACAAGCAGCCACCCCTCTTCCAGAGCGGCGCCAACGACGGCTTCCACGAAGCGATCGGCGATGCCATCGCGCTCTCCATCACGCCCGAGTACCTGAAGCAGATTGGCCTGCTCGACCGGGTGCCCGGCCCCGCGGCGGATACTGCGCTGCTGCTCCGGCAGGCGATGGACAAGGTGGCCTTCCTCCCTTTCGGCCTGCTGATTGACCAATGGCGCTGGAAGGTGTTCTCCGGCGAGGTCAAGCCGGCGGACTACAACAGGGCGTGGTGGGAGCTACGCAACCGGTACCAGGGCGTTTCGGCGCCGCTCGCCCGCAGCGAAGGAGATTTCGATCCGGGCGCCAAGTACCACGTGCCCGGAAACACACCCTACACTCGCTACTTTCTTGCGCGGGTGCTGCAGTTCCAGTTCTACAAAGGTCTCTGTCGCGAAGCCGGGTACACCGGGCCGCTGCACCGCTGCTCCTTCGCGGGAAGCAAGGCGGCGGGCCAAAAGCTGAACGCCATGCTGGAGATGGGGCAGAGCCGCCCCTGGCCGGAGGCGCTGCAAGCCATGACCGGTGAGCGCCGCATGGACGCGGGTGCGATGCTGGAGTATTTCGCGCCGCTCAAGAAGTGGCTGGACGAGCAGAACCGCGGCAAGACGGTGGGTTGGGAGCAGGCCGCGCCCGTGGCTCGAAGCCGATAGCCCTCACCCGGGGGTTGAAGGCTTAGCGCCGGAACCTCGCCAGGCGCGCGCCGATCTGGTCTTCGAGCCGCTTGGCGCGCGTCTCGTCCGGAAGATCGTTGGCCACGATGCTGAATGCGAGCCGCTCACCATCCGCAGTGCGCACGTAGCCGGATAGGCTGGAAACCGAGCGGATGGTTCCCGTTTTCGCCCGCAGATTTCCCGCGGCGGGGGTGCCTCCCATACGGTTTCGCAGGCTGCCCGCTCCACGTGCCGCCACCGGAAGCGATTCCTCCCACACGTGCGCAAGATGGCTCCGCGCCATTGCCGTCAGCAGCTGCACGGTGGCCCCGGCCGTCACCTGGTTGGAGCGCGACAGACCGGAGCCGTCGGTCACACCCAGGCGCGTGGTGTCCAGCCCCAGCGTTTGCGCAAGCACGACGCGAGTGGCACGCGATCCCTCGGCGAAGCTTCCCGCTCCGCTCGCCACCCGGCCTACCGTCTTGAGCAGCGCCTCCGCGAAGCCGTTGTGGCTCACCTGGTTGGTTATGCGGACGATGTCCCGAAGCGGGGGGGATAGGTGGACGGCGAGCGGGCGGGGCGGTGTGCCCACAAAGCCCACCCGGGACACGACGGGGTGGGTCACCGTTCGCGTTCCGCCCGACACACGGATTCCGCGCCGAGCCAGCGTTTCCCGAAAGGCACCCACTGTGTAGCGCACCGGATCCGCCACCGGGCGCCCCCCGGCTAGGTTTTCCGCGTACGCCAGGGCGGCTACGGGTGCTCCGTACGCCGCGGCGCGGTGGGAGGCCGTCCATTCCGGGCCGGTCCAGATCGCGTCGAAAAAGGAGCCGTCCCCGATGAGGGAGCCACGAACCTCCCGGATGCCCGCCGCGCGGAGCGAATCCGCCAGCGCCTCGAATGCGGTGGTGGGCCGCGGCAAAAGGCGGCCGGAAAGCGTGGGGTCGCCCGTGCCGTACAGGATCAGGTCACCCTCCAGCACCCCGTCCCGCACTTCGCCATCCGCCAGCAGATAGGTGGAATAGCGGAACTCCGGTCCGAGCAGGAGCAGCGCCGCGGCGGTCGTGAACAACTTCATGTTGGATGCCGGTGCGAGCGGCCGGTCCGCACCCGACGCGAACAACGTGTCACCCCGGTCCAGGGAAACGACCAGCACACCGTACTGCCTCGAACCAGCCTCATTCACAAGGGCCCGCAGCTCACGCTGCAATGCCGGGATTGCGTCCGGCCCTGCCGCGTGGGAAGAGCCCGGGAGCGCCACTGCCAGGAGCAGTGCTGCGAAAAAAAGTCGTAAGCTCACGACAGGATCAGCAAACGGACCAGTATTCCCCCGATGATGAGTCCCAAAATCACTCCGGCCAGTACGACGGCGGCGAGTGTGAGTTGGTCTTTAGTATAGTACCGTGACCGCGATCTCGGCACCGGCTGCCTCCGTTTGTTGATCGAAAAGGGAAAAAGTAAAGATCCTCAAGCGCTGGCGCGAGGCGCTTGCGAGGAGCGTGCCGCCGCTTGTACCCGGGTATCCGCTAATATATCTTCCCGCCGATGATTCCGGACACCGGGACGTGAACGCCGCCCTGTTGTACGCGCTCATCGCGGCCGGGGCCAACCTGGCTGGCGGGCTGGTGATCACCACCGCGAATCCCGGTGGGCGGATCACTCAGCGCCTGCTGATCGGCTTTGGTGCCGGGTTCATGCTCGCTGTCGCCCTGCTCGCCATGCTCCCTCATGCCATGGAGCAGGACGCCAGCGCGGCGGTTACCGTGCTTCTCGGCTATCTGCTCGTTCACCTCACGCAGCACGTTCTCACCCCCCACTTTCATTTCGGCGAGGAAACTCACCACGACGCGATGATCGGCCGCTGGGTCGGGTTGGCTGCGCTCGGGGGGCTGCTCCTGCACACTTTTTTCGACGGGGTGGCCATCGCGAGCGGGTTCGGTGTTTCCCAGTCGCTCGGCGGGCTCGTCTTTATGGCGATCTTTCTTCACAAGATTCCCGAAGGGGTGACGGTTGCCTCGATCATGCTCGCCAGCGGCAACGGACGACGCGGTGCCCTCGGCAGCGTGTTGCTGCTCGGTGTGTTCACCCTGCTGGGAGTGATGCTTACGGCGCAAGTCGCGTCCCTGCGGCATCATGGCCTCGCCTTGAGCGCGGGAGTGACGCTTTACGTGGCTGCCTCCAACCTCATACCCGAAGTGCAGCGGGAAGGCTCCTGGCCCGTTGCTACCTCGGTATTCCTGGGCGTGCTTTCCTTTTGGGGCACGCGCGCACTGCTCCTGTGACCCTTTCGCTCTTCGGGGAGCCGCCGGCTCCCCTCGCGCAGCGGATGCGCCCGCGCACTCTGGACGAGATCGTGGGCCAGGACGCACTGGTCGCCACGCTGCGTCGGCTGCTCGCCGCGGGGCACCTGCCGAACCTGATTTTGCACGGCCCGCCGGGCACGGGCAAGACCACTCTGGCCCACATGGTCGCGGCTGAAACGGACGCCGAGTTCATTCCCTTCAGCGCGGTGAGCGAGGGCGTGCCGCGCCTCCGAGAGATCGTCAAGCAGGCAGAAAAGCTTCGCAGTGCAGGCCGCCGTACCCTGCTTTTTGTGGACGAGATTCACCGACTCAATCGGGGTCAGCAGGACTTTCTGCTCCCGTACGTAGAGTCCGGCCTGCTCATTCTGGTGGGTGCGACCACCGAGCACCCCGGCTTCGCAATCAACCCGGCACTCCTGTCCCGCTCCCGGGTGCTGGTGCTGGCTCCCCTTGAGGATGCAGCTATGCGGACGGTGATTCACAGGGCCGCGGCGCTGGAGAGCCTGAGCGTAGAGCCCGCCGCCGAGCAGATGCTGGTGGATGCAGCCGCCGGAGATGCGCGCCAGGTGCTCAGCACCCTGGAGACCGCGGCTCGGCTCTCGGCCTCGGGCCCGATCACGCCGGAGCTGGTGCGGGAAGCCCTGCAGCAGCGGGTGACCCAGTACGACGCCACCGTCGGCTACGAGATGCTTTCCGCCTTTCACAAGTCGCTCCGGACCAGCAGCGGCTCCGGGGCTCTGTACTGGGCTATGCGGATGATCCGTGCCGGCGAGCCGCCGGAAACGCTCTTCCGGCGCCTGGTAGCGGCCGCATACGAGGACGTTGGGCTCGCCGACCCGCAGGCGGGTGTGGTTGCTACCCAGGCGATGCACGCGTGGGAGCGTCTGGGTGCACCGGAAGGGTACCTGCCGCTCGCAAACGCCATTCTGTATGTGGCGCAGGCCCCCAAGTCCAACCGGGCCTATCTCGCTCTGCACGCCGCGAGCGATGCGGCTGAGCAACACCCGGATGCGCCCGTGCCGATGCACCTGCGCAACGCGACCACGGGTTTGATGCGGCAGTGGGGGTTCGGCAAGGGATACCAGTACGCGCACGACTACGAAGGTGCGTACACCCCCATGGAGTGCCTGCCGGATGTGCTCGCGGGCGCGGAGTTTTACGAGCCCTCGGATCACGGATTCGAGCGGGAGATCGCGGAGCGGATTGCGGGCCGAAATGTCGCGGCACGGGAAAAGGGGTGAAGTCCTCCGAACTTTTGGTCTGGGACTTCTGCCACGCATGGAAGACTACCCGGCGGGCCGCCATCGGGGTGTGGATCGGCGCTCTGCTTGCCCTGGTGCTCGCCCTCGGGCTGCTCCGTGCCACCGCGGCTCCGAGCCTGACCGATGCCGGAGCCGCGATGCTCTGGGGCTTTCTGCTGGCAGCTCCGCTCTCCTTCTTTGCCTATGGCGTGTTCCTGAGCCCAGCTGACGCCGGGCTGCTGCGCCGTACCGGCGTGGCGGCACCGGCGATCTTTGCCCGCCAGGCAGTCCGCCTCCTTTTCGTCGCGTTCGGAACCGCGCTGGTTGCCGTGGTTCCCGTGATCGGACGGGCACCGACGGCACGGGCTCTCGCACTGGCACTCGCGACTACCCTGAGCGCCTGGGGACTGGCGCTCTTCACCTATGCCGCCGCCGCCCGCGCAGTGGGTGAGCCGCGCCAGCGAAAGGGCACGCTCTCCCGTTTGATCGCCTGGGACCGGGAGCTGGCCGATGCAGCGCCGCTGGTTTATGCCCCGCTGCTGCCGGTGCTGGGGGGAATCGGGGCAGCGGGGTGGATCGGTGCCGCTCCAGGAGCGGCCTGGGGACGTGTGGCGGTGGTTGCTTTGCTTGCAGGGGGCGCCGCCCTGCTGGCGGCGCGGCCCTATACGCGGACTCTGGCGCGGTGGATGCCCGTGCTTGGGGAGCTGGCGTTCGTGCCTCCTCCGGATGTGGGGGCAGCGGAGCTGGTGACCGATCGTGGTATCCCACGGCTGCTTCCACGCCCGGCCGCCGCGGTGTGGGCTCGGGACGCCGCCGTGGTGGCACGCAGATTTCGCTGGGCCGGGCGCCTGGTCTGGCCGGTGGCGGCTGTGGCTGTGTTCGCGCTGGCGCGCGCCGGAGACTGACGCGTCGGTGCGGGGCTGGGTTGGCACGCTGGTCGGTCTAGCCCTTGCCGCTCAGGCGGCGGCGGTGATCGCTTTGGGCCGTGTGGAGCGTGGTGGGCGGCGCTGGCTGGACCGCAGCGTTGGGCTTGGGCAGGGGCATCGCTGGCTGGGGCGGTGCGCGCTGGGGATGGGGTTGATGAGCTGGCTGGTGGTACCACTCGCGATTACCTGGGGCCTCGCGGTGCCGGGTGCCTCGGGGTGGCCCTGGCTCTTCGCGGCGGCAGCGCTGGCGGCTCTTGGAGCCGCGGCCTCGCTGGCCGTCGCCGGGCGCTGACGGCTGCATGTCCCATCCTTCTCCGCTGGTTGTCGCCGGCATCTCCAAGGCATACCGCGGCCGCCCGGTTCTCCGTGAGGTGAGCTTCGAGGTCTCCCCAGGTGAAGCGGTCGCGCTGGTGGGGCCGAACGGGGCAGGGAAATCCACCCTGCTCGGCTGCATCACGGGAGACCGGGTGCCGGATGCTGGGACGGTCCACGTGTGCGGCGGCGATCCGCTTTCGGATCATCGCGCCGCGGCGAGGTGTATGGGCGTGGTACCCGAGCAGCCGGTGCTGTACGGAGAGCTGTCGGTGGGCGAGATGCTGCAGTTCGCGCACGCTGCCCGGGAGCCCGCTCCGCCCACGGGCGAGGCGGACCGGTTGCTCGAGCTGCTCGGGTTGGTGGGTGCGGAATCGCTCCTGTGCCGTGAACTGTCACAGGGGATGGGCCGCAAGCTGGCCATCGTGCTCGCCCTGGTCCACCGCCCGCGGCTGGTCGTGCTGGACGAAGCGACCAACGGGCTCGATGCTCCTTCGGTCCAGCAGCTTGGCGAGGAATTGCTCCGTCGGCGCGCCGATGGCGCTGCCGTACTGCTCGCCAGTCATGATCGGGAGCTGGTCGCCGCCTGGTGCGAGCGCGGCATCCGGCTCGCACCGGGGGCTCATCACACGTTATTCGCGTCTACAAGGGAGGAAAGATGATCGGTTCTGGAGTCCGTGCGGTTTTCGCGATGGTGCTGCTGGCGGCTGCCGCCTGCACACCGACGTTTCGGCAGCCGGAGATCGCCGTGGACGGGGTCCGCCTTGGCAGCATTGGATTGCAGGGTGGATTGCTGCTGGTGAACGTGCGGGTAACCAACCCCAACAGCTTCGGCCTGGGCGCCAACAGCCTGCGTTACAACCTGGCGCTGGACCGCGCTCCCGCGCCGAATGACACCTCCTGGATCGATTTCGCGTCCGGCACCTACGACCGCCCCTTTTCCGTCGGCGCCCGGCAAACCTCCACGGTAGAGATTCCGGTCTCCTTCACCTTTGCGGGCCTGGGAAGTGCGGGCATGTCGCTCATCCGCTCTGGGACCTTTGATTACCGCGCTCGCGGAACGGTGGACGTGAACACTCCCATCGGGGTGCGCACGGTCCCCTTCAGCAAGCGCGGAGTGATGACTCTTTCCGGTGCGCGATGAGCCTGAAACAGGAGCAGCAAGATTAACAAACCATTGATCGAGCTGGAGCCGCCGCGCGAGCGCGCCATCCTCGTCGGCGCTCCACCCAAGGGCGATGCACAGGCGGTGACGGACGAACACCTGGAGGAGCTTGGGCGTCTGGCGGACACCGCCGGTGCTGAAGTGGTGGGAACCACCCAGCAGCGGCTCGATCGCCCTAACCCCAAGTACTACGTCGGCGAAGGCAAGGCGGAGGAGCTCCGCGACCTGGCGAAGGAACAGGACGCCAGCCTGATCATCTTCGACGAGCTGTTGTCCCCCGCGCAGGGCCGGAATCTGGAGGAGCTCACCGGAACGCGGATCATGGACAGGGCGGAGCTAATCCTGGACATCTTCGCCACCCGAGCCCGCACGGCCGAAGCGCGCATGCAAGTGGAGCTGGCTCAGCTCCAGTACATGCTCCCACGCCTTACCCGCATGTGGGCCCACCTTTCGCGCGTGCGAGGCGGTGTGGGCATGCGCGGACCGGGTGAAACGCAGCTGGAGACCGACCGCCGCCTGGTAGGGCACCGCATCAGCCGTCTGCGGGAAGATCTGGGACGGGTGGCGACGCAGCGCGCAACGCAGCGCAAGGGCAGGGTGGGCGAGCTGCGGGTGGCGCTTGTCGGCTACACCAACGCGGGCAAGTCATCCATCCTGCGGGCGCTTTCCAGAACGGAGGTGTTTGTCGAGGATCGCTTGTTCGCCACTCTGGACGCCGCGACCCGTGCAATCGACCTCGGTGAAGGCTTGAGCGTGCTGCTGACGGACACGGTCGGCTTCATCCGCAAGCTTCCCCACC
This sequence comes from Longimicrobiaceae bacterium, assembly GCA_030447645.1. Classification (GTDB taxonomy): domain Bacteria; phylum Gemmatimonadota; class Gemmatimonadetes; order Longimicrobiales; family Longimicrobiaceae; genus JAUJOM01. The sequence continues at coordinate 70,864 of JAUJOM010000016.1, read as the reverse complement.
ACCTGGTGGCCTCCTTCCGTGCGACGCTGGAAGAAACCACGGAGGCGGACCTGCTCCTCCACGTGATCGACGCGTCCCATCCGAGCTGGGAGGAGCAGCGGGAAGTGGTGGAGGACGTGCTCGGTGAGCTGGGACTGCAAACCCGCCCGACGGTGCTGGTCTTCAACAAAATGGACCGCCTGTCACCCGAAGAACAGGAAGGAATCCGCCTGCGGGTGACTCCCGGCCATGCCCCGGACGTGCTTTTTGTTTCCACGATGGAAGAAGGGGGGCTGGACCCCCTGCGGGATCTGCTCCGTGATCGTGTTCGTGCCCTGCGGCCGGAGGTGCGTGTCGCGATTCCCGCGACAGAGGGTGCTGCGCTCGCCGAGATCTACCGCGATGGCGAAGTGCTGGAGCGGGAAGACGTGGACAGTGTCGTCCGGCTGCGGGCGCGCATCCCCGATGCCACTCTGGGGCGTTTGCGCAGCCGTGGCGTGGAGATTTCCGCGCCGGGTTGAGGCCCCCACCCCCCGAACTTGCCCCCTCATATCCCCCAATTCTAGGGGAGGGGAGAACAACAACGACTTCTCAACCTCTCCCCCAAACGGGGGGGAGGTGGCGAGCCCAAGCGAGCCGGAGTGGGGGGGCCGTGAGGGCTCCGCTCTGGATCATCGGGCCGGGACGGCTTGGCCAGGCTTTGCAGGTGCTGCTTGGTGAGCTTGGTTGGGAAGTCGTCCTGCTGGGCCGCGAGCAATTCCCCCGCGAATCACTCCCCTCTGCAGTGCTCCTCACCGTTCCCGATCACGCCATCCCCTCGGTTGCACAACGGCTCGTGGGCTATGTCCCTTCAGGCACACCGGTGCTCCACACCAGCGGCGCAGTCGAGCTGACAGCTCTCAACTCCCTTGCTGACGCAGGCTGCTCCGTTGGTGGCCTGCACCCGCTGGTCGCTGTACCCAATCCGGCGGATGGGGCCCGGCTGCTTCGGGGTGCCTGGTGGGGCATCGAGGGTGAAGGTACCGCGCGGAAGCTCGCCGAGAGCATCGTAGAAAGCACCAGGGGCGAACACTCCCCATCCCAAGGGGCGGACGGGCGCTGTACCATGCGGCCGCCGTGCTGGTTTCCAACGGACTGGTCGCGCTGCTCGCTGCTGCTGAGACCCTGATGAGCCAGGCTGGCGTTCCCGTCCAGGAGACACGGAGCGCCCTCACCGAGTTGGCCGCGGGCGCTCTGGCGGCTGTGCGGGTTACTGGCCCGGTGGCGGTGCTGACGGGCCCGGTCGCGCGGGGCGATGTCGAAACCGTGCAGGCACACCTGGCCCGGTTGTCCGGGCACGAGCGGGATGTATATTGCGCGCTCGGGCGCGGGGCGCTGGCCCTCGCGCGTCAGCGCGGACTGGACCCGGGCGCCGCGGCGGCGCTCGCAACCTTGCTCGGAGAAACAGCTTGAGGCTGTACGTCAACATCGATCACGTGGCCACCGTACGGCAGGCCCGCCGCACCGACGAGCCGGACCCGGTACGGGCGGCCGTGCTTGTTGAGCTGGGTGGGGCGGACGGCATCACCGTGCACCTGCGCGAAGACCGTCGCCACATCCAGGATCGGGACGTGGACTTGCTCATGCGAACGGTTCGCACCGGTGTGAACCTGGAGCTGGCCGCGGCCTCGGAGGTCCTGGAGCTGGCTGTAAAGTGGCGACCGATGCAGGCGACACTGGTGCCCGAGAGTCGGGAGGAAGTGACTACCGAAGGGGGACTGGCGCTCGGGTCCGAAGAAAGCCGTCGCGGGCTTGCCGCGGCACTGCAGCGACTTGGCGGCGCGGGCATCCGCACCTCGCTCTTCATCGACCCGGACCCCGACGCAATCCGGGCCTCGGTGGATTTAGGAACCGACGCCATCGAGCTGCACACCGGCGAGTACGCCAACACGCGCGGACTCGAGCGTTCCACGCAGCTGGACCGTCTCCGTCGCGCCGCTGCCCTGGGGCGCTCGCTCGGTGTCGCGGTGCACGCCGGGCACGGGCTCACCTATGAGAACGTTGCTCCTCTGGCGGCGGTGCCGGAGATCGAGGAGCTGAACATTGGCCACTCCGTCGTGAGTCGGGCCGTATTCGTCGGCCTGGAGCGCGCGGTCCGCGAAATGGCCGATCTGCTGCGCCGCGCGCGACCCCCAGCGCGTTGAAGGCATACGGCCGAGCGCTGCTCGGGGTCGCCGCGAGCCTGCTGCTCCTCTGGTGGGCGTTGCACGACGTTTCCGCAACTGAAGTGCTCCACGAGATCCGTGGAGCCGATCCGCTGCTGTTCACCCTCGCGGTGATTGTTAGCACCCTAGCGTTTCCGATCCGCGCGCTGCGCTGGCGGGTGCTGCTTCTTCCCGCTGCCGGTGAGGTGCCCCTGCACCCCCGTTTTGTCGCTACAACCGTGGGTTTCGCCGCCAACAACCTCCTTCCGGCGCGCCTCGGGGAGGTTGCGCGGGCTCTTTGCCTCGGGCGGCTCACCGGCGTTCCGGTTGGCGCGGCGATCGGCTCGCTGGTAGTGGAGCGCTTGTTTGACGCCTTCGTGCTGGTGGGACTCCTCTTCGCCGCCATGGCCGCTCCGGGCTTCCCCGTGCTCGGGGAACTTGGGGGGGTGGATGCGCGAACCGCTGCCACGGTGGTCGCGGGTGCGAGCATGGTGGCGGGAATCGGGTTGTTCGGTTTCGCCGTCGCACCGGCTGCATCGCTGCGAGTCGCGGCACGGCTGCTCCCCCCTCTGATCCGCGAACGCGGATTAGCCGCGCTCGGCTCTTTCGCCAGTGGACTCGGCGCGCTGGGGAATGCGCGATTGTTCCTGGTTTCGCTCGCCTGGGCGGTCGGGCAGTGGCTATTCCTCGCGCTCTCCTATGTGCTGGCGTTTCGTGCCTTCGGCATCACGGAGGTGCCTTATGTGGGCGCGGTTTTTCTGCAGTCGCTGATTGGGCTGGCGGTTGCCGTTCCATCGGCTCCAGGCTTCTTCGGTCCCTTTGAAGCGGCTGCGAAGCTGGGGCTGGCGGTATGGGGAGTGCCGGCGGGTCAGGCGGTTTCCTTTGCGATCGGGTTTCATCTCGGCGGCTTTGTCCCGGTGACCCTGCTGGGGGTGTTCTACGTGTCCCGGCTGGGCCTCTCCTGGCGCACGATCGGCGCACAGGCCGCACCCGCCACCTGATGGACCGGGTCCGGATCACGGCTCCCGCCAAGGTCAACCTGCGCCTCCGGGTGCTCGCCCGGGAGGCCTCCGGCTACCACTCGCTGGAAACGGTGTTCTGCGCCATCAGCCTTGCTGACACGCTCACGGTGCGCCGCTCGGAGCCAGGGATTCGCCTGATCGTGGAGGGGGCCGTGGACACCGGCCCACCCGAGCGCAACCTGGTGGTGCGGGCAGCGGAGCGCATGGAGCAGGAGCTTGGTTCCGGGTTGGGAGTGGAGATCCACCTCCACAAACAAATTCCCGCGGCGGCGGGTCTGGGCGGGGGCAGCTCGGATGCGGCAGCCTGCCTGCGCGCGCTGAATGCGCTGCTGGGGGAGCCTATCGCTCCGGAGCGGCTACTGCAGATGGGAGCGGAGCTGGGCAGCGACGTGCCATTCTTTTTGTGCGGCTCGCCGCTGGCGCTCGCGTGGGGGCGCGGAGAGCGCCTGCTGCCGCTTCCACCACTACCTGAGCGCTGTGTTCTCGTTGCATACCCGGGTGAGCCGATCTCCACGGCAGATGCTTTTGCGCGCGTTGCCGAGCGTCGGGTCGACAGCGCCGGACCGGAGGCGTTTTCATTTCCTCTTAATGCCCTTGGTAGCTGGGACGGGACTGGCACCCGTGGCATGTAACGACTTCGGGCCGGTAGCAGCGGAGTGCATTCCCCCTCTGGACGATGCGCTGGCCGCTTTGCGTGAGCACGGCGCCGAAATCACCTTGCTCTCTGGAAGCGGAGGTGCGGTCTTTGGTGTGTTCGCGAACGCGGGGCACCGGGACGCAGCCTCCGCGCGCGCTGGGATCGCTGGGACTCGCCGCGTGGTCGGCGAAGACACTCGAGGAAATGCCGGCGCCGCAGGTTGACCCATCCTCCCGGAATCGGCTAGTTTTCCGAGCTATTGCCCCGTGGTGTAATGGCAGCACAAAGGTCTTTGGAACCTTCGGTCATGGTTCGAATCCATGCGGGGCAATCGACGCTGGCCGTCAGATTGGCGCCTCAGCTTCGCCCATAGCGGTCTTCCAGGCGAATCACGTCGTCGAGCTCGGGGGTGCTGACCTCGAGGATGACAGCGTCCTCCAGCGCCTCAATCCGGTGCACGTCCCCAGGGCGCACCGTAATCGATTCCCCGGGCATCATCTCGAAGTCCTCGCCGTTGAAGTGGTAAAGGAGCCGACCTGACTGAAGGTACATCGTTTCCTGCTTCCGCTCGTGCTTCTGGAGCGAGAGTGCGTGCCCTTGGGTCACCTCCAGGATCTTGCCGGCGTAGCGCTCCTCGTGTGCATACCAGATTTCCCGCCCCCACGGCTTGGGAACGATCTTCGGCTCGTTGAGAGCGGTGGATCGGGTATTCACGGGTATAGAAGCCATTCGCGGTAGCTCGGAGATCCGGGGCTGAGATGCCCCAGTATGCGATTCCCGGGGCATATGGGCAAGTGAGCGGCAACCGGTGAGTTGCGCTGCGGGGGCACGGCGGATATTTCTATCTGCAAATCCACGACAACACGGCTTCGATCCTTGATATGGCACTTCGCACCTTTACTGATTCGACAGGCACCGAGTGGAAGGTTTGGGATGTGATACCCGCGTTCGTCCGTGAGGAGGAAGAGCGGACGGGGGCGGAATCCAACCGCGAAAACAAGGGTCCCGAGCGCAGGCGGGGCCCGGATCGCAGAAACCTGCTGACGCCCGGCCTGGAGCAGGGCTGGCTGTGCTTCGAGTGCGATGCGGAGAAGCGACGGCTTACCCCCATTCCGCCGGACTGGGACCAGCGAACGGATGAGGAACTGGCGGCGCTTTGCAGCGACGCGACTGCCCGGCCCCAGGTCAGCTAGCCCCGGCGCCAGCCGCCTCCGGATCGCCTGGCGCAACGCCTGGCGTTACTTAGGGTAATGCGGTAATACTATGCGTATCCGATCCACACCTGTTTTTAGGGTTGACCATGAAACGTTTGCTCCTTCCGCTGGCGCTTCTGGCCGCTCCGCTCGCGGCTCAGGACGTCAACATCCCACACACCACCTTCACTCTTCCCAACGGGCTCCGGGTGATCGTCGCGGAAGACAAGTCGACGCCGATCGCGGCGGTGAACGTATGGTACCACGTCGGCTCCGGGTTCGAGCAGCCGGGCCGGACCGGCTTCGCGCACCTCTTCGAGCACATCATGTTCGAAGGGAGCGCCAACGTTCCCGAGGGTGATTTCGACAAGCTCCTGGAAGCCGCGGGCGGCAACAACAATGGTAGCACCACCCAGGACCGCACCAACTATTACGCCATCGTCCCCTCCAACGCGGTGGATCTGGCGCTCTGGCTGGAAGCGGACCGAATGGGGGGTCTGTTGCAGACCATGAGCCCCACCAAGCTGGACATTCAACGCGACGTGGTAAAGAACGAGCGGCGCCAGAGCTATGAGAACCGACCGTATGGCATGCTGCAGGAGATTGCGGCGGAAGCCCTGTACCCCAAGAGCCATCCCTACTCGTGGAGCACCATCGGCTCCATGGCCGACCTGACCTCGGCCACACTGGAGGACGTGTCGGGATTTTTCCGCACCTATTACGTACCCAATAACGCGGTGCTCACCGTGGCGGGCGACGTCAACACGGCTCAGGTGCGGCAGCTGGTGGAGCGCTACTTCGGCTGGATTCCCCGCGGCCCGGACGTCGCCAAGCCGCGGATTCAAGCTCCCCAGATCCCGGCCACCCGCTACATCACGCGTGAGGACCGGGTCACGCTCCCACAGGTGAACATCCTGTGGCGGACCTCACCCCGCTTCTCACCGGATGAAGCAGCCATTGATGCGCTCGCGCAGATCCTGGCGGGAGGCAAGAGCAGCCGGTTGTATCAGCGACTGGTGTACACCGAGCAGAACGCGCAGATGGTAAGCGCGTTCAACTGGGCGAAGCTGCTTTCGGGCGACCTGTTCATGACCGTCCGGGGCAAGCAGAACGTCAACCTGAATGTGCTCGAACGGGCGGTGATGGAGGAGATTGCCAAAATCGCAGCAACTCCCCCTTCCGCCGAGGAATTGCAGCGGGTGGTCAACAGCATCCAGACGGAGTTCGTGGGCTCGCTGGAAACCGTGGGAGGGAAGGCGGACCAGTTGAACAGCTACATGTACTACGGGGGAAGCCGGGGATGGCCGCGGAGGACCTTGCCCGCTACCGGGCACTCACCCCCGCCGACATTCAGCGGGTCGCTCGGGAATACTTTGCCGACAAGAACCGAATCGTGATCAGCTTTGTACCGCAGGGGCAGACCGGCCTTGCGACCGCTGCCCGAAGGAGACCGCCCGATGAAACGCCCAACGAATTGCACTGCATACCTGCTGGCGGTATTGCTTGCCGCTGCTTGCGCGCCGGCAAGCGAGCCGGCTCCAGCGCCTGCCCCTGTACCAGCCAACTCCGGCTGCGCAGCCCGCATTCCCGACCACCGCGCCGGCACTCGGCACCGCGCCCACCATCCAGGTTCCGGATCCGGTTCGGCGCACGCTCCCGAACGGTCTCACGGTGCTTTACGTGACCCAGCGGGAGCTGCCGGTGGTGAGCGCCACGCTCGTGACGCGCGGCGGAACTTCGGACGATCCGGCGAGCCGGCCGGGGCTGGCATCCTTCACCGCCAACATGCTCGATGAGGGCGCGGGCGGAAAGTCGGCGCTCGAGCTGGCCAACGCCCTGGACTTGCTCGGGGCCAGCCTGTCGACCGGCACGGGGTGGGACGCCGCGCAGGTGGACCTGTACGTGCTTCGCAGCAACCTGCCGCGGGCGCTCGGACTGATGGCGGACGTGGTGGTGCGTCCGGACTTTCCCGCCAAGGAGGTTACCCGCATCCGCGATGAGCGCCTGACCAACCTGGCGCGTGCCAAAGATGAGCCGACCGCGATCGCGGCCAACGCCTACCAGTCGCTGGTGTACGGTGCAAGCCATCCCTACGGGCGTTTTGCCACCGCCGAGGCGACGCGCGGGATCGACCGCGGGCAGATGGTGAACTTCCATCGCTCGTTTTACCGGCCGGGGTTTGCCACTCTGGTGCTGGCGGGGGATGTGGATGCGGAGGCAATGCACCCGATAGTGGAGCGTGCATTCGGTGGCTGGCAGCGGGGGACCGGGGGAGCCGCGGCGCCCGTGGCGACACCCGCGCCCAACATCGGCACCACGACCATCATCCTGGTGGACAAGCCGGGCGCGGCCCAATCCGAGATCCGCATCGGCCACCCGGGCGTGGCGCGGGACAACCCGGACTACTTCCCACTCCTGGTGCTCAATACCCTGCTGGGGGGCTCCTTCACCAGCCGGCTCAACACCAACCTGCGGGAAGCACACGGGTATTCATATGGTGCGCGCTCCTCGTTCGACATGCGGCGGGGTGCTGGCCCCTTTACTGCACAGGCGGCGGTGGTAACGGCCAAGACGGATAGCGCCGTGATCGAGTTCTTTAACGAGCTGCGGCGGATCCGTACCGAGCCCATTCCGCAGGACGAGCTGGAGCGTGCCAAGCGGTACGTCGCCCTGGGCCTGCCACAACGGCTGGAGACCACCTCCCAGGTCGCCGGGCAGCTGGCCAACCTGTCCGTGTATGGCCTGGACGCAAACTTCTTCGAGGAGTACGTACCGCGGGTGATGGCGGTCACGCCTGCGGATGTGCGGCGCGTCGCCAACCAGCACATCCGTCCGGATCGTTCGGTGGTGGTGGTGGTTGGAGATCGCAAGACCGTGGAAGCCGGACTGCGGGCCATCGGACTCGCACCGGTGGAGGTCCGGGACGTGGCGGAGTTCGTTCGCTAGCCTTGACGGTCGCCACGGCGCCGGATACGTTCGGCGCCATGTCTGACCCGTTGACACTTGGGCCGATGATGCTCCTCGCCGGCTCGGCCAACCGCCCGCTGGCGGCGGAGATCGCGGAAAACGTGGGGCTCCCGCTGGGAGAAGTGACGTGCAGGCGCTTCGCGGACGGCGAGATCTTTGTTCGCATCGATGAGAACGTCCGCGGGCGCGACATCTTTATCATGCAGTCCACCGTGCCCCCGGCGGACACACTCATGGAGCTGCTGCTCCTCATCGACGCGGCCCGGCGTGCCTCGGCTGCCCGTATCACGGCGGTGGTGCCGTACTTCGGCTACTCGCGCCAGGACCGCAAGGACCAGCCGCGCGTGGCCATCGGCGCCAAGCTGGTGGCTAACATGCTGGTGGTGGCTGGAGCGGACCGGGTGCTGGGGCTGGACTTTCACCAGCACCAGCTGCAGGGCTTCTTCGACATCCCTGTGGACCATTTGTACGCCGCACCGGTATTGACCCGGTACTTCCGGCAGAAGAAACTGCTGAACCCGGTGGTCGTCGCGCCGGATGTGGGCGCGGCCAAAATGGCCCGCGGCTTCGCCAAGCGGCTGGGTGCCACCATAGGCATCATCGACAAGCGCCGCCCGACGGCGAATGTAGCCGAAGTGGTGCACGTGATCGGCGAGGTGGAGGGGCGTGATTGTGTGGTAGCGGACGACATGATCGATACCGCGGGTACCATGACCGAGGCGGTGCGGGCACTCAAGGCTCGCGGCGCCCGCGAGGTATATTGCTGTGCCACTCACGCTCTGTTTTCCGGCCCGGCATGCGAGCGGCTCGCCGCCGCGCCGTTGACGGAGGTGGTCGTGACCAACACCGTGCCTATTCCGGAGCAAAAGCGCTTCGCCGGGCTTACGGTGCTTTCCGTAGCGGAATTGCTCGGACATGCGATTCGCTACACCCACTCCAACGAGAGCGTAAGTTCGCTCTTCGACTGAAATGAATGCTGCTTTGAACGCACAACTGCGCACCGGGCGCGGCAAGAACGCCGCCCGTGCCCTTCGCCGTACCGGCCGCGTGCCGGCCGCAATCCATGGACACGGGGATGAGTCCCGCTCCCTTTCGGTGAGCGCGTACGACCTGGAGCAGGTGCTGTCGCACGGCGGCTCCGGCACCACCGTGATCGACCTGCAGATCGAGGGCGGGGGATCAACCCAGGCGCTGATCCGCGAATTACAGGTGCACCCGTACCGCCCCATCGTGCTGCACGTGGATTTTCTGCAGCTGCATGCGGGTGAGGTGGTCAAGATGCAGGTGCCCGTTCGCATCCTCCACGCGGAGGCGGCGGCGCACGCCGCCGGCGGAATTCTGGACCAGGTGCTTTACACTGTGGAGGTGGAGTGCCTTCCCCGCGACATCATCGATGCGGTGGAGGTGGACGCAACCGGTATGGCGGTGGGCGACAGCATCCGCGTGCGCGACATCCCCACGCCCAACATCCGCATCACCAACGACGATGACCTGCCGGTTGCTTCCATGGTCGCGCCGGCGCCGGTCGAAGAAGAACCGGTCGGAACCGAGAGCGAGGATGGGGTTGGCGGATCGGTGGAGCCCGTGCTGATCCGTGATCGCCAGGCGGACATCAAGGACGTGGAAACCACGGAGCAGAACGGCTGACGCAGCTCAAGGTGATCGCCGGCCTCGGCAACCCGGGGCCGGAGTACGAGGGTACGCGTCACAACGTCGGATGGTGGCTGCTGGACGAGCTGGCTGCCGCCTGGGATCTCGGGCGCTTCAAGCGGGAAAGCAACGCCGGCGTTGCCTCGGGGCGAGTGGGCCCGGTGGTGGTCCGGCTCGTGAAGCCTCTCACATACATGAATCGGAGCGGAGCGGCCCTCGGGCCGCTCCGTCGTATGAACGCCTTTGACATCGCACGGGACCTACTGGTGGTAGTGGACGACGTGGCCCTGGAGCCCGGCCGTGCGCGCTTTCGCCCGACGGGGAGCGCGGGCGGCCACAACGGGCTCCGCTCCATTGAATCCGTGCTGGGTACACAGGCCTATGCGCGGCTCCGCATCGGCGTGGGGGCGAAGCCGTCCGCCGTGGATCTCGCCGACTGGGTGCTGAGCCCGCCCTCCAGGCCCGACCGGGAAGCGATCCGGGAGCGCATCCCGATTCTGGTGGATTGCCTCCGCAGCTGGCTGGAGCAGGGGATCGAACCCGCGATGAATTCGTGCAACACGTGAAGTCCGCCCCGCATCAGGAGACACACCGGTGAATGCGATCAACCTGACCTGGCTTGCTCTGCCGCTGGGCATTGTGGGGGTGCTGGCATCGCTCACCGTGTACGGTGCAATCCGCCGGCTCCCCGCCGGCAACGAGAGCATGCGCGCACTTTCCCGGCAGATCGAGGCGGGTACCGAGGCGTTCATGCGCCAGGGGTACATGGCCCTGGGCGGCATGGTTGTCGTCGTCGCCGGGCTGGTGTGGTTGATGCGAGGCTCCGGCACCGCGGGTGCATTCGTAACCGGTGCACTCGGCTCCATGCTGGCCGGGTACATCGGCGTGAAGGCCGCAACCAGGGTGAACGTGCGGGTGGCGGAAAGCGCCCGCACCTCCGGCGCGCCCGGCGCGCTGCGGACCCTGCTGGACGGCGCCTCGGTGATCGCGCTGGCGGTCGCGTCTCTGGGGGTGCTTGGCGTCGCGCTGGTTTATTACATGGCCATCGTGCGCGGGCGCGGCCACCCGGTGCCGGAGGAGATCCTCCACTTCGCGGAGATCGCAACCGGTCTGGCGCTGGGCGCATCAGTGGTCACGCTCTTCGCCCATACAGGCGGGGCGATCTTCCGCGCCGGCGCGGAGCGGGGAGTGGAGATGACGGCAGCGCACGAGGCCGGCATTCCCCGGGGCGATCCGCGCGACCCGGCCACGCTGGCCTGTAACGTCGGCAACAACGTGGACGACACGGCGGGGACCGCCGCGGACCTGTTCGGTTCGTACATGGCGTGTGTTATCGCCGCCATCGTGATCGGCGCCACCAGTGCCCTGTACGCGGACAACCCTCTGGAAGCCATCACGCTCCCCATCCTTGCCCTCGGGAGCGGTCTGCTGGCGACATTGTTCGCGGTAATGCTGCTTCCCACCTTTTCCCGAGGGGGCGGCGGCGCTGCGCTGCGGAACATGGCCCTGGCATCCGCGGTGATCTTTTTGCTCCTGATTCTCGCAGTGACACTGGGTCTCGGCTTCGACGTTGAGGACCCGGTTACGGGGCGTATCCTGGGGATCGGCACTCCTTTGTGGGCGTTGGGCGTGGGGACCGTAGCGGGAATCGTAACCGGGCTCATCAAGCCTCGCTGGCTCGTCGGGGCGGGTTCACTGCTGCCCCTGCTCATCCTGGCGGGGGCGGGCTGGGGCGGGTATGCGCTGGCGGGTTTGTACGGCATCGGTCTGGCGGCGATAGGCATGCTGGCGACGGTGGGGACCGCCGTATGGGCGAGTGCCTACCGCGCTGTCGCCGGGAGCACCCGGCTGATCGCCCGGGTGGGCCGCCTCGGCCCGGATGCGCGCCGTGTCACGGACGATCTCGGTGCCGCGGGGGAAACGCTCGAACTCGGCGGCCGTGGCTTCGCGATCGCCGCCGCGGGCCTGGCGGTGCTGGCCATATTCGCGGCGTATGCGTCGGTGATCGACCTGGGCGCACTCCCGCTGGGAAGCTTCGGGGTGATTTTCGGGCTGCTGCTCGGCCTGTTGTTACCCGCGGCAGCCGGCGCCCTTTCCACGCTCGGCGTGATCCGCGGCGCCGGTGCCTCGGCACGAGAAGCGGAGCGCCAGTACCAGGAGATCCCCGGCCTGCTGCAAGGCGTTGCCGATGCGGATGCCGCACGCTCCGTGGTCACCCCGATCGAGGTGGTGCTTCGTGACCTCGCGGTTCCGACGCTGGTCACGCTGCTCCTGCCTGTCATGATCGGGTACGGGCTCGGACCTGCCGCGCTCGCGGCTCTGCTGGTGGGCGCAATGGTGACCGGCATCCCGCTCGCGCTCTTTTTGGCGCACGCGGAAGTCCATGCGGCAGGAGGGGCGGTGCACCCCGGTTTCCCGCCGCAGATTCCGGTCATGCTCCGCGCCATGTCTGCCACCCCCTACCGGTTCGCAGCGGCGGCGAGCATCACCACGCTCATCAAAGTGCTGGCCGCCGTTTCGCTCGTTCTCGCGCCCCTGCTGGCAGCGCGCGCTTCTTCCTGAAAGCATGCTCAAACTTGGAATCGTAGGGCTGCCGAACGTCGGCAAGTCAACCCTGTTCAACGCGCTCACCGCGGCGGGCGCGGACGCCGCCAACTACCCGTTCTGCACCGTGGAACCGAACGTGGGCATGGTGGAAGTGCCGGACCCGCGCATCGACCTGCTCGCCGAAAAGGTGCAGCCCCAGCGTACCGTGCGCGCGGCGGTGCAGTTCGTGGACATCGCCGGGCTGGTGGAGGGTGCCAGCGAGGGTGAAGGCCTGGGCAACCAGTTCCTGACCAATATCCGCGAAACCGACGCCGTCGTCCACGTGGTCCGTTGCTTCGACGATCCGGACGTGGTGCACGTAATGGGTGGTGTGGACCCGGTGCGTGACCGGGAAATCATCAATCTGGAGCTTGCTCTCTCGGATCTCGCGGTGGCCGAAAAGCGATTGGAGCGGGTGCGCAAAACGGCCCGCGGCGGGGACAGGGAGGCGCAGGCGGAAGTCAGCCTGCTGGAGCGGCTGGTAGCCGTGCTCGGGGAAGGAAAGCCCGCCCGGTCGGCGGATTTGAGCGACGAGGAGGCGAAGCTGATGAAGTCGTTCAACCTCCTCACCTCCAAGCCTGTCCTTTACCTGGCGAACGTCGCCGAAGACGATTTGCCGGAGGGCGACAACGCACACGTGCACGCTCTCCGCCGAGCCGTCGAGGAGAGCGGCGAGCCCGCCGACGTCATCCCCATTTCCAGCAAGATCGAGTCGGAGCTCGCGGAACTCCCACCCGAAGAGCGTCAGGAGTTCCTTGCATCACTGGGTTTGGAAGAGCCTGGGCTGAATCGGCTGATTCGCGCCGGGTACGGCTTGCTCGGGCTGCAGGTGTACTTCACGGCGGGCGAAAAGGAAGTCCGCGCCTGGGAGATCTCCATTGGCGCGCGGGCACCCCAGGCAGCCGGCGCGATCCACTCCGACTTCGAGCGTGGCTTCATCCGCGCGGAAACTGTCAGTTTCGCCGACTTCCAGAAGACAGGCTCGGTGAAAGCCGCCCGCGAGCAGGGATTGATGCGCTCCGAGGGCAAGGAGTACGTCGTGCAGGACGGCGACATCCTGCTCTTTCGATTCAACGTGTAGCGTGACCCAGGCCCGGACTCACCCCCGTTGGCACGTTGGAACGCATTCTCCAGAAGGACGTGCAGATAGCATGCGGCAGCTGGTGAGTCGGTGCTAGACCGGCTACTCTATCCGCTATCGACGTGGCTCGCCACCCGCCCCTGCGTTCTATTCCGCGTCCAGCGGAGGTCGGCTCACCCCATGCGCATCGACGGCATGTCTTCATTCGGGCGACCATCGTCGTGCGAAACCCATCTTCGACTTCGATCCGGCGGACCGGATCCACCGCCAGGAAGCGCCACCAACCGCGCGACGAGCTGCCGTCCGGTCCGGTCATGTAGTACTCGGAGCGGCCGCCAACCGCCATGTCGTGCCGGGTGAAGGTGGCGGGCCAGGTTTTCGGGCCCCAGAACCTCTCCAACTGGCGCGGGTCGGCGTACGCTTCCCAGAGGCGCTCGACCGAACGGGGTACTCGCCGATCACGGTCAGGCTGAGGGCGTCTTTGTCTGAGGTGACGGACTTGATGGGCATGACTCACTCCTGGTGGTTGGGGTTGGTGAACACGCTATCGAGCTGACCGAAGGGCCCACAGGCCCTCGAGCTGAGCGAGTAGATCGCGCGCCCGCGCGATTCGCGCTCGGGTTGCCGCGGACGATTCTCTCGCGGCCCTGCGTCTCTTTCGTCACGAGTCCCGCCCTTCCAGTACCGCGACGTGCTTCTGCACCGCTGCGAAGGACATGTCGCGTAACGCGCCGCGAGCGCTGAGATCGATGCTGCCTCCCGGCCATGACCCGCGCGACGACGTCTCGTCGGGTCGCATCAGCCAGAGCGTGAAAGACGCGGTCGATTTCCGCATCGCTGAGCCTGGGGCGTACAACCATATGGTTGTATATTATGCCGCGGCTCCCCCCGGCGCAAGAGTCTCGCTTTACGCAGCAGGCGGTCCGAACCAGGTGGTCAGCGCGTCAGCGAGCCCCAGCTGCATCTGCTCTCCCACCCAGGCCACATATCCGTCGGGCCGGATCAACACGGCGGCGGGAGCGGTGACCGCCCCGATTGCCGGAAACTCCACGTACCGACACGTATTGGGCGTCGATCAACTGAACGCGATCACCCCATGGAGTGATGTCGAAGCCGCCAGGCTCAGCGAGGTTGAGGAGCACCGGCCGGGCATCGTGCAGCAGGGTGAAGACCCGCATCGGCCCGTTGGGGGTGACCAGGTCGAGATCGGCATGCGCCGTCCGAGCAGCGGGTGTCCCTCGCCGAGGGCGTACTGAATGTCCAGACCAGGACATCATCGCGGCAAACCGCTTGCGCGGCTCGTCCATGCCGAGGAGCTCGGACATGGCGTCGCGCAAGGTGTTGGTGCGGTCGTCTGTGCAGCAGCGCGATTTGGGCCATCGTATCGCGCAGCACGCGGGCAGCGACCGGGTGGCGCTCGGAGGGTAGGTGTCCAGGAGGCTTTCCGGCGATGTCCCGTTGACCACCTGGGCCAGCTTCCATCCCAGATTCACCGCATCCTGCACACCGGTGTTGAGGCCCTGTCCACCCACCGGGCTATGCACGTGTGCGGCGTCGCCGGCCAGCAGGACCCGTCGGTTGCGGTAAGCCGCGGCCTGCCGGGTCATGTCGGTGAACCTGGAGATCCAGGTGGGACTGTGGATGCCGTAGTCGGTCCCGTAGACGGCGATGAGCGCCTCGCTGAGATCGCGCAGCGTGGGTTCGCCCGTGGCTCCGGGGTGCTGTTCGGTCACCATGACCCGCACCGGCCCCCGATTCATGAAGACCACCTCGCCGTCGCGGATCTCGTACTCCACCCTGCCGAAGGCATGGATACCGAGCGCATCGTGGCGGACGCCCATTTCCGGCTCCTCGGCCATCTCGACCTCGGCACTCAGGGCGCTGGTCGTCGGATCCCACCCGGAAACTCGATGCCGGCTGCTTTGCTGACCAGACTGCGCCCTCCGTCGCACCCGACGAGATATTCCGCCCGCAGCGACCGGCCGCCGGCCAGCGCCTCGACGTCGACGCCGGTGTCGTCCTGCGCGAAACCGGTCACCTCACTGCCGTAGTAGATCGGCACCCTCGGCTCGCGGACCCAGCCGGCCAGGATGCGCTCGATGCGGTTCTGCCACAGCCCGAGCCCGTAGTTGTGGTGGGTGGGGGTCGCTGATGTCCAACCGGACCCCGGCGAACCCCCGCGACCTGAGCCGTCTGCCCCTGCGAGAGGAACCGATCGGCGATTCCACGCTGATCGAGAACCTCGATGGTGCGCGAGTGCAGACCACCTGCGCCCGAGCCGGCGAGGTCCTGGGTGGCCCGCCGCTCGCCAATGGCAACGTCGACGCCCGCCAACGCCAACTCGCCCGCCAACATCAGCCCGGTCGGACCGCCGCCGGCGATCACCACCGCATGCTCCGTTATAGCCCGCATTTTCGTGCCTCCATTTCCGCAGGTTCTAGCCTCGGCCGAGGATGTTCGGCCGCGAATAGTGCGGAACGAGCCGGGTCTTGCCGCAAGTCCCGAATTGGGTTATATGCTGAGAGTGGAAAGGAGGGGGTCTGTTCCTTTCGCGTGTCCGCTGTGGACGGACAAGCCCTTTGCGAAGCGGCGCGCCTAGGTTACATCCACCTCCCCACCGCGCAACAAGTGTCCAGCCCAGCCACTCGTCTAAGCCAACACATCGCCGCATCCCGTGCGTCCGTGTACCGTGCGCTGCTCGATCCAAGTGCCGTCGCAACGTGGATGGTTCCGGATGGCATGAGCAGCCATGTGCACGAGTTCGATCCCGAGAAGGCGGTCGGTTCCGGGAATCACCCTGACGTACGACGTACCGCCAGGACCGGGAAGGTCGACCGCGCACAGCGACACCTACCGCGGGCGATTCGTAACGCTCGTGCCCGATGAGATGGTCGAGGTCATCGAATTTGAGACCGATGATCCGGCTATGCGTGGGGAAATGACGGTCACGATGACATAACCGATGCTGAGGGCGGCACCGATCTGATGGCAGTGCACGACAACCTACCGCCGCCGGCCTGGCGCCAGCCGACAACGAGCTTGGCTGGAGAATACCAGCAAGCTCGCCTTCGTTTCCTGCGCTTAACACCGGTTACGGGCCGGAGGGCCGCCACCCTGAAGGTCCACGCTGACGACTCTCGCCACACTCGCGGTTGGTGACCTGCTGTTCGCCGGCATCGCACCCACACCATCAGCGAACTTGAAACGTAATCAAGCGGGGTCACCAGTCCTGGCGCGAGTCGTGGTCAATATCCACGATCAGCGGGGCGGTGATCACTCCTGCTTCCACGCCTCGTACCTCCCCACCTCAACGTTCATCAGGCGCTCGGTCATGACCAACACCGGAATGAAACGTGGTGGTGAAACGGCTCGTGCTCATGCCAGCGGAAGTAGTGCGTCCGGCGGTTTCCGCCCCGTGTTCCTCTCCGAAGAAATGCGGGTGATAGCCGCCAGCCCAAGCTCAACGGTGCATTTACAAAAAAAAAAGGCTGCTGTGATCACGCGCTGGCTTCCGCCGTTTATCCCAGATCGCGTTTGAGTTGAAGTCGCCGGAGTACGCAGGGGGCTCGGAGGGGATCGGGTCGTGTCCCTCCGCTGCTCGAACTGGCTCCACATACGTGGGTTCCCGCTGCGCTCCGGCTCCGCAGCTCTCCGGCCCATCGGGCGCGCACTTGAGATCACGTGAGGTGGCAGATCCGGAGATAAGCAGCACTGCTTCGAGCGTGTGGCAGCCGGTACCTGCGAGCACGCAGGTGCCCTGTAGGGTCATCCCCAAACCACCGGCATGTAGAGGAGTTCAACGTGGGGCGAGCACATTCCGGCAACACCGCGATGTCGGGACCGAGAGCCTGTGCCAGGGGCGCTTTGGCCGCAAACGCGCCGCGGCAGCAGTTCAGAGTGAGTGGGCGCAGAGCAGTAGGGGGCACAGGTGGGATTCGACGGTGTCCGAGAGCCTGCTTTGCTACGCGGTGTGCGAGCCTACCCAGTTGTACTCAGACGATGTCCGGAAAGTAGTAGGAATGTATATTAGGGGGAACATCTGCCCGATGCGCTGTGCGGAATTATTCCGAATTGCGAGAAGGGATGAACCCTTTCCCAGGACCAAACCGCCCGACACGGCTGCAAAGATATGGTCGTAAAGATGCCGAAGATTGAACCGCAGGGTGCAGTCGAACATTAGTTGGCCCTCGCAGATACACTCACACCTTCACCGCCCCATGAGAACCGGGACGCCAGCTTCTGGCCTTCTACAAAGAAATTCGCCACTCGCTTCAAGTTGTTGATAGCAAAGAACCCGCATCTCATCACTACGACCCTGAGCAACATCTTCACGATGCGGCTCGCCGGGAAACAAGACGCACGGTAAATTTGGCGCAATCGCAATCGCAGAGTTCATCAATCAGTACATGCAGTTCAGGTCCGTTCATGTCGGCAAAGACCTGTATCGCGCCAAAGAGCACGAAAGACATCAAGATCATCAACGAGAAGATACCGAGATGAATTTCCTGTCGGCCTCAAGGCTTACGGCGACGGTCGCTACAGCTCTCGACAGACAAGAACTTTCTGATGTTCCCCAAGCTTCAACAAATGGGCGAGGTCATTGAAGGGAAAGCGCGATTTCGATGTGGAGCTGATCCCGTTTTCTCAGACTTCAGCGGGCTAAACGTCTTGCCGCTCATCTACGACGAAGAAGCAGCGATGCAACATACTTTGATCACGGAAGTTGGTATGCAAAGTGTTGCAGGAAGTCGTCCACGAGCGCGAGCAAGAGGCCAGAAAGCATCCCGTTATCGCTTTACGACGAAGGGGACTACGTCTGCGGGGTTCGCTATGGCAAGCGGGACAGCGAACGCCCTCTGACGTGGACTTTGGACGCACACAAGGAACGGCTTGAAGTATTTCGCCAGCGTTACGGATGGATGGATCACATACACGCACAACACGATCCGCAGCAAAGCTCGCTGTCGCACGCGTTGACCGCTCACCCTCTGTCGAGCATGAAGCCGCCCTTGAGGAACTGAAGTCCGACATTGACGCCCAAGAGAACAAATCCGAGCCTAGGGCTGATATGGAAGCCTTGAACCTATTCGAAGAGATAGTAGTTGAGGCCCCAAGCACTGAGGGCATCAGAAATGCGCAGGCCTCAAAAACGAAGCTTCTTCCTCATCCTCGCTGGCGAGGAACGATCTGAAACAGTACTGAACGCCTTTGCCGGAACAACTCGCGTATCGCAAAAACGCCGCTTTCGGTCAGTTCACACCGTTGTCTTAAACAATGACCTCGCTGCGTGGTCTGCGGTTTTCGCGTCGTGCTATCTCTTGAATGAACACACCAAGGGCTCTGCTGCACAAATGATTGCGCACCTGAACGGGCTTGCGCCGCTGGATGGATGGTTTACCCGCGAGGTCAGTACGGCGGCGATCCGGGGGATGGGTATTCAATCGGGCCTGATGGCTAAAGAAACCCATGTGGCAGCGTCCAGAACGCGTAGAAGGCTTGACGCGATACGGGCAGAAAGTGACCGTCTGCAGATCAGTCCCATTGAGAGATCAGTCTTACTGACGAGCCTAATCCGCGCCTCGACGAGGTGGATGACACGCGCCGGATCCATTGCGTCATACCTGAATGATGGTCACCTACGGTCGTACAAGCAGCTTCTTCTTAAGGTGCCATCGCTGCTGCGAAGACGCACCGCATTCAGTTCACCAAAGACGACATCTTGATCTCATTCCGAGTGTCAAGATAGATCTCGCATCCGCCAGACCGCCATATGGATCAAACAACGAGAAGATGCCCCCGTCGCGGTGCGCTACAGCGCTGTTACCCACGTCTGGACGTCTGTAGTGTCGAACGATCAGCCACCCCATTTGGCAAGGCCAAACGTCCGAGGAGCGGACACCTCCGGGCTTCTCTCTCCACTTCCATTTTCGAAGAATTTCGACGCGTCTGACAGGGCAGGTGCAACTCATCGCCGTTGGGGCCATTTCGAAATACTGGCGTCCGTTCAGCGCGGAAGCCGCGTCCTTCTCTCCTATAGCTCCGGAAGCGGCGGGCAACAGCAGAGGAACTCAATCAGGCTATTCAGGAAAACGGTCGGCTGCGCCGGGGCATGGGGTCGACTGCCAGCTCGCAACGGTATGGCTGGCATGCGCTGAACCAGGCGTCGAATGGGTGCGAGACGGCTGAGAAGGCGCCGAACAGAGAATTCCTTTTCCTGGTCGAAGGCGTGGGGGCCAACAATTCATTCAAGCCGACGCCGCTTCGCAAGCCTCTGAAAGCAATTCACCGCAGTAGGTCGGTGGCTCTCCCCTGCAACGCGTCTGGCGCTGTTCTGATGGTTCCTGAACGCCAGATTTGAAGCGTTCTACAATCAGGCGCTGCTGGAACACTGGCGAGCGCGATAGCCACTACGTGCAGCGGGCATTTCTCCGAGTATGGAGCAAGATGAGCATCAGGTGTGGGCGTACCAGATTCTCCGGTCGCGCAAGGTCGATTCGTGGCGTTTCGCCGCATCAGGAGCATCGCGGTACAGACCGTTTCCTCACCACCTGGACCGGCAGGATCTGAGTCAGACGAGTTTGAAAACTGGTTTGAGCGCGAGGTTTGAGGTCGCTCGCACAGCACACTCGAACCGAGATTACGCAGGCGGATCAGCCACTAATCCGGTGAACTGGAGAACGTGTGGTCAGGTATGCGGTGGCGCGGACGCCGCCACCAGCCGCCTACCTGGAGCACGTAACGTGGGCTAACCGGGACATACGAACCCCTTATTCACGGGACGCTGGCGAGCGGTATCCGGAAAGTCGAGCAGCAGCAAGAAGAAGAGTAAGCCCCTGCGCGCTCGGCGGCTTCAACCGGACCCGCTGTGCCACCACCGCAAGCAGGAAGAGGACGAGCAGTGGACAAGCTGAGGGTGATCAGGCTACGAATCGGCCGAAAACTGGTTGCATAGTGACTGGAAGAGCACCGGCCTGATATTCGATCACATTGGTACCCTGGCAGCCTGGGCGTCCTCATCCTGGTCACTGGTACCGGTGGTTGCGACGAACCTTGCCCACCCACACTCGTGCGCCTGAATTTCTATCGTGACGGGCGCCTGCCGTTTCGACGCGCTGGATGAGGGGGAGTCACGGCTCCTGAATATTGTTCCCGCTGTCTACACGCATCTGCCTCCTCTACACGAGGATCGGGTATCCCTGTCCTGCGTCTGACACAGCATCTGACGACCTGGCACCATTCCGAATTCGGGGAGGTTGTTGCAGGACATGCGTTCCGGTGGATCTTCGCGACTGTAGAAGGTCGGAGAGTTGAGTGGTTCCGAGCAGGCGTTGCTGACTCCACAGCATATGCCTACGAGCGCGAGCAATGGAAGAACTGGCATCGAAATCAGACGGAGGCGGAACAATCACTGTGAGGTGCACAAGCCGCGTCCGGCGTACCCGCCGCGCCAGCAGGCGACGAGGGACGCAACATAATTTCGTTGAACGGAAGCTTTGGCGCATGGGCTCCTCGGTCACAGCAGTCGATCTTGCTAGGAGGTATCTATGAATTCAACAGCTACGAGCGCCTCTCCCTGCGGCCTTCTCGAGGGCTTTCTCCTCCGGGGCTTCCGCAGCCTCCGCCGGGAGCTGGGCTACCCCGACGAAGCCGGGCTGTGGATCACTCGGAGGGTCTCCCCGGCTCGCATGGTGCGCGCTCGCGCTGCCTCGCCGGGCAACCTTCAGCACTACATCGGGGCACAGCTTGGCCAGAGTGGTTATGTGCGGGATCGAGCAGGGCCCCGCTGCGCGGGACGTATCTCGCTCCGAGATCCTGGCGGAGATCGGTCTGCGGAGGAGGCGATCGGGCTACGCTGCCGCGCCTCACACCGGAGCAGCTTGTAACAGACCCATCCAGGAAGCAGTGGGCGGCGTTCGGCTGCCGTACGGACGCGTACCTGCTCAAGTGACGGTTCATCTGGCTATCACCTGGGGCAGATCGACCACCACCGCCGGATGGTTACGGGGATGCGACAGGTGTGGGTGCCGTTGCTGCCGAACTGGATCTTGCACGTCCTGCTACGCTGGGGACGCCAGGCCTCGGTTCTGGCTTGCTGTAGCTCCATGGATCGAGCAGATGAAACCTATTTGTGGTGGCGGACCCCCAACCCGCCGATCAATCGACGAAACCGGCGGCATTTGCGTAGAGCTGATGACGCTGAAAACGCCGGACTCGTCCCTTCTGATCCTGACGTTGGGCCGCTTCCGGCGACCTGCTCGACACAGGTGCTTCCTGCGGCTTCCTCGGAGGACAAACTGGATCGCGCACTGGAGGGTTATGCAGCAGGAGTTCGACGTCATTATCGAGCGTGACTCAAGAGGGCTTTCATGGCCTCGGTACCTGCGCTCCGCAGCGAGATGGAATTGGTCCGTGCACTCGACAAAGTCGGTTTTGAGGTGGTGCGGATCAAGGCGATCACCGCCTGCAGCGTGCCGATGGCCGCACCACAGTGGTGCCGGTCCACACAGAGGAGAACCTGGGGCCTGGACTCATCGGCAAGATCCTGAAAGGCGAACCTCACGCGAGACGAACTGGCCGGTCTTTTGTAGCCGCTATGCGCTCCCTGCGCATCGTCGCCCAATCGATGCCATGCTGTTCATCATCAACGCCCATCTACGGCACGTCCATCCGGCGCAGCCGTCGGATGGAGAGCAGGAAAGCCGGAAAATCACGATCGTCGTGACGATGGCGACGCCCAGGCTCGGGTGCTCGACTGGGCGAACCGGCGTTCGTCCAGCCACGTGCATCAGCGCGATCGCGTGGTGGCGGATGCTGAGCAGGCGCACGCCACTAACTGGGGAAAGAACCCCTCCCAGAGCACGATGTAGAGCAGCCCGACGCCGATGGCCTGCGTGGTCACCCACACAGGCAGCACTGGCGCAGCCGGACTCACAGCCAAGCCGATCATTGACATTCTCGCCGGACGTCCGGCCGGTGAGCCAAACTCCCTACGTCCAAGCACTCTCCCGGGCCGGTATGACCATCGAGGGCGAAAGTCCAGGACGCGAGTTCTTCCGGCATGGCACTCCCCACTTCACCATGTGCACCTGGTGGGCAGTAGGGTGCCTTCTGGTGAAGCACCTCAGGTTCGAGAAGTCTCCAGATCGGACACTTCCGGCCAGCGCCGCTATGGAGGCTCAAACAAGAAGTTCGCCGAACGGTTCCCCCAGGGATTGTGAGGCATGCCTGAAAGGCAAGGTCCGTTCATCGTGCAGCCTCTTTCGGGTCCTCGAACTCGACCGAACCCGGCTGGGAGTAGGCTCCAGGCGGTAGTTGACGGGAATGGATCATCGGACTATGGGCTGAACAAGCGGATCCAGCTTCGCAGGCTGGCGTAGATAATTCTTCGATTTCCCAAGACCGTAGAGAAAATTTCTAATGAAAGTTTTCCGGATACATCATCCCCGCCCTGGCTCTCGCCATTGCGCTACCGTCCCTCCGCAGGTCGGGCAGACCACCGCTGGCCAACCCGCCAGGTGCGACGATCGATGCCGCGCGCATGGCGGAGCACATCCGCATTCTCGCCTCGGACGAGTTCCTGGGGCGCGGCCCCGCCACGCCGGGTGAGGAAAAGACGGTTGCCTACATCGCCGAGCAGTTCCGCGCCGCCGGGCTGCAGCCAGGTGGTCCGAATGGAGATTGGTACCAGGAGGTCCCGCTCAACCAGTCGGACATCGTCGGCCAGCCTCGAGCTGAGCTTCACCGTTGGAGGCCGGCGTCAGGCGCTGACACAGGGCGAACAGATCGCCGTCCGCGCCAGCATGCTGGGCGTGGACCGCGTCAGCCTTCAGAACGTCCCCACTGGTGTTCCTCGGCTACGGTGTGCGAGCGCCGGAGCGGAAATGGGACGACTTCAAGGGACAGAACGTGCGCGGCAAGGTCGGCATCGTGCTGATCAACGATCCCGACTTCGAGACGGGCCAGGGCGATTTCGGTGGCAAGGCGATGACCTACTATGGCCGGTGGACGTACAAGTACGAGGAGGCCGCACGGCAGGGCCTGGCCGGGCTGCTCGTCGTGCACGAGACCGCTCCGGCCTCCTATGGCTGGGCCACGGTCAAGAATTCCAACACCAACACCATGTTCGACATCGTCCGCTCGAACCCGGCCGAGGTGCACCCGCTGGTGGAGGCGTGGATCCAGCGTGATGTGGCCGTCGAGCTGTTTCGGAATGCCGGGCACGACTTCGAGGCGCTCAAACGCCAGGCGCAGACCCGCGAATTTCGGCCTGTGGCGCTCAACAATGCTACCTTCTCCGCTAACTATGCAGTGCGGCGCGCCGGCATCCGCTCCCGCAACGTGCTGGGCCGCCTGGCGGGTAGCACGCGCCCCAACGAGACCGTCCTGTACGGCGGCCACTGGGACCACCTGGGTGTCGGCGCTCCGGATGCGAGAGGTGACAGCATCTACAACGGGGCGGTGGACAACGCGACCGGAATCGCCGCGGTGATCGAGATCGCGCGTGCCTTTGCGAACGGACCCCGCCCGGAGCGCTCGCTTGTCTTCGCCGCCTGGACGGTGGAAGAGAAGGGCTGCTCGGCTCCGAGTACTACGCGGCCAATCCGGTCTACCCGCTGGAAACCACCGTCGCGGGCTTCAACATCGACGCGCTGGAGCCGCACGGACCGGCGCGGGACCTGCTCGTCATCGGCTACGGCCAGAGCGAACTCGAGGACAACCTGGAGCGCATCCTGACCTCCGGCGGTCGGGTAGTCGCGCGTGACGCCAACCCGAGGCCGGCTACTTCTACACGCTCCGACCACTTCCCCATGGCCAAGCGCGGTGTCCCGATGCTGTACGTCGATAGCGGGCTGGACCTGCTGAACGGGGGCACCGCCGCTGGCGAGGCGGCGGGGCAGCCTACCGCCGGGACCGGTATCACCAGCCGGCGGACAAGTACGACCCGGCAACCTGGAACGTCCAGGGGATGGCGCAGGACGCGACGGTGCTTTACCGCATGGGGCTCGAACTGGCGAACTCGCGCGCCTGGCCGAACTATCGCCCGACCTCCGAGTTTCGCCCGGTTCGGGACGCCTCCGCTGCCAGGCGCCAGTAGCCGCCCCTTCCCGTAAGGTCCGGCAGATATTAAGTTTCCCGGCTATTGTCCTCCTGCTCCGTGCGCACCGGCGCGGGGCCTCATGTCCACAGGAAAAGGTAAACGGTGAGAGATTACGAAGTTGTGTACATCTTTGATCCGGCGCTGGAAGACGCGCGGGTCGACGAAAAGCTGGAGCGCTACCACCCTGGTTGCCGGCGATAGCGGCGGCAGCGTCACGGCGGTGGATCACTGGGGGAAGCGCCAGCTCGCCTACAAAGTAGAAAATCGCGACAGCGGCTACTACGTGGTTGCCCAGTTCAATGCCCCCACCGAAGCACTCCCGGAGTTCGAGCGCGCGCTCAAGCTGGACGAGGAGCTGCTTCGCTACCTGGTGGTTCTCAACGACGACAAGCTCCCCACCACCCCCATTCCGCCGAAGCCTCGTCGTGACGAAGAGGAAGAGGATGATGAGGGTGATGTGCGGAGCACCCGCGCTGGAGACGATCGCTGATGCGCATGCCACGGAAAGTTTGCCTGTCTGCGAGTCCGGCGCACGTGTTCTGGATTACAAGGATGAGCGGACGGTTTCCCGTTTCGTGACGGAGCGCGGCAAGATCCTTCCGCGCCGGATCAGCGGGATGTGCGCTCGCCACCAGCGTCAAGCCAGTGTCGCGATCAAGCGCGCCCGGTATCTCGCCCTGGTCCCGTACATCGCGGGATTCGAAGGGTAAAAGGTGGGGACGGGCAGAGCGGACTACAGCCGCTGGGCCACTGCCTTCGCTGGGGCTCGCCGTGCTGCTCCTCGGGGCGGCGGACCCGCTCCCGCTCATACTGGTTCCGTGCGCGGGCCTGATGGTGGCCTTCCCGCCCCAGCGCAGGATCGCGGTGCTGCTTGCGTTGCTGCTGGCGGTGTGGGTGCTCGTGCAACGCGGAGCTCCGGGTCCACTCGGTGGCACGGCTCGCGCGTGGGCCCTGGTTCTGGCCGCAGCGCTGGTCGGTGCGGTGGCGTTTCGTTCGGGTGCGTTTCTCGGGCGTGGGCTGATGGCCCTTTCCGCCTCAATGGCGGGCGTGGGACTTTGGCTCGGTGCGACCGGTGGGTGGCGGGTTCTGGATGGTGCGGCTCGCGAGCGCGTGCAGACCATTGCAACCGACACCTTCAACCGGCTTGCGGCAGGGTCGCCGGGAACACCCTGGGCCGCGGATCGGCGATGTCCGCGCGGGTGGCGCACCTCTGGTGGACGTTGTTTCCGGCGTTGCTCGCGCTGCAGTCGCTTGCCGGGCTCGGCCTGGCCTGGTGGATCTGGGCGCGGAGCGGCCCGCCGGGTGACCGGCATGTTCCGCTGGGAAGGCTCCGGGAGTTCCGCTTCGCGGACGAGCTGGTGTGGCTGCCGATCGTTGCCATCGTGATCGTGGTGCTGCCGCTGGGCGGTGCGCTGACTCGCGCAGCGGGCAACGTGCTGTTTTTCATGGGCGGTTTTGTACGTCCTGCGGGGAGCGGGTGTGTTCGCTCATCTTCTGGCGGGCATGCCGCCGTTCGGGCTCGTCGCCGGGGCGATACTCGCCCTGTTACTGTATCCTTTCGCGCTTGCCGCCGCACTGGCCATGGGTGTCGGTGACACCTGGCTGGACCTGCGGGGCCGCGCGACCAAATCAACCGCATAGAGCATTTCGCGATGCAGGTCATTCTCCGTACCCGTATGCCCAACCTGGGGAAGCCGGGGAAGTGGTCACCGTCAAGCCCGGCTACGGCCGCAATTTCCTGATTCCGCAGGGATTCGCCTACGAGGCAACCGATGCAAGCCGCCGGCGAATCGAGCGGGATCATGCACAGGTTGCCGCTCGGGAAGCGCAGACGCTGACAGCCGCTCGTGAGCGGGCCGCAAGACTGGATGGCGTTTCACTGACCTTTAATGTGCGCGCCGGCCAGGAGGGCCGCTTGTTCGGCTCCATCACTTCAGGTGACATCGCCGACCAGCTCGCCGCGCAGGGGATCGAGGTCGATCGCCGGCAGATCGAGCTGGATGAGCCGATCAAGGCGCTCGGCGTCTTCACCGTTCCGGTGCGGCTCCACACGGAAGTTCGGCCGGAGCTGAAAGTCTGGGTCATCCAGGAGGGGTGACCCGCGGATGAGCGTGGCCGCGGTGCGTACCACGGAGCTGGACCTCCCCCGCGAGGTCCAGCGTGCCCTCGACCTTCTTTTCGACCGGAAGGCGAGCGACGTCACCCTGCTGGACCTGCGTGGCCTGTCCACCGCCACCGACTTTTTTCTCCTCGCCAGCGGGCGTTCCGACACCCAGGTGACGGCGATCGCCGAGCACCTGGTGCAGGAGATGGCGCAGGAGGGAATTCGTGCCGGCAGCGTGGAAGGGCTCCGGGGCGGCCGCTGGGTGCTGGTGGACTACTTCGACTTCGTGGTGCACGTTTTCCACCCTGCGGCGCGTGACTTTTATCAGCTGGAGCGCCTGTGGGGCGACGCGCCCACGCACCATCTGATTTCGAACGACCCTGCTGAGTCCGGCCCGTTGGATTGATGGGCGGCGCTGTCCCGTTCGACCCCGCTGTTGATCCGCTCCCCGAGGCACTCGCCTGGCATCCGGGGTACACCGGTCCGGCCGTGCTGCTGCTCGCCGGCGCCGGAGACACTGACTGGTCCGCGGACGTCGCGGTCGCCGTCGCCAGGGCGTGGGCACGCTCCGGGCAACGGGTGGTGCTGGCGGATCTGCACCTCGAAGACCCGGTGCTGCATGAGCGTGTAGGGTTCCCCAACCGTGACGGCGCCGTGGATCTGTGCCTCTACGGGGCATCGCTCTCCCGCAGTGCCCATGCGATTCCCGCGGCGGGTTTCCACCTGATTCCCGCGGGTACGTACACCGCTGATGCCGGCGCCGTATACGGGCATCCACGCTGGCGCAAGATCGTCACGGGCTTTCGGGATGCCCATGCATGGCTGCTGGTTTATGCTCCGGCGGATACTCCCTATTTGCGGGAGCTTGCCGCCTGGGTCACGGACGCGGTCCTGCTCGGCACGCCGGCCGTCCCGGCGCTCCCCCCTGGAATCGGAGTGCGTGCGGTTGCCGAGCCGCCGCGAAGCACGCCGCCCTCGACGGAAGCAGCTGCCGCCGACCGATCCTACGAGCCACCCCTTGAGGTGGCAGTGGGGGGAATGGAGGCGGACCCGGAGCCGTATGCCGATGAGCCCCCGTATGCCGACGAACCCGTAATTCGTCAGCTCGTGCCTCTTCCCCCGGCCGCCTCACCACGCAACCGGGCGGACCCCAACCCGCTGCGCCGGGCGCTGGAGGATCCGGTGGAAGAGCCCGCGCCGAGCCGCAACTGGTGGCCGTTGCTGCTGGTGCTGCTTGCCCTCGTGGCGCTCGCGGCTGTAGCCGCGGTGGTCTTTTCCCGTGCCGGAAATTCGACTCGGGCATCCATGGCGGATGCACCCCCGCCGGCTGCGGCGACTCCGGCGCCCCTGGGCAGCCCGCTGCCGTACACCGTGTACGTAACGGCATACCAGTCTTATGACGCGGCTCGGCGGCAAATGGAAGTGGAGCAGGGCCGATTCCCGCAGGCGACATTCTATATCTCGCCGGAGCCGGAGCAGGGAATCGTGTATTACAAAGTGTTCGCGGGCTCGCTGCCGGACAGCGGCGTCGCGACCCGGCTGCGGGACCAGCTGGTGGACACCGGTGCGATCGACCGCAACGATGTTGCCGCTGCGTCCAGCCTGATCAAGTACAGCCCTCTCTCCTTCGACCTGGGAGAGTTCCCAACGCGCCGGGGAGCCGAAAACCGCGCGGACTCGCTCTCGACAGAGGGAATCCCTGCCTATCCGATCTCGGTCGTGTCGAACGGCGCCGAACGGTGGCGGGTCTATGGAGGTGCGTTCGCGGATAGCGCGAGCGCGGAGTTCATGCGTGACTTTCTGACCCGCGAAGGCCTGGAGGCGCGGCTGGTGCAACGCGTGGGACGCATAAAGGAGAGATAGCAGATGCTGGTGGTAATGAGCCATGACGCCACACCCGAAGAGATCGAGGGTGTGGTTCGTACGATTCGTGAACTGGGGTACGAGGCAGCGCCCATTCCCGGGAAGCAACGTACCGCCGTAGGCCTGGTCGGCAATGACGGCAAGGTCAACGCGGACCGGCTGGAGTCCCTTGCGGGCGTTCGCGAGATCATCCACGTATCCCAGCCCTACAAGCAGGTGTCCCGGGAGTGGCGGGCGGAGCCTACCATCATTCGCCTGTCGAACGGAACGGAGATCGGTGGCGGGCAGGTTGCTGTAATGGCGGGGCCCTGCTCGGTGGAGAGCGAGGCGCAGATCCTGGGAGTCGCCGAGCAGCTCCGCGCTGCCGGGGCAACCGTGCTGCGGGGTGGAGCTTTCAAGCCGCGCTCCTCGCCCTACTCCTTCCAGGGACTGGGGGTGCAAGGCTTGCGGCTGCTTGCCCGCGCCCGGGAAGAAACCGGCATGGCGATCGTCACCGAGGCAGTTGATCCCGAGGGCGTGGATGCGGTGGCCGAGTACGCCGACATCATCCAGATCGGTGCCCGCAACATGCAGAACTATTCGCTGCTGCGGCGTGCCGGGCGCGCACGAAAGCCGGTGCTGCTCAAGCGCGGGATGGCGGCCACGGTAAAGGAGCTGCTCCTTTCCGCCGAGTATATCCTGGCGGAAGGCAATCCGGAGGTGATCCTGTGCGAGCGCGGCGTGCGCGGCTTCGACACCCACACGCGCAACCTGCTTGACCTCACCGCCATCCCGGTCGTGCAGGCGTTGTCACACCTACCCATCATCGCGGACCCGAGCCACGGAACCGGCCTGCGCGCCAAGGTGATCCCCATGGCGCGTGCCGCAGTCGCAGCGGGGGCGGACGGGTTGATGATTGAGGTCCACCCGGATCCCGAGCGCGCCCTTTCCGATGGGGCGCAGTCCCTGTTCCCGGACCAGTTCAGCGAGCTAATGGAGCAGATCGCGGTCATCACGCACGCCATCGGCAAGGAAATGGCCCCTGCCCTGACGCGAACGCCCGCGCTGGTGCCGTGACCAACAAGACGCTGGGGGACCGCGGCGAAGACCTTGCCGCCCGGTTTCTCGAGCGTTCCGGCTGGACGGTGGTGGACCGCAACTTCCGCATGGGCAGGAAAGAGATCGACCTCATAGCGCGCCGCGGCGGGGTGGTCGCGTTCGTGGAGGTGAAGACCCGCGCCGGCTCTGGCTATGGCCACCCCCTGGAAGCCATCACCTGGAAAAAACGACGAGAAATCCAGCAGGTCGCCGCCGCCTGGGTGGACCGCAAGGGAAGCCCGGGAGAAAGTTACCGCTTCGACGCGGTGGCGGTGCTGATCGGCGGGGGCGGCGAGCCGCGCATCGAGCATGTGGAGGATGCCTGGCGGATGTAGTATATTCTTTCTCACGCCTCGTCCGTCCCTTCGCCCAACGCTGCCATCGTGTCACGCACCGCTCTAGCCCGCACCTACCGCCCGCGCCGCTTCTCCGAAGTTGCGACGCAGGAGCACGTCAGCGCCACCCTTCGTGCCGCCGTCCAGCGGGGGCGGGTGGCGCACGCCTACCTATTCAGCGGCCCCCGCGGGGTGGGGAAAACCACCCTCGCTCGGGTGCTCGCGATGGCGCTCAACTGCCCCAATCGGGCTCCGGACGGCGAGCCCTGCGGGGAGTGCGACTCCTGCACCAAGATCTGGGCGGGAAAAACCTCGCTGGACGTGGTGGAGATCGACGCTGCCTCCAACCGGGGCGTGGACGACGCCCGTGACCTCCGCGAGCGCGCCATGTACGCTCCGTCCGAGGAGGGGCGCTACAAGGTGTACATCATCGACGAGGCGCACATGCTCACCCGCGAAGCATGGAACGCGCTGCTCAAGATCCTGGAGGAGCCGCCCTCGCGGGTGATCTTCGTCTTCGCCACCACCGAGCCCCAAAAGATCCAGCAGGCCGCGCCACCCATCCTGTCGCGCACGCAGCGCTTCGATTTCCACCGGATCGGCACGGTGGACCTCCTCGGTCGACTGCGGGAGGTGCTCCGGCAGGAGGGAATCAGCGCCGGAGACGATGTGCTCCTGCCCATCGCGCAAAAGGCGGATGGGGGAATGCGGGATGCCCTGAGTCTGCTGGACCAGGTGCTTTCCTTTACCGAGGGCGCACCCACCGCTGACGACGTGCGGCGCGTGCTGGGACTGGTCGGGAGTGAAACGTACCTGGAGATCTTCGACATCATAGCCGAGCGGCGGCACGCGGAGGTGTTTCGCTATGTCGGTCGCTTGATGGACGAAGGATACGACCTGGCCGAGTTTTACCGTGGGTTGGCCGACGCGCTTCGGTCGCTGCTGGTCACCCGCCTGGACGGCGTGGAGGCGGCCGGTGTGCGGGAAGACCTCCGGGATGCCTTTGCGCGGGAGGCCGGGAGGTTCGCGGTTGGAGATCTCCTGCGGATGCTCGCTCAGACGGCGGAGCTGGACACGGATGGCAGGTTCAGAAAAAGTGGTCAGCAGCGCCTGCTTCTCGAATTGCTCCTCCTGCGCTTCTCGTACCTGGAAAGCACCGTAAGCCTGGAAGCGGTGCTGGCTGCGCTGGGAGGTGGCTCGACCGAACTCCCTTTGGGCGCAGGGGCACGGGTTGAGGAGGCGAGTGCACGGCCGGTCGTGCGTGAGACTCCAGCGCCCCGTATAGCCCCGCCATCTCCACCCGTCGCGCCCACGCCTCCGCCTGCCGCGGCCCAGCCTCCGGTTCAGGAGCGCACTGGCTCGCTCGGGCCCGGCGAAGTGAAGCGAGCCTGGCGCGCGACGGTGGAGGCCGGCGAGGGCGTTCCACCAGGAACTACGCTCTTTCTCCGGTCCGCGCCGCTCGCGTTCGCGGATGGCGTGCTGCGTGTGCAGCTTCCGGCTGCTTCACCGGCGCTGGACCGGCTCGCCACCCCTGCCGCCCGCCGCCCGCTGGAGAGCGCGCTTGCCAGGCAGTTGGGACACCCGGTCGCGCTGGAGTTCGTGGCGGAAGGAGGTCCGGAAGGCCCGGAGCCGCCCCGGATCACCGCGGAAAGCCACCGTCAGGATCGCCTGCGCCGACTGACGGAAGACGAGCCGCTGCTCGCCGCGGCGGTGCGGGAGTGGGATCTGGAACTCGTGGATTGATGCGGCGTAGAGCTTGCGAGGGTTGAAGATGCGTGCGTACCTTGAGCAACTGATGACCAACAATTTTCAACAGATTTTGCAGCTGGGTCAGCAGGTGCAGGCCCGCTTGACGCAGTTGCAGACGGAATTGGGAGAGCGTACGGTGTCGGTCTCTTCCGGCGGCGGGATGGTGTCGGTTTCGGCGGACGGCCGCGGCCGTATCCGCTCGATCAAGATCGATCCCATGGCCGTGGATCCCCGTGATGTAGAAATGCTCGAGGACCTGGTGCTCGCCGCCGTTTCCGAGGCACAAGCGCGGGCGCAACAGGTGTACGAGGACGAAATGAAGAAGCTGTCCGGCGGCTTCGGACTTCCGTTTCAGTTCCCGGG
Organism: Longimicrobiaceae bacterium; assembly: GCA_030447645.1. Classification (GTDB taxonomy): domain Bacteria; phylum Gemmatimonadota; class Gemmatimonadetes; order Longimicrobiales; family Longimicrobiaceae; genus JAUJOM01. The sequence continues at coordinate 38,977 of JAUJOM010000016.1, read as the reverse complement.
GTTGTAGGGCACCCAGTTGGGGGTAATCGACGAGCTTACGAGCGAGCTCGCCCGGATGCCCGGTATCGGGCGGAAGACAGCTTCGCGGCTCACGTATCACCTTCTCAAAGCTCCACCGGAGGATGCGCAACGCCTCGCCCGCGCCATCCAGGCAGTCAAGGAGCGGGTACGTGCCTGTGAGCGGTGCGGCAATTTGACGGAGCACTCGCCCTGCGTGATATGCCAGGGCGCGCGACGCGATCAAAGCGTGGTGTGTGTGGTGGAAGAAGCGTCGGATATCGCCGCCATCGAGCGTGCCGGGGAGTACCGGGGCTTGTATCACGTGCTGGGTGGTCGCCTGTCGCCCCTGGATGGGGTCGGGCCCTCCGACTTGACCATACCGGGACTGCTTGCGCGGGTAGGCGACGGGCAGGGAGTCGAGGAAGTCGTGCTGGCGACCAACCCGAGCGTGGAGGGCGAGGCGACTGCTCTGTACCTGCACAAGCTGCTCGTGCCACTGGGCGTTCGTGTCACCCGCATCGCCCGCGGTCTCCCGGTGGGTGGAGACCTGGAATACGCGGACGGGGTGACAATTGCCGAGGCGATGCAAAACCGCCGCGAGTTTGGAACATGAACAGCAGAAAATTCCTACATACGCTCGGGTTCGCGCTCCTCTTCGCCGCCATCTTCGCGGCTCTGGGGACGTTTCTGGTTCACGACCAGACTCAGCGGAGTCGCCGCAACCTGTTCAGTCCGCACGCGCTCCGCCGTCTCGCCGCGCTCCGGTATCTGGGACGGGTGCCGGCCTCGGTGGACGCTGTGCTCTTGCTCCGTGATTTCATTGCCTGGGAGCGCCGGCCGATGTTGCGTCGTCGTGCCGCTGCGCTGCTCGCCCGCATGGAAGACGGGCTGGATATTAGCCCCGGGGTGAGCGGTCAACCCGAGGTGGCTTGATGCCATGCCGGGGATTAACCTTCCCAACCTGATCACGGTTGTTCGCATCGCGCTTGCCGTGGTGCTTTTCCCGCTGCTGTTCGTCGACAGCTTCGCGGCACGCTTCGCCGCGTTCATCATCTTCCTGATCGCCGCTTTCAGCGACCTTTGGGACGGCCACCTCGCGCGAACCCGAGGCTTGATCACGGACCTCGGCAAGCTGCTCGACCCGCTTGCCGACAAGCTGCTACTGGCTGCTACCCTGATCCCCTTTTATCTGATTTCCCGTCAGGGAGGCGTGGATGGCCGGTTTCCCTGGTTCGGGTACACCCTGCCACTCTGGATCGTGGTGGTCATCTTCGGGCGCGAAGTGTTCATTACCGTGTTTCGCGGCTACGCGGCCCGGCGCGGAGTGGTGATCGCTGCGAATCAGGCGGGAAAGTTCAAGGCGGTATTCCAGAACATCGCGAGCGGCGGTGCCATTCTGTGGTACGCGCTCCAGTCCCGGGCACGCGCCGCGGGGTGGCAGGGCGAAGTGTGGCAGGGGTGGGAGCGCTTCCACTTCGCTTTTGTCACCGTGACGCTCGGGATTGCAGTCGTACTCACCGTGTACTCCCTTTTGACGTATCTGTGGAGCTACGCGACTCCCCATCCCATCAAACCATGAACGAAACCCAGGAACCCGAAGCTACGGACACTCCCGACCGGGCCGTTACCACGGAGGAAGCTCCCGAAGCCGATCCCCGGCTGGCGGAGCTCGACTCGCTTCGCGACCGGCATCTGCGACTCGCGGCCGAGTTCGACAATTATCGCAAGCGCACGGACCGGGAGCGCACGGAGAGCGGTACGCGGGCGCAGGCCCAGCTCGTCGAGCGTCTGCTTGATCCGCTCGACGACCTGCAGCGCTTTGCGCACCAGGACCCGGCGAAGTCATCTCCCGCGGCGCTGCTGGAAGCCGCGCAGGCGGTAGAACGCAAGCTGCTGCGAGCGCTGGAGAACGTGGGGCTGGAGCCGGTGAAGGCCGAGGGCACGCCCTTCGATCCCACCATCCACGAAGCCATCACAACGGTAGCCACGGAGAAAAAGAAAGAAGACAACCTGATCGCGGACGTTTTTCAGGCGGGGTACCTTTTTAAAGGCACCCTGGTGCGCCCAGCACGGGTGCGGGTGAAGCGGTACGAAGGGTAGACCGGACCCGAGATGGCAACGCAGGCCAAGGACTTTTACTCCATTCTCGGCGTGGCGGAGAACGCCAGCGCCGACGAGATCAAGAAGGCGTACCGCAAGCTAGCCAAGCAGAATCATCCGGACGCCAATCCGAATGATTCGGCGGCCGCGGAGCGCTTCAAGTCGATCTCGGAAGCGTATTCGGTGCTTTCCGATGACGCCAAACGCAAGCAGTACGACCAGATGCGCAAACTCGGCGCATTCGATGGCATGGGGGGCTTTGGCGGGGCACCGCGCGGGGGACGACCCCGGCCTGGCGGACCGGGTGCGGCTCCGGGAGGCGGATTCGATTTCGACACGGGTAACCTGGGCGATGTCGGTGGTCTGGGGGACCTTTTCGGGTCGATCTTCGACATGGGGCGACGGCGTGGGCGCTCCCAGGGGCCGGAGCGAGGTCGCAGCGTGGAGTACGCCGTGGACATTTCCTTCGAGGTGGCGGCGCGCGGCGGCAGACAGGCGATCACGGTTCCGGTAACGGAAAACTGCGCTACCTGTGGCGGCAACGGCGCACGGACGGGTACCAAGCCGGTCACCTGCCCTGAGTGCAAGGGGAGCGGCACGGTGGTGTTCGGCCAGGGGGGCTTTGCTGTGTCCCGCCCCTGTCCCGGCTGCTACGGCCGCGGCACCATTGCCACGGACCCCTGCCCAACGTGTGCGGGCCAGGGGCAAATCCGGCGGCAAAAGCAGGTCCAGGTGACCATCCCGGCGGGTGTGGACACGGATTCCAAGCTTCGTCTGGCGGGCCAGGGCGAGGCAGGCGCATCGGGTGGAGCACCGGGCGACATCGTACTCACCTTCCGGGTGCAACCCCACAGCTTTTTCACGCGTGAAGGGCTGGACGTGCACTGCACTGTACCGGTCAACATCGCCCAGGCTTCGCTCGGGTCTCGCATTCGTGTCCGGACGCTGGATGGAAGGGTGAACCTGCGCATTCCCCCTGGAACGCAGCCCGGTACTCGCTTTCGCATCAAAGGGCAGGGGATCGAAAAGGGCGGCCGGCGCGGGGACCAGTTCGTGCGCGTGGAGGTAAAGGTCCCCAGCAACCTCGATCCGAAGGAAGAAACGCTGCTGCGGGAGTTCGCCGAAGCGGCGGAGTTGAAGTACTAACCTACGCGATCAGCCATCAGCAATGAGCCGTACATTCACCGATGAAAGCCTGCTCACCTGGGAAGCCTACACTTCCGGTGGCAAGTTCGGTCTCGCCACCCAGCCGAGCATCGTCTTCCACTGCCTGACCGAGCCGCAGCGTCGTGCACGCTACGTGACGCGAGGTGGCGACGAGGCGGATGCGGAGCAGACAGTGGCGGAGATGCCGGACGATCAGCTACGCGAGATGCTTCGCCAGTCCGAGGAAGTTCACTAGCTCCGGGCTTCTCCAGTCCTTTACAAAACCCTGCAGCAGATTCTGGCCGAGTACGGGACGGTCGCGCTGGTGGTGTACCTGGTGATCTTCTTCGCGGTGCTGTTCGGCTTCTGGACGGCGATCCAGATGGGGTGGCGGGCGGAAAGCACTGCCGGTAGCGCCGGCAGCTTCGCGGCCGCCTATATCGCCACCAAGCTCACCCAGCCGCTTCGGATCGGCGCGACGCTGCTCCTCACCCCCATTGTCGCCCGTGTCCTCGACCGGCTGCGTCCCCGGCCCAGGACGTAGCTCAGCCTCGCAGTCGGGCTCGGAACCACCCGATAGTACGGGGCCAGGCTGCGCGGGTCGCCGCAAGGTTAGCCCCGTCCTGCCCGCGAAGAAAGCCGTGCCCGGCACCCGGGTAGATTTCGTGCTGAAAGGTTTTGCCCAGCGCACGCATGGCCGAGTCTGCTCGGGCAATGGTGGCGTTGACGCGGGCATCGTTTTGTCCGTACAGCCCGAGCACCGGCGCCTGTACCCGCCCCAGCATTTCGGTCGCGGGAGAGGAGCCGTAGTACACCACCGAGGCGCCGAGCGCGGGTGCGTACGCGGCATGGGCGAACGCCACGGTGCCTCCCCAACAAAAGCCGACGGTTCCAGAGCGGGGGAGTGCGGCGGGAAGGGCCCTGCCATGCTTTGCGACCGCGCTCAAACGGCGGTGCACATCCGCTGGATCGAGCGTGCGGATCGCCGCAGTGGCGGAATCCCGAACCGGCTCACCTCCGGGCCCGGTGGGGACGTTCTTGCCCGAGAGCAGATCGGGTGCGATGGCGATAAATCCGTCAGCGGCGAGCTGGTCCGCCACGGCACGAATCCAGGTGGTCAGACCGAAAATCTCGTGCACCACTAGCACAACTGGCGCCTTGTCGCTGCGTTCCGGGTAGATCACCCAGGCACGCACACTGTCCGCAGGGCCGGTCCTGACCATTACCCATTCGCCGTGGCGGGGCGACGCGGCGAGACGTGTCTCCGCCTCTGCCGCCCCGGGCGGAAGCGCGGCATTGCCCGCAGCAACGCTGATCGATGCTGCGGGAGCGGGCGACGTATGCCCGGCGTGCTCGTCGGCAGTGGAAGGATTGGCGTGCCGGCTACATGCCGTGGGGAACAGCGTGCAAAGCAGGGCGAGCAGAAGCAGCGTCTGGCGAATCATTGACATTCCAGGTGCGAGAGATGAGCGGACCGGGCCAGAATAATAGCACATCTGGTAAGCACCGCCTGGCCGATGAACGGCCCGCCTATCCACGGCAACTGCCCTGACGGGCGGAGGGCACGGCTGCGCTGTCGTTCTCCTCTCCCTCTTCCGAGGAAGGGTTGGGGAGGGGATTCCCACGGGACGGGAATGCGCACTCTTGCCCGGAGCTTTGGTATAGTTCGCGCTTACGACGGCTTACGTCTGCCAGCATCACGGCCCGCCGCAGCTTGGACTGAGACAGGTCCGAAAACGGGAACGGGACGAGAACTACGCTCCCGGCTGAAGGTGCGCCCATGCGGCGTCCTCCTCCGGGCGATCCCACTCCTGGGTGAGCATGGGCTCGCTCAGAGGGGCAGTCAGGTCGCCGGCCGCCTCGTCGGCAGACTCCTCCAGCACCGTGATAAGGGCGCGGCGGGTGCCCGGAAGCGCAACCGTTTGCAGCAGGTGCACACTGCCGTCGGGCTCGATGATCGCCTCAATGGTGCGCAGCATATTTCCTCCTTCGCAGTTCGGGTGCGCGCACCGAGGTTAACGCGGGCAGGGTAGACCTCCAAACGTGGGTTAACGCGAGCCGCCCAACGCTCCAGGGTAAGGCGCCGGGAGTGCGTGCGCCAGAGCTTCCACCTGCACAAAAGCATTGCGCGCCCACGGTCGCCTTCACCCCCTCGTTAGGTCGCGGCGGTGCCGACGTGCACCGGCTGTCCCACGTACGTGCTTGAGTTCGGCCTCGATCCGTTCCGCCAGAAACACCTTCAGCAACGACTGGTACGGCACGTCCCGCTTGTTCGCCAGCAGCTTCAACTCTTCCAGCATGTGCTTCGGCAGCCGCAGCGAGATAGTCTTCGTCGAAGGCTGCAGATTCGCAAGCACCATCGAACGTGCCTCGCTCCACTCGACATACTCCGTGGAGTCGTGCTCGTCCCAAAACTCCTGCTCCTCTGCCTCGGACTCGAAGCGGGGAATCGGCTTCTTCTTGCTCATAGGCTCTCGTACACCTTTCGCTCCTTGCGGCTCATGTCCCGGGCGGAGATCACCCGGAGCAACGTACCCCGTACGGTAAAGACGACGAAGAGCCGTCCGCCGGCATCCGTCTGCCCCAGAAGGTAGAAGCGCCGCTCCTGCTCCGAGTGCGCCACATCGGGAGCAGCGATGAGAGGCTCATTGAAGAAGGCCTGCTCGCACTCGGCCGCGCTCACCTGGTGCGTGCGCCAGTTCTTCTCTAGGTTGCCCGCATCCCACCCGAAGCCCGTCGCCTGGGCAAGCTGCTTATACGCGTCCATGCCAAGAAGTATATTTCAGTCGTATACGGACGGGCAAGGGGAGAGCTCGACTGCGGAGAGCGACCCAACGACGAAGTTCAGGCGTGCGGGGACCGACGGGGTGCCGGAACAAAGCCGCTCAACTTCAACTCACCTCCGCACCTGAAAGCATGCACGGCCCCGCATCGCCTGCAACGCATTGTTGGGCCGGGCGGTACACCACGGTTTCAAGGGAACATCTCTCCTGGGATCACGTCAGAGGTAAGCAGACGGGCGGAGTGGAAGACGGTGAGGACCTCCAGCAGACCCGTCTCACGCACCCGATGCACCACTCGGTAACTGCCGACGATCACCTCCCGCAGGTCAGCTCGCCTGAACTCTGGCACCTCGCGGCCGGAGAGTGGAAAGACCTCCAGCCGATCAACGGAGCCGAAGATCCGGTCGGTGAGCACTTCTGCCACGAGCGGAGCGTCGCGGGCGATGAACTCGCGTACCGCTCGGACATCAGCGAGTGCTTGGCGCGTCCAGACTACCCGCGCCACCGCTCACGCTCAGCCTTGGCTTGCTCGTGCGTGAGGGTCTCCCCCGCGTCGGCCTCCGCTAGGCCGCGCTCCACTTTGTACAGGAAGTAGAGGCGTTCCATGGCATCCTCAAGCGTGGCGTCGGCGGGAAGCCCTTCGACAGCTTCGAGGGCCTTTTCTTTCGCGGTGACTGCGGACATGCTTCAGGTCTCCGGGTGAGGAGTGCTCCATTCGGACGACTCCCACACGTTAGCCGTCCCCAGGATGCGCCGTCAATGGACGGGCGGCACCCGAAAGCGGAAGGAGAATCGGAAGGGAGACAAGGCGAAGGAGGAACAAACTTCGGTCCTGCGGCCCAACGACCCAAGCTCAGGGGCGTGCCCGCGGTTCCGGTGCTACGGACTTGCGAAAACCTGCGCGCGGGCACGTCCGCTGAAGCGACTTGCGCGCGGGCACGTCCGCTGAAGCGACTTGATACTTCCAAAAGGGCCCTTGCGCCTCCTCCCTACATGGGCTGAGGAGACCTNTGATGACCCGGTTGAGGGGGCCCTCGTGCCCGGAGGGTGCGCCCGATTCCCTGCTCCCGGTGCTCGGGGGCAACGGCGAGGTGATGCAGATAGCCCCGCCGCCCGTCGTGGCCGCAGATGACCGCGCCGATGATTCGGCCGTCCCCGCGCGCGACGAAGCTCAGGCCGGGGTTGCGCTCCAGGTAGCGCCCGAGCGCCTCCGGCGAATCGGCGTCTCGCAGCGTCAACCCCTCGGTGGCTACCCAGAGTTGGAGCACGGCCGGTATGTCGGCGGGCTGCATCGGCGCAATCTCGGCCATACAGACGAAAGCTGAAGGTGTGGACTGTTGCACAGGGCCTAACTAGTATTCGACCGCACCCCGCGGTCTATCATTCGCGTTTTTACGGCTGCATCTGACATGCGCAGGCGCAGTTGCGGCATTCAGGTGCGGTCTATTCTTCCTGCATTTCGGAGTGGCATTCCCACTGAACCAGCGGACGCTTTCATCGCCAACGATAGGCGCGAGAGACAAGCCGCACAAGCATGCAGGGCGGCAGATCCGCTGTCCAAGAACGCTGCTCACTTGAGCCTCGACGCTGCGGTGCGGATTGCAGGATAAACGATCGTGATTGCCCCGAGTGAATGAAACCGACTCTCGCTTCTATGGGATCGATGAGCATCGCAGGTACACACAAGGATGGTTAACTCTCCAGCACCTTACGTGACAGCCTGTCCGGCTCACTCGTGAGGCGGCCAGCTGATCACCCATCCTCGTAGACCCACTTGTCTGGCTACGGAGTGGCAACCAGCAGGTGCGCCCGTTCTTCGGTTTTCGGTGTAACGCTGATCCGCACATCGTGCCCGAGCGCGTTGATCATCCGGGTGAGCCGTTCGAGCGAAAAACCGGAGACGCGACCGCGCACCACTTTAGATACCTCGGGCTGACTGAGCCCCATGAGTTCGGCGGCTTCGATCTGCGTAAGGTCGCGGGATACAATCTGCTTGTCGATCCAGCGCGAGAGGAGCGCTTTCGCCATGCGCTCTTCCGCATCCGGGGCGCCAACGTCCGCCCAAATGTTGCCGCTGCTTTCTTCGATTTCCGGGTTGCGCGAGAGCATACGCGTTCTTTTCCTCCTTGCTATGAAACGGGCCAGTGGACTTATCCCCAGGCCCCCGCCGTTACCCTGTCCGAGACGCGTAATCTTCTTCCGCCAGCTTGAGCCGGGCCCGAACCAGATCCATCTCGTGCCTCGGCGTTTTCACGCCCTGCGTGGACTTCTTCTGGAACGCGTGAAGCACGTATACCATTCCAGAAAACTGAACCGTGTACACTGCCCGGTACGTATCCCCGTCGAAGTCATCGACGAGTTCCAATACCCCCGCTCCCCCAAACCCTTTGAGAGGTTTCGCCTCTCGGGGTGTGTCGCCAAACTGCGCATCCAGCAGCGCACGTCCCATCACGTCCTGTACATCCGCCGGAAATTTCCCCCAGTCCTTCTTGCTGGAAGCTACCCAAAAGAGCGGCTTCATCCGGGAACCATCCATGCAATCAGTATGGCAGATCTATCATAAAACGTCAATACTGACACAGGCGGTGTTCTCCTTTCCTACGGTTCTTCTGCCCAACAAGAAGGTTCTTGCCTGCGGGCCAATCCACCGGTACTTTGGACAGCGCCCCGAAGACAAGCCGAAGATAAGGCGTCTTCTGGATCTTTCCCCCAGTCTTCGCTTGAGGAGACCTGTATGGCCACCCAGTCCGTCCCGTCCGCCTTCGTGATTACCCCGGAAGCTTTCCTGGCACACTGGCAGGGTCATCGGCGGCTGACCCGCCGCGCGATCGAAGCATTCCCGGAAGATCAGCTCTTCAGTTTCTCCGTGGGCGGTATGCGGCCCTTCGGCGCGTTGGCCCTGGAGATGCTCGGGATGGCTACGCCGACGGTGCGAGGAGTGGTCACCGGAGAGTGGGACCAGTATGCAGCCGGTGAAGACCGGTCACGAGCCGAGATTCTCCAGCGCTGGGACGAGACCACGGAGCAGCTTGAATCCCTGTGGCCCCAGATCCCGCCGGAGCGTTTCCAGGAGACCATGACCGCCTTTGGCATGTACAAGGGACCCGTGTACGAACTGCTGCTCTACGTCATCGACAACGAGATCCATCATCGCGGGCAGGGCTACGTTTACCTGCGGGCGCTCGGCATCGAGCCGCCTGGGTTCTGGGTGCGGGACTGAGGCCTTTCGCGAGGTCGCGATCACAGGCGATCCAGGTATGAAACCACGAATCACGGTGGGCACAATCGGAGTGGACGACCTGGAAAAGTCCGTCGCGTTCTACCGCGACGGACTCGGGCTCCGGACCCAGGGAATCGTAGGAATGGAATTCGAGTATGGAGCGGTGGCATTCTTCGAACTCCAGTCCGGATTAAGGCTTGCGCTCTGGCCGAGAGCGAGCATCGCGCATGACGCCGGAATCGCTGCGGGGCCGCCATCCCCGACGGAATTCACGCTCGGGCACAATGTGTCCTCAAGAAATGAGGTCGATGCGGTGATGGAGCAGGCCGGCCGGGCCGGAGCACGCATCGTGAAACAGGCTCACGACACCTTCTGGGGTGGGTACGCAGGCTACTTCGAAGATCCCGACCGGCACCTGTGGGAGGTCGTCTGGAACCCGAGCTGGGAGATCGTGGAGTAACGGGAACGGAACCCCATCGGGAAGTAGAAGCAGGTGAATACGCACCCAACTCGTGCGGGGTGATCCGCTACGAGCCCATTGCCTCAAGAGGAGCATCCATGTTCGCACGAGTACTCACGTTCAGTGCCGCCCTCGGTCTCACCACTGCGTCCGCGTGCGCGCAGGGCGACCAGCCCCGATCCGCCAGCCGGCAGAGGCACCGGCCCTTGCACCCGCGCCTGTGCGGCCCGAGCGTACCGTAGCCGTCACCCTGGACGATCTGCCGGGCGTGGTCCGCGGCGGCCTGCCGGCACTACAGGCGACCACGGTGCGGTTGCTCGGCCACATCCGAGCTGCAAACATCCCCGCGATCGGGTTCGTCAACGAGGAAAAGCTCAGCGTGCCAGGGGAAGAGGCGCAGCGCACGGCACTGCTGGAGCAGTGGCTGGAGGCTGGCCTTGAGTTGGGCAATCACACGTATTCGCATCCCTCCCTATTCAGTACCCCTCTGCCGGAGTACCAGGCGGACGTACTCCGTGGGGAGCGTGTCACCAAACGTCTTCTCACCGGGCGTGGGGAGCGCCCCGCGCTACTTCCGCCACCCCTTCCTGAACACCGGTCCCGATCTGGAAACCAAAGAGGCCCTTGAGCGCTTCCTGGACGAGCATGGCTACACGGTTGCGCCGGTCACCATCGACAACGATGACTACCTGTACGCCGCAGCCTACACCAACGCAACCGCGCAGGGCGACAGCGGGCTGATGCGGCGAATCGGCGATGACTACGTCCGCTACATGAATGAGATATTTGCGTATTACGAGGGTTTCTCGCGCGATCTGCTCGGGAGGAGCCTGCACAGGTACTACTCCTCCACGCAAACGCACTGAACGGCGACTACCTGGACGAAGTCGTGGCCATGATGCGCGAGCGCGGGTACCGGTTCATCCCACTGGAGCAGGCGCTGAAGGATCCCGCATACGATCTGCCCGACAAATACGCGGGCCGAAGCGGCTTATCGTGGCTGCATCGTTGGGCCCTCACCCACGGACGAAGCCCGAGCAGGCATCCACCGGTGCCCCAGTGGATAGCAGACGGTGCCCGACGCTGATGAAACGCACGTATCCCGCAGGCTGCCTCGCTGGATTTGCACCCAGACCCTAGTCGTTCGCCGCGGGACCACGCGCCGTCCGGTCGATCTGCCGGATGGCGCCGAGGTGATATGCCAGGTGCGCGATGCTCCCGATCATCTCGTTGAGCTCCGCTGGGCCGACTTCGCGCGGCGTCCCCAGTGCGCCGAGCCAGCGGTGTGCCTCCTCGCGCAGTCCGGCACGTAGCTGCTCCCACTCAGCATCGGAAACCGTCGTCCGCCGCCAGCTCGCGCTCCAGTTGGCGTCGGCGAACGGGTTTTCTCGCCCGCTGCCCAGCGGTTCATGAGCGACAGCCCGTAGCGGAGGTGCGCGACATGCGCGGCGATGGATGCTCCTCCCGGAGAGCCCGCCGATGCCGCCGCGGACGACAGCCGATCCAGGGAAGCAAGCAGCCCGGGATCCCCGCGGTTGAGCATGTACGCCCCCGCCTGCGGCGCACCGTCCACCAGCTCCGCGAAGAGGGTGGTCAACGTGTGGCTGATGTCACTGGTGTTCATAAGCGATTAGTTTTTAGCCCCGGCTTCTTGGTGAGGTTGTGAAAGGCCTCTCGTCCGCGCTGGGACCGTAGATCGGGAGCGGTACGTCCAGTTGCCGCAGATACACAGTCAGCTGGCCGCGGTGGTGATACCAGTGGTTCAGCATGACCGACCGGAAGAGCCCCGCGCGTGGGATCGTCATGACCTCCTGATCTCCGTTCACCAGCCTCCACGGGATGGCCAGGGCGGCGTCGCTCTGTGCCAGCGAGCACCGTTGAATGCGAGCGACAGCACCGTCCAGCGCGGCAAGCATCCCACCGCGGTCCTCGTTGCCGGCCGGCAGTGCTCGATGGAGACGTCGAAGGCAGGCCAGATCGATCGGCAATGCCTCCGGTCCGTCGCTATGTGCGCGCGGCTGACCGAGTGTCATCGACCACTCATGCGGCCGCCCCAAGCTTGATCCTCGCGTACACCGCAACCAGCACAGAGGCGATCACCGTCCGCCATCGCAGCTCCAGTGGTGCCGAAGGCAGCGATCGTCACGATCGTTCGACTCTCTCAGGACCACGTTGAACACCGCGTTCAACTACCGTCGTTCGCCGATCCCCAGGACCATCCGCGCCACTTGCGGGCGTCGCCGGCCGCGCGCAGCGTGCGCCGCCGAGCATGAAGAAGACGTGAATCGGAATCATCCCGCTGCTGGATGACAAAACAGATCCCCAGCATGACCCGCAAGAAGGGCAGCGGTGTCTCCGGTCCCCTGCAGCCTTCCCGTGTAGGTGAGCGGCGATGAAAAGACCCGACACACTGCTGGCGCAGAACGTGCCGATTGTGCCATCACGAGGTTCATCCCGAAATCCCCATCGCGGTCGAGGAAAAGAAGACCCCGACAAACGCGTGCGGTCAACCGATTTGCGCGGCGTCGTTCGCTCCGGCGAAGCGCGCCACCAGCTGCCCTCATGCCGGTGAATCAGGGACGGAGATCCAGGCGATCACTACGATGAAGATCTGCCAGGAGACGCCGATGGCCGCGTTCCCCAGCGAGCCGATGAATGCCATCAGCACCCCACCGACGTTCATCGCGATCCCCTGGATGCCGGCCGGAAGCCCGCCGATGATGTTGGTGCGGATGATCGGCCAGTCCGGTCTTCCAGACCGCCGCGCGTAAGGAGACCAAGGCCCCCGCGATGATGGACCACCGCGTACCGCCCGCTGGCTGCCGTGGGCATCGCGCGGCTGGTGCCGAAGGCCGGAATAGGCCGCTCAGCGGTCAGGACAACGTTGAACAGGTCGTGGGGCAGCGCATCGCGATCCCCAGAACCATGGGTGTGCGCGCGTCGCCAGTTGGGCATAGCGCGCCGTATATGCATGAAAAAGACGAGCATCCCGCTGCTGAACAGGAACATTATCCGCAGAAAAGGCAGCGCCTCCGCCTTCACGGTGGGCGCGGCGTTCACCCCGAACGCTGGGGAGAGAACGTAGCCAATGGGGGCCATCACGAGGAGCGAAATCCCCATCGCGGTGAGGAACGCTTGATAAACCGTGCGGTCAGCTTCCCCTCGTTCCACCGGCGAAGCGCGCGCACCAGCACGCTCATGCCGGTGAACAGGGAGGAGATGAAGGCGATCACTACGATGAAGATCTGCCAGGAGACGTGATCCGCGTTCCCCGCGAAACATGTGCTCATCCATGGTCCACGATGCCCTGCAGCCCGCCGATGATGTTGGTGAGCATGGTGGGCCAGGCGATCTTCGACCGCCGAGCGTATCGCCCTTCGATGATGCACCGGTCGTACCGCCCGTGCTGCCGTGGGCTGCGCGGCTGGTGCCGAATCAGCCGGAATGGCCGCTCCGGTCAGCGGGTCCTGGTCGTGGGGCAGCGCCGCGGCGTGGGTCTGGGCGGCGTGGCGTTGGTTGGGCATAGATGCGTGTATATGCATGTACTGTCACCCGCGCAACCAGCCCCCCGCGCTGGCACCGTCGGTTGCGGTACCCTTCGCAGGTACTCGTCGCGGGCCTCACCCCGAGCTACGCGCCACCCCTCTCCCGCAAGATCCCCGCCACTACACGGCGCAGCAGGATGGCTTCAAGCCGTTTGCTTCCCCTCTTCCACCGGTGGGAGAGGGACATCCTGCGCGGTCAGGGTGAGGGCCCGGCAAGCTGCTGCTTAGCCGATGTGATCCTGAAGCCAGCCAAACATCTCATCCATGGTTGTATTCCACGCACCGGCGCTCATATGATGCGGCTCGCCAGCAAGCTCGACGTATCGCTGCCGCGCATCGAAGCGAACTGCGTGCTCAGGGTGCTGTGCAGGGTACTCCTTGCGGGGGACGTTCACGTCTTGTTCCGAAGTGATGGAAAGAAGCGCGGTACGCGCGAGGGCTTCTGGACGGCGGTGCGGACTGTCACCCTCAGCCAGTCGGGCGCGACGCCGAGGATTCGCTGCTCGACGACGGCACTGTAGATCGACGTACCGGTCTGCTATTGGGTGATCTGGGTGGCGGAGGATTACGCCACTCTACATTTGGCGAGCCGGGCATCCCGCCTGGGGATTGGCTACAAACTTCGCGAGGTCATCCAGCACCGGCGCGATGCCGAGGAAGGGGGCCGCGAGCGCAACGGCGATCTCCACGTGGCCTACCCGAGGGTATACTACCGCGCGAGCACAGCCGCCGCGCGCCCGGATGCGGGCGGCTAGACGGGTGGAGCTACTCGGATCCACGGTTTCATCACCCCCGCCATGCAGCAGGAGCAGCGGCGGCTCACTGCCGTCGATATGATTGCGCGGGTACGTCGTGGGCCAGCCAGCGGGTGGACCCATCAACGCCTGCACGTCAGGATCAGTCCACACCGTGTCCACCGGACCGGCAAGCGACACATACCCGCGCACCGCGCCGGGTGCGAGCCCACACCACGCAGCCAGCGCTCGTCCAGGGCGAGCAGCGCCGCCGTGTGCGCCCCCGCCGAATGCCCCATCACGAAGATTTGCGTGGTGTCGATGCCGAAGCGCGCCGCGTTGTTCCGCGTCCAGCGCACCGCCTGCGCACCGTCCTCTACGAAAGCCGGAAACCGCACCTCGGGATACAGGCGATAGTCGGGAACCACCACCACAAACCCGCGCCGGGTAAGCGCGTTGCCGAGCAAACGGTACTCGGTGCGGGAGCCGTGCTGCCAGCGCCCTCCGTACAGGAACACCACGGTTGGCGCGGCACTTCGCGCCGAACGGGGGCGGTACACGTCCAGCCGCTGCCGGGGAGCATTCCCATACGCCACGTCCCGGGTGAGAACGAAGTGGCTGTCGGGAATGACCGCCTCCGCCAGCTTGCGCGGCGAGCAGGCGGCGAGCAGGACGGCAACGATCAGCAGCCACCCCGCGCCGGTATGCCGCGTCCTCACTTCGTCATGCTTTCCCCGAACAGCGTCGCCATCAGCCGCCGGGGTCCCCCTGGTTGCGGTGCTCGCACAGGTAGATTCCCTGCCAGGTTCCGAGCCGTGGTCGCCCTTCGCCCACCGGAATCAGCAGCCCGCTGCCGAGCAGCGATGCCTTGATGTGTGCCGGCATGTCGTCCGGGCCCTCCAGCGTGTGACGAACACCGGGCGCGTTTTCGGGAACCGCGCGGCTGAAATGATTTTCCAGGTCCGTCCGCACGTCGGGGCTGACGTTTTCGTTCAGGGTCAGCGAAGCCGAAGTATGCTGCAGAAAAAGGTGCAGCAGTCCGACTTTGATCTGGCTCAGCTCGGGCGAGGGAACCACAAACGTCAGCCGTGACCAGATGAAACCCGCGCGGGCGGGCGGAAAGTGTGATCTCGCGCTGAATCCAGTCCATGCTCGACTTCATGCCTCAGGGAAATACCGGGCTTCAGATCACGGGTGAAGCTCGATCTGAACTCGCCCAACGGCCACCCGCCATGCTCCTCGATGACCTCATCAACTTCCGCCATCAGCTCTCCGGTACGTGCAAGCGTGGCGAGCACGCGCTGGTAGTGCAGCAGATCGTCGAAGCTGAGTTGCCGGCCCTTGCGGTCCTTGAGCCATTTCTCCGCCACCTGATAGCCGCCGATGTGGAACGCCCACACGTCGGGCGGAACGCCGTCGAAGTACTGGTTCGGGTTGATCCACACGCGCCCCTCGTCCCCACCCTGACCAGGCTCCGTGTAGCGCACCTTGTCCACGGTGTTGTCGCCGGCCACGGGGAACCTGGTGATGAGCGGGCGGTGGTGCTCCATCAGGTGCAACCCAGTCAACTCTTCGCCCGAAGCACAAAGGCGGCGGAACAGCTCCGCATCGGTGGTGAGGGGCAGGCGCGGGAAGTCGATCTTCAGGAATTCGGCGTAGCGCTCGCGATACAGCGGCGAGTGAAAGACGGCGTACATGTAGTGGAACACGTCCTCCGGACCAAAGGTGCTGACGCGGTCTCCGGTCCCGTCGGCGACCCACTCCATGCCGAGCCGCTGACTCAAGTCGGCGATGAACTTCGGCACGAGATTTGGGCGGCGCCCACCGGGGCGGAGGTGGGTGCTTCGGTATCGAAGAGATCACCAGATGGGTAGAGATAAAGCGGAAATAGTGAGTTGATATCGTAGGCGGCGAGCGACTTGTGGCTGAATAATCTGTTGCGTGGCGAAGGGTGACCCACTGATCTCGAGTCTGCCGCGCTAGCCGTACATCAGTCCGACATTGCCACTGCGATCATCTGGTTCATTACCCGCTGCTGTGGTTGCCCGATAAAGCCGCGCGATTGACCGGTGTAGTAAGTGTGGCGCGTGTCGAACGGACGGTACAGAATCGGCATGACTCGTTCGGCGACAATTGGCTGACAACGCAGATCCTTCTGGGCGTATTCAACCTTCCAGTCACGCGCATCCGCACCAAGCTTGTATTTGCTCCGTGCGTCCTCAACAGATAGAGACACAAAGTCACGGACCCTCGTCAGCACATCTTCACCACGAAAGAGCATTGTCAGGCTATCTCGCGCGCTAACAACACCAACGGAGTTTTCAGGAAATATGTCTCGAAGAGCCCACCCTTGATTATACTCCTCCTGGAAGGTGATGTCCTGCTGCTTGAACAGGTAGAATGGCGTGGCGGATGAAAGCTCAGACCACGCGGTAGTGCTCACATCGGCTTCGGCTAGCTGCTTGTACTTGCCTTCGCGGGTGCCCCACAGTTCGGCGTGGAGGACTTGGGCTGGAGAATGCTTCATTACGGTAGGGACTGCTGGAAGGCGTGCTCAAACATCCAGATCGGGTACATGTAATCCTCACCCGTATCGTCCACCACCCGGTACAGCCCGTGCTCGTCGGAGAGAACCTGGTACAGCCGCCCGACCGTGAGGTCCGTCGGCCAATCGAAGCGGCCGAATACCAGCCGGCCCTCCCCGTCCGGTGTCATGCCGCTGTTTGCATGCCAATTCCCCCGATTACAATCTGCCGAAACGTGTCTTTGTTACCCAACCGCTTGCCCGCGTCGAGGATCTCGATCCCCGCGAGGTTGCCATCCGCGTCGTAGTCGGCGGTGATTCCTTCTTCCAGATGTCTGCTGGTCACCGTTGTGTCCTGAAAGGCAATACTGAGAGCGTCTATCTCCGCGTCGTAAACAATTTTCATGTGCAACTCCGCAGTGAGAAGTAGTAGGTGTATACCGTTACGACCACGATCTCTTCGGGGTGCTCGACAAAATCGGCCGTACCTGCTTCGTGGTGTAGAATTTTCCGTTCCACTCCGCGGAGAACGCGAAATCCCTGCGACATTCGAGCCGCTCCTGGGCAGCCGGATGCCAGGGGGCCGTGCGAATCGCTTCCTCCACCTCACTGACAGAGATGCCACGTCGGTTTATGTACCCCGCTGCATGCGATGACAGCCGAATTGCCTTCATGATGTACGACTGCTCGGTCGCTTCACCATGATGCAGACTGCCACCCCCTGCTGAATGTCAAACACGTTCTCGTCCTTGCCGCCATCGGGCGCACGTTCTTTCTTCTTGGTGTTGCCATGCAGGTCGAGCACATGGATAACATCGAACGTTTCCATGAGGCTTTGGCGCATTCCCCGGAAGGTTGGGTTGTCCAGTTAGCCGTGGTTGGTGACGAACGCCAGGATTCCGTGGCCGGTCTGCTCGATGCGGGTCTGCCCGAAGCGGATGAACTTGACGTAATCGTCCTGCAGCCAGTGCTTGCGCTCACCGAGCGGCTTGCCATCTACCCACTTGTACGCCTCCACCAGCGCCGCCATCTGAGGCGACATGTTCGCTGAGATTCCGGAGTACGGCGGGTTTCCCAGCACCACCAGGATCGGCAGCTCCGTCTTGACCCGGTTGGCCGCATTCGCTTCGTCCGCGATCCACTGCGCGAAGAGCGGCAAACCTGACATCTCGTGCACCTCTTCCAGGGTGTTGGTGAGATAGATCCCCAGCCGCTCGGCGCTGCCGAAATCGTATCCCAGCTCCCGAAGCTGAAGTCCCAGCTTCATGTGGGCCACCGCATAGGGCGCCATCAGCAGCTCGAACCCCCAAACGCGCGGCAGCAGGTGCTCGGCCACATACGCGGACCACATCCCCGCCTGCCCCTGCGCCGTCAGGTGCGCGTGGATCTGGTCGATGACGCCGTGCAGGAAAGTCCCCGTTCCCGTAGCGGGGTCGAGGATCTGCACCCGGTGTACGTCCAGCGTGCTGGACTTCGCCTTGGGATCGGGGTTGGGGATCTTGACCTTGCCCGTATCCGCCAGCCCGTCGGCAAGCCCGAATTCCGTCTTGAGCAGGTGGTCCACACTCCGGACGATATACGAGACCACCGGTTCCGGCGTGTAGTAGACACCCCGCGCTTCCCGCATCCGGGGGTCATACGCCGCCAGGAAGGTTTCGTAGAAGTGGACCACCGGATCTTCCTGCCGCGTACGGTGCCCGAAGTCACGTAGGATGGCCGCCATGTCCGCGCGATGGAGCAACTCCGCCAGATCATCTACTGCCCATTCGATACGTCCGTCCAGCTCCGGGCCGGCCACATAGCCGAACATCTTGCGCAGGAATGGATTCGTCTTGGGAAGCTCGTAGGCCGCGTGCTCGCGAGTGAATCGCTGGTCCTGCGG
>JAUJOM010000016.1:0-20483 GCA_030447645.1 Longimicrobiaceae bacterium | reverse complement strand
CCGGACCTCCTCCTCCGCGCCGGGATTTCGGCGTAGCTTGCCGTTGGCACCCGTGGTCGCCAGCCTTGCTGTCAGCCTGTGTTCGCCCCCGACGTACCAGCGGAACTCCAGGTAGTCCGTCAGCACCAGGTTACCAAGTGACTCCAGGTAGCGTTTCAGCTGCGGAGTTCGTTCGGTCTTGCTGAGTGGTACGTCTACATCTTTAGCCTCAACGTACCCGAGTGGAGTTTGCCCGCGCGTGACGATGAAGTCCGGAGCGCCGCTGGCTACCCGCTTGGGCTCATTGGTGGCAACGATACCGGAGGCGAGCGACTCAATCAAAGCTTTGAGTGCTGGGCGGTGGGTATGCTCGGTAGCGTTACCCGCCTGAACGGCGGTCCCGACCTGCCTCAGGTATTCTGAAAGTGCCGACATCGGCAGCAGTGCGTGGGTGTCCATCAGCCGGATGGTTTGCACCACAGTTTGGCACTCATGCGCTCGCCTGGCAACCGCTTTGACACCGTGCCGGCCGGCGCGGTAAACTGAATGGCTTGGCACCCTGAACTCTCATTGCGCTCTTTCGTGACGCTGCTCCCCCTCGCCACCGCGCTCATCGCCGGCTTCGCCCACGCTCTGGAGCCGGACCACATGGCCGCGGTCACCACCTTCGTGTCCCGACACCCGCGGCCGCGTGAAGCGCTGGCTTTCGGGGTACGGTGGGGGCTGGGGCATTCGGCCGCGATCCTGGCCGTGGGGCTGGTGCTGATTCTGCTCCGCCTGCAGGTACCGGAGGCCGTGGTCCGGGGGCTGGAGTTCGGCGTTGGGGGAATGCTGGTTGTGCTTGGCCTCTGGCTGCTCTGGACGCTGCTGCACGGGCGCGCCCATGATCTGGCGCACCAGGATGGCCATACGCACTCACACCGGGGGGCGACTACCTGGGTAGGGGTGGCGCACGGCCTGACGGGGACGGCGCCGCTGATCGCGCTGCTGCCGGTGGCGCTCAGCCGTTCCCCCTGGGCAGCCGGCGCATACCTGCTCTTCTTCGGCGTGGGCACGGTAATGGCCATGGGATTGTACGCGCTCTTCGTGGGTGTGGTGTTCGGGCGCACGGGTACTCGCTTCCCCGCGCTGGCCGGAGGAATGCGTATTGCCACGGCTTTCGGGAGCGCCGCACTCGGGGTGGTTTGGATGATCGGCGCGGCGACCTAACTACAGGAGCGGAGCATGGCAGACGATGCGGCAGTAACCATCAAGGTGAACAAGAACGGCTCCTACATGGTGGATGGGCCGGTGCGGGTGATCGACAGCGAGGGGAACGAGTACACCACCACTCCCGGCAAAAAGATTTATCTCTGCCGGTGTGGCGCATCCACCAAGAAGCCGTTCTGCGATGGGACTCACTCCAGGGTCGGCTTCGCGGCAGCGGAGCAGGCGGTGCCGGAAAGCCACGAATAACCCACGATGAAGAATCTTTCTCTAAAGCGAGGAGCAACATGATGGCAAGCACGCAGCCTTCATCTACACCGATCGAGCAGCGCGGCTACGCGCACCCGGAGGCGCTAGTTACCACCGACTGGGTGGCCGCGCATCTGGAGGACCCCAACGTCCGGATCGTGGAGTCCGACGAGGACGTGATCTTGTACGAAACCGGGCACATCCCCGGTGCGGTCAAGGTGGACTGGCACACGGACCTGAACGATGCCGTCCAGCGCGACTACGTGGATCCGGAGGCGTTCGCCAAGTTGATGAGTCGGCTTGGCATCACCCCGGAAACCACGGTGGTGTTCTACGGCGACAAGAACAATTGGTGGGCCACGTATGCACTGTGGGTATTCGGCCTCTTTGGTCATGACAACGTTCGGATCATGGACGGGGGTCGCAAGAAGTGGGAGGACGAGGGGCGCCCCATGACCACGGATACATCCAACTACCCCGCTACCGGCTACCCGGTACGGCAGCGTGACGATGCGCGGATCCGCGCGTTCAAGGACGACGTCCTGGCGCATTTGGGTACCCCGGGCAAGCTGATCGACGTGCGCTCGCCGGACGAGTTCGCGGGTCTCAAGCTGCACATGCCCGAGTACCCGCAGGAAGGCGCGATGCGCGGCGGGCACATTCCCGGCGCCAAGAGCGTCCCGTGGGCGCGGGCCGTCAACCCGGACACCGGCGAGTTCAAATCCGCCGATGAGCTACGAGCCATCTACGAGGGTGAAGCCGGCTTGAGGGAGGGTGATGACGTGATCACCTACTGCCGGATCGGTGAACGCTCCAGCCACACCTGGTTTGCGCTCAGCTACCTGCTCGGCTACGACCGCGTGCGGAACTACGACGGCTCGTGGACGGAGTGGGGGAACAGCGTGCGGGCACCCATCGAGCGGTAGGCCCTGGGTGGAGGTGAGTCTTGAACACCCCCATGCTTTACGGGCCTTGCGGCGCGCGGTAGTTCACGCCCCGAGCCTTTAAGCGCTCGAGGTGAGCGGGTACGCGCCTGCTGAACGAATCCCAATTGCGTGCCTCTCTGGGAGACCAGACCACCTCGGCGAGCCCGAGCATGCGTGGAAAGACCATGTACTCCACGTGCTCGGGCGTCTTCATGTACTCCGTCCACACGCTGCCCTGTGCTCCCAGGATGTGCTTCGCCTGCTGAGCCGTGAGCTCGACGGGGATTGGCTCGAACGCATAGACTTCCCGCAGATCAGTGAACCCGCCAATGGCCAGCGGCTCGCCCGCCGGGTTCGCCTGGTAGAGGTCGAAGTAGAGGTCGTCGATGGGTGTCATGATCACGTCATGGCCCTGCCGGGCCGCCACCATCCCCCGTTTCATGCCCCGCCAGGCCATGACCGTTGCGGTGGGCGCCAGGCCACCCTCGAGGATCTCGTCCCACCCGATCAGCCGACGTCCGTGCGCGTTCAGGAACTTCTCGATCCGGCGGATGAAGTAGCTCTGCAGCTCGTGCTCATCCTTCAAGGCCTCGCGCTGGATGACGGCCTGCGCCGCGGGGCTCTCCTCCCACCGCTTCTTGGGCGCTTCATCCCCGCCGATGTGGATGTACGTGCCGGGAAAGAGATCCATCACCTCGGCGAGTACGTTCTCCAGGAACTGGAAGGTCTCCTCCTTGGGGCAGTAGATGTCGTCGAAAACCCCCCAGGTGGTAGCCACCGTGAACGGTCCCGCGGTGCAGGCAAGTTCTGGGTAGGCGGCCAGGGCGGCGCGGGAGTGGCCCGGCATCTCGATCTCCGGAATGATGGTCACGTAACGCTGCCGTGCATACGCGACGATCTCGCGGATCTCGGCCTGCGTGTAGAACCCGCCGTACGGTGTTCTGTCGTACACCTCCGGTGGCTGGTGGGCGTGTCCGACCCGCGTCTCTTTCCGGTAGGCGCCGATCTGAGTGAGCTTCGGGTACCGTTTGATCTCGATGCGCCAGCCCTGATCCTCGGTCAGGTGCCAGTGGAAGGTATTGATCTTATACGTCGCGAGCAGGTCGATGTACCTCTTGATAAACGATACCGGGAATAGATGCCGTCCCACGTCCAGGTGCATTCCTCGATATGTGAAGCGCGGGGCATCCTTGATCTCGACGGCGGGGATCGCCCGGCCTGCACCCTCCAGAGGGATCAGCTGCCGTAGGGTTTGTGCGCCGTAGAACAGGCCCGCGGGGGTGTTCGCGGACAGGATCACTCCCGTGGGAGCGACGCTCAGTCGGTATTCTTCGGGGCTCGCTGGCTCGCCCTCTTGTGAAAGCCGCAGTGCGATGGTGTTTCCGGTGCCCTCCGCACCCGAAGCCAGCGCTACGGGCACCTCGATCCCGGTCGCGGCGCGGAGAGATTCAGTCACGAGCGCGGCGATGGATTGCAATTCCGCGTTCACAGGCTCGGAAAGCACCACCCGGGTCCCCTCGTCGATTGAGAAATCCCCCGAGCGGGGCTCGATCCGCTGCGGCCACGGAATCAGCGCGTACCGCTGGAGATCCGGCGGAGGCGGCTCTGGTTCCGTGGCGATGTCTTTGCCGCAGGCTGGCAGCAGTGCGAATAATCCCGCCAAGAGGAATGCTGGAAGCCTTGTTGGACGTCTCAATGCCATGGATGGTGTTTCCCCTTTCGGCCAATCTATATTGCTGGTCCCGCCAGCACCGTCGGGCTACTTCCGCCGTGTGCGTGGGGCGATGCCTCAACCTAGAACAATCCTGTATGCGCCGCATCCTCGCTCTTTGTTCCGCACTCATCGTTCCCGTGGCGCTCCACGCCCAGGGGAACCCACGCCCGCACCTCCAGTGGCGTACGGTTCGCACCGAGCACTTCGACGTTCACTACCCCACGGAGATGGAGAAGTGGACCCGGGACGTGGCCGGCCAGCTGGAAGCGGTACACGGCCGGGTATCCGCGCTGGTCGGCTATGCGCCCACGCGGCGGATCACCGTGGTTGCCGAAGACCCATTCAACCAGTCGAACGGCTCCGCATGGCCGTTTCTGAATGCCCCGGCGATCTACGTCTGGCCGACACCGCCGGACCCGCGCTCCGCGATCGGGCATAGCCGGGGTTTCGGCGAATTGCTGGCGGTGCACGAGTACGCGCACGTCGCCCATCTGGTCCGCCCCTCCCGCAACGCGCGGCAGCGCTTTCTGTGGAGCTTGTCGCCCATCCGCGTCGGGCCGGTGGCCCGCAGAGCGCCGCGGTGGGTGACGGAAGGGTACGCCACTTACGTGGAAGGGCGCCTTACCGGGAGCGGCCGCCCCCACGGGGTGCTCCGCCCGGCGGTGCTCCGGCAGTGGGCGCTGGAAGGAAAGCTCCCGACCTATGGGCAGCTCAGCTCCACGGAGGGGTTCCTCGGTGGCGCCATGGCCTACCTGGCCGGCTCCGCATACCTGGAGTGGCTGGTGGAGCAGCGGGGCGATTCCAGCCTGGTGCACCTGTGGCGCCGCATGAGCGCGCGGCAGAGCCGGAGCTTTGATGATGCATTCGCGGGGGTGTACGGCGGCACCCCGGCCGACCTGTACGGCCGCTTCACCGTGGAGCTGACGGCAAAGGCGCTGCAAGCTCGGGCGGCCCTGGCCCAGGGAGGGCTGGCGGTGGGTGACACGGTGCAGGTGCTTTCCTGGTACACGGGTGATCCCGCCGTATCGCCGAACGGCAGGCACCTGGCGATCCCGCTTCGGGCGCGCGATCGCCCGGCGCGCGTGGTGATCTGGAAGATGGAAGAGGAGCCGGAGGATACCGCGGCGGTTCGCGCACGGGAGCGAGCCCGCAGGCTGGACCCGGAGGACGTCCCCGCGATCCAGTGGCGTCCCCGCTCCCGGCGTGCTCTAGCCACGCTTCACCCGGTCGGCGGGCGAGCATTCGACTCGCCGCGTTTCCTGGACAGTACACGCGTGCTGGTGACGCGGGTGGTTCCACTTGGGGACGGTGCGGAGCGTCCCGACCTGTTCGAGTGGAACTGGAGGACGGGGCAGACGCGGCGGATCACGCGCGGAGCCGCCATCCGCCACCCGGACCCCGCTCCGGACGGCCGCACGGCCGCCGCTGTACGCTGCCAGGGGGGGAGTTGCGACCTGGTACGGGTGGATCTGGCATCTGGCGGGGTGACTACACTGGCGCAGGGCTCGCCGACGCGCGCTTTCTACCGGCCCCGCTGGTCTCCCGATGGGCACACCGTCGCGGTGTCCGCTTCGGAAGGAGGGCGGTGGCGGCTGGTGCTGGTCGACCCGTCCACCGGGGTTGTGCGCTATCCGGTCCCGCGCGACACCGCCAGCCGCTACGATGCGGCCTGGCTTCCCGACGGCAGGCTGGTGTCGGCTTCCGAGCGCGGGGGTGTCGTGAATCTGGAAACCGTGGATCCCCGGACCGGTGCCACCCGGCCGCTCAGTCGTGTCACCGGCGCGGCGGTGGCCCCCGCGCCCGATCCCGCCACGGGCGCTGTGTTCTTTCTGAACCTGCACACCCGGGGATTGGACCTGCACCGCGTCCACCCGAACAGCGTCGCACCGGGCCAGCCGGTCGCACTGGATCCCCGGCTGTGGCCCGCCGCGCCGGTTGCTCCCGCGCGACCGGCGGACACCTTTCCGCGGGCACCGCTCCCACCGGGACGCCGCTACGGCCTCGGCCCCCGCAGTCTGCGCCTTCTACCAGCCGGCGGGTTTGGCGGAGAAGGGGCGTGGGGTGGGCTGGTGGTCGCGAGCACGGACCCGGTGGGGCGCTTCACGGCGCTGGCACAGGGTGCGTGGGGAACGGAGGGTGCCTGGCGCGGCGGCGCCCTGAACGCGACGTATCGGGGAATCCGGCCGCATCTGGGCGGCGACCTGTTCTGGACCGAGCACTGGCCGGGGGAGCAACCCGGAACGCCACTGCCGGCGTCGCGGCTGAACGCGGAATATGCCGGTGCCGCCATGCTGGCTGAGCTGGGGCAGGACTTCGGCACCTGGAGCCAGCGGTTGCGAGCGGGCGCGTCACTCGGTAGGCTGGAGCTGCCGGAGCTCGAAGGCCGGCGGCAGCTCGCCTGGGCTCAGGCGGGGATCGGCACCCGCATCGGCGGAAACCCGAGCTACCTCACGGCTTCGCTCGGAGGGACCGCGTCCGGAGGCTCGACGGGAGACCAGGGGTGGACCCGCCTGGTCGCATCCGCCGGGGTCGGCGTCGGGCGCCGAAGCACCGGGCTCCGTGCGGATGCGACGTACGGCACCGTCAACACCGATGCACCGCTGTGGGAGCGGTTCGCGGTCGGCGGGGAGCGTCCGCCCCTGTTCGAGCCGGCGCTGCTTTCCCAGCGTATCCCCCTGCCGGGGCTCCCGGTAGCCACGGTGAGCGGGCGCGAACTGGTCCTCGGTCGGGTGACGGCCACCGTTGGAGGGTTCTCCCCGTACTTCATGGCGGCAAGCACGGATGGGGTGCGTGGCGACGGGTACCGGGTGATCGGCATCGACAATTCCTCGGAGGTGCGGCTTCCCGCCCTGCTGCGGCTCCCCTCGGTGCGGATCACCAGCGGCGTGGTGTACCCGCTGGACGAGCCCTTCCGCCACCGGGTGCGCGGGTACTTCACCCTCGGGTTCCGTCCGTAGGGAGTGGGACCCTTGGCGCGTTCGCGGGTAGATAGCGCTGCAGCACTGCAGGCTGCACTATCGTAAACCTGCTCGGAGGAGTTTCGGATGAAGAAGGTTTTTGTGGGATTTTTCGCGCTGGCTGCCTTGGCGACGTCCAGCGTCGCCGAAGCGCAGTATGGGCGTCTTCCATTGTCACTTGAGGTGCGGGGTCATGCCGCGTTTCCGGTTGGAGACCTTGGGGACAATCGTCTGGGTGCGGACTTGAAGACGGGTTTTGGAGGTGGGGCGGATCTCACCGTTCACCTCTCCCCTTTGTTCGGGATCTACGGTGGGATCAGTGGGCACCGAGTTCGAAACCGAAGGGCCCTTGGCGACTCCTTTCAGGTACGGGTTTGATCTTGGCGCCAAGCTGATGTTCCCGACCATGACCGGCCTGTCGCCGTTCCTTCGGGGGGTGCGGTGTTTCACCAGGTGAGGGGAATACCGCCGGCGTGGACTTCAATTACGACGATGAGAAGGTCGGATTCGAGATCGGCGGTGGATTTGCCGCTCCGCTCGGCGCAGTCGTGAGCGTCACTCCCAGTGTTCGGTACGTCAACTTCGGCCTGGGTTTTGCCCGGATGTGGACTTCTCGTACATTGCGGCTGGTCTGGGACTGATGTTCCGTTTCTAGCCCGTTCAACCATTCAGAGGGCGGGTCAGCGGCCCCCGGTGTTCGCGCCGGGGCCGCTGCTTTGTGCGATCCGCTCCCGTGGGCATGCTTCCCGCATCCTCAACCGCCCGATCTACCGTCAGAATCCACACTCTGCCGGATGCCGAAGCAGCAAACACCCGCAACGGTTCTGAGAGGCAACAGATGAGAGTGCCGGATGGCTGAGCGCCCGGGGATCTTCCCCACCTTTTTCATCTCGGGTTTTGAGTGTTCCACCTTTCTCTGGAAGGAGAAAGGAGGCGCAACCTGATCCGGGAAACGCAGCACGACGCTCATGTTCGGGAGGACTACGACCTGCTGCGTCACCTGGGGATCGCCGTTGCGCGCGAGGGAATTCCATGGCCCCTGGTGGACCGGGGTGGGGAGTACGACTTCGCCTGCATCGATCCGATGATCGAAGCGATGAATCGGGCGCAGGTGCTCCCGATCTGGGATCTATGCCATTACGGATACCCGGATGATCTGGACCCCTTCTCCGATAGCTTTGTCGAACGCTTCGCCCGCTACTGCCGCGCCGCCGCGGAGTACGTCATCCCCCGCACTCCCGGACCGCATTTCTTTACCCCGATCAACGAGATCACCTTTTTCCTTCTGTGGCGGAGAGTGGGGGTGGGTCGCACCGTACCGAACGAGCAGACAGGACCGCCCCGGCTGCGCCTGGCGTTGTGTGCAAGGCGGCCATCGCTGGCGTGAAAGCAATCCGGGAGGTGGACCCGGAGGCTCGCATGGTCCACATCGATCCGATCGTCCAGGTGGTCGCGCCCAGGGATCGGCCCGATCTCGTCGAGGCCGCGCACCACGAGACCTACGTTGACACCTTTCTGGCGTGGGACATCCTCTTCGGGAAGGAGCATCCCGAACTCGGCGGCTCCCAGAGATTCTCGACATTGTAGCGAACAACTACTCGTTCGGCCAGATGGAATACCGCGAGCAGGGCCGCATCAGGCGCTCGAACCGGGGGATGACCGCATCGAGCCGCTCTGCGACCTGTTGAACCGGATCTGGGGAGCGATATCGAAGGCCGATGATCATGGAGAAACCAGCGGCCTCGGGGAAGGGCGACGCCTGGTTGAAAGACGTAATCGAGGAATCATCGCCGCCGTATCCCGCGGCATGGACATGCACGGCATCTGCCTGTTTCCCGCCGTCGACATGCCCGACTGGCACACGGGCGAGTGGTTGCACAACGGAATCTGCGATCTTGTCCCCGAGGAGACAACCTGCGCCGTGTTCCCTACGACCCCTACATTCAGGAGCTCCGGCGCTGGCAAAGGAGCTGAACCGCGTAACCGAGCTGGATGAGGATCCGTTCAGTGATCCGGTGGAGCTGCGGGACGTGATTGGCGCGGCACACCGCCTTCGGCCACAGCCGGACGCCGACTGGAGCTAGAAGATCAAGGCGCCCCGGCGTTACGCTGAGCCGGAGGTGAACATGCGCGCGTTGTACGCCTCGGACTGACCGCGCGGGATCGAGAGCGTCTGCCACTCCGGCCCGCATGGTGTTTAGCCAGCAGAACAATCTGTCCTACGTGGTATGCGTAGTGGGTGAGCTGCCGGTTGATCGCCTGCAACACCGTGTGCGGCTCGCCACGAATCTGCACTATCTTCTGCAAGTCATCCGCAGTAAGTGGCTCCAGCGCCTCGAACAGAACCCGCCAGCCGGCATTCCACTGCGCTTCGATGTTCACTCGGGAGTCCGTGTCTACCTCGAATTCGTGGTCACGGTGGCGGTCGGGCTTCTCACCGTCGGAAGTTAGAAAGTCGCTCCAGCGCGAGCGCAGGTTGCCGGCCATGTGCTTCATGACAACGGCGATGCTGTTGCTCTCGGGATCCACCGTGGCGAAGAAATGCTCATCGCGCACCTGGACCACGGCGCGCTCGGCGGTGGACTTGAGCTTCCGGAAGCTCGCGAGCACGTCGTCCAGGTACGCCTTGCCGAGATCAGTCATTCGTAAGCTCCAGGTAAGATTCTCTTGCTCACCTGCGCTCTGGCCCTGAGAGGGTGTTGCAAGGTAAGCCTGGAGCAACGTTCATTCGCGTGCTACCAACACGCAACCCTTTTCACACTCGGTGTGTCCTAATCTCTGGAAGCGCTTGAAACCACACCTTTTCCTCCCGGCCGGGTGGACGAACACAAACTGGTAGCCCGCATTCTGGGTGGGGACGCCGCGGCGGAGCGCATGCTGTACGATGCGCACGTGGACCGCGTGTACAGGCTCGCCTTCCGGATGACAGGGGATGACGACCTGGCGCAGGACTGTACACAGGAAGCGTTCATCCGGGCTTTCAGCCGATTGCGGGAGTGGAGGGGAGAAGCGGCGCTGGGTACCTGGATTCACTCCATCGCCGTGTCGGTGACGTTGAACGCATTGCGAAAGAGCAAGCGCTTTCGGCAGCGTGAAGCGGACCTGGAGGAGGCAGACCACGTTGCCGCCTCACCGCGTGAAGCGGAGCCGGACCTGAAGGAGAGGATGAAGCGGGCGATCGATGCCCTGCCCGAGCGGTACCGGACGGTGTTCGTGATGCACGACGTGGAAGGATACACACACCAGGAGATCGGCGCCGTGCTCGATGCGCCTGCCGGCACATGCAAGGCGCGGCTCTCCAGAGCACGGGCCAGGCTCCGCGAAGCGCTCGCGGACTTTGCGGGAGGATTCACGGGATGACTGAAGATCAATTTCCAGACGTGCTTCGGCAGGCGGCGAAGCACTACAACACGCCCCCGGCGACACCCCGCGAGGCCATGTGGGCTCGCATCGAGGCGGAGCGGCGGGCACGGAGCGGACGGCCACGAGAGGTCATCTACATGCCGTGGGTGCAATGGGGCATCGGAATCGCAGCGGTTCTGGTGCTCGGCATCGGGCTGGGGCGCCTCACCATGCAGCCGGAGGCAGAGCAGACAGTGGCGGTCACGCAGTCGGCAACGCCTGTAGCAACTCCGAGCGCAACGGTACCGGCTCCGGAGTCAGGGGCGCTCTCCCCGGCGTACCAGGTGGTCGCCACTGAGCACCTGAGTCGCGCCGAGGCGCTGCTTACTGACTTCCGTGCCCAGGCCGCCACCGGGGAAACCGACGCGCAGGTATCCAGATGGGCGGGAGATTTGTTGTCCAGCACCCGTCTCCTGCTCGACTCGCCCGCGGCGGAAGACCCCCAGCTACGGGTTCTGCTCCAGGATCTGGAGTTGATCCTTGCCCAGATCTCCCAGATTCCGACCCGGCGATCGGGTGAAGAAATGGAGCTGATTGAACGCTCACTTGAACAGGGCGGCGTAATGCCACGGCTGCGCACGGCCGTGCCCGCGGGGCCGCCTACCACCACAACGTGAACGAACCTCGTACCATGCGAAGCTTTTTGATTTTGGCGCTCGTCGCAGCCACCACGGCCGCGGCGCCTCTCCCTGGGCTGGTGCAGGGCGGCCCCAATGCCGATCCGCCGCCGGCATGGCAGCAGGATGATCCCGGAGATGCCCTGTACCGTGCGGCCCGCACCGCCCTGAGTCGCAACGATTACCGACGCGCGGCGCAGCTCTTCCAGCGATTGCGCGCCGAGTTCCCGCGCTCCGCATACGCCGCGGACTCGCACTACTGGGAAGCCTTTGCCCATTACCGGATCGGCGGCGCTTCCGACCTGGAGCGAGCGGCCAGGGAGCTGGAAAACCAGCGGCGGGCCCATCCACAGGCCCGGACCCGCAGGGACGCAGACGCACTCGCCACACGGATTCGTGGCGAACTG
Source organism: Longimicrobiaceae bacterium (assembly GCA_030447645.1). Taxonomy (GTDB): domain Bacteria; phylum Gemmatimonadota; class Gemmatimonadetes; order Longimicrobiales; family Longimicrobiaceae; genus JAUJOM01. Next base: position 9,026 of record JAUJOM010000016.1, on the reverse strand, counting down.
GCCCGCCGGGGGGACGCCGGCGCGGCGGAGCGGGTGGCGCGGGATGCCGCACGCCCAGCCCGTGCACCACGTGCTCCCACCGCACCCGGTGCTCCCACTCCGCCGCGCGCACCCGGTGCGCCGACGGCTCAGGGTGGCGAGGAAGACGTGCGGGTAGCGGCACTCAATGCGCTGTTGCAGATGGATGCGGAGCAGGCAATGCCGATCCTGCGCAAGGTGCTCGCCCGCAGGGATGCCGGCTCGGCTTCGCTCCGCCGTAAGGCCGTCTTCTTGGTTTCGCAGAAGCACACGGCGGAAACGGAGAACCTGCTCCTTTCGGTAGCCCGCAACGATCCGGACCCAGGGGTGCGGGAGCAGGCGGTGTTCTGGCTCTCGCAGGTGCCCACCGAGCGGGCGGTGAACGTGCTGGGGGACATCCTCCGCACCTCCAGCGACGCCAAGCTGCGTGAACGGGCCATCTTCGCTCTTTCGCAGCAGCGCAGTCCCCGTGCAAGCCAGCTCCTGCGCTCGTACGCCGAAGCCGGCAGCTCCGCCGAGCTTCAGGAAAAGGCCATCTTCTGGATCGGACAACAGGCTTCGCAGGACAATGCAGCGTTCCTGCGCGGGCTGTACCCTCGGCTCCAAAGTCAGCGCCTCAAGGAGCGGACGCTCTTCGCCCTGTCGCAAATGAGCGGACAGGGGAACGACCGGTGGCTGATGGAGATCGCGACCAACACTCGCGAGCCGGTGGAGATGCGCAAAAAGGCGCTCTTCTGGGCGGGGCAGGGGACGCGCCCATCGGCGAGCTGGTCAACCTGGCGATCCGCATGCCCGACCGCGCCATGCGGGAGCAGCTGATCTTCGTGTACTCGCAGCGCCGGGGGCGCGCCGCGACGGACAAGCTGATCGACATCGCCCGCCGCGAGCAGGATCCATCGCTGCGCAAGAAGGCGTTGTTCTGGCTCGGGCAGTCCAATGATCCGCGTGTCGCACAAATCCTCCTGGAGATCATCAACCAATGAACCGTCTGATCCTGCTTGCCGGGCTTCTTGCCCGTCTCCGCCGCCCACGGGCAAACTCTCGCCCAGCGCGTCGCCAACGCACCCGACGGAGAGGTGCGTATCGGCTACGCCACGCCCTGGGAGTGTGCGGCAACGGCAAACATGATCGGTTCCCGACGTCCCTGGTGACCCCATTGGCTCCACTTGGGTTCAGTCCGGGCGCTTGGAGCAGCGACACTCGTGGTCGTAAACAGTGGGAGGAGGCGTGCGAGCCGGGACCCGTGCGCGTGGCGCTCACGGTGCAGAGCGGAAGGGTGACGGCGCTGCGGCCGGTACGTGGGTGGCGGATGGACGGCGGGCAGCAGCCAGGTGACGGACCTGGGCACCGTCCGCCTTCCGACGCGGCGACCTACCTGATCTCGCTCGCCGAAACGGCGGATGCGGATGTGGGCAAGAAGCCATATTCCCGGCGACGCTTGCCGAAGGACAACCATCTGGCGGGACTTGCTGCGGGTTGCCCGGAACCCGCGTGCCCCAGAGAAAGCCCGCTCGCAGGCGGTCTTCTGGCTCGGTCAGGCGGCTGGAGATGAGGTCACCCGCAGCCTGGGTCAACTGGTGAATGATGATGGGATAGATCGCTCGGTGCAGAAGCAGGCGGTGTTCGCCCTCTCCCAGCGGCCCCAGGCGGAAGGCGTCCCCGCGCTGATTCAAGTGGCGCGCACACATCGGGATGCACAGATCCGCAAGCAGGCGCTCTTCTGGCTCGGGCAGTCCAAGGACCCGCGAGCGCTTGCGCTGTTCGAGGAGATTTTGACGCGCTCCTGAGGCCCCTACCTCAGCAAACCTGCGGATATGGCCAGCCCGGTCCGGGGGCTGAAGTCCGTCAGTCCCCGGATCAGGTTTGCCCGAAGCCAGTAGCGCCCGGTGGTACGCACGCCAAAGCGCAGTTCGCGCAGATCTTCGTTGCCACGGATCGTCCAGCCGCGAAGCCCATCCGCCTGGCCTACCAGTGCAACCGACGGCGCAAGCCAGGGGGTCTCGTACTGCGCCGTCACGGCGTAGAGCAGCACGTCGGACTGTTCAAAGCCCCTGCGCACCGAGGTCCCGTAAATGCCCACGCCGGTCTCGGCCGCCAGGGACGCTCCAGCGCGCTCGATGCGCCCGGCGACCAGAGCGAAAAAATCAGTCTGGTCCCGCTCCAGGCCCACACGATTGTCTGTGGTGGGAAGGCGTGTTCCGAAGCGGAGCGCCGCCATTCGGTCCGCACGCTCCGGGGTCAGGCGAATGGTGGTGGCGACACGGTAGTCCCCCGAATCCGCCCGGCGGGAACCATTCGGGGCTCGTGTTCCCTCCACCGGCTCGTCGAATACCGAGTTGTCCTGAAAGACTCGACGCACCGTTCCCGCGGCTTCGAGGCTTACCCGGCCGGTTTGCCAGATCAGGCTGAATTTGCCCAGCTCGAGCAGATCGCCTTCCACACCGGCCAGTGAGGCGCGCTGCCCCTGGAGAAATTCCACTCCCAGCTCGGCCGAAACGCTCTTCCCCGGCTGCATCACCCGCCAGTTGATGGGGTCCAGGGGGCGGAGCTGGGCATCAAGCGGCGGGGGGAGCAAGGCTAACAGGCCTGGCAGGAGCCAGAGGGCAAAGCGAAGACGCATGCGCAGGAAGCTGACGAATACAAAGGGCTCCAGCAAGGTGGTCGGGAGAAAATCCTTGACAAGCTACGCGCCGGGTGCTAAATAGCTAGCAGGACGCTAAACGATTAGCACTCATCACACGCTTACTGCCCCGACGCATGGTGAAGTCTTCCCCCCACGCCCATCTCAGCCGCCGAGAGCGCCAGATCATGGACGTGATTTACCGTCTCGGCAAGGCGGGCGTGGCCGAGGTCCTCGAGCGTCTCCCCGATCCTCCCAGCTACTCGGCCGTACGTGCGATGCTGCGCATTCTTGAGGAGAAAGGGCACCTCCGGCACGAGCAGGATGGTCCGCGCTACGTGTACCTGGCAACGTTGCCGCACGACACGGCGCGCGAGTCCGCCCTGAAGCACCTGTTGCGTACCTTTTTCAACAACTCCACGGAAACCGCCGTTGCCGCACTACTGGACCTGAAGGGCGACGAATTGTCGGAACGGGAGCTGGATCGTTTGTCTGCTCTGATCGATCATGCGCGCCAATCCGGCGAAGATTCATGAACCCGTCTTTTGCTCCTCCGGCTCTGGACTCCGACATGTACTTCCCGCTCGTCCTGGTGGCAAAGGCCACGCTGCTGCTCGCTTCCGCGGGTGTGGTCGCGCTTGTGCTATGGCGTGCGTCCGCCGCGACTCGGCACCTGGTGTGGACACTGGGATTGAGTGGGCTTCTCGTGTTGCCTCTGCTTTCGCTGGTGGTTCCAGGCTGGGCAGTGCCACTGCTCCCTGTTGTCGCTGAAAGACCTGTTCTGGCAGCCCACTGGGAAGATCCTGTGATACCAGGCCCGCCAGCCCTGCCGGAGCCAGAACCGGCCGCTGCGCTCGCTACAATGCCTGATCCCCTCCCTGTGCAGGTGCCGCACACCGGATGGGAGCTTCCATCACTTTCATGGACCACGGGTCTGCTCGCCGTCTGGATGCTTGGAGTCTTGCTCGTGCTGAGCCGGCTCGCCCTGGGGTGGTGGGGCGTTCGCCGTTTGGCGCGACGGGCGAAGTTGGTGAACACCGAGGAATGGACCGGCTTGCTGAGGGACCTCTCGCGGATTCTTGATGTGAACGTCCCGGTCCGGCTCCTCCGGAGCGAGCGGGCAACCATGCCGATGACGTGGGGCACGCGCAAACCGGTGGTCCTGCTTCCCGTGGACGCGGATGCATGGCCCGCCGAGCACCGCCGCGTGGTGCTGCTTCACGAGCTTGCCCACGTCGCGCGTCGGGACTGCTTTACGCAGGGGTTTGCCGGGCTCGCCTGTGCGCTGTACTGGTTCCACCCCGGTGTGTGGTACGCCGCGCGTCGGTTGCGGGTGGAGCGGGAGCAGGCCTGCGACGACCGGGTGCTGGCCGCCGGCACCCGTGCGGCGGAGTATGCTGGGCACCTGCTGGAGGTGGCCCGCCGCTTTCGCCCGGTGCGGATCGCCAGTGCCGCAGCAGTCGCGATGGCGCGGCCATCCCAGTTGGAAGGCCGTCTGCTCGCGGTGCTCGACCCGGCGCGGAGTCGCTGGGAGCCGGGCCGCCGGGCACGCGTCCTGGCCGGCGTTGCGGCGCTTGGGCTGGTGGCGCCGCTCGCGGCGATGCGGGCCGTGGCCGGACCAGCGGAGCGAGCACCGGTCGTCGCAACGCCTTCCGCGCAACCGGCGGACCCGCAGCAGCGGATCGAGCGGCGGTTCGCGGTCCGGCCGGGGCAGACGTTGCGCCTGGACCTTCGCACCGGCGGCGACGTCCGGGTCATCGGGTGGGATCGGGACGAGGTGTTCGTTCGCGCGGGGCTGGGAGGGCGCGACTGGCAGGACACGCGCGTGGACTTCGCGCAGGGCGCCGGGGGGGTGACGGTTTCCTCCGATCAGGCCGGCAATCGCCGCAACGTGAGCACCAGCCACGAGTTCGAGGTGCGCGTGCCGCGCCGCTTCAATATAGAAGTGCAGTCCGCGGGCGGCGAGGTCGCGATCGGCGGCGTGCAGGGTCGGTTCGCCGGGCGCACCGGTGGCGGGGATCTGCTTCTGGAGCGTGTCGCGGGGGAGGCCCAGCTCGCGACCGGCGGCGGCGAAATCATCGTGGCCGAGTCACGTCTGGACGGTGCGGTTCGGACGGGCGGGGGGGACATCACCCTGCGCGGCGTGAGCGGAGCGCTCCAAACCCGCACGGGTGGCGGGGAGGTGCGGCGAGTGGGCGGCAGCGGGGAGCCCACCGCGGCGCGCCCGGGCGAGCCGATTCGGATCAACAATGCCGGCGGTGCGAGTCACCTGGAGTCCGCTCCCTCCGGCGCCCGGCTTCAAACGGGCGGGGGCGAGATTCGGCTTGGATCAGCGGGCGGCGACGTGGAGGCCCGGACTGGTGGCGGAGCGATCCGCATCGGTCCCACGCGCGGCGGCGTCAACGCGCAAACGGGCGGCGGCGCCATCACCATTCAATCCGCCGCCGGTCCGGTGCGGGCCCAGACCGGGGCCGGTGCGGTGTCGGTGGCCCTTGCCCGCGCCCACGATGTGACCATCACCGCGGGCGCCGGCGCGGTCCTGCTGACGCTCCCCACCGGGAGCGGCGCGACCTTCGACATTGAAACTTCGATGCGGGGCGACAACGGCCGCCCTCGCGGCCCGGTGCAGATCACCAGCGACTTCCCGCTCCAGCAGAGCCAGACCGAGGAATGGGACAACGGCGTCCGGCGCACCCGCATCCGCGCGGTGGGCCGCACCGGGGACGGCCGCCACCGCATCCGAATCCGCACCGTGGGCGACGTACGCATCCGCCGCGCCGGCGGAGGACGCCCGGAGGAGTGGAGCGGCTCCACGGACCTCGGTGAAACCGTGAGCGAGGCGGTGAACGAGGCCATGGCATCGGTGGACATTGGGCGGATTACCGCGGAGGCCACGGCCGCGGCCCTGGCGTCGGTGGACATCGCGGGGATCACCGCCGAGGCGACCCGCGGCGCGCTGAGGTCGAGCCGGGTCCCCTCGGGGTCCACGGACGCCCTGATCGAGCGCCTGCGGAGCGACCCGGATCCGGAGATTCGGCGCGTTTCCGCCTGGGCTCTGACCCGCTCCGGGCGCGCGGGCGTTCCCGCGCTGGCGCAGAGCGTCCGGCGAGACCGCTCCGCCGAGGTGCGCGAAATGGCGGGGTGGTCGCTGGCGCAGATCGAAGATCCCGCGGCGGTGCCGGCGCTGCGCGACGCGCTTCGGGACCCGAACGAGGAGGTCCGCTTCACCGCCCTTTGGGCTCTGGGTGAGATCAACCACGAGGCGGCGGTCCCCGTGTTCTCCGAGGCTCTGGGCGACCGCGAGCGGCGCATTCGGGAGCGCGCGGCGTGGAACATCGGGTATCTGAAGCCGCGGACGGCACCGTCACGCCTGGTAGCCGCGCTCCAGGATCCGGAGCCGAAAGTGCGTAAGATCGCGGCGTGGTCGCTCGGAAACATTCGGGATGCCTCAGCGGTCGGGGCACTCTCTGCGGTGGTGCGCGAAGACCAGGATTCCGGAGTCCGCAAGGCTGCGCTCTGGGCTCTCTCCCGGCTACCCGAAGAAGCCGCAATCCCCGCCCTCAGCAACGCCGCGCGCATCCACGACGGGGATATACGCAAGCTGGCCCTGGGCGCTATCTCGGGTTCTCCCTGGCCGTGGCCCTGGCCCTGGCCGATGCCGCGCCCCCGGCCGTCCCCCTAATAGGGCTGACTGGTGCCCCTCCGCGCGTATTCGCCCATGTATGCTAAAAATTTCGCATTGGAGAGAAGACATGACCCGGCTCATCGTGTACATCGGTATGGCAGCGGCGTTGGGTGCGGTGCACCGACAGGGGAACGAGTTCCGCTGGCGAGGGCAAATCGCCCCGGGCCGCGCGATCGAGATCAAGGGCGTAGGGGGTGACATCCGCGCCGAGTTCACGCCGGGCGCCCAGGTCGAGGTAGTGGCGGTCAAGCGGAGCCGCGAAAGCGATCCCGACTCCGTGACAATCCATGTGGTCGAGCACCCGGGCGGAGTGACGATCTGTGCGGTCTATTCAATCCCGGTAGGCTCGGACGCATCCGGATCGATCCGCATCGACGCTGAGGGCGACCTGGCCGGCCGCGGCCCCGGCGACGAGATGAACGCCTGCCGCCCGGGCGCCTGGCGGAACCTGCGTGTCGGGGAGAACGACGTCCGCGTGGATTTCGTGGTGCGCGTCCCCGCCGGGGTGCGCTTCATCGGTCGGGCCATGCAGGGCGAGGTGGCGGCTCTCTCCCTTCGCAGCCCCGTGTCCGCGCACAGCATGAGTGGCGACGTGCGCGTGTCCACCAGCGAATCCGCTGAGGCGGCAACGCTGAGTGGGGACATCGAGGCATCGCTGGGGAGAGTTGGAAAGGGAGATCCGCTCCGTTTCACCACTCTCAGCGGGAAGATTGATCTTTCCGTGCCGCGCGGAACCGACGCCGATCTTCGCGCGGAGAGCTTTTCCGGCAGGATCATCTCCACTGATTTCCCCCTCGATGCGGCGCCGGCATACGCGTACAGCTACGAGTACCCGGCGGAGCCGAAGCCACACCGCTGGGATTTTGCATTCGGGAAAAAGGCGACCGGCACCGTCGGAAGGGGTGGGCGCGAGATCCGCCTCCAGACCCTGAGCGGCGACATCCGCGTGCGCCGCACGCCCTGAACGATCGCAACCTCATGCGCACGATGTTCATCCTACGCAAAGCAGGATCATTTTCCAACCTGAACCCCGAGTTCCGGATGCCGTCCATCCTTCTTCCGCTCCTGCTGCTGGCCTTTGCTGGGGCCGCTCCCCTTGGGGCGCAGACCTCTGCCATGGCCGAGGACCGCCCGACCGGCTTTCCAGCCAGGTGCGCGCCCGGTGAGGTCCAGGTGATGCTTTTGGGCACTTATCACTTCGCCAACCCGGGGCTGGACGACATCAAGACGGAGGTTGACGATGTCCTAGCCCCGCGCCGCCAGCGCGAGCTGGAGGACATCGCCGCGCGGCTCGCTCGCTGGCGGCCCGACCAGGTCGCGGTGGAGGCCCGTCTCGCGTCCGACTCGGCGCTGAACGCGGCGTTCCGGCGCTACACGGCCGGCGAAGACACGCTTCCCCGGAGCGAAACGTACCAGGTCGGCTTTCGACTCGCCAAGAGGCTGGGGCACCCCAGGGTGTACCCAATCGACCACGGGATGCCGATCGGCAACGACTCGGTCGGTGCGCTGTACGCGCGGCGGCCGGACCTGAAGCGCGCCAGCGACAGCATCACCGCGGCCCATCAAATCCGGGCCGACGCGGGCGCGCCCGCCTTTCGCGCCCGCACCATCGTCCAGCAACTGCGCGAAGCGAACACCGATGGCGCGCTGCACGGCGGAAACTCGGAGGGGATGTTCGGCGTCTTGCTCCCGCTCGGCGAAGGGAACAACTATGGCGGCCCGCAGGTGCTCGCGAAGTGGTACGAGCGCAACCTGCACATGATTCACAACCTGTATGGCAGCTTGCACGCGGGCACCCGCCGGGTGCTCGTCATAGCCGGCAGCGGCCATGTCCCGCCCCTCCGCAACCTGCTGGACGAGGCGCCCCAATTCTGCCCCGTGAGCCCGCTGCCTTACCTGCGATGAAGTTTTTTTGCCTATAGATGCTAAAGATTTACCACCAACCAGACAGAGAGGGTAAAGATGATGTCCAGGACACTGCTGCATGCGGCTCTGGTGGGAACAGCCCTGAGCCTGTGGGCGCCGAGATCGGAGGTCCGGGCGCAGACCCCTGACACGCTGGCGCGCCCCACGCTTCAAGCCACCCGCACCTCGGCCGAGATCCGCGTCGACGGCCGCCTGAACGAGGACGCCTGGCAACAGGCGCCTGTGGCGAGCGACTTTGTGCAGAGCAGGCCCAACCCCGGCAAGCCGGCTTCCGAGCGCACCGAGGCACGCGTGCTGTACGACGACCGGGCGGTGTACGTGGCCATGCGGATGTACGACAGGCCGGACTCCGTCGCCGCGCAACTCACCCGCCGCGACGGCGTCGGGGGGTACTCGGACTGGGCGCAGGTGGTCCTGGACTCCTACTTCGACCGGCGCACCTCGTTCAGCTTCGGGGTGAATCCCCGGGGGGTGAAGCTGGATGGCCAGCAGTTCAACGACACGGGTGACGACCTGGGATGGAACGCGGTGTGGGACGTGGCGACGCAGACGGACTCCCTCGGGTGGACGGCGGAGTTCCGCATCCCCCTGTCGCAGCTTCGCTTCCGCGCGGGGGGCGAGCAGAGCTGGGGGATCACCTTTCTGCGGGACATCGCCCGGCGCGAAGAACGCTCCTCCTGGGCGCCAATCCTGCCGACGCGGCCGGGGTTCGTGTCGCAGTTCGGCACGCTCACCGGGCTGGTGGGGCTGCCTGCCCCGCGGCGTCTGGAAATCTCA
>JAUJOM010000015.1:18734-75678 GCA_030447645.1 Longimicrobiaceae bacterium | reverse complement strand
TGAAAGCGACACGTACAGCGAGCGGTAATACGACGCATGGTAGCCGGAGGACAAACGTGAGGCAAGCCGCCCAACATGCAGTGGTTAGACGGCACCATGAACGTGTTTTTCCATCACGACCAGATTGAGCTTGGTTCCTGCGACATCATCGTCTCTAGTTTCAACCTCTCTGAATCCAAGCTTCCGATAGAACGCCCTACCTTTCGGATTCTGTTCCTCGACTTCAAGGCAAAGCCGCTGCGTACTGGGGAAGGCGCGACACGCCTCGTTCATCATCCGCTCGCCGATTCCTTGGCGCTGAAACTCTGGCAAGACGTACATACGCGCAACGAATAGAACCTCACCTTGTGAATGCGCCGATATCATTCCGACCATTCCACTCGGAGCGCTCGTCACCGATGTATGTTGAGGGCCGGATAACTTCGGCTTCAAGCACTCTAGGCGAATGCCACTCGGCCGTCACTTTCGCGATCGAGGCTTCCGACAAGAAGGTTGAGTACGTATCACGCCACGTCACGGCCAGGACAGCTTTGATTCCTGGGATGTCTTCCTTCTTAGCACGTCGGATGTCTACCGTACGACACTCCGTGACAGTGATAGCTGCCGCCTAACAGTGTAGTATAGGGAATGATTCCAGATATCATAAGGGCTCGACGCATGTCAGTGCCCTTGGGTCGATGCTGAGATAAGTGCTGGCCAATCCCGATGTTACATGGCGGCCGACAATGAGTGATATCCGGAGTTGATCCAGATATCACTCCTGCGAATTCACAAGTACGGTGCGCTAGGCTCTACCAGTTCTAGCTCGCGATACGTCCCCCTCCGAGTACCATCTCGCCCTTGAACACGACTGCTGACTGTCCCGGTGTAACCGCTCGTTGCGATGTATCCAGCACGAGCTGGATTCCCTCCGCATTCACCTCCAGCACCTGGGCTCCCACGGCGGGCGCGCGGTGGCGAATCTGCACCGCGATCTGGTCGCCGGCCTGCGGTGGTGTCGCGAGCCAGTTCAACTCCCCGATGCTGAACTCGGAGCGGTGCAGCTGGTCCAGCGTGCCGACGACTACCTCCCGTGTGGCTGGGCGGCTGCCGATCACATACAGCCGCTGGCCGTGCCCACCGCCCAGTCCCTTGCGCTGGCCCACGGTGTAGCGCGCGTACCCGTCGTGCTCGCCGACGGGCTCGCCATCCCGCGTAACCAGCACACCAGGCAACAGGGCGGGGTGCTCCGCTCCGAGGCGCTGCTCCAGCACATCCACATAGTTGCCGGTGGGTACGAAGCAGATTTCCATGCTTTCCGGCTTTTCAGCAGTCACCAGCCCCAGTTCACGTGCGCGCTGCCGCACTTCCGGCTTGGTCAGCTCACCCAGCGGAAACATCAGCTGGGGGAGCATCTCCGGGGGCAAGGCCCAGAGAAAGTACGCCTGGTCCTTGTTGTGGTCCCTGCCGCGAATCAGCACCGCGCTGCCGCGCTCGTCTAGACCCATGCGGGCGTAGTGGCCGGTGGCGATGGCATCGCAGCCAAGCATTCGCCCACGCTTGAGTAGATCGCGGAATTTGGTGTTGCCATTACAGCGGACACACGGGTTCGGCGTTCGTCCCGATGCGTACTCCGCCACGAAGTCGTCGATCACGTCGCGGGTAAACTCCCGCTCCACGTCGAAGACGTAGTGGGGAATGCCGAGCCGATCGGCTACCTGGCGTGCGTCTATGATGCCGTCCAGCCCGCAACACGTTTTGCCAGGGCTGGTGTTCTCGGAGTAGCAGAACGTCTTCATGGTGACGCCGATCACCCGGTGGCCCTTTTCAACCAGGAGTGCCGCAGCTACCGACGAATCCACCCCACCGGACATGGCAACCAGCACGGTACGTGGCTCCATCTCAGGCACCCACCAGCGCGCGCAGCCGCTCCACCACCACCGGGAAAACAGCAAGCGCGCGGTCGATGTCGTCCCGTGTGGTGGTGCGCCCCAGGGAGAAGCGCACCGATGGACCAGCCAGCTCCGGAGCAAGCCCCATGGCTGAAAGCACGTGCGACGCGCGTACCGCGCCGCTGGAGCACGCCGAGCCCGATGACACAGCGATCCCCTCCGCATCCAGCGCTGGCAGCAGCATCTCGGGGTCGGCGCCAGGCACCGATACGTTCAGGATGGTAGGTGAGCGCTCGGCACCGGCGCCGTTCACCACCAGCTCCACAACCCGCTCGCGCAGCCCCGCCTCCAGCCTGTCAAGCAGTGGACGCAGCCGCTCCATCTCCCCCATGCGCTCCGCTTCGGCCAGCACCGCGGCCGCAGCAAGTCCTACCGCGCCGGCGACATCCTCCGTGCCGGGGCGCAGCCCGCCCTCCTGGCCTCCGCCATGGAGGAGCGGTGCCAGTTCGGTGCCCCGCCGCACGAAGAGCGCCCCGACTCCTTTAGGGCCACCCAGCTTGTGCGCGCTGACGGTGAGCAGTTCCACGGCCACCTCGTCTACACGGACGGGCAGCTTGCCGAGTGCCTGCACGGCATCCGTGTGGAACGGCACTCCTGCCGCCCGGCAGCCCTCGGCGATCTCGGACACAGGTTGGATCGTGCCTACCTCATTGTTTACCCACATGACGGAGACGACTGCGGGCTTTCTCCGGAGCAGCTCTTCTAAGTCAGTGGTTAAACGTTCTGTTGACCTTTGCGTGTGCTTCGGCCGCAAGGCCCCCGCGGCCCCCCAATGCTGGGGAGAGCACAACAACCCCGCCCCTGGAATCGGGGGATTCGAGGGGGCAAGTTCTTCGAGCCTAAGCGAGGCGGGGTTGGGGGCCTTCACGGACGTGCTCTGAAGCAAATCGTCCAGCACGTCGCGCTGAACCATGCCACGTCCATCCACCGGCAGCAGGCGCAGTGCTGATCCCTCGGCTACCGCCGCGTCAGCCGCTGCAAGCACCGCCCGATGCTCGATGGCCGAGCACACCACCGGTGCTCCCGGTGCCATACGCGCGCGGCCAAGCACCGCCAGGTTGTTGGCTTCCGTACCCCCCCGCGTAAACACGATCTCGCCCGGCGACGCGCCGAGCACCTCAGCGAGCTGCCCACGAGCTGCGTCAAGGCCGGCACGCGCCGCGCGACCCCACCGGTGAACGCTCGACGGATTGCCGAAACGCTCATCCCAGAAGGGGAGCATGGCGTCACGCACCTCCGGCCGGAGCGGAGTGGTGGCGGCGTGATCAAGGTAGATCGGGTCCATGGTGCAAGCTTGTAAACCGGAGCCAGAACGATGTTTCGGCGTCCGGAGCCTTGAGACGCACAGTTTGCGGACCTAGATTCGCATCATGAAACGCGTTGCATTCCCGGCCGATCATCCGGCTGTCTTCCGGTCCACGGTACACGGCACGGTGTTCGGGACGCGAGCCGCGCATCTTGAAGAGCTGACCGAGGGCGATCCGCTGCTGCTGATTCCTGACCCGCCGGGCCAGGAGGACCCCGAGGTGTGGGTGCACACCTCCACGGGGGACCCGCTCGGACATCTCCCGCCGGAGATCAGTAGTTGGCTGGGACCCTGGCTACTCGGCGGCGGAGCGGCATCGGCAACCGCGCTGCGGGTGAGGGGGAGCGAAGCGCCAAGCTGGAAGCGGCTGGTGATCGAGGTGCGCTGCCAGGCGCGCTAAAGGCTCCTTACTCCCAGAGCCACCACATCATCTACCGCCATCGTTTCCCCTGAAATGAACGGCTCGCCGTATTCCGTGCGGATCAGCGATCCGGCATATGCTGCGTGCATGCGTACCTGATCGTAAAGTGGGCGATCGCCACCCGGAAACAATTCACCCGCCCAGGTTTTTCCCGCGAACTGGGAATCGTAGCAGCCGAGGGCTCGGAGCTTGGTTTCGATCTGCTCCGTGATGTCCACCACAAAAGTCGGCTTAACGTTGTTTTCACGGAAGGCCAGCGAATACAGGATTTTGTGCGGGCGGTGCGCTTCTCCCGGGAGCGGCATCTTCGCCAGGCCGGATAGGAAGCATGCATCGTAGGCAAGCTGCGATGCGATCCGGTGGTCCGGGTGGCGACCCTGAGCATAGGGCAGGATCACGGTGCGGGGGCGGAGAAGGCGGATGAACTCGGCAACAATCAGCCGGGTTTCCGGTGAGTTCTCCAATCCCGCGTCCGGCAAGCCCGCGTTTCTCCGGACAGCCACGCCGAGCACCCCGGCGGCATGCTCCGCCTCTTCGCCGCGCAGATCCGCGTTCCCCGCCGTGCCCTTTTCGCCCGCCGTCAAATCCAGAATGCCGGTCCGGTACCCCTGCTCAGTGGCACGCGCCAGGGTGCCCCCGCAGGAAAGCTCGGCATCATCCCGGTGCGCGAAGATTGCAAGCAGATCGACGGTGGGCGAGATATCCAGCGCTGTTGTGCCCACGAGCTTCTTTGCGGCAGGGGTGCATTGGCGATTCAGGCGCCGCATCCTATGGTCCAGGGTGGCAGAGCGCAACCAGCGACTTCCGCAGCAGGGGGAGATGAAACGTGGCTGAACAGTGGCGGGTGCTGATCGCTGGGTGCGGCTACGTGGGCTCGGCGCTCGCGGAGCGGCTTGTCCTGGCGGGGCACACCGTGTGGGGTCTGCGCCGCCGGCCGGATCGGTTGCCGGAGGGGGTGTTGCCTTTGGCTGCCGATTTGGGCGACCCGGGGAGCCTGCGGGTTCTGCCCGAGGAGCTGGACTTCGTGGTTTACGCCGCCGCGGCGGATGGCTCCGAGGAACGCGCCTACCGCGCTGCCTACGTGGACGGGCTCCACAACCTGCTGGACGTGCTCGGGATGCAGGGGCAGAGTCCCCGCCGGGTGGCGTTCACCTCCAGCACGGCGGTGTACGGGCAACAGGAGGGTGAATGGGTGGATGAGAACTCGCCCACCGAGCCGGGCGGCTTTCGGGGCCGGATCATGCTGGAGGGCGAGCGGCTGATCCGGGAGGGCTGGTATCCCGGTACGGTCCTGCGGCTCGGCGGCATCTACGGTCCGGGCCGGACGCGGGTGATCGATCAGGTGCGTCGCGGCGATGCTGTTTGCCTGCCGCACCCCGTTTACTCCAACCGCATTCACCGCGACGACTGCGCCGGCGCGCTGCATCACCTGCTCGTGCTGCCGGAGCCGGAGGCGGTGTATCTCGGGGTTGATCAGGAGCCTACCGATCTATGTGAAGTTTACCGCTGGCTGGCAGCGAAGCTGGGCGCGCCGATGCCGGCTGTGGTAGCCGAGCCAGACTGCTGGGAGAGCGGCAAGCGCTGCGACAGCCAGGGGCTGGTCAGCTCGGGATACCGGTTCCTGTATCCCACCTACCGGGAGGGGCTGGCCTCTCTGCTGTAAAGCGCGTCCGGGGTAGGGGCTCACTCGTAGCGGAGAGCTTCCACCGGATCCAGACGGGCGGCCTTGTTGGCGGGATAAAGCCCGAAGCCGATCCCGCTGATTGCGAACACCACGAGTGCCGCAAAGACCGCCCAGAGTGGGATCGATGCGGGGATCGGGCTCACCAGGCTGAGGAGGAGTGCCCCACCGCCGCCGAGCAGCAGCCCGATCACGCCGCCGATCACCGTGACCGTCATCGATTCCACCAGGAACTGCCAGAGGATTTCGCGCCGGGTGGCGCCGAGTGCCTTGCGCACCCCGATCTCGCGGGTGCGCTCAGTCACGGAGATCATCATGATCGCTACGACGCCGACGCCGCCAACCATCAGCCCGATCGAGGACAGGACCAGCATCACCAGAAAGAACACGCCCGTCAGGCGGTCGAAGAGTTCGGCAAAGGCCTCCGAGCGGACCACGGCGAAATTGTTCTCCTCACCGGGGCGGAGACCGCGAGCGATGCGGAGCGCCGCCGTCACGTCGTCCATCACCTGCTCCTGGCTCACGTTGTCCATGGGGACCACCAGCAGCTGTAGAAAGTCCTCCTGCACCCGCAGCAGCTTGATCGCGGTGGTGTGCGGGGTGAACGCCAGGCTGCGGACCAGGGCGGAGAACAGGTTGGGCTTGAGGCGGTAAACACCCATCACCGTGAATGGATGGCCGCCGAGGCGGACGGTCCTGCCAATGGCGGCCTCGGGATCGTGGAACACCGACTCGGCCAGGTCGTGCGACAGGACCACCACCGGGGCGGAGCGAAGCTCGTCGGAGGGGAGGTAGTTTCGCCCCGCGATGAAGTCGCCCTGCGCGTACTCGGGCCACTGCGAACCCCGCCCCACCACCTGGATCCCGCTGAAGGTGTGGGCGCCGTATTTCAGCTCGGAGCCACCCTCTACCGCGGGGGTCACCGACTGCACGGAGGGAAGGGACGACACGAGCGCTGCCTCTTCGAGCGTAATCCGGGGGCGGCGGCGGATCATGGCGCCGAAATCCTCGTCGAGCCGGATCTGCGACTGGTCGAACCGGCCGACCATGAAGTTGCGCGGCCCCGCCGAGGCTACGTCCTGCATCACGCTGGAGCGGATCCCGGTAATGACCGCCGCCATCGCCATCACGGTGGCGACGCCGATCACGATCCCCAGGATGGTGAGCGCGGCACGGGCTTTGTTGCTCCGGAGAGCGTCCAGGGCAATGGTCACCCCCTCGCGCGCGGCTACCCAGTTCATCGCGCCCTACTCCTTGCGGAGTGCTTCGATGGGGTCGAGCTGTGCCGCCTTGTACGCCGGGTACACCCCCGCGGCGAGCCCCACCCCGACTCCTAAAAAGATCCCGAGTCCCACCGACCAGGGCGCCACCCGGGCGGGGATCGGAGAGATCGCCGAAACCAGCGCCGCAAGTCCGATCCCGGCCAGGATCCCCAGCACCCCGCCGACTCCGGAAAGTGTCCCCGACTCGATCAGGAACTGGAGGAGGATGTCCCGCCTGCGTGCCCCAAGCGACTTGCGCACCCCGATCTCCCGCGTCCGCTCCGATACGGACACCAGCATGATGTTCATGATCACCACGGCACCGACCACCAGGGAGATGCCCACCAGCCCCGGGAGCGCCACCAGCATCATCCGCGAGATCTTGTCCCAGAAGCCGAGCGACGCTTCCGCCGTCTCCAGCTCGAATGAATTCGGCTCCAGGGGGCGCAGCCGGTGGCGCTGGCGCATCAACCCCTCCATCTCCCCCATCGCCGGAGCGATCAGCGAGGCTTCCGGCACCTTGAAGGAGATCTCGTCCACCACGTTGTACGGGTTGACGAAGCCGTTCACCGGCGAGCGCGCGGGAGCGATCACCACGTTGTCCAGGGAGAAGCCGAAGAGCGTCCCCTGCTTCTCCAGGACGCCGATCACCTGGTAGGGAATTCCCTGGATACGGACAGTGCGCCCGAGGGCGCCGCGCCCGTCGAACAGTTTGTCGGCCACTTCCCTGCCGATCACCGCCACGGGCACGCCACGCACGGCCTCGTGCTCGGCGTAGGGGCGCCCTTCCTCCAGCTCCAGCTCCCGCATCTGGAAGTAGGTAGCGGAGGCGCCGTTCACCGTCACGTTCTCCAGCGTCCGCCCGCCCGGCCCCTGTACCTGGCCGTTGTTCATGGAGGAGATCGCCAGGATGCCCGGCGTTTCCATGCGCGCCCGCAGCCACTCCGCGTCCTCGAAGGTGAGACGCGGGCGCCGACGCCGCATGCGCCGCTCCTCCTCGCTGGGTGGACCGAAACTGGGGCCCGACGAGTTCCGCCGGAGCTGTACGGTGTTGTAGCCGTAGATCCGCCCCGCGAAGTCCTCCTTCATGTACGCGTCCATCCCTTTGATCAGGGTGATGACCGCGATCAGGAAGGTGACGCCCACCACCGTGCCCAGGATGGTGAAGAAGGCACGCAGCTTGTGCGCGCGAATCATGGAAAACGCGACGCGAATCGCTTCGCGCAGCTCCATCGGCTAGACCTCGTGCAGGACCGGGGTGCGTGCTTCGTCCGTGGAGCCGCGACGGCCTGCCTGCCATCGGTCCTCGGCGATCAGGCCGTCGCGCAGCACCACTACCCGCTCCGCGTGCTCGGCGATGTCCGGCTCGTGCGTAACCACGATCACGGTTTGCCCCTCGGCATGCAGACGCCCGAAGAGCGTCATGATCTCCTCCGAGGTGCGGGAGTCCAGGTTGCCGGTGGGCTCGTCGGCCAGCAGGATGGAGGGGTGGGTGACCAGCGCCCGGGCAACCGCCACCCGCTGCCGCTGCCCACCGGAAAGCTCATTGGGACGGTGTCCGAGACGGTCCCCCAGCTCCACCTCCTGAAGTGCTCGGGTGGCGCGCTCCCGCCGCTCGGCTCGCGCCACCCCCGCGTAAACCAGCGGAAGCTCCACGTTTTCCAGGGCGGTGGAGCGGGGAAGCAGATTGAAGGTCTGGAAAACGAAGCCGATCTCCCGGTTGCGGATGCGGGCGAGCTGGTCGTCGTCCAGGCCGCTCACCGGCTGCCCGTTCAGGATGTACTCCCCGGCGGTGGGGGTATCCAGGCATCCGATCAGGTTCATCAGGGTGGACTTGCCGGAGCCCGACGGGCCCATGATCGCCACGTACTCGTTGCGACCGATCACCAGGTCCACCCCGCGAAGCGCCCGCACCAGCTCGGCGCCGCGCTGATAATGCTTCTGGAGGGCGACGGTGCGGATCACCTCCGCGATCGAGGGGGTCATCCGCGCTTCCCCGGCCGGGTCTTGGGCGGGGGTGGCAGATTGACTGCGTCGCCGTCCTCCAGGTCGCGGATCGCCTGGTACGTCCCGGCCACCACGGTCTCGTCGCCGCGCAGTCCGTTGGTCACCTCGAAGTAGCGCTCGCCCGCAACGCCAACCCGCACCGGGGTCCATGCCGCCTTGCCGTCCCGCACCACGAACACGCCCTCCACCTCCTGTGCATCGGGGCGGCGGGCCTGCGCGCTGCGGGTGGCTCCGGGGGGAGCGTCGTCCGGTGCCGTCTGCCGCGGTTTCTTTCCGTCGGGATCGCGAACCGTCAGCGACAGGATCGGGACGGAGAGGGCATTCGGCCGGCGTGCGGTGATGATTTCCGCCGTGGCCGACAGGTCCGGGCGCAGCTCGGCGGGCGGGGCGTCGAGGGTGATGAGCACCTCGAAGTCCACCGACTGTGCGCCGGTCTGCGCCCCGCCGGCCGCCCCAACTGCCCCCGCGGCCGTCTGCAGCGCGCTGTTGGAGATGCGGGTCACCTTGCCGGAAAAGGTTTGGCCGGGAAACGCATCGATGCGCACCGTGGCGCTGTCGCCGAACCCGATGCGGGGTACGTCGGTCTCGTCCACCTTGACGCGCGCCTCCATCACCGACAGGTCGGC
Organism: Longimicrobiaceae bacterium; assembly: GCA_030447645.1. Lineage (GTDB taxonomy): Bacteria > Gemmatimonadota > Gemmatimonadetes > Longimicrobiales > Longimicrobiaceae > JAUJOM01. The sequence goes on along the minus strand of JAUJOM010000015.1, from coordinate 66,444 downwards.
GATAGTGAGAAGCAGGGAGCCGGGGTTGTTCATCGTGCCCATCACCGCGGTTTCCCCCTCCTCGATGTTGAGCCGGGTGACGCGGCCGCTCATGGGGGCGGTGATGGTGGTCTTCCGGAGCTGCTCCCGCGCCTCGGCCAGTGCGGCCTGCGCCTGCGCGACACCATACCGGGCCGCCTCGTACTGCGCCTGCGCGACGTTGGTCTGGGTGCGCGCCTGCTCCAGCGCCTCGGCGGAGATCAGATCCGTTCCCTGGCGGCCGAGAGTTTCGGCGCGCTGCAGGCCGCTCCGGGCCTGAATCAATCCCGCGCGCGCCTGTGCGGCCGAGGCTTCCGCCTGCGATACCGCGGCCTCGGCGCGACGCACCGCTGCGTGGTACGAGGTCGGGTCGATGCGCAGCAGCAGGTCGCCCTGACGGACGGTCTGCCCTTCCTCGACGGCGAGCTGGACCACGCGGCCCGGTACGTCGGCTGAAATCTGCACCTGCCGCTTGGGTTCGATCCTGCCGCTCGCGGTCACGATGGAGGTGAGATCCCGGCGGCTCACCACCTCGGTGCGGACCTCGGTGCCTTTTTCGCGATTCGACGCCAGCGCCAGTCCACCCAGCCCCAGGATGGCCGCGCCCAGCCCGGCACCCACGGCGAGCTTGCGGCTGCGGGTCACCGGCGCGCTCGGCTCCGCAGGGGCTGCCCGCCCAGCGCTTCCAGCAGGGCGAGGGACCTGTGGAAGGTGTATACGGCGTTGATCTCCCGCTGCTCCGCCTCGCTCAGCCGCGTCTGGCCGTCCACCACCTCCACCGAGCTCGCCACGCCGGCGCGGAAGCGTTCTTCCGCCAGGCGCAACTCTTCGGCTGCCGTTTCGCGGACCCGGCGCTCCAGCAGTGCGGTCTGGTAAGCGGTGCGGGTGTTCTGGACCGCGGCGGCCACGTCGGTCTGCAAGCGCAGCTCCTGCGCGCGCACCTGCAGCCGCGCGTCCTCCGCGCTGGCCCGGGCCTGCTGCACACTCAACCCCCGCCCGATCCCGGTGTAAATCGGCAGACTCACCGTCATGGAGGCGGTCGCGGGCTGCGTCATGTAGCCGAAGGGGAAGCCCCGGTTTTCTTCCCGCAGCTGGCCGCGGACCTGTTCGCGAATCAGGGGGTTGGTGGGGCTCACCAGATCACAGTCGCGCAGCGGTGCGCCCGCCGCCTGGCGTATCTGATTTTCCTGCTGGCATGCGGCGAAGGCACCCTGGAAGCTGCCGAGCCGCTGCTCCACCAGCGGGTCGATGTCCCCGGCCTGGTACACGGACCCGCCGATCCCCACGCCGAAGTTGAGGCTGGGCAGGTACGCCGAGCGCGCGACGCGCACCTCCGTGGCCGCCGCTTCCACCGTGGCGCGGGCGGACAGGAGCACAGGGTTGTTGAGGAGCGCGGCCCGCGTCAGCGCCGCTGCGTCCAACGACGGCTCGAAGAGGGCGAACTCGCTGGTCAGCCGGGTGGTGGTGTCCAGCGGCACGCCGATCCGCTGCCCGAGCGTAAGCATCTGCAGCACCCGGGCGTTCTGCGCCCGGAGCCGCCGCACCTCGGCGGTACCGAGCTGCACTTCCGCCCGCCGCACGTCCAGGCCGATCCCGGTTCCAACCTGCAGGCGCGCCTGCGCAAGGCGGAGCTGCGTCCCGACGCGAACCAGCTCGCGGTCCGCCTGGGCGATCTCCTCCTGCGCTTCCAGCACCCCGATGTACTGCTGGGTCACGTCGGCCACCAGGCGAGCTGGACACCTGCTCCTCGGTGGCGCGGGCTCGTGCGCGCGCCAGCCCGGGGCGAAGCAGTTTGGCGCCGCTCACGTCGTATTGCAGGCCGATCTGGTAGCCGGAGGAGTAATATGCCGGCCGCTCGCCGAACACCTCCGCGCCGAAGCGCTGCGTCCCCGGCGCCTGATAGCCCACCGAGGTGGACGCGAACGCCGAGGGGAGGAACTCCTGGTAGGCGTTGCGCGACGCCCAGCGGGCCACCTCCTGGTCGTTGCGTTGGGCGAGGAATTCGGGATTGTTGGCCCGCGCGAGTGCCACCGCCTGCTCCACCGAAAGGGTGGACGGGGGGGCCGGGCTCTGCGCCCGGAGCATGCCGGGAGCGAGCGAAAAAGCCAGGCATAAGAAAAGCGTCGAACGCATGCGAAACTCCCTACGGAAGGTGCGGATCGGGTGCGGTATGGTTCAATACGGAGCCCGCACCGGAAAGTTTCATGAGGTGACTGCCGCCGTCGCCACCAGGATCACCAGGTAGATGCCGAAGAGCGTCGCCGCGGCGGTTCCCCAGGAGGTGCGCCGCCCCACGACGGCCGCACCCAGAGCGAGCAGCGCGAGGTACCACAGCGTGAAGACGTTCAGCCCTTGCAGCAGCTTGTACGCGAACCCGTCGGAATCCAGCCAGGGAGCCAGCAGCGAAAGGGAAAGCTGCGTGTCGAGGTCCGCCCGGGCGAGCTGCAGCGGAAGGGTGAGCAGCGCGCCGAGCGCGGGGATCAGCGAGGCATGGCTCGCCACAGCCAGGTGCGTCCGGAAGCTTCCGGCTCCCCCCATCAGCATGCGGAAGATTAGGGTGAGCACCCCAGCGGCCATCACCGTGCCGACCAGCTGGGCGAATCCCGCCCCGGCGATCCCGCTCGCCCGAGCGAACCCACCCATCGCCTCCACGTCCATGGGAGGGGCGTCGGGACGGGAGCGCATGGCTTCCCGCATCTGAGCGACGAACAGCTCAATGGGAAGCAGCGCGATCACCCCAACCATGACCAGCGTGGAGATCGCCAGCACCCCGAGCCAGGGCGGGCGCTCGCCGAAGCTGGCGAACAGCTCGCCCGGCGCGATGAAGGTGTCCAGGATGCGGCGCGGGAGTGAGCGCTCGGGAGCCGATTGCGCGATCTCCGGCGCGGCGTGCGAAGCGGTTGCGTCCATGAGTCGGTGCGGGGAAGGCCAGTGGGGGGCCGCGACGGCTCTGTGCCGGGCAGCGGGTGGGGGATCAAGCGAACGTTATCAGCATAGCCGAGCAGCCGGCGGTGTGCAAGCCCGCCGGCAGTGTGACTCACCCTGTAGCAGTAAGCCGCAAAGCCAGGATTACGGAAAGCGTCAGTTTCCCAGCGCCGCCGTTCCCATTCCTAGAACAAGGTAGATGCCGAGCAGCATTGTCGCCGCGCGCCCCCAGGTGACGCCGCGGTTCACAATGCTCACACCCAGGCCAAGCAGAAGCAGTGTCCAGAGCGAAAACAAGTCGACGGTTGCGAGAAATCGGTACAGCCAGCTATCCGCTGATAGAAACGGCGTGAACAGCGCCAGCGAGGACTCCAGCTCTGGATTGGCGATGCGAAAGGGAAGCAGCAGCAGCGCGCCCAGCGTGGGGACGAGCAGCGCGTGGGTGGTGATGGCGAGGTACTGCGCGAAACGAGCCTGTCCCCGCATCAGTGCCTCAAAGAGCAGCGCCAGCAGCCCCGCGAGGCCGAGCGTGATCATCGGCTGAAGAATGGCCGCGCTGAACGCCGCCAGGATCCGCCCCCAGCGGGCGATGGTAGCTGGGTCCGAGGTGACGGTGACCGGCTTTCCAAGCCGGTTGGTGGGGTTCCGCGTTTGCTCTAGAAAAAACGAGTCGGGAATGGTGACCGTGGCGAGCATCGCCACCAGGGTGGCGATGGCGAGCGCTCCGAGCCAGGGGGTGTGGGTTCGGAACTCCTCGAACAAGCCGCGGGGCGCGACAAAGGTGTTCAGCACCCGGCGCGGGAGTGTATCCGCCGTTCCTCCCTCCCCCTTGCGGGGAGGGATCGAGGGAGGGGGTTGAACGGCGCGGCTCCGAACGGAGTGGAAAGTTGCCCTAGCGGGGCACAGCGCTCCTCACGGCGACGTAGCTTCGCTCGGGGACTTCGACCCGCAGCACGCGGTTGTTCCCATCCACCCAGACGCGGCGCTCGCCGGCACCGGCGACCTGGACGATCAGCTGCGTGGCACGAACCGCGGTGCCTTCGATGTCGACATTTTGCTCGCCGCGGCTCGTCACCGTGGCCACTACCTGCCGGTTTTCTCGCGGAATGAGCACGGGCAGCTGTCCGCCGCGCGACCGCTGAGCGAGCAGGAAATAGTGATGGGCGACCCCGTCATCCAGCACGACCGCCCCGGTGCTCGCCACATACTCCCGCAGCTGCTCGCCGGAGGGAGACGAGATGCGGGCGCTGAACCGCCCGCTTCCTACCGTGCCAATGATTTTGCGGGGTGAGTCCCCACCGACATCAACCTGATACGCAACCGGATCGGCTCCGGAACCCGTTGCGCGGAGCCGCGGGGCTATGGTGAGCGTTCCACTGGGAAGACGGAGCTGGACTCGCCCAGTAGCGATGGTTTCCTGATTTCCGCCGGCGCCCGATTGCCGGATGGAAAACTCCTCCGTCCCAACCAGCTGACCATCGATCCGGACGTTGAAGGTGCCTTCATCCACGACCTGCGCCGCCAGCGGCAGAGCGCCCAGCGTTGCGAGGGCAGCGGCGGCCAAGCATGCGTTCCGAAATCGAAGTCCGTGCGGCATTCGTGTCTCCCGTTCGCGCGTTTGCATTGCCGCCATACCCCACGGGTAGGGGCCGGGTTTCATACAAAGTCGTCATCAAGAGGGGCAAGGAAAATGCGCTCACGGATCTTTTGCAGCACGTGGGCGTAAATCCGGCACCCCTTTTCCGCGGAGGCGAGTGAAGGCAGCCCAACCGATCCAGGACACTCGGAGGGGAGCGTGGGCAGCCGTCCCAGGATGAAGCGCGGGAGGTGTTCCGGGTTGAGCAGGAAATCCGCCCCAGGCAAGTTTTGCACGCGCTCCGGCTGGAGGTGATGTAGAAGAGAAGTCACTACCTCGCCTCCGTGTTGCGGGGAGGGAGGACCATCAAGAAATTTGGAAAGGTCGACTGCCAGTGCGTCGACCACGCGCACCCGGGCGCGCTTCGGGAAAACGGAGGCAAGCGCCTCGACGTGTGGATCGTGGCTGTGGGCCGTGATCGTGATCAACTCCGTCACCCCGGCAGCTTCCCATCCACCGAGCAGCTCGTTGATCGCACGATGAAGCGTTTTGATGCCCAGGCTCGCGGCCCCGGGGTAGGCGCGCTGGGCGGTAACATTGATCCCGTAATGAAGGGTTGGTGCGCGAAGGACGCGGAACTCCTGCGAAAGGTCGGAAGCCAGAGCTTCCGTAATGGTGGTTGCCGCCCCGGTTGGGAGGTGTGGACCGAACTGGTCGCATACTCCTACCGGAAGGATCAAGCGAGGGTCCCGCGACAGGTGGGCTTCGACCTCGACCCAGGAAAGATCCGACAGCGCGTATGAGCGAGAATCGCGAGACATGACGGCAGCGGCGGCGCAATCCATGGACCACCCACGGTTCGGCGTCGGGATTTGGGCCGGGTGGGCAGCGATCCTGGCTCTGGCGATATGGATGCGGGTGCCCGCTCCAGGCTGGCTCGCGCTTGCCGCGGTGGCGAGCCTGGCATTCGGTCTGGCGACTCCGCCCGTTGCCCGTAGCTGGGCTGCAGCCATCATAGCGGTGCTGTGGCTCGGGATCGGGATAGGTGCGGGGGTCAGCGTTCGCCTGGCGCGGGTGGAGGCCGCCTGGCCCGTGGTGCGTGAAACGGTTGAAGAACGCGCCGCCGCGGCACTGCGCATGGAGCTGGACGCCCTGCGAGCCCGCGCGGACACGGCGGCGGCGCAGGCGGCGCGCCAGCCGGTCTCCTTCACACGGTTGGAACGTATTCGGGCTCGCACGGGTGTCTCGGCCCTGGTTGTGTACGGCCCCGACGGAACGCCGCTCGCGTGGGCGGGGGAGCATCGCGGTGCAGTTCCGGATTCGGTCCGGCAGGGGGAGCGTGCCTATGCCTTCGCCCGGGGCCCGCTCTTCGGGTACGCCTACTTTGCTCGACCGATGGCCGGGGAGCGAACCGCGGTCGGTGCCGTTCTGCTCGAAAGCAATCTTGCTGCGGGGGACGAGCTTCTTCCCTTTGCCGAGCACTTCCGGGCGCGACATGGCCTCCTCCCCCGCTTTTTCTTTCCGGAGCGGGCCCGGGGCGACGCCATCTGGGACTGGATGGCCGACCGGCCCATCTTCAGTGTCACCTTTGCGACGTTGACGCAGACCCGCTGGCGCGACCGCATCGTCCACCGGAGCCGGTGGGGTGTTGGCCTCGCATGGGCGGCCGCGCTGGTTGGCCTGACGCTTCTGGGGCGGCAGCGTGCGTCGCCCCGGGGGACCGTCCTGGCGCTGACGGCGGCGTTGCTGGTGGTTCCCTGGCGGGAGCTGCTAGGTCCCGCTCGCACCTTCGAGCTTCCCGTCAGCCTCACCCTGGTGGCGATGCTCGGTGCCGGCATGTGGCTGCTCGGTGTGCGAGTTCAGCCCGACGGGCGGAGATGGCTACCGTGGAGCGCTGCCGTTCTCGGGGCCGGGCTGCTGGTGCCCGGCGCACTCTGGCTGGTGCAGCACTCCACATCTTCAGCGCTGCTTGCCGAGGCGGCAGCAGGGGGTGTCGGGTTGCAGCTCGCCACGGTTCTGCTCATCGCACTCCCCATGTGGGTTCTGCTCCGTGCGATCTCCCCGCAAGACGGGCCGCTGCATCGGACGGGGATCACGGGTGTGGTCGTGTTGACCCTGCTGCTCGCCGGCGGCGTACTGGTGTGGGCGCCGGTCCTTGGAGTTCCGCCGCTATGGACGGGTGCGCTCTGGGCGCTCCCTTTCGCTCTGCTGGCGTGGGCACTTCCCATAAAGCACGGTTCCCGGAACGCGCTGCTCGGCTGGCTGGCTGTGGGCTGGATCACCGCATCCGCGGCGCTGCCGCACCTCTGGCTCCTGCACTGGCAGGCCCGACTGGAGCAGGCGGACGCGGAACTCGCCCGGCTGGGCACCCAGCCTGATCCCCGACTGGACAACCTGCTCCGGGACTTCGCGGAGCGTGCTCTGTTCTTCGCGTCGGAAGGAGAGGGTGGCGTCGATCTGCTGTACCGGAGCTGGGTGGCGAGCGCCCTCGCGACGGAAGGATACGAGGCCCGGATCTCGCTCTGGAACGGGGCTACCAGGGAAGCGGAGCTGGGGCTGAGTGACGTGGAGTTCCCCCCCGCGATGGTGCCGGCGATGCTTGCCGCCGCTCGCGCCGCGGAGGAGCCCCTGGTGGAGCGCTTCACCGCCGACAGGGCGGTGCACTACCTGCTCTCGATGTCGCTACCCGGCGGCCGCGTGGTCAGCGTGGCCGTGCCACCGCGGCGCCGGCTGGATCGCGCCACCGCCCTGGCCCGCTTCATCGACCCTGCCGGTCCTGGTGATCAGGGGGAGCTGACCAGTTTGTCGCTCGTCCCGGTCCCCCCCGAGGGAGCCGCTGCTTCCCCGCGCTGGATCCGAACTCCCGGAGGCTGGCGGAGCGAGGTGCGAGTGCCGTTTCCCGAGGGACCGATGCACGCGCACCTGCTGATCCGCACCCACCGCCACCGATCCTGGCTACCCGCACCCTGCTGCTTGCCGCCCTGCACCTGGGCATCCTCGCGCTGCTCTGGGTGTTAGGGCGGGCGTTTGCGGGGCTTCCCTCCGATGGGGTTGCCGAGCGGGGGTGGATCCACACCTTCCGGGGTCGGCTAACCCTGGCGCTTTTCGGCTTTTTCCTGCTGCCGACGCTGGTGTTCAGTGCGAGTGCGTACCGTGCTCTTTCCCGAGAAGTAGTCCGAACCGCCGAAGCGCTCGCGAGCCGGTCGCTCGAACAGGCGGTAGACGAGGGCCCGACGGTTCCCGTCGCGATCCTTGGTGAACACGTGCGAGCTGATCTGCTGCTGTACCGGCGCGGTGTGCTTACCGAGGCTGCTTCCCCGGAGGTGATCGACCTCGGCCTTTATCCGACCTGGCTGCCACGCAACATGTTTCTCGCCTTCCGATCCGGGGAAACGCTGGACACGGTGGAGCAACGGCGTCTCGGGGGCCAGCCATACCTGCTCGCTTACCATCAAAGGGGACCGAACGCTGTGCTGGCTGCTCCGGTTCCGCTCGTGTCCGGCGACACCGCCCGACGACAGCGGGACTTGGCCGACGTGGTGCTGCTGGCAGCGCTGCTGGGAGCCGCCTTGTCCTTTGCCCTTTCGCTGCTCGTCGGGCGCGCACTCTCCGCACCCATAGACCGACTCAGCCTTGCCGCCGCGGCGGTTGGTGCGGGGGACCTGGGAGTTCGCCTTCCGGAGGAGCGCCCGGATGAGTTCGGCGGTCTGTACCGAAGCTTCAACCGCATGGTCCAGCGGCTGCGCCGCGCGCGCAGCGCCGAGGTCCGCACCGCACGGGTGCTCGCCTGGGGAGAAATGGCCCGGCAGGTGGCGCATGAGATCAAGAACCCCCTGACACCCATCAAGCTTTCCGTACAGCACCTGCGCCGTGCCTATCGGGATGGCCGCCCCGATTACGGCGAGATCCTGGATCGCAACGTGGAGGGCGTGCTGCGGGAGATCGATCAGCTCAGCGAGATTGCTCGCGCATTCGCCCGCTTCGGCACTCCCGTGGAAGCCGCGGGCCCGCTGGAGCCGGTGGATCTCGCCCCTGTGCTCGCCGACACGCTCGCGCTGTACCGAGGGGGTGAAGATGGGATCCGATACCGACTGGAGCTTCCGCCTGGTATGCCGTCGGTGGAGACTCGCGCGGGTGAACTCAAGGAGGTGCTCATCAACCTGCTGGAAAACTCGCGTGCGGCGCTCGACGGCACTGGCGAGATCGCGATCCGGGGCAAGCGGGTGGAGCCTGACTGGGTCCACCTGGAGGTGGCAGACACCGGCACGGGGATCTCCCCGGATGCACTCCCCCGCATCTTCGAGCCGCAATTCAGCACGCGCAGCAGCGGCACCGGCCTAGGTCTGGCGATTGTTCGCAGGCTCATTGAAGGGTGGGGTGGAGAGATACAGGCGGAGTCGGAGCCGGGCGTCGGTACTACCATACGGATACGGCTCCGGGTAGCGCCAACTCCAGAGCAGGTTTAGCTTGGCGGCATGCTTGCTCGCGTACTTTCCGGCGCCGTCCTCGGCATTGATGCTTACCTGGTGAGCGTCGAAACGGATGTTGCTTCGGGCCTGCCTTCGTTCTCTACAGTGGGGCTCCCCCAGGGCGCCGTAAAGGAGGGCAAGGAGCGAGTGGTCGCTGCCCTCCAGAACAGCGGCTTCCAGGTCCCACCCAAGCGGATCACCGTCAATCTTGCCCCGGCCGATGTGCGGAAGGAGGGCAGTGCGTTCGACCTGCCCGTGGCGATCGGCATCCTGGCCGGTACGGGCCAGATCGACCCTGCGGGGAAGCTGGATCACTTCGTGCTGCTCGGGGAGCTTGGCCTGCATGGAGGGATCCGCCCCGTTCGTGGCGCTCTCTCTATTGCTCTGGCGGCACGCGAAGCAGGTTTGAAGGGGCTGATCGTGCCTACGGACAATGTGGCCGAAGCCGCGGTGGTGGATGGGCTGGAGGTGCGGGGCGCTGAAACGCTCGCCGATGTCACCCGCTTTCTGGATGGCTCGGGTGACTTGCCCGTAGCCCAGGTGGATCGGGACTCCCTGTTCCGCACCGTGGATGCCTACGCCAGCGACTTTGCCGAGGTTAAAGGTCAGGAGCACGTCAAGCGGGCCATGGAGGTTGCGGCGGCCGGAGCGCACAACATCCTGATGGTAGGTCCTCCCGGGAGCGGCAAGACCATGCTCGCCCGCCGGCTGCCGAGCATCCTCCCGCCGATGACCCTGGACGAAGCGCTGGAAACCACCAAGATCCATTCGGTCGCGGGGCTGCTCTCGTCGGACAAGTCGCTGGTCGCCACGCGCCCCTTCCGCGCTCCGCACCACACCATCTCCGACGCGGGTTTGATCGGCGGGGGCTCCACTCCGCGCCCGGGGGAAGTGTCGCTTTCGCACAACGGCGTCCTGTTCATGGACGAGCTGCCGGAGTTCCGGCGTCCGGTGCTGGAGGTATTGAGACAACCCCTTGAGGACAGTGAGGTTACGATTGCACGCGCCGCCATGAGCCTCACCTACCCGGCGCGCTTCATGCTCGCTGCGGCGATGAATCCGTGTCCCTGCGGGCACTTTGGGGACTCGCAAAAGGCCTGCACCTGTCCACCACCGGCTGTGCAGCGTTATCTCGCGCGGATTTCCGGTCCCCTGCTGGACCGCATCGATCTCCATGTCGAGGTGCCGGCCGTGCGCTACAAGGAGCTGTCCGACGGCCGCCTGGGTGAGCCATCGTCAGCGATCCGGGAGCGGGTTTCCGCCGCTCGCGAACGCCAGCGGGCACGATTCGCCCACATCCCGGGCGTGTACGCCAATGCGCACATGCGCCCCAAGGATATCCGGGAGCATTGCCGGCTCGATCAAGGAAGCGAGTCTCTGCTCCGCACCGCCATCACCCGGCTGGGCTTTTCGGCGCGCGCCTACCACCGCATCCTGAAGATCGCCCGCACCATTGCGGACCTGGATAGGGCTAGCGACATCGGAACAGCACACATTTCCGAGGCGATCCAGTACCGTAGCCTGGACCGGGTGATGGCGGCATGATCCAGCGCGAGCGCCTGCTCGGCATTCTTCGCGACTGCGGCTCCGTGGTGATCGGGTACAGCGGCGGTGTGGACTCGGTGTTCCTGGCCCGGATCGCGGTGGACGTGCTCGGTCCCCAGAACGTGCTTGCCGTCACTGGCCAGAGCGACAGCATAGCTTCCTGGATGGCGGATACCGCACGCGATGTGGCGGAGCAGTTCGGCATCCCCTGGCTGGAAATCGACACCGAGGAAATGTCGGACCCTCGCTATGCGGCCAACCCGAGCAACCGTTGCTACTTTTGCAAGGACGAGCTGTGGAGCAAGCTGTTGGGAGTGGCGCGGGAGCGCGGCTTCCGGGCAATTCTGGATGGCAGCAATGCGGATGACGTGGGCGACCACCGCCCAGGTGCGGTTGCCGCTCGCGAGCACGGAGTGCGCTCGCCGCTGCTGGAGGCCGGACTGACCAAGTCCGAGATCCGGCGCTGGTCGCGGGAACTCGGGCTGCCGACCTGGGACCAGCCCGCGTCACCCTGCCTTGCCTCGCGCCTGCCGTATGGTCTCGGGGTGACGCCGGAACGCTTGCGGCAGGTGGAGGCCGCCGAGGGTGGACTGCGTGCGCTGGGCTTTCGGGAGTTCCGCGTGAGGCATCATGGCGATGTTGCCCGCCTGGAGGTTGGCCCCGGGGAGTTCGCCAGCCTCGTGGAGCAGCGTGGCCAGGTGAACCATACAGTGCGTGCTGCCGGCTTTCAGCGGGTGCTGCTTGACCTGGACGGATACCGACGCGGTGCATTGAACGAGGGACTGTCGGCCGGTCAGCTCGTGCAGATCGGAAGCGCCCCGTGAGCACGGAAAGGATCGCTGCGGCGGAGCGGGTACTTGCCGCCCACGGGCTGGCAGGCGCTTCCGTGGAAGCCGTAGGTCACAACGGCGAGATCTCCGCTCTCTCGGTACCCGGCGCCGAATGGGCCCGCCTGATCGGTCCGGAGGGGTATAGCGTTTCCGAAGACATGCGCGCACTCGGCTTCCGCTACGTGGCGCTGGATCTGGCGGAGTGATGCGCGACTCGATCTATCTCGACTACGCAGCTACCTCGGCGATTCGGCCGGACGCGGTCACCGAGGCCGTCACCGAGTATCTCCGCGACATCGGAGCCACGCCCGGCCGCTCCGGGCATCGGCGCGCGATCGAGGCGGGGCGAGTCATGCTGCGTTGCCGCCGAGCGCTGGCCGAGCTGTTCGGGATCAGTGGCGATCCCGGAAGAATCGCCTTTCAGTTCAACGGCACTCACGCTCTGAACACGGCGCTCTTCGGGTTGCTGGCTCCCGGTGACCGGGTGGTCCGCACGGCATACGACCACCATGCGGTTCGCCGCCCGATATCCGTATTGAGGCAGCGTGGGGTAGAAGAGCTTGTGCTTTCCGGCAGTCCCGATGGTGGCATCGATCTGGATGAAGCGGAGCAGGCTCTCCGGGGTGCGCGACTGCTGGTGCTTCCACACGCGTCCAATGTGATCGGAGCGCTGCTCCCCGTGGCGGAGCTGGCACGGCGAGCGCACGCCCATGGCGCGCTGGTGCTGCTCGACGCCTGCCAGACCGCGGGGCACCTGCCCGTTCGGGTACACGAGCTCGGGGTGGACCTGCTCGCCTTCACGGGGCACAAGGGGCTGCTTGGGCCACAAGGTACGGGAGGTCTCTGGGTTCGGGACGGCGTTGACGTTGCCCCACTGCTGCTCGGCGGAACGGGGGGCGATTCGGATTCCGACGGTATGCCAGGGCTGCTACCCGATCGCCTGGAGGCAGGCTCACAGAATGGGCCCGGCCTGGCGGGTCTGCTTGCGGGCGTGCGGTGGGTGCTTGAACAGCAGCCGAACGCCCTGCACGAGCGGGAGTCCGGATTGAAGCACCGGCTTCTCAGGCGGCTGCAAGCAACGTCTGGCGTGCGCGTCCGCTCACCGGCGGCACTCGACGGCGTAGGCATCGTGACGCTAACCGCGGACACCCTGGATGCCGCCACGCTGGCCAGCCGACTGGACCGGGAGCATGGCATTCTCGCCCGCGCTGGTCTGCACTGTGCTCCGGCGCTCACGCGGCACTCGGTACGGAGCGTGCCGGAGCGTTGCGCCTGTCGCTCGGGTGGGCAACCACGGAAGCCGAGGTGGATCGTGCCGCTGATGCAATCCTGCAAGCATGCGGGGCAAACACCCCTGAGCCCGTGGAGGTGATGTGAGAAGGTTGCTGGTTGTGCTGCTGGTGCTCGTTCTCGGAGGGGTGCTCGTGTGGGCGCTCCGGGGCCACTTCTTTGGGCAGGAGGATGAAGTGGCCGCCACCGTTTCGCCGGAGGCGGCGGCTCAGGCCGAAGCCAAGCTGCGGCGGCTGAGTCAGAATGGGGACAGCGTGCAGCTTTCGGGAGTCGAGATCACCAGTCTGATCCGCGCTACCGCTACGCGGACCAATTTCCAGCCATGCTCAGCGACGCGAGGGTCGCCATGTCGGGTGACACCCTCCGCTTACGGGCGCGGGTTCCCACGGAGCGGCTCCCGAATGTGCGGAATTGGAGCGGGCTCGGGCGTTTCTTCCGGATACGGCACCCGTCGAGATTATTGGGCGTGTCCAACCGCTGGAGCAGGGCAGGGTGGCACTGGACATCATGGATGTACGCTTCGCCAATATCCCCATCCCAGCCCACCTGTACCCGACGGCACTCGAACGCATCGGGCGGCGTCCGGAACCCGGGTCTGGCTCCTACTGCGCTCCCGGTTCGTCTTCCAGATGGAGTGGGAAGGGCAAGCGTCCGGGACGGCAACCTGGTACTCACGCCAGCCCGCTGATGGCACGCATCCTGGTTGTAGACGACGAGCAGGGAATCCGGCACGTCCTGTCGCAACTCCTGGAGTACGAGGGGCATGACATTCGTGCGGCCGGTGGAGGTGCCGAAGCAATCACGCTCTTTGAGGAGTTTCGCCCCGACCTCACCTTTCTGGACGTGAAGATGGCCCGAATGGACGGGCTGGAGGTGCTTTCCCGGCTGCGGGAGATTGATCCTGGAGCGCTGGTGGTGATGATCAGCGGGCACGGGACCATTGAAACCGCGGTACAAGCTACCCGGCGCGGGGCATACGACTTCCTGGAAAAGCCGCTCGATACAGATCGAATCCTGGTGCTGCTTCGAAACGCGCTGCAGCAGCGGGGTCTCGCCGAGGAAAATGCGCGGCTTCGCACCGAGGTCCAGCAGCGCCACGAGATGGTCGGCCGCAGCTTCGCGGTGCGCCAGGTGCTGGAACGCGTGGAGCGGGTGGCACCCACGGATGCGCGGGTCCTGATCACCGGCGAGAATGGGACCGGCAAGGAGCTTGTCGCCCGGGCGATCCACCGTCTTTCGCCCCGTGCCAACCGCCCATTCGTAGAGGTCAACTGTGCCGCCATCCCGGCGGAGCTGATCGAATCCGAGCTCTTCGGCCACATGAAGGGCTCCTTCACCGGCGCCCATGAAGACCGTGCCGGCAAGTTCGAGCTTGCCCATACCGGGACGCTCTTCCTGGACGAGATCGGGGATATGAGCCCCAACGCCCAGGCCAAAGTGCTGCGTGCGCTGCAGGAAGGAGTGATCACCCGTGTCGGCGGTGCACGAGCGATCCAGGTGGATGTGCGGGTGCTTTCCGCCACCAACAAGGAGCTGGCGGAGGAGATCCGCGGTGGGCGCTTCCGTGAAGATCTCTTCTACCGGTTGAACGTGATTCCACTGCACCTGCCGCCGCTCCGGGAGCGCCGCGAAGACATCGCCATGCTGGTGCAGCACTTCGCGGATCGCACGGTGCGAGAAGGCATGCTCCGTCCTCGCCGCTTTTCGCCCGAGGCGGTCGAGCGCTTGCAGCGCATGGACTGGCCCGGCAATGTGCGCGAGCTGCGCAACACCGTGGAGCGTCTGTTGATCCTCGCCTCTGGGGACACAATCACCGCCGCGGACGTGGATATGCTGGTAGCTGGTAAGCCGCAGGGTGGCAGCCTTTCCGCGGATCTGCTCAGCTCTACGACCTTTGCCGAGTTCAAGGATGTCGCCGAGCGGGCCTTCATCCTCCAGAAGTTGCGGGAGAACGACTGGAACGTGGCCGAGACGGCGCGGCTGCTCGACATGCCGCGCTCCAATCTGTACAAAAAGATCGAGCGCTACGAATTGGTACGGGAAGAGTAAGTGTCACGTGCCGGAACTCAGCCGCTTCTATGGGATCATCATACGAATGTACTTGGAAGTCGGTACTCCCCATCATGTTCCGCACTTCCACGCTTACTATCAGAACGAGGTGGGGATTTACAGCCTGGACCCGGTTGAGTTGATCGCGGGTACACTCCCCAAGCGTCAGCAACGATTGGTAGAAGCCTGGGCCGAGTTGCACCAATCCGAGCTGTTGGCCAGTTGGGAGCGGCTGCAGGCCGGCCGCGAACCGCTCCCCATCGCGCCTCTGACCTGATATACGCCATGGGTACTCATCCGATCTACCGCGTGCGCCGCTTCGACTTGGTGGCTGACTACACCCTCCGCCTGGGCTTCGACGACGGCACCGAACGCACCATCAACTTTGAGCCGATTCTCGCTGGGGATCTCTTCGGTCCGCTCCGTGATCCGGCCGTCTTCGCCCAAGTGAGCATCGACCCTGAGGCGCACACCCTGGTGTGGCCCACCGGTGCGGACTTTGATCCGGCCACGCTGCATGATTGGCCACTGCAGGTTGACCGCTTGATTGGGCGTATACAGCAGTGGGAGCCGACCGCCATCAGCACCACGCGGTAATTCTGTGCACAGCGTGGCAGCCACGGCTCGGCTGCTTGCCGCTCCAACCTGTACAAGAAGATCGAGCGCTGCGCTCTTGTGCGGGAAGAATGATTCCGCTAAATTGACTGCAATAGAGCCCTAGCGCTACGTTTGGCGGCTTTCGTAGTACATTGGATGCTCAGGCTGGGGATCAGTGATGCCGTGTTCCGGCAAACTCTACTACCTTCCTGGCCCCATGCATTTTCCGAATCGTGTTGGCCTCTCCGTAGTATTCGCATCTGCCGTATTGCCAATTGCCGGCTGCACTGAGCCTGCTGCACCGGGTCGGGATGTGACCCCACCCGAAGTAACGATCATCAGTCCAAGCCAGTCCTTTACTTCCCCTGACTCTACTGTCGTACTTAGTGGAACGCTGACTGACAATGCTGGGCTGGCGAGTGCTGCGTATCAGGTAAATGGCGGTCCAGAACAGCCCATCTCTGTGGCTACAGAGTCGAGGTCGGATTCTAAAGTGAGTGTTGGACTCACGCCCGGGCCCAATGTGCGCGCCTCCGCCAGCCAGCAGGCACCAGCCAAGCTCAGCGTCTCCGCCACGGATTGGCGGGCAATCGATCACTTAGTGGAACCGGCCGTCAGGGGCCGGGGGTAGCGGTGCGGTACCAGGCGCTCACCGTTGCGGGGTCCGATCAAAGCTGGAGTGTTTACCGTCAGGGGCTGTACCAGCCTGTTGCCAGTCAACGCGCCACCGCATTCTGCTGGGGCTCCGGCAGCTCCTCGACGGCGACTCGGTATCGGTCGGTGACTCTGACGGTAGCGGCTCCGCTCGCCGGAGGGCTCGCCTTTCGCTCCGCTCCGAGCTACCACCATCGGTTAGGCGACGGGATCTGGGCTGTCGCCAACGACGGCACTGCACCTGGGACGCCCGCTCCTCCACCCGACACCGCGTGTTGTCGCGAGCCCTCCCTTCCGACAGGTGAGTGGCGGCTCTGCACCTGGGAGGCCCATACGAATGCGGTTTGACGGAGGCAGGAGCTGCCTACTGTCGTGGAAACAACACCCTTCGGTACGCTCGGCATAGGAACCACGCTCGGCAAGAGCGCGGAATTCCTTCCGGTGGCGGGTGGACACGTTTTTCAGTCATTAAGTGCGAAGGCATTCCATTTCCCCTTCGTTTGTGCATCACCACAGACGGTGCAGCGTACTGCTGGGGATTTCAGGGTATCGGTGCCAAAGCCTAGGCAGCGCCACCACAGAGACATGTACGGGGACTATATACATCAGGCATATGCAGCAGGGTGCCCTTGGCTGTCCAGGGTGGCCATCGCTTTCGCTCCATTGATGTTGGTGGAGAGTTTACCTGTGCCGTTACCCCCAAGACACCGCCTGGTGCTGGGGCAGAAACTCCAAGGTACTCTTGGTAATGGAACAGAAGTCGCGACGAGCACGCCCACGCGTGTGGCTGGCGAGCTTCGCTTTTGGGCTGTGAGTGCGGGTTTCGGGCATGCTTGTGGTGTCACGACGGCAGGGCGTGCCTTCTGCTGGGGCAACAATAGATCCGGTCAGCTTGGAGACGGAAAGGAAGCGGGCAGCTTGGTACCTTCCGAGGTGGCGGGCGGTCTGGTGTTCGAGTCAATCAGCGCGGGTCTCTTCCATACATGCGTGGTCACTCCGGACGGCGCGGCCTACTGTTGGGGCGATGGATCTACGGGTGCGCTGGGCAATGGTCAGGCGGCGGTGAGCAGAGTTCCAGTCAAAGTGATCACTTTCCGCTGAGGAGATCGCCTTTACAGCACGCCCGCAACACCCGATCTTTTCTCCGCACCCATCACTCGCTTCCATTCGAGTACACGCGGAGAACTATGGCAGATAAGCACAAGAACTTTATTGGTGGTGAGTGGGTGAAGCCCACCACGGGCGAGTACTTCGAGAACCGCAATCCCGCGAAACAATCCGACCTGATCGGCCTGTGGCCTCGCTCGGGACGTGACGATGTGGATCGCGCCGTAGAGGCGGCCAGGCGTGGCTACGAGACCTGGCGGCGCACGCCGGCCCCCGAACGTGGCGCGTTGCTCAAGACCGTCGGGGACCTGCTTACTGCCCGCAAGGACGAAATTGCTCGCGCCGCCACCCGAGAAATGGGGAAGACGCTGCAGGAAACGCGCGGCGACGTGCAGGAAGGGATCGACACCGCCTACTACGCGGCCACCGAGGGGCGCCGCCTCTTCGGGCATACCGTGCCCTCGGAGCTTCGCGACAAGTGGGCGATGAGCTTCCGCCGCCCCATCGGCGTATGCGGGCTGATTACGCCCTTCAACTTTCCGATGGCCATCCCCACCTGGAAGATGTTTCCGGCGCTGCTTTGCGGGAACAGTGTGATCATCAAGCCGGCCGAGGACGTGCCGCACACGGTCACACTGCTGGTGGAAATCCTGGAGGAGGCGGGAATTCCACGGGGTGTGGTAAACCTGGTGCACGGGCTGGGGGAGGAGGTCGGGGCCGCGATCGTGGAGCACCCCGGTATCCCGGTGATCTCGTTCACCGGGTCCACGGAAACCGGACGGATCGTGGGCAGGATCTGCGGCGAGATGCACAAGCGGCTTTCCCTGGAAATGGGCGGCAAGAACGCGCAGATCGTCATGCCGGACGCCGATCTGGATTTGGCACTGGAGGGGGTGCTCTGGGGTGCATTCGGCACCACCGGCCAGCGCTGCACCGCCACGTCACGACTGCTGTTGCATGAGGACATCCACGACGAGTTCGTGGACAGGCTTCGCAAGCAGGCGAAGGGCTTGAAGCTCGGCTACGGGCTGGATGGGGATGTGGAGGTGGGGCCCCTCATCAACGAGGCATCCCGCGAAAAAGTGGAGCAGTATGTCGAGATAGGGCAGGGGGAGGGTGACCTGGCGCTCGGTGGTGAACGTGCCACCGGCAGGGCGCTGAAAGATGGGTTCTTCTTCGAGCCAACCATCTTCACGGACGTCCAGCCTGGCTCCCGCATCGCCACCGAAGAAATCTTCGGTCCTGTTTTGTCAGTGATCCGCTTCGGCGACGTGGACGAAGCGTTCCGGATCAACAACGAAGTAAAGTACGGCCTTTCCAGCTCGGTCTACACGCGCGACGTCAATGTGTCGTTTCGGGCACTGCAGGAGCTGGATAACGGGATCACCTACGTCAACGCACCAACCATCGGCGCGGAAGCACACCTGCCCTTTGGGGGGGTGAAGCAGACCGGCAACGGGCACCGAGAAGGTGGCTGGGAGGTGTACGAGTTTTACTCGGAAACGAAGGTGGGATATCTGGACTACTCGGGACGCCTGCAGCGCGCGCAGATCGACAACTATGCAGGGCCGGGGCAGGAGCCCGAGGAAGCGGAACGCTTGTAATTGCGAGCGGGTACACTGGGAGATGGAGCACGCGCCTGTCCGTAGGGGAAGCTGGATGTGGGACTGGACCAAAGCGGTCGTGACCGCGTTTCTGCTGTTCGTCCTGATCCGCAGCCTGCTCTTCGAGGCGTTCAAGATCCCGACCGGCTCCATGGAGCGGACGCTGATGGTCGGGGACTTTCTCCTGGTCAACAAGGCGGTCTACGGCGCCGAAATCCCGCTTACGCACACCCGCCTCCCCTCGTTGTCGGTGCCGGAGCGAGGGGACGTGGTGGTGTTCTTCCCTCCCCACGACCCACATCGCAATTACGTCAAGCGCCTGGTAGGCATGCCCGGAGATACGCTGGAGATGCGGAACAAGGTGCTCTGGGTGAATGGGAAGCGGCAGCCCGAGCCGTACATCCGCTCTATCGATCCGCTCAGTGACCCGGGTGACAGCCGGATGATGTGGCAGCTCGCCCATCTCATCAGAGGCAAGGGGGATGGATTTGAGTACCGTCCCACGCGGGATAACTGGGGACCGATCGTGGTCCCGCCGGGAAGGTTTTTTGCCCTGGGCGACAATCGCGACAACTCGGAAGACTCCCGCTACTGGGGCTTTCTGGATGCCGCCGCCATACGGGGGCGGCCCATGTTCGTGTATTATTCCTTTGATCGGGGGGCCGCCAATCCCTTTGCCTGGCTTACGTCGGTCCGGTGGGCAAGAATCGGGGAGGCGATCCGGTGAAGGCTTGACACTCCGCCCGCCCGTGTAGCACATTTGGGCACCTCCGCTTCCGCCACCCCGCATGTTTCCCGCGCCCCGAGCGCTTTGATGAAAGCCCGTTCGTCTACTTCACTCGCCGCTGAATCCCAATCGCTGGATCAGTACCTTCGGGAGATCAGCGTGTACTCGTTGCTCGACCGCGGTCAGGAGTCGGAGCTTGCGCAGCGGATTCGTGCCGGTGACGAGGAAGCACTGGACCTCCTGGTACGCTCCAACCTGCGCTTCGTGGTGAGTGTGGCCAAGCGCTACCAGCATCAGGGCGTGGGGCTGGTGGACCTGATCAACGAGGGTAACATCGGCCTGATCCGTGCCGCGCGGAAGTTCGACGAAACCAAAGGGATCAAGTTCATCTCCTATGCCGTCTGGTGGATCCGTCAGGCGATCTTGCAGGCACTAGCGGAGCAGGGGCGCATGGTGCGGGTGCCGACCAGCCGCGCGGGGGCGGCGCACCGGATCGGCAAGCGCTCCTCCGCGCTTTCGCAGGAGCTCGGGCGTGAGCCGACGCTGCAGGAGCTTGCCGGAGATCTGCACGTACAAGAGTCCGAGATCGAGTCCACCCTGGCAGCCTTTGGGGTCGAGTTGTCGCTGGATGCCCCATTCGCGCCGGGTGAGGACGGGCGCCTGCTCGATCACCTGGAGGACGCATACTCGGCTGGGCCGGACGAGGAGGTGTACGAGGAAGCCCTGAAGCGCACCATTGAGCAGACCCTTTCTACCCTAAAGGAGCGGGAAGCCTGGGTGCTGCGGATGTACTTCGGACTGGGTGACGAGGAGCCGCGCACGCTGGAGCAGATCGGTGAAGCGTGCGGAATAACCCGGGAACGGGTGCGGCAGATCAAGGAGCGGGCCCTGCTGCGCTTGCGCCATCAGTCCCGTGCCCGCTTTCTGGAGACCTTTCTGTCTTGACAGAGCCGCGGGCAACTGCTATCGTTGCGGTTTCCTTGTTCCCGCATGCCAACAGTTTCAGTTTGATGAAGACGTACAGTGTGAAGGCGGGGGAGATCGAGCACCAGTGGTTCGTGGTCGATGCCGCCGATCAGGTTCTCGGCCGCCTGGCGACCGAAATTGCGCGGGTGCTGCGCGGCAAGCACAAGCCCACGTACACTCCGCACCTGGACACCGGCGACTACGTGGTCGTCATCAATGCCGACCGGATTCGTCTCACCGGCAACAAGCCGGATCAGAAAACGTACTTCAAGCACACCGGGTACATGGGGAACGACCGCTTCATCCCGTTCCGACGGATGATGGAGCGTCACCCGGAGCGCGTAATCGAGCTCGCCGTCAAGGGGATGCTTCCCAAGAACGCGCTTGGCCGTCAGATGCGCGACAAGCTTCGTGTATACGCCGGGACCGAGCACCCGCACCAGTCGCAGCAGCCGACTCCCCTGACTTTCGCAGCTTCAGCTTCATGACTCCAGATCAGTTTCACGCGATTGGGCGCCGCAAAACCTCGGTGGCTCGCGTATACCTGCGCCCTGGCAACGGTCGCTGGGTGGTCAACGGGCGTTCGCTGGAAGACTACTTCCCGCGCCGGGTTCTCCAGCAGTCCGCCAGCCAGCCGTTCGACGTTACGGACACGCTGGGCCGTTTCGACACCACGGTGCGTGTGGAAGGCGGCGGCATCCGGGGCCAGGCCGATGCCATCCGTCTGGGTGTCGCCCGCGCGCTGGTGAAGAGCGATGAGGATTTGCGTGGGCGCCTTCGTGCCGCCACGTTGCTGACGCGTGACCCGCGCATGGTGGAGCGCAAGAAGTACGGGCGTCCCAAGGCGCGCAAGCGGTTCCAGTTCAGCAAGCGCTAGTACAAACCATCTCGCACACCGCCCGACGCCGCGTCGGGTGCTGCCCCACGGGGTAGTCGGCGCGGCGGGTGACGGCTGGTGGAAGATCAACCCAACACAAGCTTACATGCCTCAGCCACAAATTCAGGATCTGCTGGAAGCCGGCGTTCACTTTGGTCACCAGACCAGCCGGTGGAACCCCAAGATGCGCCGCTTCATCTTCGCCGAGCGGAACGGCATCTACATCATAGACCTCAAAAAGACACTCCGGCAGCTCGAGCTCGCCCAGGAACTGGTGCGCAGCGTAATCTCGCGGGGTGACCGGGTGCTCTTCGTGTGCACCAAGCCGCAGCTTCGCCCGATCATTCAGAGCGAAGCCGAGCGTTCCAGCGCCTTTTACGTGACGGAGCGCTGGCTCGGTGGCATGCTCACCAACTTCGGCACCATCAAGAAACAAATCCGCCGGCTCAAGGAGCTGGAGCGGGGCCAGGAGGAAGGCTCCTTTGAGTTTTACACCAAGAAGGAGCAGCTGATGCTCGACCGTGAGCGGGAGCGGCTTGAAAAGTACCTGTCCGGCGTAAAGGACATGGCTCGGGTTCCTGGAGCCCTCTTTGTGGTGGATGCCAAGAAGGAGCGCATCGCCGTCAACGAAGCCAACAAGCTGCGTATCCCGGTGATCGCAATCGCTGATACGAATGCGGATCCGGACCAGTTGACGGTGCCGATTGCCGGCAACGACGACGCAATCCGCTCGGTTTCGGTGATCACGGGCGCGATCGCCGAAGCGATACGCGAAGCGCGTGCGGCCATGCCTGCCGAGGAGCGCCGCCGCTCCGACGAGGCCGAGGTGACCAGCTACTCGACCGAGACGGGTACCGGAGCTCCAGCCGACGATGACCGCCGGGGCGGTAAGAAGCGCCCCCGTCGCAAGCGCCGCCCGAAGCCGGATGTGATCGCCAACCTGCGAGGTGGCGGTGACGAAGACGGCGGCGATTCCGACGGAACGGGCGGCGAAACCTGACGCCGGGTTTCCGCCCCTCCGTATCCCTGATGGGGCCACCATTTGCGTGGCCCCATTGCACATGTCCAACAAACCGAATGTAACCGTGACGACGACGATCTCAGCCAAAGACGTGAAGGAACTCCGCGACCGCACCGGCGCGGGGATGATGGAGTGCAAAGCCGCCCTGACCGACGCGAACGGCAACATGGAGAACGCGATCGATATTCTTCGCGCCCGCGGCGCGGCCAAAGCGGCCAAGCGCGCGGAGCGCGAGGCGCGGGAGGGCACCATTGCGACCTACATTCATATGGGCGGCAAGATTGGTGTGCTGGTGGAGCTCAACTGCGAAACCGACTTTGTCGCGAAAACCGAGCAGTTCCAGGAACTCGCGCGTTTGATCGCCCTGCACATCGCGGCCGCGAACCCATCAGCGGTGAACCGCGAACAGATCCCGGCGGACGTGGTAGAGCGCGAGCGCGGTGTGTACCGGGAGCAGATGCGCGAATCCGGCAAGCCGGAAAAGATCTGGGACAAGATCATCGAAGGGAAGCTGGAAAAGTTCTACGCGGAAAGCACGCTGCTGGAGCAGCCATTCGTGAAGAACCCGGACCAAACGGTAGGCCAGCTGATCACTGAAGTGTCGGGGAAGACCGGCGAAAAGATCGAGGTGCGCCGGTTTACGCGCTACGCCCTCGGGGAGTAGTGGCGCCGGAGGCGCTGAAGTATCCGCGTGTCCTGCTGAAACTTTCCGGCGAAGCGCTCGCCGGGGAGCAGGGCTTCGGAATTGCCCCTCCCGTGGTGGAGGCGCTCACCGCTGAGATCCGGCAGCTTCATGACATGGGGGTGGCTCTCGGCCTGGTCATCGGGGGAGGAAATATCATTCGCGGGACGCAGGCGAGCGCGGGGGGTATGGACCGCGTATCCGCGGACTACATGGGTATGCTCGCCACGGTCATCAACGCCCTCGCGGTTCAGGATACGCTGGAGCGCAAGGGCATCGAGACCCGCGTGCTCACCGCCATCCGCATGGAGCAGCTCGCGGAACCGTATATCCGCCGCAGGGCACTCCGACACCTGGAAAAGGGGCGGGTGGTGATCTTCGCGGGTGGCACCGGAAACCCGTACTTTTCCACCGACACGGCGGCCGTTCTGCGTGGCATCGAGATGAACGCCGACGTGATCATCAAGGCGACCAAGGTGAAGGGGGTGTACTCGGCCGACCCGGTCAAGCACCCTGAGGCTGAGTTCCTTCCTATGGTTTCCTTCATGGATGCGCTGACCCGGGAACTCGGAGTGATGGACGCCGCTGCAATTTCGCTGTGCAAGGAAAACAGTTTGCCAATCATCGTCCTGAGTCTCGCCGAGTCGGGCGCGGTTGCTCGCGCCGTACGTGGCGAGCAGATCGGGACACTGGTTCACCCCTGACCCGGAGCGACGCTGTGAGCACCAACGCTGCAAAAGAACGGATGGAGCGGGCCCTCGAGGCGATGCGCAGGGAGTTTGCCGGTGTACGCACCGGCAAGGCATCGCCGGCCCTGCTCGAGACAGTCCGGGTTGAGGCCTATGGCGGACACATGCCCCTGAACCAGGTGGGCACGGTAAGCGTGCCGGAGCCCCGTCTGCTCACCGTGCAGCCCTGGGACCGCAGCCTGATCAAGGCGATCGAAAAAGCGCTGCAGGAGTCCGACCTGGGCCTCAATCCGTCCAACGACGGCAGCATGATCCGGATTCCGATTCCGGCGCTCACTGAGGAGCGGCGGCGTGAGTATGTGCGGCTCCTTCACAAGATGGCCGAAGAAGGGCGTGTGGCCATCCGGCAGGCCCGCAAGGATGCCAACGACGAGATCAAGCAGCGTCAAAAAGATGGCGAGCTCTCCGAGGACGCGGCGCGACGCGAACAGGACGACGTGCAAAAGCTGACCAATCAGTACGTCGAGCGGGTAGACGAGCTCCTCAAGCGCAAGGAAGCGGAAGTCCTCGAGGTCTAAGGCCCCGCCGGTGCCCGCGTCCGAAACCACCCAGCGTGTCGCGGTCGCCGCCGTCGGCATTCCACTTGCCATGGCGGCCGTGTACGCCGGGCGGTGGGTACTGGGCGCACTCCTCACGCTGATCGCGGTGATCGCCGCGCTGGAGTTCGCCCGCATGGCGGCACGCAAGGAGGGGCACCCAATCCGGCTTCTCGCAGCCGGCGGCGCGGCTGGATTCATTCTGCTGGCCACTTTGTTCCCGGCGGGAGGTGCGGCCGGGGCAGGATTCGCCGGATGGACGGCCCTGCTCGTCCTGGTGGCGGCTACCGCGGCTATCTGGACACGGGGCGTCACCGGACAGCCGCTGCTCGCGATCTCGACCACGGTATTCGGGGCCATCTACACAGGTGGCCTGCTCGCCTACGGCCTTTTTCTTCGCCACCTGCCCGGTTTGCAAGACCCCTGGCACGGAACGGCGCTGCTCTTCGCTCCGGTGCTGCTTACCTGGGTTTCCGACACCAGCGCCTACTTCGCCGGACGGCAATGGGGCCGGCGCAAGCTGATCCCCAGGGTGAGCCCGGGAAAAACGGTGGAAGGGTCGGTGGGTGCATTGGTGGGCAGCGTGATCGCCGCCGCGGCGTACGCCACCCTGCTGTCGCGCTTCCCTACCTACCGGATTTCGCTGCCGGAGGCCATCGGCTTCGGCCTGCTGGTCTCGGTCGCCGCTCAGGTCGGTGATCTGGCCGAGTCGCTGCTGAAGCGCGACGCTGGCTTCAAGGATTCCGGAGCGCTGCTCCCGGGCCATGGGGGTGCGCTGGACCGGTTCGACTCGCTGCTCTTTACCCTTCCCATCGCCTACACCTTTTTTCGGTACCTGGTCCGGAGTGGCGCGTGAAGCGCGTTGCCATCCTGGGGGCCACCGGCTCCATCGGCCGCAGTGCCCTGGCGGTGCTCGACCAGCATCCGGATGCATTCCGGGTGGTTGCGCTTTCCGCCAATCGAAACGGTGAAGCTCTGCGGCAGCTGGCGGCGAACCACCGCCCCCTGCTAAGCGTGCTGGTGGAAACGGACGGACGGGAAGCTCTGCTTGAGGCGGCAACCCACGCGGATGTGGACATCGTGCTGAATGCCCTGGTTGGGGCCGCGGGATTGGAGCCGACCCTGGCGGCGCTACGGGCTGGGAAGCGAGTTGCGCTCGCCAACAAAGAGTCGCTGGTGTGCGGTGGCGAGCTGGTTCTGCGTGCCGCGGCTGAGGGGGGTGGGGAGCTGGTTCCGGTGGACAGTGAGCACAGCGCGATCCTGCAGTGCATCCGCGGCACGGACGCCGCCGAGGTTCAGCGATTGATCCTCACCGCGTCCGGCGGACCTTTTCGGGAATACAGGCCCGAGCAGCTCGCTGCCGTGCGCCCCGCGGATGCCCTCCGTCACCCGACGTGGGAGATGGGAGCCAAGATCACCATCGACAGTGCCACGCTCGCCAACAAGGCGCTGGAAGTCATCGAGGCACATCACCTTTTTGGGGTCGCGTACGAGCAGATCGAGGCAGTGATTCATCCGCAGTCGATCATTCACTCCCTCGTCGAGTTTGTGGATGGCTCCGTGCTCGCGCAGCTCGGATTTCCGAACATGGAGCTTCCGATCGTGTATGCACTGGGATACCCGGAGCGCCTTCCGTACGCATGCCGCCGCTTCGACCCGATCGCCGCCGGACCACTGACCTTCGCTCCGGTACGGACAGACTGTTTTCCCGCCTTCGAGCTGGGCGTCGATGCGGGACGCGCGGGTGGGACGGCGCCGGCCGTGTTCAACGCCGCGAACGAGATCGCGGTCGCTGCGTTCCTGGACGGGCGGCTCCCATTTCCCGGGATTGCCGCCGTACTCGGAGACGTACTTCACGGGTGGGACGGCGGAGCGGCCGATACTCTGGATAGGGTGCTCGAGGCAGACGCCTGGGCGCGCCGGGAGGCGATAACTTTGGTACAAGGGTACGTGCTTTGTTGATAACTGTATTGGCTACACTGGTGGTCCTGTCCGTGCTGATCCTGGTGCACGAGTGGGGTCACTTTTTCGCTGCGAAGTCGGTGGACATCGCCGTTCCCCGCTTCAGCCTCGGCATCGGTCCCAAGGTGGTGGGCTTCCGGCGTGGGGAAACCGAATACGTGCTCAGTGCGCTTCCGCTTGGTGGCTACGTCAAGATGGCTGGAATGGAGGACGCCGAGATGGTGGAAGTGGTGGAAGGCGGCGCCGCCCCGGAGGTGGACGCCTCTCGCCACTTCGACAGCAAGTCCCTCCTGGCGCGTGCGTGGGTGGTGTCGGCGGGGGTGATCATGAACGTGCTCTTCGCCTGGCTGGTATTCACCGGCCTCGCGATGGTGTACGGCGAGCGTTTCACCCCGGTCACCCGGCTCGCGGTGCCTCCGGCGGAAGAACTCCCGGCCGGCGCGGAGGAGATCGCGCGGGTCCCGAGGGGGGCGCGGGTGGTCTCCGTGGGATCCACACCGATTGAGCACTGGCAGGAATTCCGGCAGGCACTGGTGCGTGCGCCTGCCGGCCCGATCACGGTCCGTTTCGCGGACGCGCCGCCCGCAACGCTGCAGATCCCCATGAACGACACCGCGCGTGCGGGGTTGATCCTGGCTCTGCAGCCCCTGTACGCGCCAGTACTTGGGCAGATCGTTCCCGGTTCGGCGGCGGACAGGGCCGGCCTGCAGCCGGGTGATCGTGTACGAGCGGCCGGGGGGCAGGCAATCTCCGGCTGGGACGAGTTTGTACGGATCGTTCGTGGGCACCCGGGGCGGCCGCTTACGCTGCAGCTTGAAAAGGATGGGCAGCTCCGCAACGTGACGCTCACGCCAAGTGCGGAGCGCGAAACCCTTGGTCCCGCCGCCGGCACCACTGTGGGCAAGGTTGGAGTCGGCCCGGATGTTCCGGTGGTGCATCGCCGCTTCGGAGTCCTTCCGGCAGTAGCCTACGGCGCCGAAGCCACCTGGTCTACCGTCGCGATGATCGGGACTTCACTCGGGCGGCTGGTGAGCGGACGAGAATCGCCACGTGGGGTGGGAAGCCTGCTTACAATCGGCAAGGTGTCCGGCGACGCGGCTCGCCAGGGGCTTGAGCGCTTCTTCGAATTCATGGCGCTTTTTTCCGTAAACCTCGCCGTGCTCAACCTGCTCCCGATCCCGATCTTGGATGGCGGACACCTCCTCTTCCTGGGCTTGGAAGCGTTGCGTGGGCGGCCGCTGTCGGTTGAGCAGCGGATCCGGCTGTCGCACGTCGGCCTAATCCTGATCGTCGGGATCATGCTCTGGGGAATGACCAACGACGTGCTCTTGCACGTGCTCGGAATCTGACGCCTTGATGGAACACTTGTTCGAGAGTTAGGTCGAAGTTAAATTCATTAGTTTCGGGGAAATTGCCACCTTCAGCAGTGAGGCCGGAATGGATCGAGCTCAGCTCGAGCACATAGAGCGACGGCTCCTTCGCGAACGCGATCGGGTTCGACGCAGCATTGGACGGTTCCAGGAGCAGGCCAAAACGGCCCGGGATGCCTCGGACTCGGATTTGTCGAGCTACTCGTTCCACATGGCGGACCAGGGGACGGATGCCATGGAGCGGGAAAAGTCGTTCCTGTTCGCCAGCAAGGAAGGCCGCTATCTCTACCGGGTAGAGGGAGCCCTGCGGCGCTTGTACAGCAATCCGCAGGAGTTCGGGCTCTGCCATAGCTGCAAGCAGGAGATCCCCTTCGAGCGTCTGGATGCACTTCCGCACGCCCGCTACTGTCTGGAGTGCAAGCGGCGCGAGGAGCAGGAAGCCGCGGCCTAGCGCGGTACTATCGTGAGTGTGTGTTGCCCGCCCCGGCCGAATGATTGTTGGGCTGTCTGTCCGGATCCAAGGTGTTGGGACGTTATTGGTAGATTTGCGTTTGCCTTGCACTCACACTTTGCCAAAGTGATCCGCACATGAAACTGCTCTGCACTTTGCTGCTCTTGCCACCTCTGCTGGGCTTTCATTCCCGCGACATTGCGGCGCAGGCACCATACGGTAATGCACCGGTCCCGTTCATCGGCTTCGCTGCTGCTATCAGCAGTCTACCAACTGAATTTCAGGGCTGTGGCGGTGCCGGACACGCGACAGCTGAACTTCGGGGGGGCATTGCCTGGGGATCACTCGCACTCGAAGGGCGGGGTGCCTTGCTACAGTCGCTTGGAACGGACCTGTGCCTGAACATGGGGAGAGTGGAACTCTTCGAAGACCGCTACACAACAGCGGTTTATCCCTTCAGCCACAGCGATACGCACACGGCGCTCGACGCACGGGTGCGCTACACTACGCGGACCCGGATACCGCTCGGAATCGCAGCTGGTGCGGGGTGGTTCGCCCCGCAGGACGTACCGTATATCTTGACCTCCGCCGGGGTTCGTACGCCGGGCAGAGTCCGGCTCGCGCTGGATGTGGACCAGAGTTGGTTCCGGCTTTCTTATGACCTCGTCACACGGGTGTATGGAGAGAGGGGTCCGGGGGCGGAGCTTTCCCGTGGTCCCGCGCACGAGTGGCGAACCGGGCTGGCGGTGCGGATCGGCGCGGAGATCCCACTGAGGTGAGTCCTGCGGCGTACCGCGCCCAACTACCGAATGCAGGCGACGATCCCGCACCCTGAAATCACGCATGCTGCTGCTCTTGTGCGATGCGGGATCGCGCATGATCCTTCACGTCCAGCGGCTACGCAGCGAAGCGGTTTGTTTCGTGATTCGATTTACCCTGTGCTCACCCTCCACGGAGAAGCAGTGAATGCCTTCACACCTTCGCGCGGGGATTACCGCATTCGTGAGCTTGGCTTTAGTTTTCGGCTGCACATCTTCAACCGAACCAGCCGCCCTGGCATACTTTGACACCGATCGCGGTAGTTACATTGCGGTGCCGCTAAATCCGCCCGGATTAGTGGAGCAGTATGGCTTCACCGTTGTGACGACGATTCGCAACCATTGGCGTACTCCGCTGTTCCTGGAAAGCTGCGGTGACTCGCCCAATCTGGTTTTTGGCGTGGAGTTGCTGGGCGCTTCGGACCCGGAAGGCTCCGCCTACAACGGTGCCTGGTCCTGCCCGGGTGGATTGCCCAGGGTGCTGATGCCGAACTCCGAGCGTGTGGACACCCTCATGTTCCGAGGACCAAACGTCTTTACGGGTGGCGCGCAGCCGCAGCCGCAAGGAACACTGCAGGGGCGCATGCAGGTGGTGATTGAAGTGCGTACCTGCGCCATGCAATCTGGCTGCACATCGGAGACCACATCACGCGTCGTGCGGCTCAGGAGCAGCGAATTCACCGTTCAGACCTCCCCGAGCCACTGACCTCCGTACAGCGGTGTAGCGGTGCGAGTCGAGTAATTCCCGCCGCCTAACAAGGGTTTGCAAAGGACGCCGGGCCGTGAAGCTGTGCTGCTGCACATGCCTGTGCAGCCCGTCGCCTTTGAACACAAACGTTGCGCGGCTCACCTCAGCATGCTGTGTGCTGGCGCGGTGGAGCGGTGCGCGTGCCTCTTGGCCTCAGACTTGGTGGTGCGTACATTCGGAGGCATGGATCTGTCGGTCGAGTGGGACCCGGGGAAGGCGAACTCCAACCGGCGCAAACATGGCGTCTCCTTCGAGGAGGCCGCAACTGTGCTTGGGGATCCGCTTTCCGCCACGCTGCCGGACCCGGACCATTCGGAGCGGGAAGAGCGAGTGTTGATCTTGGGCCGCTCTGCGGCGGGCCGGTTCCTGATTACCAGCGCGACCGGGCGCGCCGACCACATCCGGCTGATCAGCGCCCGCCTCATGACTCCGCGCGAAAGGAGAAGCTATGAACGGAGCCTGGAACTCTGAAGAGCCCGGCGACGAGTTGCGCGACGAGTACGACTTCACGCCGGAGCAACTGCGTGGTGCCGTGCGGGGCAAGTACGCCGAGCGGTATGCGCGGGGCACCAACCTGGTGCTCCTGGACCCGGACGTAGCCGAAGTTTTTCCCGACGCCGAAGCGGTGAACCAGGCGCTGCGCGCACTCGCGAGTGTGATCCGCGCCCGTACCCAGCATCACGAACCCGCGTAGTTCACCCTTACGCCGCCCAACAAGGTGCTGAAGTGGATGCGGGGCTGTGCATGTTTTCGCGAGGGAGACGTGTCAGTTCAGCCCCGCACCACTTAGCTTTGGCGTTACAGAGTCAAAGTCACGTCGATTCTGTTTCCCTTTCCACTTTGTCTTTAGCTTTATTCTAGGTCCGGACTCGGGCGAGCAGGACCAGGCCCGCTACCAGAAAGAGCGCGTTGGGTGCCCAGGCGGCAACCAGAGGCGGGAGCCCGCCCGAGGCACCCACCGCGCGGCCCACCTTGAAGAGCATCAGGTAAATCATCGTAATCGCCAGGCTGATCCCGATTCCGTAGGCCGCACCCCCACGACGGGAGCTGGTGGCGAGCGGCGCACCGAAGATCACGATGACCAGCACCGCGAGTGGCAGCGCGATCTTTTGGGCTCGCTCTACCTCGAGGGAGCGGACATCGCCACCGCTGCGCTGCAGCGCGCTGATGAAGCGGCTCATCTCCGCAAAGCGCATTTCTTCCGGCTCTTTGGGCTCGGCCAGCAGATCTTCCGGGGTTTCGCGCAGGTCGGGAAAACGGAGCGTGCGGAAGCTGAAGGTGCGCTCTTCTCCGCTGGGTCCGAACAAGCGAAGATATCCCTGCTCCAGCGTCCAGCCGCGTCCCGGCGTGTACCCGGCGCGCTCCGCCGTGCCATGCAGCCCCGCACGCCTTCCGATGCCGGCTTGCTCCACGACCACACCGGTCATCTCGTTCGCGGCCGGATCCAGGCGCCGGACGCTGAGCATACGCCCGCGCTCCGTCTGGTACACGAAGTCAGTGCGGATACCCGTGACTCGCATGGCTCGCTCCCCCAGAATCTCAGCCCGCTTCTGGTTGGTGATGGGCACCACTTCACCGAGTGCGAGCGAGGCGATGGAGAGCACTGCTCCCAGCAGAACGATGGGGATGAGCAGCCTGTAGAATGACACTCCACCCGCCTTTGCCGCGGCGATCTCCTGGTGGCGTGTCATGTTCCCGATGGTGAACACGGTCGCCACCAGCGCGGCAATCGGGATGGCGTACTGAATGAAGAGCGGGAGCTGGTAGACGTAGGAAAGGCCTACTTTGCCGAACCCGAGGCCGCGTGCAAGATACTTGTCCAGGTTGTCGGTTACGTCGATGACAATGAAGAGCAGGGGCAGCCCGAGTACCAGCACCAGGAAGGTGCCGAGGAACTGCCGCGAAACGTAGCGATCGAGCAGCTTCGTCATCTTTGCTTCCTCGAAAACAGAGCGCTCAACCACTCCCCGAGTCCACCCCCACGTGCGGTTGACATTTCACGCCCCATCCGGCTTAGCCCCCACAGCCCCAGTGCGGCAAAGATCGCGTTCATCCCCCACATCGCCACCACCGGAGGGACATGCCCCGCGTCCCCCAGAGCCTCACCCGCGATCAGGCTCACGTAGTAGAGTGCGAAGATCGTCAGGCTGGCGGCGATCACCATCCCGATCCCGCCGCGCGGAAACCGCACACCCAGCGGCGCACCGATCAGCACGAAGACCAGGGCCGCGGCAGCGATGGAGTATTTTTTCTGCACCTCCACCTGGTACTCGCGGATCTGGCGTTCCAGGCTGGAGGTGCGTGCCTGCGAAGAGCGCAACTCGCTCGCTACGCGCGCGCTTCCGCAACGGGGTCGCTGCTCGGGGCTGGAGCGGCTGTAGCCGCTGCGGGCACGGCACGCCCCAGGGTGCGCTCCAGATCTGTCATTGCGGCTTCGCGCGCAGTGCGCCGGACGCCCTGAAGCTCCGTGCTTAGAGGTGTCGATTCTGCCGTGCAGCATGGCGGCTGTCATTTCCCGGTCACCTCGATACCCGGAGCCTTCCTGCAGCTCCAGCTTGTTGCCGACACCCGCCATGCGAAGCACCTGCCGGCGAAAGGCGAGGCGCTGGAAGTTCTGAGGCTCGTCGAAGTTGATTTCCCGCAGGTGGCCGTCGAAGAGGCGTAAAACAGGTCGGTCCGGTCGTCGTTGAAGGCCATGCGGCCGGAATCCGCGTAGATCGTCCGCCCGATGCGCGGATCGCTGACGTCGTAGATGACCACGTCCCGCATCCGGTTGGTCATGGGGTCGATGCGCGCCGCCTGCAGGTAATACCGCGACCTGCCATCGCCCGTCCGGAGTGAATTCAACGTCTGCTCGTGCAGCGTAAGGAGAGGGCTCTTGCGCCCGATGTCCACCATGAGCTGCCGCCACCGGTGGTTGCTTTCGGGGAGCACCTCGGCATTGAAAAAGACCATCCCCGCGGTGATTCCCCCGCCACCACGAACAGCGGCAGCACCAGCCGTTTCAAGTCTACCCCGCTCGCCTTGAGCGCCGTCATCTCATTCTCCGCGGCGAGCTGGGTAAAGGTGTACAGGACGGATACCAGCACCGCCATGGGAAAGGTCAAAGCGATGTTGCTGGGCAGCGAAAGCAGGAAGAAGCGTGCAATGATGTCCAGGGGGAGCCCTTTTCCAGCCAGATCCGCGAGCCTCTGCGCAAACATGTTGATCAGCACGATGCCGGTCAATGCGCAGAACGCGAACAGGAACGGACCCAGGTGGGCCCGGAGCAGGTAACGGGTGAGAATCCCTCAAGATGCGCTCGGAACTTGCTGGGTCATGGCGGGTCAGTGACTGTCTCTACTCCAGGTACATCCGTGATCTGTTTACCCTCATTGCGTCGCTTGGTTGCCCTGGCTCTTGGTGCGTCCGTCCTCGCCTGTTCGGACGGGAGGGACGTGCCTCACCAGGATCCGGTGACGACAGTCCCTTCAATGCGGAGCGGGCGTTCGCGCATCCGAGCGCCAGGTTGCCTTTGGACCCCGCATTCCGGGCACACAAGGCCACCGACGCCAGCTGCAGTGGATGCAGAGCTTCCTGGCGGAGCGCGCGGACACGGTCCTGCTCCAGCCGTTCACCCACGTCGCGGAATCCGGCGATACGCTTCGCCTCGCGAACGTCTTCGCCCGCTTCCGGCCAGACGCACGGGACCGCATCCTCCTGATCGCCCACTGGGATACGCGCCCCCAGGCGGATCAAAGCTCCCGGAGGGAAGACCGCCGGCTCCCGGTTCCGGGCGCCAATGACGGGGCGTCCGGGACCGCGGTGCTCCTGAAATCGCCGAGGTGCTCCGCCGGCACCGCCCACCCATGGGAGTAGACCTGCTCTTCGTGGACGGCGAGGACTTTGGTCCCGGCGAGCGCGACATGTACCTGGGCGCGAAGCACTTCGCCCGCAACCAGCCCCCCGGTTATCAACCGCTGTACGGGGTATTGCTCGACATGGTGGGGGACCGGGATCTCCGCGTTCCGGTTGAAGGCAACTCGGCGCGTTATGCACCGGAGGTTGTACGCCGCGTGTGGGATCTCGCCAGAGAGATGGGGCACGGAGAGGTGTTCGTGAACGAAGCAGGACCCTATATTTCAGACGACCACATCCCCCTGAACGAGGCGGGGATCCGCACCATCGACATCATCGACTTCGAGTATGGCCCCGGACATCGCTTCTGGCATACGCCGCAGGACGTGCCGGCGAACACGAGCGCCCAAAGCCTCGGAATCGTGGGACGGGTCATGACCGAGTTGATCCGCCGCGCAGGGTAAGCCCATGATGCACACCACTCGCCAGGACCGACTGGCCCTGGGTGTTGTGGCTGTGCTGCTTGCCGGTGGCGTGTTTGTCCAGTCCAGACGAGAATCACCGGAAGTGAGCGCCTGGGAAGAAGCCCCGGGAACATTGGACCGCCAGAGTGAAAGGGCGGAAGGCGAGGGTGCGCGTGAACGCCGGCGAAGCACGCCACTCGGCGCCGATGAACGCCTGGATCCCAACCAGGCCAGTGCGGACGAGCTGCGGCGCTTGCCGCGCGTGGGTCCCAAGCTCGCGGAGCGAATCGTGGCGCACCGCGAAGCCAACGGGCCGTTTCGCACCCTCGCGGATCTGGACGCGGTTCCGGGCATTGGTCCCGCATTGCTGGCAGGCATCACGCCACACGTTGCACTGCCACCCGCTCCTGCCCGGGCACAGGCGGCGCCTTCCGTGGGTGTCACGGCACGCGTGACAGCGCCAGGGCAATCAGCGGGTCCGATCAACCTCAACACCGCAAGCGCGGTGGAGCTCCAGGCGCTGCCCGGGATTGGACCGGCGCTCGCCGAAAGGATCGTCGCCTGGCGTACCGAGCATGGAAGCTTCGCCAGTGTCGACGACCTGCGAAAGGTATCCGGAATCGGGGCCGTGAAGCTGGAACGGATTCGGCCCATGGCACGCGTCGGCCCTTGACATAAGCTCTGCCCTCGGCAAGCTTTCTACGCTCCCGCTCCTTTCCGGACACTTCATGGTAGCAACAGTTTCAGCTCCCGCTGTAGATCGCATCGGTGACCTCCTCATCCGCGAAGGCTTGCTTTCGCGGGATGGTTTGACGCGCGCGCTGGAAGACGCCCGTCGCAATGGCAATCGCGTCGGCATCTCGCTGATCAAGCTGGAACTGGTCAGCGAACAGGACCTGACGCGCGTGCTCGCCCGTCAATACCGCGTGCCAGCGGTCGACATCGAAAACGTCAAGCTGGACCCCAAGCTCGTCAAGCTGATCCCCAGCGACGTGGCGCTGAAGCATACGGTGCTTCCGCTGCGGCGTGTGGGTCGTACGCTGACCGTGGCGATGGCGAATCCCACGGACCTGGGGGTGATCGACGACCTGAAGTTCATCACCCGCTTCGATATCGAGCCGGTGATCGCGGGCGAGCAGTCGCTCAAGACCATCGTAGACCGGGAGTACGAGGGGTTCACCGACGAAAAGATCCGGGCCCTCCTCCAGGAGTTCGCCGATGAAGATCTGGAGATTGTCGGTGAAGAAGAGGAAGACCTCACCGTCACTGCCCTCCGGGTGGCGGTGGAGGAAGCTCCGGTCGTCAAGCTGATCAACGGGATTCTCACGGACGCCGTGCGTCGTGGTGCTTCGGACATCCACTTCGAGTGCTACGAAAAGGAAGTCCGCGTTCGCTACCGGATCGACGGGGTGCTTAACGAGATCATGCGCCCCCCGCCCAAGATGCGAGCGGCGCTGATCAGCCGCTTCAAGATTCTGTCGGACCTGAACATCGCCGAGCGCCGCCTTCCCCAGGACGGGCGGCTCAAGCTGCGCCTTGGGAAGCGGGTGATCGACTTCCGCGTGTCCACCCTGCCGACGCTCTTTGGCGAAAAGATCGTGCTCCGCATTCTGGACAAGGGCAACCTGTCCCTTGATCTGGAAAAGTTCGGGATGGAGCCCAAGGCGGAGCAGGACTTCATGAACGCGATCTCTAACCCGTATGGGATGGTGCTCGTTACGGGTCCCACGGGGTCGGGCAAGACCACCACGCTGTACTCGGCGCTTTCCCGGGTCAACACCCCGGAGGTGAACATCCTGACGGCCGAAGATCCCATCGAGTACAATTTGCACGGCATCAACCAGGTGCACGTGCGTACGGAGATCGGGATGACCTTCGCGGCGGCGCTGCGGGCGTTTCTCCGGCAGGACCCGAACATCATCATGGTGGGTGAGATCCGTGATATAGATACGGGCAGCATCGCCATCAAGGCAGCGTTGACGGGTCACCTGGTGCTGAGCACCGTCCACACCAACGATGCGCCCTCCACCGTCACCCGCCTGATCGACATGGGCATCGAAGCATTCAACGTCGCTTCGGCCATCAACCTGATCACCGCGCAGCGCCTGGTGCGCC
The DNA here is from genome assembly GCA_030447645.1 of Longimicrobiaceae bacterium. GTDB lineage: Bacteria > Gemmatimonadota > Gemmatimonadetes > Longimicrobiales > Longimicrobiaceae > JAUJOM01. Next base: position 30,457 of record JAUJOM010000015.1, on the reverse strand, counting down.
GCATCTGCTCCAAGTGCAAGGAGCCGCACACCTACGCCCCGGAATTCCTCCGCAGTGCGCACCTCGAGCCCGAGGAGTACGAGGGGTACGTTTTCTACAGGGGTCGGGGATGCGATGTGTGCAACAACACCGGGTATCGCGGCCGGCAGGGATTGTACGAGGTGATGGCGATGTCCCCTACCATTCGTCGCATGATTTTGCAGGAAGCGTCCACGGCGGATCTCCAGGCACAGGCGATTCGGGAAGGCATGTTGACGCTCCGCATGGACGGCATCAAGAAGGTGCAGCGGGGGATTACGACCCTGGAGGAAGTCCTGAGAGAAACGACCAGCCTGACATGATGCAACCCGGCGGACCCGCCGAGCTTAACCTGCAGGGGCTGCTCAGGGAAATGGTGGCGCGGGGTGCCTCCGATCTGCACATTACCGCGGGGCAGCCTCCAAAGCTGCGGATGGTCGGTGAGCCGATGCCGGTCTAGCGGAGAAGCCAGCGATGCCTGTTTTCAGCTACAGCGCCCGGGCGGTTTCGGGTGAGTTGCGCACCGGCGAGATCGAGCTACCTACCCGGGACGCGGTCGTTGGGTATCTGCGGCGGCAGCGCCTGGTCCCGGTGGTGGTGCGCCCGAAGCCCAGGGACATCTCCATTACCATTGGAACGGGGATCAAAACCCGCGACGTGGTGATTTTTACCCGGCAGTTCGCCACGATGATCAACTCGGGGCTGCCGCTGGTGCAAAGCTTGTCCATCCTTGCGGAGCAATCAGAGAACAAGGCCTTCAAAACCGTTATTGCCCAGGTTCAGCAGGACGTTGAGTCCGGCCAGACCCTGGTGGAAGCGATGCGCCGCCACCCCAAGGTGTTCACCGACCTGTACACGAACATGGTTGCCGCGGGTGAAACCGGCGGTATTCTCGACGTGATCCTGAACCGCCTGGCGATCTTTCTTGAAAAGAACGACGCCCTTGGGCGCAAGATCAAGAGCGCCATGGTGTATCCCGCCGTGATGCTATTCGTCGTGATTGCGGCCACTACCATCTTGTTGTGGAAGGTGGTGCCGGTGTTTGCGACTATCTTCATGGACGCCGGCCTGGCGCTTCCCCTGCCGACGCGGGTTGTGCTGGCGCTGTCCACCTTCCTGCAGAACTATTTTCTCCTCCTCCTGGTCGCGATAATCGCGGCCGGATTCGCGCTGCGGGCCTACTACCGAACTCCAGGAGGGCAACTCGCGATCGACCGCCTCCTGCTCCGGGCACCGGTACTCGGACCGCTACTGCGGAAGAGCGCGGTGTCCCGGTTCACCCGGACGCTGGGTACGCTGGTCTCGTCGGGCGTATCCATCGTCGAGGGACTTGAGATCACTGCCCGCACCGCGGGCAACCGGGTCATTCACGACGCGGTGATGACCAGCCGAGCATCCATCGCAGGCGGTGCCACCATCAGCCAGCCGCTCAAGGAATCCGGGGTCTTCCCGCCCATGGTAGTGCAGATGATCAACGTGGGCGAGCAAACGGGCGGCCTGGACGAGATGCTTTCCAAGATCGCGGACTTTTATGACGATGAAGTCGACACGGCCGTGACGGCGCTCACCTCCATCCTGGAGCCCATCATGATCGTGGTGATGGGCGTGCTGATCGGTGGGATGGTGATTGCCATGTATATGCCCATGTTCGATCTGATGGACGCGGTCCAGGGATGAGCTGTCGCCCGAAGGGTGCGCCAAGGCGCATCTTTCTTTCCCTCCTGCTCCTGACTGCCTGCACGCAGGGCGGGGGACACCGTGCTCCGAGTGACGGAGCGGCAATTCGCCCGCTCGCGCCACCAGGCGTACCCGCGGATTCGTTTCCCGCTCCGGACCGCCCGGTCGCGCGGATCGTCACCGATACCTGGTCGGATGAAGCATCCCGCGATCGTGCAGGCGAAGCGGAGCAGGTGATACGCCTGCTCGGCGTGAGGCCCGGTATGCGTGTGGCGGACGTGGGGGCGGGAAGTGGATACTACACCGTGCGGCTTGCTCCCCGTGTCGGGGCTGGGGGCCAGGTGTTCGCGCAGGATATCGTACCGCGCTACCTGGAAGGGCTGCAGAGCCGCGTACAGCGCGAAAGGCTCCGCAATGTTGCGTTGGCGCTGGGCGATCCTCACGATCCACGCCTCCCTGTCTCCTCGGTCGATCTGGTCTTGCTGGTTCACATGTATCATGAGATCGAGCAGCCGTATGGGTTGCTGTACAACCTGCGCTCTGCGCTCAGGCCGGGGGCTCGGGTTGCCGTGGTCGATCTGGACCGACCCACAGCCTCGCACGGAACTCCGCCTGCGCTTCTCCGGTGTGAATTCAGCCGGGTTGGCTATCGGGAAGTGGCATTTCACCCGCTTCGAGAAGGGTATCTGGCCGTCTTCGCGCCCGCCGGGGACCCGGCTCGTGTAGTCCTCGCGAGGATCAGCGCGTGCGCGGCCTGATTTCCAGAGTACGGGGAATACCCGAGTCGGGTGCGGGTCCGGCGCGGCTACCGGAAACACGTGTGCTGCTCGCCTGGCTTTACGTCGGTCGGCTGGCAATCGCGGCGGCATTGTTCGCGGGGGCAGCGATGGTGTGGCGCAACGTGCCGCCGGGCACCAGCCTTTCGGTGACACTCCTCGTCATCGCCGCAGGGATGTTCACCGCTGGGTCCTTTTGGTACACGCACCTTGCCACGGGGAGACCAGGGCTGACGTTCCGGTATAGCCAGGTGCTCTTCGACGTACTGCTGGTCAGTGTTGTTGTGTATCTCACCGGGGGAACGCAAAGCGACTTCGCCGCGCTTTACGTCCTGGTAATTTGTGCGGGAGCCATTTTGCTCCCGGTGCTCGGTGGAATTTTGATCGGCCTGCTGGTGAGCGTTCTGTACGGCGCGAGTGCGGTTTGGGACAGCACCGCAAGGATCGATGGTGGACTGCTTCTCCAGATCGCTTTGTTCGCGCTGGTTGCGCTGGTCACCGGGTATGTGGGAGACCGGCTGCGGCAAACCGGGGCGGAGCTCGGCGAGGCCCGCACCGAGCTCCGGCAGCTGCGGTCGGATACGGACGAAATCCTGGGAACCATCAACAGCGGTATCTTGACCGTGGATGGCGAGGGTCACCTGATTTACATGAACCAGGCGGCGCAAAACCTGTTGCAGATGCCTGCCATGGAGTGGCTCGGACAGCGGGTGGTGCCTGATCTGGAGCGGCTGGCGCCCGGGCTCGGCTCCGTGATTGCACGTTCAGTGGAAACACGCGCGCCGATTCAGCGCTCCGAAACTCGTCCGGGGGAAAGTTTTCCCTTCGTACTGGGCGTGAGCACCACGGTACTGGACCGTGCGGCTCCGGCCCTCCCCTCCATCACCGCGATCTTTCAGGATATCACCGAGCGGAAGCGTGCCGAAGCGCTGCAGCGCCGGGCCGAACGATTGGAAGCGGTAGCGGAGCTTTCGACCTCGCTGGCCCACGAGATCAAGAACCCGCTCGCTTCCATTCGTTCAGCAACGGAGCAGCTCGCGAGTGATGGAGTGGAACCGGCTGACCAGCAGATCTTGAAGCGGCTGGTGGTGCGGGAATCCGATCGCCTGACCCGCCTGCTGCGGGAGTTCCTCGACTTCGCGCGCGTGCAGGTATCGGCGCCGGATGCTCTGGACATTGCGGCTCTTGTCCAGGAGGCGGTGGCGGTTCTCCGCACGCACCCGGATGCGGAGGGAAAAACGATTAGGGTGATCGTGCCGAACGGAAATGGAGTGCACCCACTGGTGCGTGGCGATGTCGACCTCCTGCATCGTGCGGTGCTTAATTTGGTATTGAACGCGATCCAGTGTGCGGGCGCCAACGGACAGGTCGAGATCCAGCTGGATACCATCGATTCGGATCTGCTCGCACCAACCCGGGGCATTACGAGCATCGCTCGGCTACGGGTCTCCGACACGGGGCAGGGGGTCCCTTCCCGGGAGGCGGAACGGATTTTCGATCCCTTTTATACGCTCCGCCCGGGCGGAACCGGCCTGGGCCTCGCCCTCGTGCAGCGCGCGGCCGAGGCCCACGGTGGCATCGTTTTCCTGGACAGCCCGGCAGCCCCTGAATGGGGGACCACCTTCACTTTGTATCTCCCCTGGGAAGACTCCCACTCGTGAGCGCACTCCCCAAGATTCTGGTCATCGACGACGAAAGCGCGATTCTCGACACGGTGCGCATCCTGCTGCGGCGCGAAGGTTTCGAGGTAAGCACGGCTCTGGGTGGTGTGCAGGGAGTCGAAAAGCTGCACGAGTTCCGGCCCGACCTCGTGCTCACGGATGTTCGCATGCCGGGATCCAACGGGCTCGATATTCTGAGTGCGGCCCGACAGCTGGATCCAACCCTGCCCGTCATTCTGATGACCGCGCAGGTATCGCTGCAGAGTGCGATCCGGGCAGTGAACGAGGGCGCGTTCTACTACCTGCAGAAGCCTTTCGCCAACGATGATCTGGTGGCGATCTGCCGCCGAGCGGCGGAATCGCGTCAGCTCAGGCGCGAAAATCAAGTGCTCCGCACGGAGATCCGACGCCGGGAGCGGGGCGGCGCCGGTGGCCCGCCGATCGGCACCAGCCCAATCTTCACCGACGTGCTCCGGCTCGCGGAAGCCGTGGCGCCGAGCGACTCTACCGTGATCATTTCGGGTGAGTCCGGCACGGGCAAGGAGGTGCTGGCCCGGTACATTCATGAGCTTTCCGGGCGGGTGGGCGGACCGTTCCTTTCCGTCAACTGCGGCGCGCTCCCGGAGAGCCTGCTCGAGTCCGAGCTGTTCGGCCACGTCAAAGGATCGTTCACGGGCGCGGTACGGGACAAGGACGGGTTGTTCGTGGCTGCCAAAGAGGGAAGCTTCTTTCTGGATGAGGTGGGGGAGATGTCGCCTGCTACGCAGGTCAAGCTGCTGCGGGCGCTGCAGGAGCGCGAGGTGATTCCCGTGGGCGCAACCGAAGCCGTTCCAGTGGACGTGCGGATCATCGCCGCGACCAACCGCGACCTGGACGAGGAGATTCGGCGCGGTACCTTCCGCTCGGATTTGTTTTACCGCTTGAACGTAATCACCCTGCACCTGCCGCCGCTGCGAGAGCGCCCGGAAGACGTATTGGTGCTGGCGGAGCACTTCCTGGCCCGTTTTGCCGGGCAGCGCGGCAAGGAGCCCCCCTCGCTGTCACCGCAGGCGCTGGAGGCGCTGCAATCTCACGACTGGCCAGGCAACGTCCGGGAGCTGGAAAACGCCCTTGAACGTGCGGTGGTCCTGAGCGATGGGGACGAGATCCCGGTCACCGCACTCCCAGTGCGAATCACCGAGCATGCCTCGTTGCCGCTGATCTCCAACCGGCTGCCACCCAACCCCTCACTCGAGATCATCGAGCGCGCCTACATTCACTGGGTGCTGCAATCCGAGGGAGGAAACAAGAGCCGCACCGCCGAGGTGCTGGGCATCGACCCTTCCACCCTGTACCGCAAGCTGATCCGGTACGGAATGGAGGCGTGACGCACCTTCTGGAGTGGATCGGAGTGGGTGGGGCGGCAGAGCCGTGGATGCAAAGACTCGCCGCCGAAGTGGACCGGCGCTTCGGCACCCGTTCCGTGCTCGGAACACCGTTGCCCATCCAAGACGAATGGATAGCAACGGAGCAGGGCCAGCTCCGTGCTGATTCCGTTCTCGACGCCCTGATCGAGCGGTACGACGTGCGTGAGGAGGGAACCGAATGCTGGCTGCTCGCCATAACCGAGCAGGACCTTTATGCGCCTGATCGCCCCTACGTGTTCGGCGAGGCCACGGTGGGTGGGTGCTGCGCGCTCGTCAGCGTGGTGCGCCTGGAGCCCCGGTCCCCCCGCTTCGACGCCCGGGTGCTCGCCACGGTAACCCACGAGCTTGCCCACGTCGCGGGCCTCGACCACTGCACCGATCCCGGGTGTGTAATGTGGGCTTCCGAGGACGTGCACGACACGGATCGTAAGGGAAACGTGCTTTGCGCCTCGTGCACCGTGATCTTCCAGCAGCAGCTCGTGGTACCCCGCGCTTGATCGTTGCTGCCGTCACGGTTACCTTGTCAGACCACTCCGCTCCTGCAGCAGCCCGCTCGTGACGCACACCGATCCCCCACGCTCCACGCGCCGCGCATACCTGGAATGGGTGGAAGAGCAGATCGAAGACTTCAAGGATACCATTCCCCGCTCCGACCTGCTCCGGCTCGCGGACGAGGTTGTTGCCGAACTCCGTGTTGATCCGGCCGGGCAGTACCAGCTTACCGAAATGCTCCTGTGGACAGCGGTGGATCGCAGGATCTTCCGCCTTCTGAAGCTGCCAGGCTATCGCGCCTGGTGTAACGCACAAGCGAAGCAATCCCCTCAGCAAAATTCCGCAGCCGAATCTTCCGTGTCAAAATAACACGCCCCGGAGCGTGCAGCTGACACGATCGGGTTTGACGGCAGCCTGCGTCGAACCGCGAAGGTATTGTACTGCAAAGGGTTGTTCGTCCCTCCCGCCAGGGGTATGTGGTGTGCGAGTGGGGAAGTCCGATGTGGTACCCCGCGAGGGGCTTTTCTCTTTCGCCGATGTGAATTATGCAGAATGATCCGTCCGACGTGGACTCCAGCGGGCCCTCCGACCCGGTCGGGATCGTGGTCCAGGATGGACGGCGGGCGCCGCGCCAACCGCGCGCCGTTGCCTTCATCTGGGGCCGCGCGGTCCGGCCTGCTCCCTCCCTGCCATTCGGCCGCTGGAAGGCGGAGGTGCTGAACGCGGCCTAATCACACCGCGTCCGAAACCGAAGTAAAGGTAAAGTCACGCACCTTGAGCGCGGGCACGATCACGGCGGAGCTGGTCTCGCCTGACTCCGATGGACTGACCCGGGTTGGTGGTCCCATCATCTCAAGGTTGTTCAGCATGAAGATGGGTGACTCGTTCCACCGCAGGTTCTTGACGGCTCCGGTGATCCGTCCGTTCTCGATCAGAAAGGTCCCGTCGCGCGTCAGGCCGGTGAACAGGATGGTGCGAGGGTCCACCGGGCGGATGTACCAGAGGCGGGTCACGAGCAGTCCTCGGCGCGTGGAGGCGATCATCTGGTCTACACTGCTGTTGCCACCCTCCATGTAAAACCCGCCGGGGAAGCCGGAAGGGTTCAGGTTGTTTTTCTGCGCCCAAAACCGGGTGTACACCAGGTTGCGCAGCACGCCTTTCTCCACCCAGAGCATGCGGCGGTTGGGGAGTCCCTCCCCGTTGAATGGCGCGGTGTACAGTCGCTGGTCCGCGGGGTCCGAGTAGATGGTCACTCGGGGATTGAGGAACTTTTCGCCGATCCGGTTTCCGCCGCCCGCTCTAGCAAAGTAGGAGCGCCCCTCGTCCGCCTGCCGCGCGCCCAGCGAGCCCATCATCAATCCCACCAGATTGGCTACCGCGGTCGGCTCCAGGATCACCGTCCATTTTCCCGGCTCCACCGCCTTTGGATTTCGCGATAGCTCCGCTTTACGGATTGCGCGCTCCGCAAGCTCCGCCGGGTCGATCTGCGTCCAATCGTGGGCTCCCACGCCCGCCCAGCCGGACCCCGTCCCGTCCGGAGTGCGCACAGTGGTGGTCAGGTTGGCCAGGGTACCGGGGCTGTATGCGAACGACCCCCGTTTGGTGGCAACCGCCTGCGAGCCCACCTGAAAGGTCAGGAATCCCGTGGAGATCAACCCTCGCGCCTGCGACGGCGTCGCAATCGCCGTGACGGCGCGAGCCCGAGCTTCGGGCGATAGCCCCGCCGTGCTTTCAAAGAAGCCGCGGGATTCCGGGTACTGTTGAGTTGCCAACTCCCCGAGGTACTCCGGATCCTCGGGGACGAGCCGCGCCAGCTGCTCGCTGGTCTGCACCACGCGTCGCAGCGACTCGTCGTCGAAGCGGTTGGTAGTCGCGGAGGCAACCCGCCTGCCGAAGGCACTGGTGATCACCACCGACGCGTTGGATACGTCCGCCGCGGTGCTGATCTGGTTGGTCGCGAAGCGGGTGTTCCCCTCGACTCCGCTTTGTACATTTACCCGGACGTCTTCGGCGCTGGAGAGCCGGAGAACCCGTTCGGCGAGAGCTTGAGCTTCTTCGCGGGAGAAGAAACGTGTGTCAGCCATGTTACGCGCTCCTTCCGGTGTTGATGACCTCGACGCCGCGGTGCCGAGAAGGGGGACAGCCGTGCGATACCGCATTGGATTGCGAGGGCTGGCCTTTGCCGTCGTTGAACGCACCACCCATGAAGTACGTGCTCTTGCCGCCGATCAAATCCATGCTGTTCCAGAACTCGGGCGTGCGGATCTGATACGCCACGTCCTTGAGCATCCTTCCCCGCTTCCCATTCCGGATCTCGTAGAACACCTGCCCACCAAACTGCGCGTTGAAACGCTGCTGGTCGATGGAGAAGGAGCCTTCGCCGTCGATCAGGATGCCATTTTTGACGCCGCCGATGAGCTCATCCAGCGGCACGTCGCGTTCGGGATGAGGGAGCAGGTTGACGTTCGGCATCCTCTGAAACTGCACGTCCGCCCAGCTCTGCGCGTAGGAGTTGCCATGGCTCCGCACCGGCTGGCCCGTCTGGCGGTACCAGTCGGCAAGCAGTGGCGCCTGTTCGCGGGTAGTCTGCAGATCGTGCAGAATGCCGTCTTTGACGATGAGGTAGTCCCGCGGCTTTACACCCTCGTCGTCCCAACCCACGCTGGATAAACCCCCAGGGCTGGAGCGCTCCCCCTGGATGTTCATGAACGCGGGTCCGTAACGGAACTTGCCCAGGTACTTTTCGATGGGGTAGATGAAGCTTGTGCCAGCGTAGTTGGCTTCGTAGCCGAGCACCCGGTCCAGCTCCGTGGGATGCGCGATGGATTCGTGAATCGTCAGCCACAAATGGCTCGGCAGGAGCACCAGGTCATAACGCCCGGGGGTTACGGGTGCGGCGGAAAGCTTCTGCACGGCGTCCTCCGCCCAGCGGGGAGCGTTCTCCACCAGCCGGGCATTGACCACGTGCTCGTAACCGAGCCCCATCGGCTGCACGTCGGTCGAAATCCGCGTCTGGAAGTCGGAGCCGTCCGGCGCCACTGCGGTGACGGTCACCCGCGGAAGGGAACGGAAGATGGTTTGCGTGGTGTAGGTGCCTTCCGTCGATGCGAACGTCTTGTCTTCCCGCAGGAAAAACATGGAGGAGTTCACGAAGCGGGCGCCCTTGATCCCCAGTGCCGCTTCGTTGGCCGCGAGGAGCAGCCCCACCTTGTCTTCCACCGAGACGCTGAAGGGGTCCGTCCGGATGGGACTCGTCCACTGGGCATCCGGGTAGCGCTCCACCGGCGCAAGCTCCACCGGCCGCCGCTGGGCCACACGGCTGGCCCGGGCTTGTGCTACGGCTTCTCGCGCGACACGCTCCGTTTCCACCCGCGTCATCTCCCGGCTGGCCGCAAAGCCCCACGTGCCATCCACGAGGACCCGCACACCCAGTCCCTGCGTCTCGTTGTCCGCCAAGCCGGTGATTTGTCGCTCCCGTGTGGACACCGCCTGGTTGCGGTTGCGGGAGACCCGCACGTCCGCGTACCGGGCACCCGCTGAGCGTGCTGCGTCCAGCGCACGCATCACCAGTTCACGCGTACCGGCCTCGGCGGGGGGGGCAGGTGATGCTGAGGCAGTGGGGATGCTGACGGCAGGCATGCAGCCGGCCAGTCCACCCGCGGCGACAGCGGCACTTCGCAACAGGAATTCTCGCCGATCCATGGACGTTTCCGGTGCGAGGGGATGATCGAAATGGATAAGCGAATGTAGAACGGGCGTTCGAGGCTGGCAAGCACCCCAGTGCTGTCGCCCTTGCGATCACCAGTCTAGATTGGCGCCCATGAGCACCACTGCTGATTCCGTACTCTTCGATCCCGATCTCTGGTTTCCTGTTTCCGATGCAGAACGTCGCGGCATCCTGGCAGCCGCACTTCTCCAGGAGCTGGACGGTGCACCGGGCGTACAGGGCACACGCATCGAGGTGGGGCCGGTGGGGCGCGGCTATGATCTGACCGCAGTGGTGGATACGGACGTGGGTGACCTGCGCGCTCCGCTCTGGTCCCATGTGCGCGCGAGCATCTTTTGCGACGCATCGATCCACCCCGCGAACCGGCGCCAGCTCGCACCCGGCCTGGCTGTACGCGCCGCGGCGGAGAATTTTCGAGCACGGCTTGCGGTCCCGATCGCGCTGGAGTCGCGCGGTGCCACCCTGACCCTCGCCTTGGAAAAAGGCGTGGAGCGGGCGTGGATTGCTGAACGCTCCCGTTTTCGCGGTAAGACCACAGTGACCCGGGAGGACCGGATCACCAATCCACCGGAGGATCTGGATTTGCGCAATTTGCTCGCTCACTTTTACACCGGCCCAGGCCTCCGTCTGGTGGACAGCGAAGGGAACTCGCTGCTGCTACCGGCTCAGGCGGACCCGGAGGACGGACCACTGGTCTCCCTTTGTGGGGCTTGCCACCGGTGGACCAATAGCCCCGTGGACGCCTGCCCGGAATGTGGTAGTCCAGTCGACACGGTGATCGCTACGCGCCCCGCCCGCCGATGAACACCCTTCCAGCAGGCGGTGCAACTCACCTGGAGTGCACGCGCTGCGGGGCGACGTACCCGAGCGAAACCGTTCAGGGACTTTCCCTCTGCTGCGCCAAGCCGCTCTACCCACGCTACGATCTCCAAGGCATTGGGAAGCGCCTGGCACCCTCTGATCCCGCGGGCCGCTCCGCGGATCTGTGGCGTTACGCGGAATTGCTCCCGGTGCGCGATCCCAACCACGCGGTGCGCCTCGGCGAAGGATGGACGCCGCTGCTGGACGCACCCCGGCTTGCCTCCCACCTGGGTGTGGCCCAGTGCTGGATCAAGGATGAGGGGCAGAACCCCACCGCATCGTTCAAGGCGCGGGGCCTCTGCCTGGCCGTATCACGCGCGAGCGAACTTGGGATCAGTGAGGTCGCTTTGCCTTCGGCGGGCAATGCCGGGAGCGCGACCGCTGCATATGCCGCCGCGGCGGGGATGCGGGCTCACGTGGTGTGTCCGAGTGACACGCCCCGCCCGATCCTGGAGGAGATCCGGGCTCTCGGAGCCGATCTTGAGCTGCTCGATGGGCTGATCACCGACTGCGCGGTGCGTGTGGCGCAGGGCGCACGCGAGCACGGCTGGTTTGACCTGTCGACGCTGAAGGAGCCGTACCGCGTCGAAGGGAAGAAGACCATGGGATACGAGCTTGCCGAGCAGCTCGGGTGGACGCTGCCGGAGGTGGTGGTGTACCCCACGGGCGGGGGTACCGGGCTGGTGGGGATGTGGAAGGCGTGGGATGAGCTGGAGCAACTGGGGTGGATCGGTTCCGAGCGCCCGAAGATGATCAGCGTTCAGGCAGCAGGGTGCGCGCCCATCGTGCGGGCATGGCAGACCGGTGCGGAGAGTGCGGAGCTCTGGGAGGGGGCTCACACTTACGCCTCCGGCCTGCGGGTACCGCGCGCCGTGGGCGACTTCCTGATGCTGCGCGCGATACGGGAGTCACGGGGCGCGGCAGTTGCCGTTCCGGACACCGAGATGGAGCGCTGGACCGGAATCGTGGGGCGGCTGACGGGAATTTTCTGTGCCCCGGAAGGTGCCGCCACGGCGGCGGCCATTCCGGAGCTGCTTCAGGCAGGGGTGATTCGCCCTGATGATCGCGTGGTACTCTTCAACACCGGCAGCGGCCTCAAGTACGT
>JAUJOM010000015.1:0-18634 GCA_030447645.1 Longimicrobiaceae bacterium | reverse complement strand
CGGATTTCCGCACGCGTGCCGGGGAGAACCCCGAAGCGGAGGTAGGCGGCGCCGCCCGCCTGCAGGCTGAAGCTGGAGGTAGTCGCGTTTTGTAGCTGGATCGTTTGCAGCGGATAGCGGCCGACTCCCTGGGGGCCGGTGTAAATGGAGCGAAAGTGCCAGCTTGGCTGTATGAACCGCGGCTGCTCGACGTTTGGCACCGCATCATCCGTGTACACGGACATCGTCCAGTCCTGCATCCAGTCGATCGGACTGGGCGTCAGCCGTTCGCGCAGGTTGGCGAGCCCTGTATTCTGGGCATTGGCCAGATCGAACCATAGCTGTTGCTCGGATCCCCCTTTCCGGTCCGCGGCATACCGCAGGAACGCCCACCCCGCGCCACGGGTCGGGAGTTCGTCTTTGCCTAGCAGAGATGCTGCCTGGGGGTTCTGCAGGTATCGGCGGAAGCGTCCAAAGTTGGCGCTGGCGTGTTCGTTGAAGGCATCTACGATTCGCTGAGATGAGCGAACCCGGTTGATGTCGATGTTTTGCCGGGGCCCCAGACTACTCGTCTCGTAGAATACCAGCTCTTCGGCGATGTGGCTCAAGGCTTCATTGAGCCAGACCTCCTCCTGAATCGTCTGCGCGTTGTTCACGTACAGCCGGCGCGACGCGTTGATCAGGTGCTGGAACTCGTGTGCCAGAGTTGCGACAGTACCGCGCCGTACGTCTTCCAAGCCGAAGTTTTGACGGCCCGGCTCCGGAACGCGCATGTAGAACATCTCTGCTTCGTTGCTGCCCGGGCACCCCGTTAAGCGACGCGGGCGCTGCACATCCCGCTTCGGGAAAAGATCACGCCCGAAGAAGAAGCCCCCGATGAACTCGTCCTGCTTCACCGTCAGGTTGTTCACAGCCCGGGTGAAAAAGATCACCACTCGCCCGTTGCCGTCGATGTCGGCTGGCTCACCGAAGTTTCGGGTGTCCACCGGCCACACGAGGTTGTCGAACGCCGTTCCAAAGGCCTGGTAATCCTGGTCAGTGAAACCGCCGGCCGGATTGTCGACGTCCGCCAGCACCACTGCGCGCTCCGTCACGGCGACAACCCTCCCGGTGCGGGAAATCGGGTTCTCGCAGGTGGCCTCCGCGTTCACGTTCAATTCTAGCGTTTGCCCCACCTGCGGTCGCGAGCGTGGGTCGGTCGGAGAATCCTTGCATGCGGCAGCAGACGCCAGCAGGAGGAGAGAAAGCAGCGTAGGACGGATCATTCGCTTTGGCTATGAGACCGCACGGACAAAAAAGGCATACGAGGAAAACTTCAGCGCTCAAGGGGCGATCACGCCGTAGCTCTGCACCCTTACTGCGGCCGGTCCCTGCACCCACACCTTCTGGCCCGCGCGGAACTGGCTCGTGGCGCCCATCAGGCTCACCGTCTGACCGTCTGCCTTGCGGAGATGCAGGCTCCCATCAGCGGCGCGCTGCACGACTCCCATCTCGACGGGGGCTCCGTTTACCGCGCGAATCTCGTAGCTGGTAGCTGTCCAAACTCCGCGATCCATGCGCCCGCGGAGTTCGACCTGAGCCCCGGACAGGCGCTGGATCTCCGCGACGAGCGGCCCTCCGATCGTGGTGCTCCTACCAACGCTGTCCTCCACGATCACCTGCACGTTCATCGGCGCCGAGCCAACCACACGGACGGTCCCGGCCACGGATGGCGGACCGCCGGCGCGTTGCGGCGACGAGCTGGATGCCGGCGGAGTACACGCCATCAGCGTAGCTGCGAGCAGCACCAGGGAGAGGCGCATCTTATTTAGTCCTCACGATCGATATTCGCAGGTTCTGCGGTGGAGTTACGCCTCCTGACGTGACGCGAATCCCCGCCCGCCCCGAGGGCGCAACGCCGAACCGGAGGTACGCGGCACCACCGCCAAACAAGTTCAGGTTCACGGCGGAGCTGCTCGTCAGCGCGATGGTTTGCAGCGGATACCGATTGTTCGTGTTCGAGAATGCCGGCATGATGCTGCGGAAGTGCCAGCTCGGCTGCGTGAACCGCCCCTCTACGGGAAGATCGGCGTCGTCCGTGTAGACAGAGACGGTCCAGTCCTGCATCCAGTTGATCGGGTCGGTGGCGAGCACGTTGCGCAGATTCGGGATTCCTCGCGTCGTGGAGTTGACCAGCGCGAACCAGAACGGCTGGTCCGGCCCGGCCTTCCGATCAGCGGCATATCGCAGAAAGGCCCAAATGGCACCCCGGGTCGGAAGCCTATCGACGCCAATCAACGACGCCGTATCCGGCCTTTGCAGAAACGAGATGAACCGCCCGAAGTTCGACTGCTGGTAGTTGATGAATGCGGGTCTGACTGGCTCGGTCAGCGCCGTCGGCCGGCCGATGTTTTGCCGCGGAGCGAGCCGACTCACCCGGTAGAACGTCAGCTCCTCCGCGATGTGGCTCAATCCTTCATTAAGCCAGACCTCCTCGAATCCTTGGGCATTGTTCCTGTAGATCCGACGCGATGCATTGATCAGGTGCTGGAACTCGTGCGCGATGGTCCCCACTGTGGAGCGTCGAATCAGGTCCGCGGACCTCCGGTTGTTGTTGACCACACCTTCCGGGTCAGGCGCAAGCATGTAGAACATCTCCCGCTCGTTGCTGCTGGGGCATGCCTGGAGATTGCCCATCGCCTGCCTCGGGAACAAATCACGCCCAAAAAAGAAGCCTCCAGTGAAGGAGGGGTTGTCCCTCGGGGTGAGTTCGTTGACCGCCCGAGTATAAAAGATCAGCACCTTCCCGTTGTTGTCGATGTCCGATGGTTCGCCAAAATTCTCGATATTGACCGGGTAAGCGAGAGTATCGAATGCCACGCCGAACGAGCGGTATTCCTCATCGGTGATGCCAGCATTCTGGGGATTGGCCGTGTCCACCACCACGATCGCCCGCTGCGTGATGGCAACTACTCGTCCGATGCGGTTGTCAGGATTGGTGCAGCCGGCGTTCGCGTTCGCATTCAGCGTCAGCAGGTCACCCTCCACCGGAACGGCCTGGATCAGGTTGCGGAGGGCACCACCGGAGCGCTGAAGGGCCGCTGCTCTAGCGGAAGGGATGAGCGGCGTCAGCTCGCGGATCTCCTTTTCGCGCAGCCGCCGCTCGAAGTTCTCGTCCAAGGTTACGCTGCCCCCAGCGGACATCTGATTCAGCGTTGCGGGGCCGGGTGCCAACGACGGGTTCGGCGGACCTGTAGCCGCTCCGATCCCGCCTGCGTTCACCTCCAGTGCGAGCCGCGCATTCCCGGCTTCAGAAGCGAAAAATGGAATATACGTGTATTCGGAGCCGGAACCGCCGTTAAGGCAGACGATGCTCGCCGCAGGTCCTGTCGCCGTAAAAACCTCCCCGACCCTGAGGTTGAGGAAGGTGCTCCCCTCCTCGCACCCTGTTGAAACCGGTGCCTCAACGGCCACTTCAACCGTCCCCCGCGCATCTTCCGACTGAGCGGTGATCGTCGCCGTCCCGCTCGCAACGCCGGTCACCGTAGTGACGGTCCCGGTCGTAGGGTTTACCTGCGCGACGGCCGTATTGCTGCTCGACCAGGTAACCGGCCGGTCCGTCAACACCACGCCGCCACCACCCCGTGGGTTCGCGGTGAGTTGAACCGTCCCTCCGACCGGGATTGTCACCACCCCACTCGGCCCCCTGGATAGGCTCGTCACGACATCGACGGCGATCACCGGATTTGGTGTTTCTTTATCGCAGGCGCTGACGACAATGGACAGCAGGGCGGCGATAGGGATGAAGCGCTTCATAAACCACCACAGTTGAGGGACAGCGCCGGTGGTGCTAAAACATCTGCTTCGTACGGAACCACAACGAAGAAGTTCCCGCAGCGAACCTGCGCATCGGCTATGCCGAGACGCATAGCCGATGCCATCTGCCGCCGCTGGAGCAAAAAACAGCCCGGGCTCCGAAGCTCGGGCTGGATGCCGCGGTAATTCGTTCGTTATCTGCGGAACGTAAACACGTAGTCTTCCTCAAAGAGCGGGCCTGTGATGGTGACCGTGAGCACGCCGTTACGGACCTCCTCCGGGGTAGGCAATGCGCGAGTAATCCGCCGCCGGCGCGTCGGGTGCCGGCAGCCGGCAGCAGCTATTTCCGATAGACGACAGCGAGTCCCTCAAGTGTGTACGTGACCGTGTTCCCGCTGACCGCGCCCGTGTACGAGAAGGATGGATCGCCCGCGCTCGCCGGAATAGTGAATGTGATTGAGCTGCCGACCACGGTATACGTCCCGTTCTCAATCACGTTGTCAGTGATCGGCGCTCCGGTCGCCGGAATGATGCGGAAGCCGATCGTCTCCTGGTACGAAAAGTCTGGGCGGAGGACAAGCGTACCCCCGTTGACCTCGACACGGCCCGAGGTGCTCTGCTGGATCGTCACGTGCACGGCCTGCCCGTTGAGCTGGATCAGGTTGTAGGTGCCGTCAACTCTCTGTTCACCGGGTCCGGTACCGTCGTCCCCGCACGCAGAGAGCGGCAGGAAGAGGGTGAGAAGGAGGGGGAGGAACTTACGCATCGAGATCTCCTGAATGTACATGTGCACGGGGAACAACCCGCCCGTGTGTCGGGCTTCGCACGCCAAATCGCGCGAAAGTTTGGAAATGGCCGGTTCGTAAACCAAGGTGTTCCGTCACGCTGAATCCACCTCCGCTACGCTCCAGGAGGCGCCCTGATCGGGCGATTTCCTCTACCGTGCTGGAGATTAGCACTAAGCTCGTCCGCCTTGCCGTCGCCGCACTCTCCCTCGCCTCAGTCGCTGCAGGGCCGAGGAGCAGCGCACCAACTGCGGAAAGGAAACGAAGCTTTACGGGGTCACCTCCCGAGTGGAAGACGGATCATGAACGTATGAACAGATCCCCCGGTACGCCAGGCGCGGATTTGGTCCCCTGCAAAAGCCGGTGCTATGTTGTCGCGCGGAACCGGACTACTTACTCGAAAAGCCATGACCCCAACGCGCCATTTCCTTGCCATCCCTGACTTTTCGCGCGAAGAAATCCTGGCTACTCTAGACCTCGCCGCGCGTATGAAGTCCGGCGCGTACCGGGAGCGGCCGCTCGCGGGGAAGACACTCGCCATGATCTTTGCCAAGAGCAGCACTCGCACCCGCGTTTCGTTCGAGGTCGGTGCCTATCAGCTAGGGGGGCACGCGCTCTTTCTGTCATCCCGTGACATTCAGCTCGGCCGTGGCGAGCCGATCCGGGACACCGCGCGGGTGCTTTCCCGGTATGTGGATGGGATCATGATCCGAACCTTTGATCAGCGCGACGTTGAAGAGCTGGCGGAGTGGGGCTCGGTTCCGGTGATCAACGGGCTCACGGATCTGCTCCATCCCTGCCAGATCATGGCGGATCTGCAGACGCTCCGGGAAAACCTGGGGCCGGATCTGGAGCGGGTGAAGGTGGCCTGGATCGGGGATGGCAACAACATGGCGAACTCCTGGCTGAATGCGGCTTTTCGGCTCGGCTTCGAGCTACGCGTCGCCACGCCCGAGGGGTACCGCCCGAACCAGGCGATCCTGGATCGCGCCAGGGGTGCGGCCAAGATCGTGCTGACCGACGATCCACGCGAAGCGCTGGCAGGTGCCGATGTGGTGAACACCGACGTATGGACGTCCATGGGGCAGGAGGAAGAGACTGCTGCGCGGGAACGAGCCTTTCAGGGCTACTGCGTGGACGAAGCGCTGATGGCGACAGCGTCCGAGCGCGCCATATTCCTTCACTGCCTTCCTGCTCATCGGGGTGAGGAAGTGACGGAGGGAGTCATCGAGGGCCGTCAGTCTCGAGTATGGGACGAGGCGGAAAACCGATTGCACGTACAAAAGGCGATCATGGCACGGCTGATGGGAGGAGAACAGCATGACTGAGTTGAAGTGTACCCCGCTCTTCGAGGAGCACCAGGCACTCGGGGCCAAGATCGTTCCTTTCGCCGGCTACCAGATGCCGGTTCAGTACCCCAGCGGTATCACCGCCGAGCACCATGCGGTACGACGCTGCCGGATTGTTCGACGTCTCCCACATGGGGGAGCTGGAAGTGCGTGGGGAGCGGGCACTGGAGTTCGTGCAGCACGTGTCCACCAACGACGCCTCCAAGCTGGAAGTCGGGCAGGCGCAGTACTCCACGCTGCTGCAGGAGGACGGCACCATGCTGGACGATCTGCTGGTGTACCGCTTCCCGGAGTATTACCTGCTGGTGGTCAACGGGTCCAACAAGGAGCGGGATCTTGCTCATATCCAGCGCCATGCGGGTGAGTTCGATGTGCGGGTGGACGACCGAACCGACGACATCGCGCTTCTTGCCTTACAGGGGCCGAAGGCGGAGGCGATCCTTGCCCGCCTTACGGACGTGAATCTTGCTGCAATCCGGTACTACCGCTTCCGTGAAGGCAAGGTGGATGGGCGGCAGGCCGTGATCAGCCGTACCGGGTACACAGGTGAGGATGGGTTCGAGCTGTACGTGAACGCAGGCGACGCCGCGGCGCTCTGGAGGCGGCTGCTGGAGGTCGGGGCGGGGAAGGCCTGATCGCGACCGGCTTGGGATCGCGCGACTCGCTCCGCCTGGAGATGGGATACGCCCTGTATGGCAACGATCTGGACGAGCAGCACACTCCGCTGGAGGCCGGGCTGGGCTGGGTGGTCAAGCTGGACAAGGGAGGATTTGTGGGGCGGGACGCGCTGCTCGCGCAAAAGGCGGCGGGGATTCGGCAGCGGCTGACGGGCTTTCGTCTCCGGGACCGCGCTTTTCCCCGTCACGGTTACGGGATTCGCGTGAATGGCGAGCCGGCGGGTGAGGTCACCAGTGGCGTGCCCCCCCCCTCCCCGGGCCTCGGGAACGGGATGCCCCACCGACCCCCGGACGCGCCCCACCCGGGCCGCGAGCTGGCAGTCGCGACCCGCGACCGCTCGGTAACCCCGGAAACCGTGCGCCCAGACTTCTACACCGGGGGCACGGTTCGGACCTGAATCGTGGCAGATACAGTTGTGGTAACCACGGACGATCTGGAGCCCGCGGTGCGCCTGCGCGCGGGCTTTCAGGCAATGGGCTTCCAGGTGGAGTTGCTCACCGCGGGTGAAACAATCGCGGACGTGCCCGGTGAGCCCGTGCTGCTGGTGCTGACCGGGGGGCTGCGCGAGCGCCGCGCGCGGGCACTGATCGCTGAGGCTGCGGGACCCGGCCACGTGCCCATTCTGGGTTTGCTGGAGTCGACCGAGGCCACTAACCGGGAGCGATGCCGGGAGCTCGGCGTGTCGGAGTGCGTGGCCAAGCCCATTGACGTGGATGAGACCGTGCTGGTGGGGCGGCGTCTGGTGGAGCGCGAGCGGCTGCGCGAGATCACCGGGATCGTGGGCGACACTCCCGAGATGGAGGAGGTGCTGGAGCGGGTGGTACAGATCGCTCCGACCGACACGACCGTGCTGATCCAGGGCGAGTCCGGTACTGGAAAGGAGCTGGTCGCGCGGGGTCTCCATGCGCTTTCGCGGCGTCGCCTGCGGCCCTTCATCGCGGTAAACGTCGCGGCCCTCCCTGACACCCTGCTGGAGAGCGAACTCTTCGGCCACGAAAAGGGGGCCTTCACCGGCGCCGACGCTCGTCGCAAGGGGTTCTTCGAGCTGGCCCACACCGGGACGCTTTTTCTGGACGAGATCGCTGAAATGCCGCTCGCCACCCAGACCAAGCTGTTGCGGGTGCTGGAAGAGCGCGAATTTCGCCGCGTAGGTGGTGAAGAATCCATCCGGGTGGACGTTCGGGTGGTGGCGGCTACCAACCGCGGATTGGCGGAGCACGTTGCAGGCGGCGCGTTCCGGCGAGATCTGTATCACCGCCTGAACGTTCTCCGCATCGAACTTCCACCGCTACGAGAACGGCGCGGCGACGTACCGGCGCTGGTCGAAAGTTTCGTGCGGGAGTTCAGTCAGCAGCACGACCGCCCGTTCATGGGCATTGACCCGCAAGCGATGCAGATCCTCGTGGAGTACGACTGGCCGGGCAATGTTCGCGAGCTACGCAACCTGGTGGAGTCCATGGTGGTGCTGGCTCCCGGGCGTACCATTCGTCCCGAGGACATCCCGGCTGACGTCCGCTTCGGGCGTGGCCGCTCGCTGCTTCCGGTGCTGGCCCCCCGCCCCGCTTCGGTGGTGACACGTGATGCAGCTGGGCCGGAGATCGAGTTCGTGCTGCAAACGCTCTTCAATCTGAAGATGGACGTGGACGATCTGCGGCACGAGTGGGACAGATTTCGACAGCGCCAGGAACATCGCCTGAGCTTACCCGCGCCTGCGGCGCTCCCTGTCGAGGCCCCTCCACTGGAGCCGGAAGAAGATGCAGTGGTCTACCGGCCCGGGATGACCATGCAGGAGATGGAGCGCGCCGCCATCGAGGCTGCCCTGCGGGAGGCAAATGGCAACCGTCGCCGTGCTGCGGAGATGCTTGGCATCGGCGAGCGTACGCTGTACCGCAAGCTCAAGGAGTACGGGACGCTGGTGTAAGGCCGGATCGGAGTGAACGGGGCACCCGTGAGGTTCTTCCGGCAGGCCCGCTGCACAACGGCGACACCCGGCGTGGTTGTTGCAAAACCCACCGCCGCCGTTCACCCTAGCCGAGAGGTGGAGTTCATGCGCTGTACCGCCGTGATTCGTACACTTCTGTTGGTGGCGACGCTCGCCCTTCCGAGCTGCCTGGTAGTTACCTGTCGGATTCCGTAGGGAACACCAGGGCAGCGATCGACTCCAGCAACTCTTCCCGCCCCTCGCCATTTAGCGAGGAGAACGGCAGGGCCTGGTCGGGCGTGATACCCAGCTGAGCCACGGCTTTGCGGATCGCTTCCGGCTGCTGTGAGCGCTTCAGTTTGTCCAGCTTGGTGAGCACGAAAAGGGTGGGGCGCCCAACGGTGGCGAGTGTATCGACGGACTGCAGGTCGTCTTCCGTGGGGCCGTGCCGAAGGTCAATGAGCTGCACGACACCGGCAAGGTCCGGCGACTCCGCGAGGAAGGGTGCGATGAGCGGAGCGAACTTTTCGCGCACACTCTTGGGTACTCGGGCATACCCGTACCCCGGCAGGTCCACGAGAAAAAACTCCCCCAGGTCGGTCTGTACCTGATAAAAATTGATCTCCTGGGTTTTGCCGGGCTCGGCGCTCACGCGCGCGATGGCAGTGCGAGTACGGCCTAGGAGCCGATTGATAAGGGAAGATTTCCCCACGTTGCTCCGACCGCAAAATGCTACCTGGGGTCGTCCACGAGCTGACTCCGGTGGGGCCTGATGGAGTTGCCCGATCGCGCCGGCGAACTCAACCGATTTGATGTGCACTGCCGCTCACGCTTCTTTTTTGCGCTTGGTCTCCGGAGCCAGCACCAGCAGGGGTGGCTGTCGTTCGGTGACACACTCGGCGGTGAGAATCACCTCCCGGATGTCATGGCGCGAAGGGATGTCGAACATTACGTCGCGCATGATCCGCTCGATGGTCGCCCGGAGACCGCGGGCACCGGTGCCCCGCTGGATTGCTTCCCGTGCAATGGCGCGAATCGCTGCAGGGTCAAAGGTGATCCCCACGCCGTCCATCCCGAAGATCTTCTGGTACTGCTTGATCAGGGCGTTCTTGGGCTCGGCAAGGATGCGTACCAGGGCGCTCTCATCCAGATTGTCGAGCGTCACGACCACTGGGAGGCGCCCCACCAGCTCGGGGATCATCCCGAAGCGGAGCAGATCCTCCGGCTCGACGTCCCGGAAGGGGTTCGCTTCACCGGACGCACCGGTATTCTTCGCCCCCGAAAAGCCAATCTGCCGCTTTCCGGTACGGGCTTCGATGATCTTGTCGAGCCCGTCAAAGGCGCCGCCGCACATGAAGAGGATGTGGCGGGTGTTGATCTGGATGTACTCCTGCTGCGGGTGCTTGCGCCCGCCCTGCGGCGGAACCGAGGCAGTGGTGCCTTCCAGGATCTTGAGGAGTGCCTGCTGGACCCCCTCGCCGGAAACGTCGCGGGTGATGCTCGGATTATCCGACTTGCGGGCGATCTTGTCGATTTCGTCGATGTAGATAATCCCGCGCTCGCACTCGGCCACGTTGAAATCGGCAGCCTGGAGCAACCGCACCAGGATGTTTTCCACGTCCTCACCGACGTAACCCGCCTCGGTCAGGGTGGTGGCGTCAACGATGGTGAAGGGAACCTGGAGGGTACGGGCGAGCGTCTGCGCCAAGAGCGTCTTGCCCACGCCCGTGGAGCCGATCAGAAGGATATTGGACTTGTCGAGCTCGACCTCATCCATCACCCCCAGATGATTGACCCGCTTGTAATGATTGTATACCGCTACGGCAAGCGACTTCTTGGCGTCCTCCTGCCCGATCACGTACTGATCCAGCGTTTCCTTCAACTCGCGCGGCGTAGGCACCGGTGCCGACGAGCCGGCGGCTTCCTTGGTTTCTTCCTCAGCCAGGATCTCGTTGCAGAGCGAGATGCATTCGTTGCAGATGTAGACCGAAGGCCCCGATATGAAGCGCTTGACTGAGTCCTTGGACTTGCCGCAAAAGGAACAGCGGAGGTGCTTGTCGCTCGGCATAGGGATTAAACGCCGGTTTCGGCCACTGCGTGTTCAACCTCCACGATCTCGCCACGGTGGGCGATAATGTGGTCGATCAGGCCGTACTCCTTGGCTTCCTCCGGAGACATGAAGCGATCGCGGTCCAGGTCCTCCAGAATGCGTGCAGGGGTTTGGCCGGTCCGCTTCGCGTACTCCTCGTTCAACCGTTCACGCAGGTACAGGATCTCCTTGGCCTGGATCTCGATGTCGGCCGCGGTTCCCGCCGGACCTCCGCCCATGGAGGGCTGGTGAAGCATGATCCTGGAGTTCGGGAGTGCGCTCCGCTTCCCTTTGCGGCCGGCCGCGAGCAGGAAGGAACCCATCGAAGCCGCAAGACCCATGCAGATGGTGTTCACATCCGACCTGAGGAACTGGATCGTGTCGTAGATCGCCAGCCCCGCATAGACCGATCCACCCGGCGAGTTGATGTACAGGTAGATGTCCTTTTCCGGATTGTCCGCTTCCAGGAAGAGTAGCTGCGCGATGATGACGTTCGCCGCGTCGTCGTTCACCACACTCCCGAGAAAGATGATCCGATCCATCAGGAGGCGGGAAAAAATGTCGTAGGAGCGCTCGCCGCGGCTGGAGCGCTCGATTACGTATGGTGCGTAAATGGGCATTGCCTAAACTACCGTATTTTGGGATTTCAGGTACTCGAAGACTTTGTCCTCGGTAATCTCCGCTTCCAGCGCCTGCAGCTGCCCCGACTTCTCAAGTTGCAGCCATACCTGACTGGCCTCGTGGTTGTTCCGGCGGGCGATCTCTTCCACTCGAGCGTCGATCTCGTCCTGGGTCGCCCGCAAGCCCTCCCGGTCCGCTAGGCGCTCGACGACCAGCATCCGCTTCAACTGGTACTCGGCCTGGGGGCGCAGCACCTCGCGCATCTGCTCGAGGCGCTGCAATTCCTCGGGGGAGTGCTCGTGCCGGGTGCGGTGCTCCTCGCTGTCGGCATGGCCAGTCATCGCACCCAGGTATCGCTCCACCATGGAGGGGGGCACCTCGAAGCGGTTCCCGTCCAGGATCTGCTCCAGGATCTGCCCACGCACCTGTGCCTCGGAGCGCCGCTCGCTTTCCGCTCGCACGTCCTGCTCCACACGAGATCGCAGCGCGGCCAGATCCTCGAATTCGCCCAGGGAGCGGGCGAACTCATCATCCAGCTCCGGGAGCCGCTTGCTTTCGGCACCGGCCAGCCGAATGTGAAGCTGCTGCTCCCGGCCGGCCTGCGCGGCGTCCGGGAAGTCCTCCGGGAAGCGAACCGTGAACACGCCTTCTTCACCGGGTGCGAGGCTCTGGATCGCCTGCTCCACGTCGGGTATGGCCTGCCCCTCGCCGATCACGAAGCGATAGGTACGGGGCTCGCTCTCGGGATCGTCACCCTGCTGGGTGATCTCCACGGTGACCTGGTCACCCACACCCGGGCGGCCACTCTCCAGCAGCTCCCAGCTACCCTGCTCGTCGCGCACACGGTCCAGCACGGCCTCGATCTCGTCCGGACCGATCTCCACGGCGGGGCGCGTGGCGGTGAACCCGCTCACCCGGGCGAGCTCTACCTCCGGTTGTACCTCGAACTCGGCATCGAAGCGAACGTCACTTTCGGGCTCATATTCGACATTGTCGATGGAGCCCTGCGAGATCGGGCGCAGACCCTGGGATTCCACGGCCTCCCTGTATGCCTGCTGAATCACGCGATCCAGGGTTTCCTGCTCGATCGTGGGGCCGAACCGCTGCTCCAGGATACGCGGCGGGAGTTTGCCCTTGCGGAAGCCCGGAAGTCGAGCGTTGTTCGCGATCTGCGCCATCACCGCACTGCGGGTACGGCGGACGCGGTCGCGCGGCACGGTGATGGAAAGCCGGCGGCTGGTGGACGCGGGCTCTTGAACGGTGATCTGCAGGTCGGTGCTGGCGACGGCCATTGACTCAGGTAAAGGGGATGGGTTGGATGTCGAGTACAGTGCGAGAGTACAGTGCGAAAGGGGGGACTCGAACCCCCACGCCTTGCGGCACTGGATCCTAAGTCCAGCGCGTCTGCCAATTCCGCCACTTTCGCGTCCGTGCAATATAGACAGCGGGGCGGGAGGGGGTCAACGCCGCCCCTCCCGCCCCGCGCAAAAAAGGCTTGCGAGGGACTACGGCAGCCGAACGTTCGCGATGATCTGCCGTCCCTGGCGGTCAGCAAGCAGCATCGACACGATCTCGCCAGGCCGTTTGCCTGCCATGATGCGATCAAACTGCTCCGCGGTGCGGATCGGCTGGCGGTCCACCTCGACAATCCGCTGACCTCGCTGCACTCCCTTGCGGGCAGCGGGCCCACCGGCCTGCACATTGGTGATTACCAGGCCCTCGCGCGTGTCGAGTCGGAATTGTTCAGCCAGTTGCGGCGTGATGGGAGCATACTGCACTCCGAGTCTGCCGACTGCCGCTGGCGGAGTGGGCTGGGGTGTGGCCGCGGCGGTCCTGGTGGGCGCCGGGGTTGCGGGAACCTCGCCGAGACGGACCCGGAACTGCTGGCGCGCGCCGTAGCGGATCACGTCCAGCGTGACGGTTTCACCCGGCTGGAAGTTGGCAAGCACGCGCGAAAGGCGGTCCGAGCTCTCCACCGGCTGCCCGTTGACCGACATGATCACGTCCCCCGCTCGCAGGCCCGCCCGCTGCGCCGGGCTGTCGTCGGTGGCGAAGCCGGTTACGACCGCGCCCGTTTGAGCGGGCAACCTGTACACCTCCACACCTTCCGGGTCCACCGCGTTGACGGTGACTCCAAGCCGCGGGCGCCGAATGCGGCCGTAGCGGACCAGGTCGTCGGAGACGCGACGCGCCAGGTCGATGGGAACGGCGAACCCATAGCCGGCGCTCATGCCGGTGGGCGAAAAGATCGCCGAGTTGATGCCGATCACCTCACCCCGCAGGTTCACCAGCGGGCCACCCGAGTTGCCCTGGTTGATTGCCGCGTCGGTCTGAATGAAGTCCTCCACCGCGTAGTCTGGCCGGATAATATTGAGCGGGCGCCCCTTGGCGGATACGATTCCGGCCGTGAGCGTGGTGCCGATATTCAGCGGATTGCCGATCGCCAGCACCCACTCACCCACACGGGTCTGCTCCGAGCGGCCCAGCCGAACCGTTGGAAATCCGCTTCCTTCCACCTTGATCAAGGCGACATCGGTGGTCGGGTCACGACCAATTACCCGCGCCCGGAGCAGCCGACGATCCTGGAACTCGACGTTGATCTGAATCGCATCCTCAACCACGTGATTGTTGGTCATGATCAGACCATCCGCCGAGATCAGAAAGCCGGAACCCGTCCCCTGTTGGGTGGGTGGCGGCCCCTGCTGCTGACCCGGCGGTACCTGGAAGAAGGGGGGGAGCATCTCACGGAACTCTTCCGGGATCTGCATGCGGCCGCCGCGCGGCCCGGCCGCGCTCTCCGTGCGCACCGTTACGACAGCGGGCGTAACCGATTCGGAGATGGAGATAAACGCATCGCTCAAATCCGCTACCGGCCTTACGGCCGCGGCGGAAGGTGCAGCCGGTGCGCTCTGGAAGAGCGACGCGGCCTCGGTGGGTCGAATCCAGTCCATGCCGGAGGCGAATGCAACACCGCCGACAAAGGCAGCGCCAGTCGCCGCGAGCCAGCGGGCCTTGGTGCGGATAGGGTCAAGCATGCAGGAACTCCTCAAGGTTACGTGCGTGGCAGTCCTGGAATTGTACGTTGGATGCAAACGGGGGTTCCAGGGTCGCCCGAAGTGGCTCGGGCGACCCGGGGAGGGAATTACTTCTTGTCGTCTTCGACAATCTCGTAATCCGCGTCCACCACACCCTCGGTGTCGGCGCCGCCGGCCTGCGCGGTGGCGTCGCCCTCGAACCCGGCGCCGGCCGTAGCCCCGCCGCTAAACCCGGCATCCGCACCCGCGCCGGCTCCCGCGGTCTGGGCGGCGTACACCTGCGCGCCGGCCGCCTGGAAGGCCTGGTTCAACTCTTCCTGCGCGGCACGGACCTCGCTTATGTCATCCTGCTTGAGCGCCCGCCGGGCGCGCTCCAGCGCACTGCTCAAGCGATCCCGGCCCGCCTGGTCGACCTTGTCTTCCCACTCCTTGGAGTTCTTTTCGACCTCGTAGACCATCCCGTCCAGTCGGTTGCGCCCCTCGATCTGCTCCCGGCGCTCGCGGTCCTCCGAGGCGTTCTGCTCCGCGTCCCGCACCATCTTTTCGATCTCCTTTTCGGACAGCCCGCTGGATGCCTCGATACGGATCTTTTGCTCTTTTCCGGTCGCCCGGTCCTTGGCCGAAACGTGCAGGATGCCGTTGGCGTCGATGTCGAAAGTGACCTCGACCTGCGGCGTGCCGCGGGGTGCCGGCGGGATGCCGGTGAGCTGGAACTTGCCTATGGTCTTGTTGTACGCCGCCATCTCGCGCTCACCCTGCAGCACGTGGATTTCCACCGTCGACTGGTTGTCCTCCGCCGTGGAGAACACTTCCGACTTCTTGGTCGGAATGGTGGTGTTGCGCGAGATCAGCGTGGTCATCACGCCACCCAGAGTTTCAATGCCGAGTGAAAGTGGGATGACGTCCAGCAGCAGCACGTCCTTGACGTCGCCCGCCAGCACGCCGCCCTGAATCGCCGCGCCGATCGCCACCACCTCATCGGGATTCACCCCCTTGTGGGGCTCCTTGCCGAAGAAATCCTTGACCACCTGCTGGATCTTGGGGATGCGCGTGGAGCCACCCACCAGGATCACCTCGTCGATCTCGCGCGGCTTCAGACCTGCGTCGGCGAGCGCCTTTTCCATCGGCGGAATGGTGCGCCGCACCAGGTCGTCCACCAGCGACTCGAACTTGGCGCGGGAAAGCGTCACGTTCAGGTGCTTGGGTCCTTCCTGTGTCGCCGTGATAAAGGGCAGGTTGATGTCGGTCGACATGGTGGTCGACAGTTCCATCTTAGCCTTCTCCGCGGCTTCCTTCAGCCGCTGCAGTGCCATCGGGTCCTTGCTCAGATCGATGCCCTGGTCGCGGCGGAACTCTTCCACCAGCCAGTCGATCACCTTCTGGTCGAAGTCGTCGCCGCCCAGGTGAGTGTCCCCGTTGGTTGCCTTGACCTCGAACACACCCTCGCCCAGCTCCAGCACCGAAATGTCGTAGGTGCCGCCGCCCAGGTCGTACACCGCGATCTTTTCGTCCTTTTTCTTGTCGAGACCGTAGGCGAGTGCCGCCGCCGTGGGCTCGTTGATGATCCGGAGAACTTCCAGGCCCGCGACTTTGCCGGCATCCTTGGTGGCCTGCCGCTGCGCATCGTTGAAGTAGGCTGGCACTGTGACCACCGCTTGCGTGACCTGCGTTCCGAGGTAGTCCTCCGCCGTCTGCTTCATCTTTTGCAGGACCATCGCGGAAATCTCCGGCGGCGTCATGGGCTTGCCGACGTTGGGAATCTCCACCTGCGCCAGCCCATTCGCCCCCGAGGTAACCTTGTAGGGAACCAGCTTTTCTTCCGCCTTCACCTCGGCTTCCTTGCGCCCCATGAAGCGCTTGATGGAAAAGACGGTATTTTGCGGATTGGTGATCGCCTGCCGCCGGGCCACCTGGCCCACCAGACGCTCGCCGTCCTTGGTGAAGGCGACGACCGACGGTGTGGTCCGCCCGCCTTCCGCGTTGGGAATCACCACCGGATCACCGCCTTCCATAACGGCGACCACGGAGTTGGTGGTTCCAAGGTCGATGCCGATTACTTTTGCCATTTTCGTGATTCAAAGGTGAGTGAAAATCGTTGTTGCCACGCTCCGGGTACTTGCAACGGGCATGCCCAATCCCCGTGCGCTTTTCCTGCCGGATAGGCAGCGCATGGCACCTGGAGGGTCAAAGCGGCGGAAACAGGCTGCCGTTGACGCACCGATGTGGCAGTCCTATTGTGCGACTCCATGGAAAACACAATTGCCTTTCTGCGCGAGCGCGTGACCCGGGCTCCGCACGCCATTCTCATCCTGGGCTCCGGCCTAGGGGGTCTTGCGGATGAGATCCAGGATGCCGTCCGAATACCCTACTCGGAGATCCCCGGATTTCCTGTCACTGCCGTGGCGGGACATGCGGGTGCGCTGGTAGCCGGCCGCTTAGGTCCCGTTGAGGTGGTGGCTATGCAGGGGCGGTTTCATCTCTACGAAGGCTGGGAGCCCACGGAAGTCGCGGGACCGGTACGTGCACTGGCCGCACTGGGTGCGGAAGTGTTGCTGGTAACCAACGCCGCCGGGGGAATACGCCCGGGAATGCAGCCGGGCGACCTGATGCTGATTTCGGACCACCTGAACCTGATGGGGCGCAACCCGCTCGCGGGAACGGAGGTGATCGGCTCGGCACGCTTCGTCGACATGACCGAGCCGTACGACGCGGAGTTCCGCCGGGTTGCCGAGCAGGTAGCCGCCGAGCAGGGCATCCCCCTGAGTGAGGGAGTGTATGCGGCGATGCTGGGCCCGAGCTACGAAACGCCCGCCGAGATTCGTATGCTAGGCAGGCTGGGTGCGGACGCTGTCGGGATGAGCACAGTCCCGGAGGTGCTGGTCGCGCGGGCAATGGGGCTGCGCTTGCTCGGCATCTCCTGCATCACCAATCTCGCCGCGGGATTGGGCGGTGGCACCCTGGCGCACGAGGAAGTTCTGGAGGTGGGCATTCGGGTGCGGGACCAGCTTGCGGCACTCATTCGGGGGGTGTTGCCGCGCATCGCCACGGCGAATCGTCCCGCGGAGGCAGCGTCCTGATTCAGGCGCTGATCAGGTGATTCAGCGGGCCGTGACCGGCACCCAGACCGGGAGCCGCCCGCATCGCTCGGTGCACAAAGTCCAGGGCGTGCTCCACGGCGGCAGGGAGTGGCCGCCCATGTGCGAGCCCCGCCGCGATTCCCGCCGAAAGCGTGCACCCTGTGCCATGCGTGCTGCGGGTATCCAGCCGGGGGCGACGCCACTCCCGGAACTCGCCGCCATCGAAGAGCACGTCCACCAGCTCCTCCGCGCGCAGGTGACCACCCTTCACCAGAGCGGCTCGCGCACCCCGCTCCACGAGCGTCTGCGCTGCTCGGCGCATGTCATCGAGGTTGTCAACCGGCGCCCCCACCAGAATTGCCGCTTCATCCAGATTGGGGGTGACCAGATCCGCGAGCGGCAGAAGGTGGTCAACGATGGTTTGCTCCGCATCCGAATCCAGCAGCCGGTCACCGCTGGTAGCAACCATGACAGGGTCGAGCACGAAGTTGCGCAGACGAGCGGCGCGGATGCATTCGGCCACGGTACGTACCAGCTCGGCCGTGGCGAGCATTCCCGTCTTGAAGGCCGCCGGGCGCAGGTCGTCCGCCACAGCGCGGATCTGGGCTTCAACGATCGGGATGGGTACCGGGTAAACGGCGTGCACGCCGAGGGTATTCTGTGCCGTAACGGCAGTGAGCGCGGTGGTGCCGAAACAGCCGAATGCGTGAAAGGTCTTCAGGTCCGCCTGGATGCCAGCTCCTCCCCCTGAATCAGACCCGGCGATGGAGAGCACTACGGGCACCTTCACGGGTGTGGAATCGCGACCAGTGCAGGCGGCGGCAACTTTCGCATGCGCGACAGGAACTTGGGGTACCAGGCCGCATCCTGGATCAGGTCGGGCGTGGACTCGCCACGGAAGTCCCCGACCTGATCGCGCGTTCGCCGCAGACGATCCGCGGACATCGGGTGAGTGGAAAACCACTGTGCGGCGATTCCCCGCTTCTGCGATTTCTCCACCGGCAGGCCATTGAGGAGCGTAACGATCCCGATGGGGTCCACCCCCGCAGTGACCAGGGTGCGCACCGCCAGCTGATCCGCCTCCAGTTCATCGGCTCGCGAGTGTGCGGCAGTCCACAGCGCCCCACCGATGCCCAGCGCGCCGCGGTCGAGCAGTGCAGGCTCGTGCCCCAGAATCAGGCGGTACAGGACGCTCACCACGGAGCCGGTGCGGAGCTGACGCTCGAGCATCTGCGCGCCGTGGCGCGCGGAGATGTGGCCGATCTCGTGGGCGAGCACAGCCGACAGCTCGGATGCGTTCTGGGT
>JAUJOM010000014.1:85890-87447 GCA_030447645.1 Longimicrobiaceae bacterium | reverse complement strand
TCCCAATAGACCCGCCTGCAGGACGGGCAGCGTACCAGGGGCACGGAGCGCTCACGTACGGAAGCGGGCACGCGATCCGCCGCCTCATCGGCGGAGATCGGCCGCAGGGGCATGTTGCAATGCGTACAGCGGGTAAACAGCCCGTCGCGAGAAAGCCCCAGAGCCCGTGCTATCTGCTGAAGCTGCTCAAGGGGCACCGCACTGCGGGGAACCAGCACATCGTCGATCCACCACTCCTCCGGGAGCCGGCGGTCACGCGTCAGGATGATCCGCCCTTCAGCGAGTGCACGCCGCACCAGATCCGCATCTGGAATGTCAGCCTCGTAAGCGGCGTCGTACCCCAGCACCCGCAACCAGCGGCCGCGGAGTCATCGGTTCTGGCGATCAATCCGATTATCTACGTGGAGGTGAGCATCGGGTTCGACCGGATCGAAGACCTGGAAGACGCGCTGCCTGACCCACTGCGCAGGGAGGATTTTCCGTGGGACGCTGCTTTCCTCGCGGGGAAAGCGTTTCTGCGGTATCGCGGTAGCAGCGGGGAAAAGCGCTCTCCGCTCCCTGATTTTTTTATCGGTGCGCACGCCGCGATCCGCGGATACCGTCTGCTGACTCGTGACGCCAGACGGTACCGGACGTCTTTTCCGACTGTGGAATTGATCACCCCCGACAGCGAAGGAGCATGAACCCGATCCTCGCGCATTCCCGCATCACCGCTCCCGGCGCTGAACCCCGACACTGGCTCTTCGCTCTGCACGGCATCTATGGGCGCGGACGGAACTGGGCGACGCTGATGCGCCAGCTCGCCACCGCCAGTCCCGAGTGGGGCGCCGTGCTGGTGGACCTACGCCTCCACGGAGATTCACAGGCGATGGAGGGCCCGCATACGCTCGCTGCGGCTGCTGACGATGTCGCCGAGCTGGTGGAGCATCTGGGTTTTGCGCCCACGGCGGTTCTGGGCCACTCCTTCGGGGGCAAAGTCGCGCTCTGCTATGGAGCGAACGCCTCTGACGGACTCCAGCAGGTGTGGGTGATCGACTCCACTCCCGCCGCCAAGCCGCCCTCCGGGAGCGCCTGGGGGATGATCGAGGCGGTGCGGGGGATGCCGGCGGAGTTTGCTTCGCGTGCGGACTTCGTGGAGCGCCTGAAGCAGGCGGGCTATGCGGAGCCGGTGGGGCAGTGGATGGCCATGAACCTGGAGCCCGCCGAGGGGAGCTACCGCTGGCGGCTGGACTTCGATGCGATGGAAGCGCTGATGCGGGACTTCTTCCGCACGGACCTGCTCCCCCTGGTGGACGAGCCCCCAGCCGGCGTGGAGCTGCACTTCATCAAGGCCGAAGATTCCAACGTGCTCACGCCTGACGTGGCCGAGCACATCCAGGCGGCAGCGCAGGCGAGCGGGCGTGTGTTCCTGCACCACCTGCCCGGCGGGCACTGGCTGAACACGGACAATCCACAGGGGATTCTGGGGCTGCTCGCAGCTGAGCTTCCATAGAGCCGAAACCCGCGTTGTCGCGTTGACAAGTACCGGTGGGAGGCACATCGTTCGGGGTCCTCGAA
>JAUJOM010000014.1:71299-85790 GCA_030447645.1 Longimicrobiaceae bacterium | reverse complement strand
CGCGTTGTCGCGTTGACAAGTACCGGTGGGAGGCACATCGTTCGGGGTCCTCGAATCGCGGAGGTGTCCATGGGTACACGTGCGGAAGCAACACTGGATGACCTGTACAACGTGCCGGAGAACGGCAAGGCGGAGATCGTCGATGGAGAGCTGCGCCTGATGTTGCCCGCCGGTGGCGTGCCTGGCCGTGCGAGCGGCAGAATCTACCGCAGTCTGGACGACTACGAACGGCGAACGCGGCTTGGCTATGCCTTTCCGGACAACGTCGGCTTTGCCGTGGAGCTGCCGCACCGCCGCTCCTTCAGCCCGGACGCGGCGTTCTACCTCGGAGAGTTGAATGGGGGAAAGTTTCTTGACGGGGCACCCGTGTTCGCCGCCGAAGTGCGCAGCGAGGGCGACTACGGGTGGGAAGCGGAGCGGGCCATGGCCGAAAAGCGCGCCGACTACTTCGCCGCGGGAACACTCGTAGTTTGGGATGTGGACGTGCTTCGGGACAGGGTGGTACGGGTGTACCGGGCGGGTGATCCCGAGCACCCCACCGTGTATCACCAGGGGGATGTGGCGGAAGCGGAGCCGGCACTCCCGGGGTGGACAATGCCGACGGATGAGCTGCTGCCGTAACTATCCGTCCTGCCGACTCGCGCGGGCGGCCATGACCCGTTCAAGTAGCGCGCGCAGCTCACTCGAATCCCGGACCTCGGCGCTTTCCACGCTGCTCGTCCGCACGTAAACCCGGCCCCCCCGGAGCCCGGCACGGTCGTTTTCCTTGCCCGCGAGGATGACCATCTCCGCTCCGGGCGGCACCTCTAGGATCGCGAATACCCGTCCTCCGTCCCGGACCTGCTTCACCCCGACCGAAACCGGGGGATCCAGGTAGTCGCGCAGTGCGCGGTTGAGGCGTGACGGCTCGAATGCGGCCAGATCATCCTCAGGAATGCCCAGCGACGTGAACACCCCGGGTGAAGCCTCCCGAATGCCCACAATGATCCTTCCTCCGCCCGAGTTGGCCATGGCGATCACGTCTTTGGCGAGTGCCGCGCGTCCATCCCTGCAATCAAGGCCGACTGACTCTTTGTAATCGAGGTCCTTGGTTTCGACTCCAAGGTGCACGAGCGCGAGGTCCGGGTCCCGTCGCAGCCGCAGCAAGCGATCCACTCTGCCGAGCAATGCTTCGGTTTTGATCGGTTTGAGGAGCGCGGCGTCGGCGCCGTTGTCGTAAAGGGAAAGCTGGTCGGCGGGCTCGGAGGCAATCGCCGTGAGCGCCACCAGAGGGGTGAACTGGGTGGTGGGATCACCCCTCTGGTGGCGACAAATCCCAGATCCTCAGGGTATCCGACCGCTGCCACGATGAGATCCGGGTTGCCTGCGCGCGCATGCTCAAGGGCGCTCCCGTATTCGGAGCAGACCTGCACTTGCGCGCCATAGGACGCAGTCAGGAGCTGACCCAGGTGGTCCCGAAGCTCCCGGTGAGGCTCGACGAGCAGAAATCGAAGCGCCATCGTGGTTAGGGTGTCCGGGATGCACGTAGCGGGCCGGAGAAGGCGGCGGTCCACCGCCTCGTGTACGTTGGCTCCCACTACTTTACGTAACCCAAGTTGCCACCGGCTTAGATCGCAACTTGGGTTATTCTAGGGAGGGATCAGGGGTGGGGGTTTTCGCCCGGCAGGGCGGCTGCCGTCCCCAGACGGGTCCTTTATGGGCCCGGCGATGGCGGCGCGGCTTCGGCGAAAAGGCTGGCCAGCGCGGAACCTCACCGGGCCGAACTCCGGATCGTGGAGCATGATGGGGTTCTTGGGGCCCCACTTCTGGATGAAGTTGCGAATAAAGGACACAGGCAGGCTCCTGTCGACGGGTTCAGGAGGATGATCTGCCGCACCCCTTCTATTTTTTTCTCGAAGTGATACATCTTTGGTGAAGAAGCTCCACAGTCCCGCGAAGCTTCCGTCCGCACACCCTTCTTGCAGAGGTACCATGAACATCACCCTCCCCAAGCTCGCCCTGGTCGTTTCGGCTTCCTGCGTCGCGTTCGCCGCTCCCTCGGCGGGCAGCGCACAGGAGCAGGCACCGCAGCCGGTCGCCCATGCGGCTTCCACGGCTGCACCGGTCGACGCACCTGCCCCGGTCAAGCGCAAGCAAGACCCAAACTTGATAAGCGCGGAAGAGATCCGGGAGACCAACGCCGCCGACGCATACGACGCCGTAGCCAGACTACGTGCCAACCGGCTGCGCAAGCGTGGGGTGTCGAGCATCAACTGTGAGGGAACCATCCTGGTGTACCAGGACGGCATGCGGTTCGGAGGCCCTGGCTCCCTGCGGCAGATCAGCGCGGGCATGATCGAATCCATCAGCTACCTGGACGGTATGCAAGCCACTCAGCGCTTCGGCGTTGACCACGGCAACGGTGCGATCCTGGCAGCTACGCGGCGCTAATCCGAGGGCAATGATCCCAGGGCTGCAACCCTGATTTTGCGCCGCCCTGGCGCATCCCCGGAAGATCTGGTTAGCCCCACTACTATTCTCACCTGTGCGGGAGCGACATGATGCTGCGCGCACTTCGCTGGGACGCCCCACCCGGCCGGCAACCGAGTACTTCCTGGCGGCGGTGGAAACGGTTCGTGCGAACAAGAAGCTGTATGCGGAAGCGGAAGCGCGTGCCCGTGAAGAGCGCCCGATGCGCCCGCCCTACTTTGCCAGTTTCGAGCAGGTAGTCCACCCCGGCATCGGGTTTGTCGTGGACGGGGGTGAGACCGCCCGTGGCTACCCGGCCTGGGTCTCGTGCCCGCGGCGGGCGGGGGGTACCAGCATCACCGAGCAGCGGGCTCGCTGAACGATACTGGAAGCTACACTGCCGACGAACGCGCGGCCGAACGCCCCACGCCCGTGGGTGCCGAGAACCAGCAAGTCGGGGTTTTCCCTCTCGACAAAGTCCATGATGGCATCGGCGGGCACGCTCTCCCAGAGAACCTCCTCCCGCACGGTCATCCTGCCAGCTCCACCTGTGCGTTGCGCCGCTTCCGCTATGGCTGCTCGCATCCCGTGGCGGGCCTCGCCCTCTGCCCTATCCAGGTGTTCCTGCGTCGGGCCGGGATAAGCCTCTACATGCAACACCCGCAGCTCCAGTGCGCCCTGCGTTGCGGCCGAGCGCATCCGTCCAGGCGAGCGCCACGTCCAGCGTTCCCGCCGTCGTCTCCGCCAGGTCCACCGGCACAGCCACTCGCCGGACCGGGAGGGGAAGCTCGCCGCGGAGCACCAGGCAGGGAGCCTTCGCGTGCCGGATCACATGGTCCGCGGTGCTCCCCAGAAACACGTCCCCCAGCCCTCCGCGGCGGTGGGGTCCGAGTACGAGCAGATCCGCGGAAACCGCTGCGGCTCGCTCCGCGATGGCTTTTTCGGGGCGTAGATCATCACCTCCTGGCTCGCCACCTCAACCCCGTCCGGCACTGTCCTCCGGATCTGCTCGGCGAGCGCGCGCTTGCAGCTTTCCACGCGGCTTTGGAAGGTGATCTCGCCGGCATCCTCCGTGTCACGGGATGTGGTGAGGTCAAGCGCGTTCAGCACGTGCAAATCCGCCCCCTGGTGCTGGGCCAGACGCGCGGCGGTGCGGACAATGGGGTCCGAGTTGTCCGACAGGTCTGGTTGCGACCAGGATGGATTGTACCAGCGTCGGGTGCATGCGCTCTCTGTGTAAAAGGGGTCAGGCTGCCACGGAGGTGCCGGTGTCACCCTGGGCTCCAGGGTGTCCTCCCGGATCTCCCGTGCCGGGTAGATCAACTCCAGCAGCGGTGTGGTCATGAAGGTGGTCACCAGCGCCATGATCACCATCATCGCGAACACCGTCGGCGAAATCACGCCGATGTCCAGGCCGATGTTCAGCACCACCAGCTCCATCAGGCCGCGGGTGTTCATCAGTACGCCGAGGGCTCCCGACTCCCGCCAGGACAATCCGCTCAGCCGGGCCGCCGCCGTCGAGCCGCCCCACTTGCCAGCCACGGCTACCAGGATGATCAACCCACAGATCATCCATATCTCCAGTCCGCTCACCAGGCCGATGCGCGTGCGCAGCCCTGTGAAGGCGAAGAAGAGGGGAAGGAGCAGCACCACGGTAACGTCATGCAGCTTGTCAGTCAGGGTGTGCACGAACACGTGGTCCTTGGGCATGATCGCGCCGACCAGGAAGGCCCCGAAGAGCGCGTGAATGCCCAGCCACTCCGTGATCCAGGCGGAAGCGAGCACCAGCAGCAGCACGAGCGCGAGCATTCCCTGTGAAACGTGGCCCAGCCGCTGCTGCCAGCGGACCAGTCGCCCGAGCATGGGCCCGATCAGGTACACCATGGTCATCACGAAGGCGATCGAGCCGGCGAGCGTCCACCAGAGTGGCAGGTGGGCCGCCTCCGCGCGCACGATCACCACTACGCCCGCCAGGATACACCACGCCGTCACGTCGTCCACCGCAGCGCAGGCAAGCGTCACTGCGCCTACCCGGGTGCGTAGCAGCCGTCGCTCATGGAGGATGCGCGCCAGCACCGGAAAGGCGGTGATGCTCATCGCCACGCCCATGAACAGGGCGAAGCCGGTGAAGCCCACGTTTCCCTCACCCAGTCGGGGATAAAGCCAGAAGGCGAGCAGCGTCCCCAGCAGGAAGGGGGCGACGATGCTGACGTGGCTGATCACCAGCGCCGCGCGTCCCCGCTCCCGGAGCAGATCCGGGTCCAGTTCCAGCCCGATCAGGAACATGAAGACCAGCAAGCCCACCTGGCTGAGAGCGTTCAGGAAGCCCAGGCTGCCAGGCGGGAAGAGTGCGACGAAGAGATCGGGCGCCACCAGGCCGAGCAGCGAAGGCCCCAGCAGGATGCCCGCGATCATTTCCCCGATCACCTGCGGCTGATGGATGCGCCGGAAGAGCGCCCCGACCAGCCGGGCGGCGATCAGCACCACCGCGATCTGTATGAGCAGCGTGGGGAGGTCGAACGCGGTGGGGGCCGGAGGTGCTGCCGTGGCGGGGTCCAGCAGGCGCTGGGCGGGGGGGGCGGAAAGATCCTGTCCCATACGTATAATCCCGAGCACCCCCAGCAGGGGCAGCACCACCATCAACAGGTACAGGCGAACGATCTTCACAGGGTCATTCCACGTACGTTTCAAAGAAGCCCTGCAGCCGCTCCGGCTGCATTCCTCGTTCCCGCACGGTCGCCGTGCCGCGCATCTGCACAAAGTAGCGCCGCTGCGGACGCCGGAGGTCGGTGACGTGCACCGCCTCCACCTTGATCGTCACCTCAAGATCCTGCCTGGGGTCGGTGAACGCCAGCCCGGTGGGCACGCGCACCCGGGCAGGGCCGACCGGCACACTCCGGGTACCGGTGAATCGCACCGGCGCGGGACGATATACACCACGAACCCCCTCCTCGTCCACCAGATAGGCGAAAAGACCTTCGGTGGCCGTGGAGTCGCCGCGCACGGCACCGTACAGCAAGCTCAGCCCCTCGCCCGATGCGGAGCCCCACTCCCAGGACACGTTCCTCCACACCCCCCAGTTGTGGTCATGGTACGCCTGCACACCGCTCACCTGCTCACAGCGCGGCAGGCAGACCGTGCCGTCGGCGCGGGCGAACAGGGCAGGGGCGACGTACCCCGAGGTGAGGGTAGTGCCGCCGATGTCGGTGGGGGGGAAGTAACGTCGGGGAGCCGGGGTAACTCGCAGATCCACCCGCGCATCGCCTGCCCCCGCGAGCACCCGGTACGTCGCGCCTTCCAGCCGCACCTCAGCGCCGTCGCCGAAGCGCAGATCGGGTGACAGGGTGTCGAAGCGCACCAGCTGCCCAGGAAAGTCCCGGGTGAGCGAGCGGTGCGTGCCGTCCCGTTCCCGGACCGTGAGCAGCACCCGCCCGCCCCACTGGCCGCGCTCGCGCACCCGTCCCGCCACCATGAGGGTGACGTATACCCAGCGATCAGGGGCCAAAAGGACGTTGAAGTAGTGCCACTCCGCCCAGGTGGAGTCGCGCGCCGCATCACCCTCGGGGAGGTGAAAGCGATCCATCTCCCCGAGCTGCTCTGCCTGGGTGGGCTCCGCCCACTGCCGGTCCGCGGGCGTGTCTTCCCACCGGCCGCGGAGCAGGTTGGGTGCGGCACCTGCGGCACGAGCCCGGCTGGGAATCTCCCCGGAAGCCAGCGCCTTCCAGCTGCGTCCACCCGCCACGATCTCCACCTGCCGCCCGTCCAGCACCGGCGAAGCGGCCCGGATGCTGAACTGGCGGCGGGCGCGGGGCGACTCCAGCACGTTGCGGTGAATGAAGCGTGCCTGGTCGATCCCCAGGAAGAGCCCCGCAACGCCTCCCCCCTTGAGCATCTCGGTGCTGACCCCTGCCGGCACCATCACCACGTCGCCCCCACCCACCAGCGCCCGGTCGCGCGCCTGCTCCAGCATCGCCTCCCCGACCGCGAGTAGCACCACCATCACGGCCACGCCCAGCGCGTAGCCGCCAAGCAGAAAGAGCGCGCGCCCCGGGCGGTGGCGCAGCTCGGCCCACGCGAGCCGCAGGATCAAGAAGTCCTCATGTACTCTGCAGTCCCTCTCCCACCTGTGGGAGAGGGTGGCGCGCAGCGCCGGGTGAGGGTCGGGCATCCCCCACCACCAGCCCATCCGCCATCTCCACCACCCGTCCCGCGCGCGCGGCTACTCCCGGATCGTGCGTAACCACCACCAGAGTGGTCCCGTCGGCGTTCAACCGCTCGAACAGGGCGACGATCTCATGCCCCGTGCGGCGGTCCAGCTCCCCGGTGGGCTCGTCCGCCAGCACCAGCCGGGGCCGGTTGGCCAGGGCACGCGCGATGGCGACGCGCTGCTGCTCGCCGCCGGAGAGGTGGGGCGGGCGGTGACCGGTGCGGTGACCCAGTCCCACGTACTCCAGCAGCTCACGGGCACGCTCCCGCCGCTCCCTCGTTGGAATGCCGGCCTCCGCCATTGGCAATTCCACATTTTCGGCGGCGGTGAGCACCGCCAGCAGGTGGAAGCGCTGGAACACGAAGCCGACATGGTGGAGGCGCAGCCGGGAACGGGCCCCCTCATCCAGCGCGTGCAGCGGCTCGCCGAGCAATTCCACGGTGCCGGTGCTCGGCCGGTCCACGCCGGCGAGTACGTTGAGCAGGGAGCTTTTTCCGCACCCGGAGGGGCCGACTACCGCGACGAACTCTCCAGGCTCGATGTCCACGTCCACGCCGCGCAGCGCGTGCACCGCGTCGCCCTGGTACGGGTACTCCTTGGTGATCCCCGGGCGCGGATCACCAGAGTGTTCTGGGGTGGGCTCACTCCGCCTCCTCCCGAAGTGCTCGCCCCAGAGGCACTCGCAACGCTCCCAGCCCGGGCAGGCACCCCGCCAGGGCTCCCACGGCGATCACGGTGGCAAGAGCGAGCGCGATGCGGCCGCTGTTCCACTGGAAAAGGTGACGTTGGCGGGAAGGCCGGGAAGGCGAGCAGGATGCGGTCCAGCCAGCGCGCCATCCACCACCCGAGGGGCAAGCCCAGCAGGCAGCCGATCAGCCCGAGCGAGAACCCCTCCGCCACCACCCCACCCAGGATGCGCCCGCGGGCGATACCCAGCGCCCGCAGGGTGGCGATCTCCCCCAGCGCTCCCGCACCCCGATGGTCACGATGGTGGCTACCAGCAGGGCAGTCACCACCAGCGCGATGCTCCCCAGGATGGTAGCCATCTGCCGGAAGTACAGCAGCCGTCGGTCGGTTTCCGCCAGCAGCTCGCGGAGCGAATACGTTGACACCTCCGGTACGGTCCGCGCGATGGCGGCGGAAACGGAATCGTCGTTGAATCCAGGATGGGTGGCGACGCCGTACAGGGACACCTGATCCGGCCGACGGGTGAGTGCCTGTACCTCGTCGATGGGCATCGCCACCGATCGCTGCCCCGCGTAGTCGTAGATAAAGTTCGCGACGCCACTCACCCGGAAAGCGCGGCTCGCGCGGGCACGACCCAGGGTGACATCGGCGTCGGAGGCGAGCAGCAGCGTGCTCCCCGGCTGGAGCCCCGCCGCCTCCGCGAGGGGCTCGCTCACCACTATCTCCCCGCGGCCGGGGATGCGCCCGAAATCAGCGTGTACAGCATCTCCGCCTGCGGGTCCACACCGGTGGTGAAGAGCGGCTCACCTGCGCTGTCCCCAAGGATGCGCCGGAACTGGGCCCCCAACACGGGTGACACCTGTCGTACCCCGGCACCCCTGCAATTCGCTTCTGCACGCTGCCGGCATTCTGGATGGTGGCGTCGCTGTCGAAGGGGAGAATGCCGCGAGGCGTAACCCGCAGGGTGAAGCCTTTACACCTAACAGCTCACCGAACGAGCCGGTCAGCCCCGAGGCCAGCATGGTCATGTCCAGCAGCAGCGCCGCGGAGATGGCGATGCCCGCCCAGCGCCAGCGCAGGCGGCTACGGCGGCAGAGCAGCGATTTCAGCGAAGCAGCGATGATCACCGTTCTCCCAGCCGCTGTGGGGGTGCATTCACCAGCCGTAGTGCTGCGAGGATGCCCGCCAGCACTCCCAGCACCAGCCCAAGCAGCGCCGCCAGCAGTACGATCCGCGGGGTAACCAGCGCGAACTTGAGGGTGGTGTCGTAGACTCGCGCGTAGTGGGCGTTGACCAGCCCCGAGGTGATCACCCCAATGCCTGCGCCCAGCGCACTGCCGATCACGGCGATTCCGACTGCTTCCAGCACGATGGCGCGAAAAACCGTGCTTCGTGCCACACCCATCAGCCTCAGCACTCCCATGTCGCGGCGGCGCTCGTCCACACGGATAATCATCACGCAGAGCAGGAAGATGCCGCTCGCCAGGATGGTCACGATGCCGATGGCGCGGTGGAAGCGGCTCACCACCCGAAAGGTGCTGGACGTTTCCTCAGCGAGCGCGTCGCTCCCGAATGCCTGGGCGGCCGAGCACGATGCCGTTGATCCAGTGCGCGGCAGAGTCAGCCGAGGCGCCGGGGCTCAGAACCACCGCAAATCGGTCCACCCGGTCCGGCTGGGGAAGCATCGCCTGCAAATCCGGGAGGTGGAAGCGCACTCGTATTCGTTGCGGGCGATCCGGCTGGGGTCTGCGGCCCGCTCGAAAACACCAGCAACGACAAAGGGGGAAGGCAGCAGCCTGCCAGGGGCCGCACCTGCAGAGTATCGCCCACGTCCAGGCGCGCCTCGCACGACGTTCCACTAGCAGAGTAGCAAAAGAGCAGACAGCATCAAGATCATCCACGCAGCCGCTCATACAGTCCAGCGCGCACCTCCTGTGCTTCAGGGTA
Source organism: Longimicrobiaceae bacterium (assembly GCA_030447645.1). Lineage (GTDB taxonomy): Bacteria > Gemmatimonadota > Gemmatimonadetes > Longimicrobiales > Longimicrobiaceae > JAUJOM01. The sequence goes on along the minus strand of JAUJOM010000014.1, from coordinate 76,501 downwards.
ATCACTTGTTTTCACTTCGTTCCATTGACTGAACGAAGTGAGGAGTAGATTCTGTTCATGTCTGAATCAATTCGCACGTACATAGGCCAGTTCGTTGAACGTATGAGCAAAAGAGCCGACGACAGCACGGATGTTCGGCTTCATACAACCCTGTTCGCTAGATGATCTTGCTGAGCAGCTCCAGGTCAGCAAGGCAAGTGTACGAACGCACGCCGCTACATACGGGTAACTCGCCCCGGTGATCGGCGGGACTACTACCCAGGCTGCGGACGATATTCACATCCGAATGCTGGAACGCCGCCTGACCATCCACCGCATGCACGAACTTGTCCAGGAGGGGCGCCAGGCTATCGGTGAGCTCCCCCAAAAGGTCCAAGAGCGGCTGCGTTCAGTATTCACGAACATGCCGCCGTGAATGTAACGGAGGTCCGGCAGCTGCGAAGCTTCAACAGTTGAATCATGTCTGAATTCCCTCGTAGTTCTCAGCACGTAACATGGATTCTGTGCCGTTGCATTTCAGCAGAATGGCCGATCATGTAACAGAAGGTTGAATATGGGGTTGTTCTTCTGAATGAGCTCGACGGCTCCTGGGCCTGATCAACGCGGGACCGCTGCACGACGGCTCCGCCGTGCACGCACGCTGCTCTTGGCGGACGAGGGTAAGACGGACGCAGAGATCGCCGCCGCGCTGCACATCGGCTCCGCCACGGTGGCGCGCACCCGGCAGCGCTTCACCGGCGAAGGTCTGGAGGCAGCCCTTGCAGAGCGGTCCAGTCCCGGCAAGGCAGAAACTCAGCCCCCAAGCAAGCACCTGATCGCGCTCGCCTGTAGTGATCCGCCCCAGGGCAAGGAGCGCCGCTGCGGATGCTGGCGGATCGCATGGTGGAGTTGGGCCGTGGAGGAACTCTCGTACGAGACTCGCCGCACCTTAAAAAAGTGAAGCCGTGGCAGAAGAAGCACTGGTGCATGGCCACTGTGGGCGCGGACTTCGTCTGGAAGATGGAGGACGTGCTGGATCTCTACGCGGAAGCCTTCGATCATGCCGGCCCTGGGTCTGCTTCGACGAGAAGCCGTACCAGCTTCTGAGCCACACACGCGATCCGCTGCCGGTGGAACCGGAGCAGCCACGGCGGATCGATGAGTACAAACGCGAGGGCACGCAACATATTCCTCCTCTTGGACCCGCACTGGGCCTGGAGACGCCTCGTAGTGACCGAGCAGCGCACCGCGGTGGACTTCGCGCACCAGATGGAGTGGCTCGTGGATGCAGGCAAAGGATCCACAGAACACCCACAGGCCCGGCATCGCTCTACCAGGCCTATCCTCCTGATCGCGCGTACGAACATGCCCAAGCATGCGAGCTGGCTCAACGGAGTTCAGCGTGCTGGAGCGCCAGCTGGGAAGCTGCACTCAACAGGGCCGAAGAGAATCGAATTGACGATTCATCGCTCCAGCGCACGTTCCCCCTCGTAGAGCGTGCATACAGACATGATGATTACCAAACGAGGGTGGTTGGTGTCCCTGCTTGGACTGCTGGTGGCCCCGACCGTAGCGGTGGCTCAGGCGCGGGACACGATTCCGCTGAGCCTGGATGCGGCGATCGCCCAGGCGCTGGAGCGGAGCGAAGAAGTACGCCTGGCGCAAAGCCGGGTGGCCCAGGCCGACGCGCAGGTAGCGTCCGTACGCGCGGGTGCACTGCCCCAGCTCAATGCCAACCTTGCCTACACCCGAACCTTTGAGTCGGCATTTGGGGGCGGAGGAGGTGGTGGAGGATTCCAACCCCCGACTCCCTGCGCTTCCAGCCCAATCCCGATGCGCCGCTGGACGAGCGCGTAGCCTACCTGGAGCGCGCGGTTCCCTTGCGGCGATCGGCGGCCTGGGCAGGCCTTCGGCAACCTGCCGTTCGGCCAGGACAACACATACAATGTCGGCGTTTCCGGGTCGCAGCTGCTGTACTCCGGCGGCCGGGTGGGCGCGGCGCTGGCGGTGGCGCGTGATTACCGCGAAACCGCTCGCATCACTCTGCGTGGCGAGCAGGCAAACATCGCCCAGGTGCGGTACGGGGCGCCTACTACCAGGCACTGCTCGCCGGGCAGCTGGAAATCATTGCTTCCGCGGCTCTCACGCAGGCGCGGGAGTTCACCGAGCAGGAGCGGCTTCGCCTTGAAGGTGGGCGGGCGTCCGAGCTGGACGTGCTCCGCGCCGAGGTGGCGGAAGCGAACCTCCGCCCGCAGCTGGTGCAGGCCCGCAACGCCGCCGACCTGGCGCTGCTCAACCTGAAGCGCCTTCGGGTGTGCCGATGACGCAGCCCGTGCAGCTGACCACCGCGCTCACAGTGCCCCCTGCCGATCAGCTGCGCCAGGTGGAGCCCAGCCCGGAGTTCGTCGCCGCGCAGCGGGCGACCGTGGAAGCCGCCGAGCGCCAGGTGCGGATCGCGGAGCAGGGCGTACGGATCGCGCGGGGGCTTATCTCCCCAACGTGTCGCTTACCTTCAACTACGGGAGGCAGCTCTTCCTCCAGCCCGTTCGATCTGGGAGGAGACTGGCGCACGGACTTTTCCGCGGGCCTGGGGGTGCAGATGCCGATCTTCAACGGCGGCCGGACCCGCGCCGATGTGCGCCTGGCCCAGCAGTCACTCGAACAGTCGCGGCTGCAGCTTGCGCAGCTCCAGGAGATCACCGAGCTGCGTTTGCAGCAGGCACAGGCCGAGCGGGAGCGGCGCCAGCGCAGAGATTAACGCGCGGCAGCAGACCGTGAGCGCGGCCGAGCGGGTGTACAACCCGACGCGGCTGCGCTACCAGCAGGGCCTTGCCACGCAGCTGGAAGTTTCGGATGCGCGATTGGCGCTGCTGCAAGCCCGCGTCAACCTTGCTCAGGCGCTGACCAGCTTTTACGCGGCGGATGCGCAGCTGATGGTAACCGGTGGTGCAGGCGCACCCGTGGCAACAAGCCAGACCCCACAGACCCCAACCGCCCCAACTCAGTCCAACCAACGACGACCCTGATGAAGACGCGAATTTCACCGCCGCTCAGTGCATCGCTTGCTCTGCTGCTGGCGGCCGGGTGCGGCCGTTCCGAAGGTGCGGAAACCACGCAGGCAACGTCGACCATGGTGCTTGCCCCTCAGGACGTGGCCGTTGCCGAAGTGGGGCCGGTGGGAACCGGGATGCTGCTCACCGGCACGCTGCTCACTCGGCGAGCAAGGCGCAGGCGCCGACATCTCCGGGCTGCGGGTGAAGCAGGGCGCAGGTGCGCGCCGGGCAGGTGCTGGCCGTCGTCCAGCGGGCAGGAATCAGGGGCCAGGCAGCGGGCGCGCAGGCAGGCGTGGCCTCGGCGGAAGCCGGGCTCGCGCTGGCGCGCCGACAGATGGAGTCCGCGCGAACCCTGTACCAGGCAGGGGCGATGGCCGGCAGGCGTGGCCGCTCAGGCCGGGTACGAGGCGGCGCGCGGCCAGCTCGCGCGGGCGCGGGTGCGACGGGCGCCAGCGAGGCGAGCCGGCGCGCCACCGAGCACCCATGTCCGGCGTGGTGAGGCGGCTGGTGAGGAAGGCGAGGCCGTGGCACCCGGGCAGCCACTGGTGACCGCTCAGGCCGGACGAGGCGACGCGGGGCAGCTTCGCCGCGGTCGCCGCGGGTGCGACGGGGCAGCGAGGCGGCCGGCCGCGCCACCGTCCGAGCACCCAACGGTGGTCCGGCGTGGTGAGCGAGCTTCAACGCAGACGTGGTGCAACGGCCGCGGTGCCGGCGAAGGCGGTGGACCATCGTGGACCAGACCCGCCAGCGCGTCGGTGCGACCAGGTGCAGGTGGGGAAGATCCGAGGCGTCTTCAACGGTGTGGTGGAGCGCATCAATCCGGTTGCGGATCCCGCCACACGGCAGGTGGAGATTACGTCACGGCACCCAACAACGGTGGGACCCTGGTGGCCGGATTGTTCGCGGAAGGGCAGGTGCAGAGCGAAGCCCGCACCGCCCTCGCGGTGCCGGCGAAGGCGGGACCAGACGGGCCAGCTCGCGGTGCCTCCCGCCGACCAGCTGCGCCAGGTGGAGCCCAGCCCGGAGTTCGTGGCTGCGCAGCGGGCGACGGTGGAAGCCGCCGAGCGCCAGGTCCGGATCGCGGAGCAGGGGGTGCGGATCGCCCGGGGTGCGTATCTCCCCAACGTGTCGCTCAACTTCAACTACGGGCGGCAGCTCTTCCCCTCCAGCCCCTTTAATCTGGGAGGAGACTGGCGCACGGACTTTTCCGCGGGGCTCGGGGTGCAGATGCCGATCTTCAACGGCGGCCGCACCCGCGCCGACGTGCGCCTGGCCCAGCAGTCGCTCGAACAGTCGCGGCTGCAGCTTGCGCAGCTTCAGGAGATTACCGAGCTGCGTTTGCAGCAGGCACAGGCCGAGCGGGAGCGTGCCAGCGCCGAGATCAGTGCGCGGCAGCAGACCGTGAGCGCGGCCGAGCGGGTGTACAACCTGACGCGGCTGCGTTACCAGCAGGGTCTCGCCACGCAGCTGGAAGTTTCCGATGCCCGCGTGGCGCTGCTTCAAGCCCGCGTCAACCTTGCCCAGGCGCTGACCAGCTTTTACGCGGCGGATGCCCAGCTGATGGTAACCGGTGGTGCAGCCGCACCGACGGCAACAAGCCAGGCCCCGCAGACCCCAACCGCCCCAAGTCAGTCCAACCAGAGACGCCCCTGATGAAGACGCGAAATTCACGGCCGCTCAGTGCTTCGCTCGCTTTGCTCCTGGCGGCCGGGTGCGGCCGTTCCGAAGGTGCGGAAACCACGCAGGCAACGCCGACCATGGTGCTTGCGCCTCAGGACGTGGCAGTTGCCGAAGTGGGGCCAGTGGGAACCGGGATGCTGCTCACGGGCACGCTGCGCCCTGATAACTCCGCGAGCGTCAAGGCGCAGGCGCCGGGTACCATCTCCGGTCTGCGGGTGAAGCAGGGGGAGCAGGTGCGCGCCGGGCAGGTGCTGGCCGTCGTCCAGGCCGCAGGCATCCAGAGCCAGGCAGCGGGCGCGCAGGCAGGCGTGGCCTCGGCGGAAGCCGGGCTCGCGTTGGCGCGTCGACAGATGGAGTCCGCGCGAACCCTGTACCAGGCGGGGGCGATGGCCGAGCTCGATTACCGGGCCGCTCAGGCCGGGTACGAGGCGGCGCGCGGCCAGCTCGCCGCGGCTCGCGCGGGTGCGACGGGCGCCAGCGAGGCGGCCGG
>JAUJOM010000014.1:69805-71199 GCA_030447645.1 Longimicrobiaceae bacterium | reverse complement strand
ACCGCCAGCGTGCTGCGGGTGCGTGCGGGGAAGACCGAGCGTGTACCCGTGCAGACAGGGTTGCGCGACCCCAATGCGAAGCGGGTGGAGGTGGTGGCCGGGCTCGCCCCGGGAGACACGGTTCTGGTTGGCGCGGCAATGGGGACCACGCCGGGAACGCCGGTGCGCGTAGGAGGGCGCTAGGACATGTTCATTTCGGACTTTGCCATCAAAAAGCCGGTCGTCACCATCACCGTGATGGTGGCGCTGGTGGTGTTCGGGGTCATCGCTCTTTTCATGCTGGACACCGACGAGTTTCCGGAGGTCAACCCACCGGTGGTCGCCATTTCGATCCCGTACCCGGGTGCCTCGCCCGAAGGGGTGGAGCGGGAGATCGTCGAACCCATCGAAGAAGCGATCTCCAGCATTTCCGGCGTGGACGACATCAACTCGCAAGCGCTGGACAATTTCGCGTCGATCATCGTCATCTTCGACTTCGACAAGGATCTGCAGCAGGCTACGCAGGACATTCGGGATGCGATTTCCGGGATTCGGGGGGACCTTCCCCTGGAAATGGAAGAGCCGATCCTGACGCGCTTCGACCCCAATGATCTTCCGATCGTTTCCCTGGCGCTCTCCTCCGCCCGGATGGAGGCTCCGGAGCTGAGCCGCATCGCCGATCCCGGCCTGACCCGCGAGCTTCGCGGCATCGGCGGTGTCGCGCAGGTGAATGTGGTCGGTGCGCTGGAGCGCGAGCTTACCGTGGAGCTGCGTCCGGATGCGCTGCAGGCGGCGGGAATCGGCGTGGGGCAGGTGGTGATGGCGCTGCAGTCGCAAAACCTGGCCGCACCCGTGGGACGGCTGACGGGTGATTTGGACGAGCGCACCATCCGCCTGCGCGGGCGATTGGAATCGCCGCGGGAATTCGAGCAGCTGGTCGTTACCCAAGCAGGTGGGCGTGTGGTGCGGCTGGGGGAGGTCGCCACGATCCGTGACGCCACGGAAGAGCCGCGCTCCCTCGCCCTTTTCAATGGGGAGCGTGCGGTTGGCATCGACATCGTCAAGGCGACCAACGCGAGCACCACCGCGGTGAGCGAACGGGTGCGCGAAAAGGTCGACCAAATTCAAAAGACCCTCCCCGCGGGGGTGACGCTGCGTACGGTGCAGGACGCCGGCGTTCGGGTGGAACAGTCGGTGGAGCAGGTACAATCGGCGCTGCTGGAGGGTGCGTTGCTGACGGTGCTGGTGGTCTTCCTCTTCCTGAACTCCTGGCGCTCCACGGTCATCACCGGCCTGGCGCTGCCGGTCTCCGTGCTGGCCAGCTTCATCGCGGTGTGGGCGTTCGGGTTTACCCTCAACACCATGTCGCTGCTCGGACTTTCGCTGGCCATCGGCATCCTGATCGACGATGCCAT
>JAUJOM010000014.1:60962-69705 GCA_030447645.1 Longimicrobiaceae bacterium | reverse complement strand
TCCAACCTGGACTACACCCGCATCAAGGCGGAGGAGGCCGCCCGCATCGCACGCACCCACAAGGAGGTGAAGTACACCTACACCACCATTGGTGGGCGAGGCGGCTCGGTGGATGTGGCGACCGTGTACATCGCACTGTTGCCGAAAAAGGAGCGTGCGGTAGGCCAGCAGGCGCTGGAGCAGCGAGTGCGTGAGGAGGTGGGCCGCATTGGCGGCGCACAGGTGTCGCTGGTTTCTGGTGGGTTTGGTGGGGAAAAGCAGATCCAGCTCCAGTTCCAGGGTACCGACATCGCCACGCTGAACCGCATTGCGGACCAGGTAATGGCAGAGGTTAAGCAGGTTCCCGGCGCGGTAGACGTAAGCCTGTCCACCAAGGGCCAGAAGCCCGAAATGGAAGTGCAGATCGACCGTGGGCTGGCGGGTACACTTGGATTGTCGGTCGGCCAGGTGGCGCAGGCTCTCCGCCCGGCGTTTGCAGGCATCGACGCGGGCGATTGGGTGGATCCCCAGGGATTGACGCGCAACGTGATGGTGCGCCTCTCCCCGGAAGCGAGGCAGCGCCCTTCGGACCTCGCCAACCTTCCCCTGGTCCTGCCGGGGCCGCAGGGGCCAGTCACGCTTCCGCTGCAGCAGGTCGCCACTATTGCTGAGGGGATCGGCCCGGCGCAGATCGCGCGTCTTGACCGCGACCGCGTGATCGCGGTGCAGGCAAACACCGAGGGGCGCCCCTTGAACGAGGTGACCGCCGAGATCCAGCAGCGGATCGCTCCCATCCTGGCGCGGATGCCCCCGGGATACCGGCTGCGGGAAGGCGGTGAAACCGAGAGTCAGCGTGAAGTGTTCGGGCGCATCCTGATAGCGCTCGTGGCCGCGGTTCTGCTCATGTACCTGATCCTGGTGATGCAGTTCGGCTCCTTCCTGGATCCCTTCGCTATCATGCTGTCATTGCCCCTGTCATTGATCGGGGTTGTGCTGGCACTGCTGATCACCGGGTCCACGCTCAACCTGATGAGTATGATCGGGGTGATCATGCTCATGGGGATCGTGGCCAAGAATGCGATCCTGTTGATCGATTTCGCCAAGTGGAGCCACGAGGATGGAATGCCGCTGCGCGAAGCCATCATCGAGGCGGGCCGCACCCGTCTGCGCCCGATCATCATGACTACCATGGCCCTGGTCGCCGGGATGCTCCCCATCGCCATCGGAGCAGGGGAGGGCGGCGACTTCCGGGCACCGCTGGGCCGCGCGGTCATCGGGGGAGTGATCACTTCCACGCTGCTCACGCTGCTCGTCATCCCGACAGTCTACGAGATCCTGGCCGATACCCGCAGCTGGCTCGCGGAGCGCATCGGTAGGCGGCGGGCGGCTGCGGGGCACCGGGCCCGTGGGGAGCGGCCGGTGCATGGAGGACTGGACCCGGAGCCGGTGCCGGGGGACTGAGTGCCGACAAGCCAGACGTCACCCGATGAAGCGCAACCCGGGAGCTTCGGGCAGCTCACCGGCATCCGCCGCACACTGGTAGAAGATGCGAAGCCCCTCGACCATTTCTTCATCCAGTTCGTACCGAAGGTCCCGCCAGTACTGCTCCAGCAGCGGTGCGGGCAGGCCGAACTCCGTGGCATACTTCCCGGCAAGCACGCCGAGGTGCTCAAGGCCATACTGGCGTGACTCCACCAGCCGGGTGTGCAGCGTGTGTAGCTCCTCCCGCGCGCCACGCCCGGCCTGCCACACCGCGAAGGCGAAGGGCAGCCCCGTCTGCTCCCACCACTCCTGCCCGAGGTCCAGCCGCACTTGCCGGTCCGCGTGCAGCGCTGGCCGGAGCGCCACGTCGCCGATGAACAGTGCCGCGTCCGCACCCCGTGCGAATGGATCTTCGAGTGCCTGATCGAACCACACCCAGCGTGGGGCAACCTTCCACCGGATTCGGCAGAGGATCTTGAGCAGCACCACGGAGGTCGCTGAGGCGGTTGGGATGGCCACAGTACGGCCGTCGAGATCTTCCGGCGAGTAGCTGGAAATGAGGAGGATGCTGCGTACCGGGCCGCGGCATCCTATCACCAGGTCCGGAAGGATGCGGTAGCGATCCGCATGGCGGGCGAACTCGATGCTGGAGCAGGGAGCTACGTCGATCTCGCCTCGCTCCAGCAGCCCGTTCAGCACTGAAGGAATTCCTTCCACCAAGACAGGGTCGCCCGGCTGTGGGTGATCCAGCAGCCGAGCGTGCACGGGGAAGCAGTTGCTGTAGGTGATGTGTCCGAGGCGGAGGGTCACGGCACGTCTTCAACCCAGAGCAGGTGCGCAGCCAGCCGGGTGGGTTGAAGTGCGTTGTACAGCTTCCGGTCTGCCGTCACCATGCGAGCCTGCTCCCGGACCGCCAGTGCCAGGTACAGACTGTCATACATCGTGCGGCCAAACTCCACAGCCAGGTGCAGCGCCTGGTGCAGATCAGCCATGGGCGGCACGATGTGCAACGACAGCTGCTGCAGATCCGTCAGGATCTCGACAGCGTCGCTTCCCTCCAGTTCACCGCGGCTTACGTATTTCCAGAGAACGTTGCCCAACTCTAGATACAAAAAGTCCGGCGCAATCAGATCGTGGCCAGCCCCGAGTAGCCGGCGGGCCTGCTGCCAGTGCGGCTCCGCGAGGTACCACTTGATCGCTACGCTGGTATCGACAACGTACCGATTCAACGCTCGCGATCTTCCCGGATCAGTGCCGCGCTATCCAGGTGGGGACGAGGCCCCAGCCGGGTTCTGATCTGGTCCGCTCGCTCTGCGGCTTCTTGCATGGTGAACTGGGCTTCCCGCTCCAAAACACCTTTGAGGTGTGCCTGGAGAGACCGCCCATTTCGACGGGCCCTTTCCTTCAGCCGTTCGAGCGTCTCCGGCTCAACATCGCGGATCAAAATTTGGGGCATGCTTCACATCCGTGTTGAATGCTAGCATGAATGATAGCATCCTGCCCAGGGCAACTCAAGTCTCCTTGTTTTCGTACTCCCCCTTGAGCCGCTCCACCACGGCCGGATCGGCGAGCGTGGTGGTGTCCCCGAGCGCACGCCCTTCGGCGATGTCGCGGAGCAGGCGGCGCATGATCTTGCCGGAGCGGGTCTTGGGAAGGTCGGCGGCAAAGAGCACCTGGTCGGGGCGGGCGAGCGCACCGATCTTGGTGGCGACGTGCTGCTCGAGCTCCCGCTTCAGCTCGTCCGAGTATTCGAGGCCGTCCTTGAGGGTCACGAACGCGGCAACCGCCTGGCCTTTGATCTCGTGCGCCTTCCCCACCACGGCGGCTTCCGCGACGGCCGGGTGGTCCACCAGCGCGGATTCCACCTCCATGGTGCCGATGCGGTGGCCCGCCACGTTGAGCACGTCGTCGATGCGGCCGATTACCCAAAAGTTGCCGCGCTCGTCGCGCTTGGCGCCATCGCCCGGGAAGTACACGCTTTCTCCGGCCTGCGTATCTCCCGCGGCGCCCACCGTTCTGCCGGCCCAGCGGCTGAAGTAGGTTTCGCGGAAGCGCTCCGGGTCACCCCAGATGCCGCGCAGCATGGAGGGCCAGGGGCGGCGAAGGGCGAGCAGGCCGCCTCCCACCGGAATCGGCGTGCCTTCGTGAGTCAGGATGTCCGCCTGGATTCCGGGGAAGGGGTGAGTGGCCGATCCCGGAACAGTTTTGGTGACGCCGGGGAGTGGAGTGATCATGATGGCTCCGGTCTCGGTTTGCCACCAGGTGTCCACGATCGGGCAGCGCTCCCCCCCGATATACTTGTGGTACCAGATCCACGCTTCCGGGTTGATGGGTTCGCCCACGGTGCCCAGCAGGCGCAAGCTGGACAGGTCATGCCTGGCGGGGTACTCCGTTCCCCACTTCATGAACGCGCGGATCGCAGTCGGCGCGGTGTACAGGATGGTGGCGCGGTACCTGGCGACCAACTCCCAGAAACGGTCCTTGCGGGGGAAGTCCGGAGCGCCCTCGTACATCAGCACGGTCGCGCCGTTCGCCAATGGGCCATACACCACGTACGAGTGGCCGGTTACCCAGCCCACGTCCGCGGTGCACCAGTACACGTCCTCTTCCCGGAGGTCGAATACCCACTGAGTGGTGGCGTAGCACTGCGTCAGGTAGCCACCCGTGGTGTGCATGATCCCCTTCGGCTTACCCGTGGTACCGGAGGTGTACAGGATGTAGAGCAGATCCTCGGCGTCCATGGGCTCGGCCGGGCAGTCGCTATCCGCGGCATCCACCAGCTCGTGCCACCATACGTCCCGCTCCGCGCGCATGGGGATGTCGTTGCCTACCCGACGCACCACCAGCACGTGCTCGATGCTCGGGCAGCCCCCGTCCCCCTCAAGCGCCGCGTCGCTGTTGGTCTTGAGGGGCACGACACCGCCACGCCGGTAGCCGCCGTCGGCCGTGATGAGCAGTTTGGCTTCCGCGTCGCGAATGCGGTCGCGCAGGCTTTCGGCGCTGAACCCTCCGAACACCACCGAGTGGGCGGCGCCGATGCGTGCGCAGGCGAGCATGGCGATGGCCGCTTCCGGGATCATGGGCAGGTAGATGGCCACCCGATCCCCCTTGCCGATGCCGAGCGCCTTCAGGGCATTGGCGGCACGGCCCACCTCCCGGTGCAGCTCCCTGTAGGTGTAGCTGCGCGTGTCTCCCGGCTCTCCCTCCCAGATCAGGGCCGGCTTCTCCCCCCGTTCGGCGAGCTGCCGGTCCAGGCAGTTGTAGGCGGCGTTCAGCTTGCCGCCCACGAACCAGCGCACGTTGGGTGGATTCCACTCGCAAACCCGCTCCCAGCGCTGCTCCCAGTGCAGCTGCTCGGCCCATGACGCCCAGAACCCTTCCGGATCGTCACTTGCGCGGGCGTAGACGCCTGGATCGGAAATGCGGGCGGAAGCGGCGAATTCGGGCGGGGGCGGGAAGCTGCGATCCTCGTGCAGCAGCGCTTCCAGCGTGTCGTGAGACTCAGCCATGGCTTACCTCGGGGCGTGTGGAATGAGCAGATCGGAAGTCGCAAAATGTCGGCCGGTGGGGCGCCGGTGCCCGGCGAGCCACATGCGCCGCCCGACCCAGACCGCAGCCAGGGTCGCGGGGAGCAGCAGGGCGACGGCTGCCCACCAGGTGGGGCGCCTGGCGAGCGGACGCCGTAATCAACCAACATCACTCCGGAAACGTCGGTGTGCGTGGTGTTGCCCCGGAAGGGGAGGGGCTGCAGGGTGACCGTCTCCCCCGTCGCGGGGATCCGTGCGAGCTGGAGGGTGAGCCAGCTTCGCGAACGAAGATCCGTACCACCCGCACGCGACACGGGGAAGTTCCAGGTCGGTCTGGAGGGCGAACCACCCGGCTCAAGCAGTTCCCGATCCGTCCGTCCCGTAATCGCTCCGGCCAATGTGAGGTCCGCATCCGTCAAGATTTCTTCCCATACCGGGCCATCCACGGTACCAGTTCCCTTTGCGCGTTTACCCGGTCCCCGTTGGGTCATCTCGACCAGCGCGAGGTTCAACCGTGCCCGGACACGCCCGGGCTGCCCGGCCGACATGGGATCCGCCTGCACCACCTCGACCGTGCCACCGCTGGTGGAAAAAAAGTCGATATCGTCGCCGTCGGGTTCGACCGCGGACACCACTCCAAGCCCTTTGTCACTCGCGAACAGTTCCGCCGGCTCGTCCGCAAAGGGATCGAACGATCCCATCGTGTAGCCGCGGGGAGCGAGCCTTCCGGGGAGAAACAGCTCCATGATTGGTTCCTCCGGCTCGTACCCGTAGTCCAGGGTATCTCCGCCGAAACCCGCGGTACCTCCGAACAGAAAGCTGTACGCTCGCGATGGATCGAGCGCGCTGGTGAGTTGAAGCGCGAACGCATCCGCTTCCAACTTCAGGGTGATTTCAGGCTCGAACTTCTGGACGGTGGCGACCACTTTGCCCGGGATGAACTCCTCCGTGGGCTTGGTGGATTTGTCGCAGGCTCCCAGGAAGAGGAGTCCGGCGTAAGGGAGCAGGCGGACGGGATGGCGGAGCATGGGGAACTTTCCTGGCTGAGGTGCCGTGTGGTGTCACATCATGAATAACAAGTGTATGCGTCGCAGGCTGTGCGTGTCCAGCCCGGGGCTCACTGGTCTGTAGTCGTGGTATCCCGGGGCTGACCCAAAAGGGTGTCCGGCACCGGTGTGGACGGGCGGGTATCCAGCGGGGGAGGGGGGACATGGGGTGCCTGCCGAACCGCCTGGATTCGCGCAATCAGCTGCTCGGCGCCCGCCCGCTGCGCCGCGTCGGCGGGGAGCCGACGCACCCGGTCCAGTGCGATCAGTGCCCGGCTGGTGTCACCCGCGGCCAGCCGGGCATTGGCCAGGTCGAGGTGAGCGACGACACGGTTGGGATCGATGCTGGTGGTGATGTACTCCAGCTCGTCCGCGGCCTCACGGTATTGCCCCAGATTGAGCAGGGCGATTGCGTAGTTGTTGCGGTACTCGGCGTTGTCAGGCACAATCATGTGGGCACGCCGAAAGTGCTCCAGCGCACTCTGGAAGTTGCCCGCCTGCAAATCCCGCAGCCCGGCCCGGTTGCTCACGTATGCGCCCGCGGGATCGTCAAGGCCGAGCGAATCTACTGGCTGCGGCTCAACCACCACGGCTGCTGTGGTATCGGTCGTATCAGCCGCCGGGGGGAGCAGGAGCTCATTCTGGCCCGGCGGACGGTCGCTCATCTCCCGCAGGGCGAAGATTCCCCCGGCTCCCAGGAGCAGGAGCGGAATTGCCCACAGCGACGGATTGAGTCTGCGTTTTTCCTCGTGGCGGCGCCGCCGCCCTGTTTCCCGCTCCGGTGCGCTGCCGGGGCGCGGCGGTGGCGCGTACAGGGTCCGATCATCGTCGAACTGAGTTGAATCCGCGGCCGGACCCACCGGGGGCAGCATCGAAAGGTCATGTGGCGAGCGGCGGGCCCGGTCGATCGCGTCCGCGAGCGTGCTGGCGTTCGGGAACCGCTGTTGCGGATCGTGCGCCAGGCAGCGCAGCAGGATCGCTTCCACGGCGGGGGGAACCTCGGGATTGCGGGCCCGTGGGGTGGGTGCCGGAACCGCCTGGCCGATGATCATCCGGTTGCGGTCCGTTTCGCTGAACGGCTTGATGCCTGTCAGGAGCTGAAAGCCCACCGCGCCAAGGCTGAACACGTCGGATGCGGGCGTCAGCCGCTGCTCGCCACGAAGCTGCTCCGGGGACGCGTACGCAGGGGAAAGCGGAGCGCGCCCATCCTGGGTGAGCTGACCCTGCGTGTCTTCCTCCGCCGTGATCGCCTTGGCGATGCCGAAGTCGAGCACGCGTACCTGCAGCGGCTCGGTTTCGTCGGTCTGCACGAGAAAGATGTTACCCGGCTTGATGTCCCGGTGGATCAGGTTGCCCCGGTGCCCTACGGCGACACCACGGGCGGCCTGCGCCAGAATGTCCAGCGCGACATCCACCGGCGGCGGCCCGATGCGGCCCAGGGTGGCGGCCAGGTCTTCCCCACGGAGCAGCTCCATGACCAGGAAGTCCATCCCCAGCGTCGGGTCCGTCCCGTAATCGTACACGGGGACCACGTTGGGATGGTGCGGGAGCCGGGCGGCGCTCGCCGCTTCATGCCGGAAGCGAGCGCGCATCCGGTCGCGGGCGGCGGCGTCAGGCGCCGCGGCGGTGATCATCTTGACGGCGACCGCCCGCCCGAGGCGCTCATCGGTGGCCCGGTACACGGCGCCCATCCCGCCGCGCCCTATGACTTCCTCGACGCGGTACCGATCCACCAGCACGCGGCCGTTGATCAGCGCCTCGAAGCCTGACATCAACCGAACCTCGTCGCGTCCGGGTCTTCGGCCGGGGACGCGCTCTCGCCCGCGTCGCGCAGCCGGAGCGTCGGCCCCCCACTGCCGATGCGCAGCGCCTCTCCCGGGGTCCACCGCTCCATGTGCATCGCGGCTACCTGCTCCACCCGCAGGGGGCCGCGCTTCTGGTTGGCCCCCGGAATGGTCCGGTCTCCGATGTGGATCGGGTTGAGACCCAGGTTGTACACGCGAAAGCTCGGCTCCCCGCCCTGCGGGTCCCACGCCACGGCCAGCTGGCGGCGGCTGACGTGGGGAACGTCCGCGATGGCCACGTCGGCACGCAATGCGGGATCGTCCGACTGCCGCCCGACTGTGGAAAGCGGCTCGATGAGTGGGAAGGCCTCGGTTTCGTTCCCGTCCTCATCCTCCACCACCAGCACGAATCGGCCCGGCTGCCAGCCACTCCGCGGAGCCACCTGCTCCACCCGGGTCGCGTCCGGATCCATCCGTGGCTCCACGCGCGGAGATGGCGCGGGCGCTGGGACCGGCGCGACTTCCACGGCGCTCCGGCCTGCTTCCGCCGAGACGGCGAAGAGCGGTGCACGGTCGGCCTCGGTCCGGGCGAGCCGAACGTAGTACGCGCGGTCGTAGAGCGAGCCGTGCCGCATGCATGAGTCCGAAAGCTCACGCGCCACTTCCGTGGCAACGGGTGCCAGCGCGTCGGCTGCATCCGCGCGGAGCGTTACCACCAGCGTGGTCTCCGGAAGCAGCTTGGCATACCGGTCCGGAATGGCGCGCTCGTTGTCACGATCGATGTGCTCGCCGAGAGCCAGCTTGACCTCCGGAATTGTTTCCCGGAGCATGGCGTCGAGCAGGGGTTCTTCTTCCATCCTTGAGGCCTCGTTCACGGCCGGGGCGCCGTCTGCGCGGCGGGTTGCGGGGGAGACGGGTTGAGCAC
>JAUJOM010000014.1:55496-60862 GCA_030447645.1 Longimicrobiaceae bacterium | reverse complement strand
CCGAGTTCGTCCAGGCGCATCGCCTTGGTAACTCCGTCGGAAACGAGCACGTATGACCAGCCGGGGCGGACCGGAAGCCAGCCCGCTTCCGCTTCACCACCACGCCCGACGGCGCGTTGCAGGCGATTGGCCCCATCGGCCTCCGGGATCTCATCCAGCCCGATCTCGCCGGCCTCCCAGCGCGCGAACGCAGGCGTGTGATCGCGGGTCTCCAGGCGCACGGCTCCATCGGGGGAGCGGGAAAGGATGCGGACGTCGCCGGCATGCGCGGCGATCCACATCGGGCCATCCATTCCCCGCTGCGGAGCGAGCGCAAGCACCCCGAGCGCGCATCCCATGCCTGCGCGCGATCCCGGGTCCTCGCTCGCCGCCTGAGCGATAGCCGTGTCCGCGGCGCGAACGGCGTGCCGGGCGGCGTCCAGGCTCCGCAGAGGCCCCGCAGCAAGCACCGTCTTGAGGGCGAGGTCAGCGGCGTACCGGCCGCCGCGCTCTCCGCCCATCCCATCGGCCACCGCCAGCGTTCCCGTGGACTCGAAGCCGTCCGTAGCAAAGGCATCCTGGTTTTCGGAGCGCGGGCCCTGCTCGCTGAAGGCGGCCACGTCGAAGGCCAAACCGTGCAGGCGGATCATCGGATGCGTACCCCGCTCTCCTCCGGCAGCGCTTCTGACGGTGGCGGAGCGAGCGCGCTCGCCAGCCGATCTTCCACCACGCGGCGGTGGCTGATTCCCGCCACGATGCCCACCGCCAGTGCCGAAGCGAGCAGCTTGGCTCCGCCGTGCGCCGCAAACGCGGTGGCCACGCCGGTCAGCGGGATCACCCGGATCCCGCCCAGCGTCGCCAGCCAGAAGGGGACAGCCAGCAGCATCGCCATCCCGGTCGCGAGGGTGCGCTCGAACGCCCCGCTTTCCTTGATCGCCACCCCGAGCATCTGCACGATGAAAAAGGTGTAGAGCAGCACCAGCGCCAGCGTCCCCGCCAGCCCCCACTGCGCGGCGATCAGCGTGATGTAGCCGTCATCGGCCGAGTTGGGCGCGGTTTCCCCGTGCCCGCGACCGGGTCCTTCCCCCGTCAATCCCCCTTCCAGCACGTTGGCGTCGAACAGCTTGTACTGGTGCAGCTTGTCAGCCCAGGCCTGGTCCTGCTGCTCGACGCCGGTGAGTGGACGGTACGGGTTGTACGCGAACTCCAGCCGGGTGGCGGAGCGTGGGTCCACGCTGAATGCGATCGCCACCAGCACCGCCCACACCCCCAACATCAACCCCGCCCACCACCCGCGGCGCGTCCCGACCAGCAGCATGGTGGCGAGCGAGCCGGCGAGCACGATCGACAGGCCCAGCTCACGGATGATCAGGAACGGCACCACCGGCATTGCCCCGTATAGGAACAAACCCGCCAGCCTGCGTGGCTGCACCACCTGCCCGGGTCGGGCCAGGTTGTACGCGTCGTCGGCCAGCGTTGCCGCCCAGGTGAGGACGAAGATGGGCAGGAACAACTCCCAGGGCGTGGTGCCCAGGATCTTGCCCGTGCGATTCCCCGTCACCCGCATGAACAGCGTAATTCCCAGGAAAACCCCGAGCACGATCAGCAAGGGGACGCGCTTGTGCTCCCGGAACCAGCGGAGCAGCTCGGCACGGTGGGACAGCAGGTATCCGAGCAGCAGCGCGAGCGGCGCGATGAAGACGCTCGCCATGGAGAGCAGCCGCGTTCCGGCGCCCCGGCCAGTGGTGGCCCGGGTGACCGCCTGCGTCACGGGGTCCGGCAGGGCAGGCTGGCTGCTCCCGAACACGGCCTGCTTGCGCTCCGCGTCGTAGGCACGTGCCATGGTGGAGAGCCGGGAGCGGTTCGCCTTGAGGTCGTTCATCTCCGCCCGGGTCCCCCGCGCCGCCTGGTACGCCGGGTCGGTGAACACCTGGAACTGCGCCGGGCGGGTGAGAAAAAAGATCACCACCGGGAGGGCGACCACCGCCCAGTTGCCCCGGAACCCCAGCACGCGCAGCAGCAGGAGGACGCCCAGCCACCCCGCGAACGCGACCATGTCACGAAGCAGCGTTCCGCCGGCTCCCGGAGAGGTTCCGTGGATCGGCCAGACCCCCCGCACGATCGAAAAGTGAGCCGCGAGATAGAACAGGCTGGCCAGGAGCAGTGCCCACCAGATTGCATTGGGGAGCACCCGGCCGGAGCGCACTTCCGAGGGACGGTTGTGGGCGCGGACGCGCACGGCGACTCCCCGTGGACCCGTGGGCGCCGCCCGCCTGAACCAACTCACGAGCGCCCCTCCTGGAGCAGCATGCGCGCCAGCAGGGCGGCGATTGCGGCGGGCTGACGTCCACCCGGGCCGCCCCCGCGCAGGTACACGGTGATGCTGTAGAGCGGCCGCCCTTGCGGGTCGAACACCAGCGCCGCGAACCAGCCGTCGTCCGGGGCGCCCCGGATCTGCGCCGTTCCCGTTTTGCCGCCGAGATCGCCGGGCATTCCCTGGATCACCGGCAGCACGCTGCGCGCGGTGCCGCTGTCCACCACGGCCAGCATCGCACGCTGCAGCTTGCGCGCGGTTGCGGCCTTCATGACGCGTTCGCCATCCGCGCGGTCACGGGCCTGCTTCCATTCCAGCGTGGGCGACACCATCACCCCATCGTTGCCGATCGCCTGGGTGAAGCGCGAAACTCCCATGACAGTAACGTCGATGGGACCCTGGCCGATAGCGAGCTGCGCCCACTCCG
Organism: Longimicrobiaceae bacterium; assembly: GCA_030447645.1. Lineage (GTDB taxonomy): Bacteria > Gemmatimonadota > Gemmatimonadetes > Longimicrobiales > Longimicrobiaceae > JAUJOM01. Next base: position 58,142 of record JAUJOM010000014.1, on the reverse strand, counting down.
CGCGCCCGGTCTTGGGGCTGATGCGGATGCGGGACGGCGACGGCGCCATGCGACGCTCCCACGCCGAGGACTCGGTATCCCAGAACTCGCCGAGCGAGTCCCGGGGCGGCGTCTTGGTGTAGGGGAGAAAGCCGAAGCGTCGGTACGCCTCCATGAAAGCATCTTCCCCGAGCCGCTCGCGCATCAGCAGCGCCATCTGCACCGCGGCGGTGTTGCAGGAGGGGACCAGCATCCCCGTGGGCCCGTCCACGATTCCGCGGGAGCGCATCTCGAAGTTAGAGATGCGGGCGCGCTCGGTGACCTGGATGGTGGAGGGGCAGGGAATGGGCGGGTCGCCGAGGCCGCTGTCCCACCACAGCGCGGCAAGGGCAAGCTTGAACACCGACCCCGGCGGCGCGTACCGCTTGACTCCCAGCGGCGGCTGCTCGGGCCCGCCGGTGGCCGCGTACGCCTTCACAGCGCCCGTGCGCACATCCTGCACCACCACCGCCCCCGGTCGCCCGGTGCTGCGCAGCAGCTGCCACGCCTGTCGCGTCAGATCGGCGCACAGCGTCACCCGCAGGTCGCGGCCGGCCGGGTGAAGCTCACCGAGTTCGTTCCAGCTGCGCGGCTGCCGCAGCTGCGCGCTGAACAAGCGCTCCACCGTGTAATCGCGCGGTATCGTGTCCGTGCCACCCCCGACCAGATTCGCACCCGCCTGACCGATCGGGTGCACGCGCTCCACCTCGCCCCCGCGCAGGGCGTACCGCGCCAGCGCGTTTTGTTCCTTGCCGGTGCAGTCCAGGATCCAGCCGCGTACCTCGGCGCGGTTGCGCTCCGCCAGTCGGGGATCGCCGAAGCGGGAGTAATTCATCCGCCCAGCCTCGAGCGCGTCCCGCTGGATCAGCAGCCGCGCGTGCCCCACGCCGTACACCACCGTCAGCAGAAGCATCGCGAGCGCAATGCGCAGCGGCCAGCGCTCGCGCTTTTCCTGCCATGCCGACCGGACCCAGCGCAGCAGGCCGACCGCGGCCCCGACGCCGATCGCGATCAGCAGCGCACGGAGCGCCCAGCCAAGCAGTGTATCGACCACGGTTATGCGGCGCCGGTGTAGCGAAGAACGGTGTTCCCCATGCGGATCGTGTCACCCGGGGATATCGTGATCTCCTGGTGTGGGCTGATCGGCACCTCGTTGACGAACGTGCGATTCTTGGAGTCCAGGTCCGTGATCCGAAGCTGCCTTCCATCGAAGACCAGGCGGGCATGCTTGCCGGACATGTACCGGTCTCCCAATCCCAGCACGCCGGCGTCGCTCTTCCGCCCCACGACGGTTTCGCCTGAGATGCGCAACGGGTCTCGTGGGGCGTCGGCGCTGACCACTTCCAGCAGCGCCCCACCACCGCCCCCTCCCGCGTGAACAGCCGTGCCGGCCGGAGCCATTGGAGCCGCGGGCGCTACAGGCGACACCGGAGCAGCAGAGGTGGCCGCCATCGGCTGCGCAGCCGCGCCTTCCGCAGGCGCGTCCAGCCCGACCGGCTTGACAAAGGCGAACTCGCGCTTGGTGTCGAGCAGGATGGTTTCCACGCGCAGTCCGGCGCGGCGGATGCCGTTGTCCTCCGCCCACTGGGCCGCGAATCGGCGGAGGTGGTCCGCCTCGTCACGCGCCCACATGGCCGGCTGCATGCCCTCGGGCACCAGGTCCATGGAGACGTAAACCCGCAGGTCTGGTGCGGTACGGCGGTCGGCGTAGCGCCGCAGTGCTTCGCGCACGCCTGCCTCCAACTGCTGGCGCAGCGTCGGGCGAAGAATCTTGCGGAAGGCGTTCAGCATGTGCGCATCAGAGTGCAGGGGATGTGCCAGCGAACGTCGCTGGGTCGAGCCGCCGGATGCCCTGGATACCGTCGAAGTGACGATCCGCGGTCACGATGGTATCGATACGGTTGTGAAGCATACTGGCCGCGTGCAGGGCGTCACGGGTACGTAGGGCAGGGTGCTGCTCGATCAGGTCACATGCGCGCGAAAGCTCCGCATGACCAGTCGCGAGTAGCTGCGGGAAGGCAGCCAGGAGATCTCGCGCGACTCGGATCGCCGCGGCCAGACGGTTTGTCCGTCGCAGATGATGAAGTACCTCCTGTACCACATCGGTATTGATGATTGCCTCGAACGACCGCGTACGAGCCCGGTCTACGATATCCCTGCACGGCTGACGAAAGGGGTGGTCGCTTCCCACGGCGTACAGGAAAATGTTGGAATCAAGAAAGATCGCCACGCTCATCGTACGCGGCATCCATCTCCTCGCACAGCTCTTCCGGTGTCCCCCAATCGCTCTCGAACTCCGTGTTGAGCAGGTTTTCGAAGGCTTGCTGCCGCCGTTCTTCGGCGCGCAGGTACTGCTCCCGCACAGCACTCCGGATCAGGTCGCCTACCGAGACGCGCTGCTGCTTCGCGGCTCGTTCCAACCGCTCGTACTCTTCCGGTGCCATGAGCACCTGCACCCGCTTGGTTTTCATGGTGTTCTCGTCCTGTACATGTGCATGCACAAATCTACCGGGGGGCAGGGTCCACGACAATCACCCGATCCGTCGCTCCCCGCCCAAAGGTTTCCGGGGAGTACATCTCCTCGGCGTGCGTGGGTGCAACCACGAAGTCGCCGGGTGTGGTGGCCCG
>JAUJOM010000014.1:24183-55396 GCA_030447645.1 Longimicrobiaceae bacterium | reverse complement strand
CGCCAGCTCCCGTCCGGGAGGCGACGTACATCCCCGGCACTGTCGACCGCCTCGTAGCTCCGCTCCACCCGGAAGCCGTAGTCCGCCGGCTTCAGTGTAAGGTCGGCCGGGGAATAGCGGAGCCCCGCACGATAGTACATGCGGCCCGCCCCCTCCTTGCCGAGCGTCACCTCCCGTGGAGCATCCCCGCTCACCAGGACCCGCATGGGCACAGTGGTTTCGGAGCGCTCCGTCGTGCGCCCCCGGAAGGCGCTGTGCGCCGCGAGCCGGTCTCCCAGCCAGGCACGGGCCACGAAATCCGGAACCGTGCGCTCGTAGGTGGCGAAGTAGCGGTCCAGGGCGAGCAGCGCCCAGGCGTTTTCCTGCGTGCTTGCCCAGCGGCCGCGCACCCGGTGGGCCAGCAGCCCGCGCGCCACCTTGGGGATTAGGTCATTGCGGGGATCGGCGGCGATCAGCGCCTCCAGCAGCACGGCGTCGGTGCGCCGATCCGAGTGCAGGAGCAGCAGCTCCGCCTGTTTGCTTTCCTCGTACCGTGAAACGAAGTGCGCCGCGGCGGCGGTTTCGGTTGCGCGGTTGGTGATGTGCCGGAGCAGCGCCGCCCTTTCGGTCTGCGCGGCGGGATCGTCCGCAAGCACCGAAAGCAGCCAGCCGGCGGCTTCCAGCGGCATTGCGGCGGGAGTCCACTCGGACACGCGGCGGCGTGCCTCCGCGGATGCCTGCGCCTCTCCCATGCGGTCACGCACGTACAGCGCATAGGCAATCAGCGAGCGGCGGTACTGCGGCCCATAGGACGCCGGAGTACGGCGCTCGATGTCACGCAGGTAGCTGCTCGCGCGGGCGAGCGTTTCCTGCGGAACGGTGTACCCCTTGGCACGGGCCCGCTCCAGCGCATGCGCGACGTGGATGCTGATGTATGGCCAGGATTCTTCCCCGCGACGCCAGAAGCCCCAGCCGCCGTCCGGATTTTGCAGCGCGGCGATCCGCCCGATGTCCCGCTGCATGCTTCCCGCGAGCGTGGCGGAGTCCGGCACCCCAGCCGTGCGGAAAGCGAATAGCACATCGCGCAGCGCGGCATTGGCCAGTACACGGGAGGCGATGTGCTCCGCCCCCTCGAAGGGGTAGCTTTGCAGGTACAGGTAGGCGTCGGTCAGCTCGATGACGGCCGTAGAGCTGAACCCGATCTCCAGCCCCCGAAGCCGGGGAGCACATTGCGCGGCGCCGCAAAGGGAGGCGAATCGCGCCCGCGTCCACGACACCGTAGGTGGCAAAGGCTTCCGCGGTGGCGGGAGTGTAGACCGGCAGCTCCAGCTGTGCCGCGTCGGAGCGCGCTCCGGCCGTGGCCGCGATCTGCACACGCGCCGTACCGGCTCGTGTTGCCCGTCCGGGGAAGCGCACTTCCACCCGGTCGCCAGCCGCGACAGAAACCCTACGCCCCACATTGTCCACCTCCAGCCCGGTTGCGCGCACGGCAAGATCCACCTGCAGGGGCGCGCCCGGTGGTGTTCTGCACCACCACCGGCAGCTCAAACCGGTCACCGAAGCGCAGGAAGCGCGGCGGCGAGGGGCGGACCATCAATCCCTGACGCGCGGTGATCGCCGCTTCTCCCACCCGAAGTGACGTGCGCCGCTCACCGCCACCGCCATGACGCGGTACCGGGTAAGGCTGCCGGGGAGCCGCACGGGTACCTGGGCGCGGCCGTTGGCGTCGGTACGGACACCCGGCTCCCAGAGCGCGAGTGGGTTGAAGTCGGTGCGGAGGGTGATGGGGGCCGGGGGCACCGTGGAAGCCCCACGTATTCTCACCGATACTTTCCCCGGCGAAGTCCTCCAGTGCGACTGCAGCAGGTGCCGACCGGTGGCGGTGGCGGCAATTGCGGACTCCTCCCTGCCCCCATCACGCGGGCGAGCCTGAACCCGTCCAGCCATGCTGCAATCCCGTTGCCGTTACCTCATCGAACTGGAACTGCACCGCCTCGGGCGCGAGGGCGATCCGTAGATTCGCCCCGGCCTTCCGCCGTGAGTCGCAACGCGCGCTCCACGCGCATCGTCCCGGGCGCGAGACAACCAGCGTGTAGTCGCCCGCAGGGAGCCCGGTGAACGCGAACCGCCCCGTGCGATCGGTGACAGCGGTTGCGCTGCGCCGCGCCTGTGAGCTGGACCTGCACACCCGGCAGCGGCATGCCGCCCGCCGCATCCGTCACCACGCCCTGCAGCGTGCCAGCGTGTACGGAGTCGCTCAGGAGAAAGAGCACGTGCGAGCGCAGGTGCTGCTGCCGGGTTCCGGGGTCCCGGCGCGGATAAAAGATCGCGATCGGGTCCGGCAGCTGATAGCCAACCAGCGCCAGCACCGCCTCGTCCGCCGCTACCAGCGCTACAGTGGCACCGGGCACCGGCGCGCCACGCGAGTCACGCACCTCCACACCGATGGTAGTACGCCCGCCGGGCTCCAGCACACTGTCCCGCGGCAGGGTGCGTACGCTCAGGGTGCGTCGGCGGGCGGGCACTTGCAGCTCCGTTCGTCCCACCGCGAAGTCGGTTCCCTGCGCACACCCACCAGGTCCACCTGTGCGTGCAGGTTGGGAAGGTGTGCTTCGGTAATGGGAACGCGAAGGGTATGGGTGGTCCCTCCATGCGGAAGCGCTCGGCGTGTACCACGCCGCCCCGGCGCAGGGTGAGCAGACCTTCGGCCGGAGCGAAGGGAGCGCGCACCAGGAGTACGGCGGTGTCCCCAGGCTGGTACTCGGGACGATCCGCCACTACGGCGGCTTCCTGCTGACGCGCCCCCTCGGTGCGCGGGGTAAACGCATCGCCACCCGCGACCCAGACCTCCAGATCCGTGCGGGTGGGGCGCCCAGCCATGTCCCTGGCATCCGCGGTGACGCGCATCAGTCCGCCGCCTGCCGTGCGGAAGGTGCAGCGCACCGGCTCCGGCGCGGACACCACGTTGCAGAGCTGTGGGTCCCCAGCCTCGTCGCGGCTCCACTCTCCCGTGGGACCCCGGCGCCACTCCAGACGGGCGGCGCGCAGCGTCATCGGCCTCCCCGAGACCGGCCTGCCATTTAGATCCACCGTTACTGCTTCCACGACCAGGGGCGCACCCTGCGGGAGCCAGCCGCGCGGGCTGCGCAGGCCGACGTACAATGCGGCCGGGTGGACGAGCAGCGTGGCGCGTGCTGACCAGCGTTGCCGGTTCACGTCCTCGACACCCGCCTCGGCGTCCACGTTGTAGGGGCGCGGCGGGCGGACCGAGTCCCACACAATGCGCAATCGATGCGTGCCGGTCGCGTCGGTTCGGCCCGTCAAGTTCTGGAAGTTCGGAGCGCCAGGGCGTCCGTATGGGCGGGGCATCCAGGGAAAGTCCCGGATCCCGAACGCCCAGCCCGGCCAGTTGGGTGGGTTGAAGGCTCCCGGTGACGCTCGGACGTTCCACTGCACCTCGGCACCTGGAAGGCCCCCACCGCTCAGGTATGCCGCACGTGCCGTAACCTCCGCGCTCGCGCCGACGATGTGCGGCCCCGGGTCAGCCGACACCGTCACCTCGAACTCCGGCCGGCGGAACTCGTCCACGCGTATGGGCGCCACGTACCGCGCCTCGCCAGCCCGCAGCTCGATCATCGCGCCACCCAGGTTGCTCCCCGCCGGGATGCGGAAACCCAGGCGGAAGCCGCCGAGTGCGTCCAGTTCCGCGGTGCCACGAGTGATTTCCACTCCGCGAGGATCACGTACCGTGTAGCTCACGCTGTCAACACCGGGGGGCGGGAGTGCCACATCGCCTCCCTTGCGGAGAGGCACCCGGCGGATCCAGCCGCGTGCGCGCACCTCCTCGCCGGGGCGGTACAACCCACGGTCGGTGAACACGTACCATTGCGTCCCGTCCCGCTGCTCCCAGCGCTGCCATCCTCCCCCGGGGAGGATCGCCACGTCGCCGCCGCGACGCGCGACGAGCAGGGGCGGGCCATGCCTGCCTGGGGGCGCCAGAGCGAAAGTGGCGGTGCCGTCCGCACCCGTGCGGACCGCCGCTCCAGCATTCTGGACCGCCAGCTCCGTTCCGGCGAGCGGGCTGCCATCGAGCAGCGAAGTCGCCCATCCCAGCCCTCCTTCCGCATCCGCGAACGCCGCCAGGCCGATCCGTGTGGCTTGCACCCAGGCGACCACGCGGCTCTGCCAGCGCTCTTCCTCCGTGGTAAGCGCCGTTTCGGGCTCCACCACCACCAGAGTTTGCCCCAGCCCCGCTTCGAGCGCCGGGCGGAGGTCGAGCCGGGTTTCGGCGGTTTCTCCGAGATCCCCCTCCACGGAAACCAGCCCGGACCACACCTCACGCCCCGGCGGCGTGAACGGCTCACTCGGGCCACGGCGGTAGCGCGCCCTTTCAAAGGCTTCCCAGTTCTCCGGCGTCACCCGCAGCAGGCGAACTCGCAGCCGGCGGTGCCCCACACTATAGACGGGGAATTGCGGAGGTGCGGTGGGGTCCAGCACCACCACCTGATCCTGCCGGGCCCACAAGCGGCGGGCCGGTGAGCCCACGGCGAACTCCACCGTGTGCGAGCGGCCCAGGGTCTGGCCGAATCGGTCGCGAATTCCAGCTTCCATGGTAACCCGGTAGCGGGTCTGCGGCTGCGTGGTGCCGGAAAGCACCAGCCGGTCGCCGATTGCCGTGACGGACAGGTTCGGCACCGCCGGCTCCACGCGCACGAGCCCGGCCGGAACCGAGTCCAGCGGGTTGTTGAATTCGATCGTCCATGGCATGCCCGGGCGGCAGGGTTGCGCGCGGTAGCCGCAGTGGTGCCCGATCACGCGCAGCGGTCCGAAGGTATGGAAGCTCCATTGCTGCGGCTGCGTGGTCCGCAGAGGCCCCTCCGCCGAGGGTGTGCCCGGCTCGACGACCACGCGCACCTCGGCGTCCGCCGGCAAAGGGCTGGTGGCGCGGAAAGCCAGCCAGCGGTCCGGCTCTGCCACGGCGAGCCAGCGCGCCAGGACCGAATCGGCGCGCATCTCGGCTTCTGAGGCAAGCCGGATCGTGACGCTCCGCCCCCTTGCCGTCACCCGGAGCGTGGGGAGCACCGCCGCGGGCTCGATCCGCTGGTCGAACGCGATCACCATCAACGGGTCGTGCACGACTGCCCGTCCGTGCGGATGGGAGCCCATGGCCTGCGGCGGTGGCGTGCTGAACGTCCAGCGACGCGCCTCACGCAGCGTCCCCCCACCGGGCGCCCGTGTGTCAGCAGGAACCTCAACCCTGTAGTGCGTCGCCATGGGCACGCGCCCCGTGGCCTGGAAGCGCAAGGTGCGCGAGTCCAGCCAAACCCAGCGTCCCGGCGGTTGCGGCGAAAGACGGGCCGGCACCGGCTGCGCGGCAAGTGAGTCCCGCGAGGTGAGCGGCACCATCGGCTGCGAGAACACGATGGTCACCTCGCCCGCCATGGGAACCTCTCCCTCCGGCTGTACCCGCACTACCTCCAGGGCTGGCACCGGCATCGGTGGCGGAGGCAGCATGGTATCCGCCGGCGGAAAAACCCCGACCACGGTGGTGCCGGTGCGTGGCGGCGGCAGCGTACGCGCCGGCAGCGCGAAGCCTTCACCCTGCGTCGTGTCGGGTCGGAGCAACGGCAGGCGGGCGAGGAGTCGGCCGGTCTCGGCAGGTGCGAGACGGACCCCAGCCGCGCTCCGTATTGCTTCGGATGCAGCCGGGCCGCCGCGCCCTTCGCTCAGGCGAAACCAGAACCCACTCGTATCGCGCGGCATTGCCGTATCGCGGGGGGGCGGGATAACGAGTGGGGGGATGTCCCGTGATCCGCGCGGGCCTCCTGGACGGTTATCTTCCAGCGCGTTCGGACGGGGGCGATCGGGTGCGGGCGTCGGGGGAGACGCGCAGCCGGCGGCCCACATGAGCAGGCAGAGCGCCGGCAGCCGGGCCCTCAAGGACCCGGCTGGAACGGCAGGCCGTCCTCCGGACGGATCGACCGGACCGAAGTCAGGCGAGGCTAGAGTCGCCAGCGTCGCTTGGGATCTCGCCCCAGGTAGTCCAGGTGTCACCTGATGTATGGTGCTGCTTTTGGTTGCGGATGTAGGCGATGACACGGTCTCGGTGTGAACGGCTAAAGGAGAACGCGCCATACCCCTCCTGCTACACAAATAGCTCGCCAGCTGGAAGCAGATGTTCACTGGCAAAATGCGAGGAGACTCCCTTCACCTGCTGCATCAGCTTGGCGGGTGAAAGAACAGTCGGCATGGCAACCGCGAGGTGAACGTGATCCGGCATGCCGCCGACGGCGAGTACTTCGCACCCCAGGCGTCGCGCTTCCGCAGAGATGCAGCCGTACAATCGCCGCTCTACTTCCGGTACGATCAGCGGAAGCCGCCGCTTGGTTGCCCACACGAAGTGCAGGTACACCTCGATGTTGCTCTTTCGTTCCACAAGTGTTTGTTGCCGTTCCGTCCGCAGGACGGTCTGCTGTGCGTGCCGGGTCGTTTACGACCCGGCACACTTCGGCTAGATGTGCAGCGCGTGCCCTTCGGCCGCGAGCGCGGCCTCGCCGATCGCTTCGGAAAGCGTCGGGTGCGGGTGCATGGCCCGGTCGATTTCTTCGGTGGTGGCTTCGAGGTGCCGCCCGAGAACGAACTCCGCGATCAATTCGGTGGCATGAGGGCCCACGATGTGGGCGCCGACGATTTCGGAGTACTTTTTTTCGCGGATGATCTTGGTGAAGCCGTCGGTCTCGCCGGCGGTGAGCGCCCGCCCGTTGGCACTCCAGGGGAAAACGCCCACTTCAATGTCGATCCCCTGTTCGCGCGCCTGCTCCTCAGTGAGCCCAACAGACGCTACCTCGGGGTGACAATACGTGCAGTTGGGAATGTTGGCGTAATTGATCCCGGCGTGCGGATCCCCGTGAATCGCTTCCACGCAGGCGACGCCCTCGTGCGAGCCCTTGTGGGCCAGCAATGGCGGTCCGGCCACGTCGCCGACGGCGTAAATTCCCTGCACGTTGGTGCGCATCTGCCGGTCCACCCCGATGTAGCCTCGGTCGGTCAGCTTGATGCCCGCGGCCTCCAGGCCGATGTCTTCCACGTTGGGCCCGCGCCCGATGGCGCAGAGTACGCGCTCTGCCTGGATCTGCTGGGTTTCGCCCTTGGCCGTCTTGATCGTGAGCGTCACCCCGTCCGCACCGGTTTCGGCGGATTCCAGCTTGGCACCGGTAAGCACCTTGATGCCGCGCTTGCGATAACTTTTTTCAACCACGGCGGAGCAGTCCCGGTCTTCCAGCGGCAGGATGCGGTCCGCGGCTTCGATCAGGGTAACCTCGGTCCCGAAGGCGCTGTACACGTCAGCGTACTCGCATCCGATGGCTCCCGCGCCGATGATGGCGAACGTTCTGGGAGTTTCCTTGGGAATCATCGCATCGGTGCTGTCCCACACGCGGTCGTGGTCGATGCGCAGAAAGGGCAAATCGCGCGGCCGCGAGCCCGTCGCTACGATGATGTGTTTGGCAGAAACCGTCTGCTTTTTTCCTTCCTTGTCCGTCACCTCCATCTTGCCTGGGCCCGAAAGGCGTCCGCGCCCGGGAAGGTGGGTGATCTTGTTTTTCTTGAACAGGAAGCCGATGCCCTTCACCAGGCGCTCGGAAACCTGCCGGGAGCGCTTGACCGCCTGGCCGAGGTCGAGCTTGAAGTCCCCGAGCTGGATGCCGAACTCCTTGGCGTGGCCCAGGTGCTGGATCATCGCCGCACTTTCCAGCAGCGCCTTGGTCGGGATACACCCCCAGTTCAAACAAATCCCGCCAAGCGCGTCCTCCTCGACACAGGCAGTTTTGTATCCCAGCTGGCTGGCCTTGATCGCGGCCACGTAGCCTCCAGGGCCGCCGCCGATCACCAGCACGTCGTAGTTTTGCTCCGCCAATCTTCACCTCGGGTTGGATGAACGGTCGAAGCCCGCAAAGTATGGGAATGCCCGGGGGGCGGCAACGCTACTGGAGGCCGACTTCGCGCAGCAGCTGCGGGAACCTAGGATCGGAGCGGAGTGGATCCAGGCGGGGGTGGACCTTGAGGAAGAGCGCAAAGGGACTGCGCTGTCGCACCACCTGCTCCAGCAGGGCGAAGGCGCGGTCGTGATTGCCGAGACGAGCGTGGATTGCCGCCAGGCCCACGGGCGACGGGCGCCCCGTGGTTGATTGGCTCTCAAGGGAGCTGAGAATGCGGAGCGCCTCCTCCCTGCGCCCCGCGGCGGCGTAGACGTACCCGAGCAGCGCCTGGGGCTCGTCACCGGAAAGACTGCTCCACCGCCGCAGCTCCGCGACCGCGGCTTCCATCGCGCCCGTTTCCGCATAAACCAGGGCGAGGTTCAGGTGCGCGTCCGCCGAGGTGGGGTAGAGCTGGAGGGTTTTTCGGTACTGCTCGATTGCTTCGTCATAGCGACGGGCGTAGTACAAAGCCCGCCCAAGGTCGTTGTTGACAGCCAGCGAGAGTGGATCAAGCTGCTGGGCGGTGTTCAGCTCCGTTATCGCGTCGCCCAGACGGCCCAGGCTTGTAAGGTACATCCCGTACCACTGGTGTGCCGTGGCGTACCCCGGGTTTAACTCGATTGCCCGGCGGTACTCCCGCCCCGCTCGCCGCCAATCCCATTCCTGTACGACCAGAATGCGCGCCAGCGCAGTGTGCGCTTCAGCGAGTGTTTCGTCTAGCTCGAGGGCCCGGAGTGCAGCCGCCTTGGCGCGGGCAGACGCCTCGTCGCGTGACATACCGGGTGGAAGGCTTGCATACGTATCCGCCAAACCGGAGTACGCGAGTGCGTAATTGGGGTCACGCTGGAGAGCCGCCTGAAAGTAGCTGATGGCCCTTCGCAGGGTTTCCTCGCGGCGCTGAGTGTTGTCCCGCTGGTTCCAAAAGTACCGGCCCTGGAGGTAGAGCTGATATGCTTCCAGGTCGTCCGTATGGCTCTGGACCAGTGGCGTTGATCGTTGCGGTGCGAGGCGGCCCTGGATCGTATTCACGATAGCCCGAGATATTTCTTCTTGGATTGCGAAGACGTCGCGCATCTCGCGCTGGTAGGTCCTGGACCAAAGGTGGTAGCCATTCTCGGTGCTGACCAGCTGCGCGCCGACCCGGAGCTGATCCCCCGCACTCCGAACACTTCCCTCCAGCACCGCATCGACATTCAGCTTCTGCCCTATCTCGCGGATATCCTGGTTTGTTCCCTTGAAGGCAAAGGCCGAGGTCCGGGAGGCAACCCGCAGCCCGTTCACCTGCGCGAGTGCGTTGATCAGCTCTTCCGTCATTCCGTCACTCAGGTACTCGGTGTTCCCGTCCGGGCTCATGTCCACGAAGGGGAGTACCGCGATGCTGTTGTAGCTTGATGGATCAACGGGGCTCGCCCTCGGTTGCGCCACGGCCCACAGGACGATGCTGGCGAGCACGGCTACTCCGATGACCAGCAGTGCGGCGCGTCGCTTCCCCAGCAGGCTCGGAGGGCGGACGCCGGGAGCTTGCTTCGTGGCTGTGATCTCCACGGAGTCGCTGCCGCCGGCCATCGGCTCCGCAATGGGCTCACCGGCCGGGATCGTCGTGGGATGGGTAGCCCTTCTGAGTGGAGGCTCCTTTGGCTCTGGCGCGAGTCGGAGCCGCTCCGCGAACTCGTATACCGCGGCATCGGGCTCGGCACCGAGCTGTTCGCTCAGGATCGTCTGGTGAACCTGCGCATGCTGGATGGCCGCTGCTCGGTCACCGGCGGCGTCGAGTGCCTGCATGAAACAAAGCGCGACACGGGAATTGGTGGGATCGTGCGTGGCGGCCAGGCGCCACGCTTCCACCGAACCGGAGAAATCCCCTTGGGCGCGGCGCTCCTCCGCCAGCGACTCCAGAGCTTGTGCGTAGAGGCGAGCAAGCCGCTCCCGTTCGCGGTCTACCCCGTGCTCCCACTCGGGGCTGTCCCCTGGGTACACCCCGTCGAGGAGGGGCCCGGCGTAGAGGGTGATTGCACGCTTCGCATCGCCCTGCTCCAGAGCCTGCTCGAACTCCATCACGTCGGTGCGAACGACATCAGGATTCAGCCGCAGCTCGTCGCCCGTGGCGAGCACCGCGTCGTCACCCAAACTCTTCCGTAGCACATACAGCGAGTCGGAGAGCAGGTGACGCGCACGCTCCTCATCGCTGTCTGGCCAAAGGTAAGCGATGAGCTTGTCACGGCTCACCCCCCGCTTGTGCGTCAGAGCGAGCACAATGAGCACGGCCAGCCGCCGACGCTGGACAACCCGTCCGGTGAGCGGACCGTCGGGACCTTCCAGCGAGGCACCACCAAGCAACCTGAGGGTGAACACCATTTAGCGGCAAAGGTCGAAGGCGCCGGCGCACACGCAGTACCGAAACCAGGCATCATGAAGCATGCCTAAGGTGGGGGGCAAGCTCCGCCTTCCGGGTGATGGATTCAAATGGCTGCAAAACCAATGTCCTGCGTGGGAAGATGCAGGGACGATGAAAAGTTGACACTAAAAAGATCACGCGCACGTAACGTTATAGAAGACGAGGGCAACCGTACGCACCGCTCTCCGCGTTTCCCGTGGCAGGGTTTCCCTTCGGCCTCACAATCCGTGGCTACAATGGGAGGTCCATCATGAACGGCACGAAAGCCCGCCTCACAGCGGTTCTGCGCGATCCCGCGCGTCTCCAGGCATTGAGGCAGTCTGGCCTCCTCGACTCTCCTGCGGAGCCTGCGTTTGACCGGCTGACACATCTGGCTTCTCAGGTACTCCACGTGCCTGTGGCGTTTGTGTCCGTCTTAGATGGAAAGCGCCAGTTCTTCAAGAGTGCCGTTGGACTTCCAGAACCCTGGGTTAACCCTCCGCGAAGCTCCGTTGTCGCACTCGGTCTGCAAGCATGCCATCCAGGCGGGTGAGCCACTCATCATCGAGGACACCCGCAACGTTCCCCAGTTGCGCCGCAACCGCGCCATTCCCGCCCTGCACGCCGTGGCGTACGCGGGCATCCCGCTTCGCACCGCACAAGGGCACGCACTCGGGACTTTTTGCGTGATGGATCACCTGCCGCGCTCGTGGGCCGACGAGGAGATCGACGTCCTGCGATCACTCGCGGCCACAGCGGAAGCCGAAATTGAATGGCGGCGGCGGAGCGCGGAACACGCCCAGCAGGAGCACGCTCCGTATCGCGGAGAGCACGAGTTTCGCTCCCTTGTCGAGAATACGCGGGACATCGTCCACGTGCTCAACCTGGATGATACCATCCGCTACATCACTCCCTCCGTTGAGCGTGTCCTCGGTTATACGCCCGAGGAGATGATCGGCCGGCGAAGTGTCGAATTTGTTCACCCGGATGATGTATCCAAGGGCAGGGGGGCTCTCGAGGCGAGCGCGCAGCGCCAAGGGGTCGGCCAATTTTTAGAAATGCGGCTCCGCCACAAGGACGGCTCGTGGCGGACCGTCGAGGTCGTGGGGCAGGTCACCAGCGATACGCTGGGAGTGCCTATCGCCATCGTCAACACCCATGACGTCACGGAGCAGCGGAAGACTGAGGAGGCACTGCGGCAGAAGAGGGCCGTTGTCGAGCTGCTCCAATCGGTGGCGGCCACCGCCAACCAAGCGGAGACAGCCGAAGATGCGATGCAGCCGTGTCTTCAGCGCATCTGTGAGTACACCGGGTGGTCCGTCGGTCACGTTTATCTTCGTGATTCCCTCGGGGTTTTAGTTCCCACGTCGATCTGGTACCTGTCGGACGAGGAGCGCTTCGAAGCATTTCGCGCGGTTACGCAGGCGACTCAGTTGGCTACCGGTGTGGGTCTCCCCGGGCGAGTCCTCGCGAGCGGTGAGCCGGCGTGGATTACCGATGTCACCACGGAGCCAAACTTTCCCAGGGCCGAACAGGCCCGGGCCGGTGGGATCCGGACCGGAATTGCGCTCCCATTGCTCGTGGGCAGGGATATGGTCGGGGTGTTGGAGTTTTTCTCCGACCGCACGCTGGAAGTAGACGAGCCGCTAATGGACGTTCTGGCGCAGGCGGGTAGAGAGCTAGGGCGGGTCATCGAACGCGCACAGGCACGGGAGGCGCTACGGCAGAGTGAAGAGCAGACTCGCGCCATCGTGGAGATGGCGCACGACGCCTTTGTAGCAATTGACGTCCAGGGAACAATCAGGAGTTGGAACGCGCAGGCGGAATCTACGTTCGGATGGACGCGTGAAGAGGCGGTAGGACGTGGCCTGTCGGACACAATTATCCCTCCACAGCACCGCGATGCGCACCAGCGCGGCATCGAGCGGTTTCTCGCCACCGGCGAGCACCGGGTCCTAAACCGGCGATTCGAGATCGAGGCCCTGCACCGTGACGGGCATCAATTTCCCGTGGAGTTGACGATCAGCCCGGTCAAGATGGGCGACGGCTACATTTTCACTTCGTTCTTGCACGACATCACGGAGCGGAAGCAGGCCGAGGACGCACTCAGGGCAGCCGAAGCCCGGTTCCGTAGCCTGGTCGAACAGTCACTGGTCGGGATCTACATCGTTGAGGAGGGTCGGCCCCTTTACGTAAACCCGAAGGCGGCAGAGATCTTCGGCTACACCCAAGCCGAGATGACCTCCGCGAACTCGATGTTCGGTTTTGTGGTGGAGGAGGATCGCGAGCTCGTCGCGGAGAATCTTTCCGCGTTCTTGAGGGGAGACGCCAAGACCATTCACTATGATTTTCGGGGCAGGCGGAAGGATGGCGCCGTGATCGACATCGGAGCGCTAGGCAGCAAAACGGAGATTAATGGCAGACCCGCCGTGATCGGAACTGTAGTGGACATCACGGAGCGGAAACGGGGGGAAGAGGCGCTCGTCCGGCTCGCGTCCATCGTTGAATCCTCCGATGATGGAATCATTGGCATGACGCTGGACGGGACGATCCAGAGCTGGAACGACGGCGCGGAGCGGATTTATGGCTACACGGACAACGAGGTCCTCGGCCGGGTCGTGTCAATGCTGGTACCGCCGGACCGGCCCGATGAGGCCCTCCACCTCCTCCGCAGAATCGGGGAGGGGGAGAGGGTCGCGCAGTACGAGACGGAGCGAGTGAGAAAAGATGGTCGCCGGATTCACGTATCACTCACCCTGTCCCCGATCCGCCACCCGGACGGGCGGATCATCGGCGCCTCGACGATCGTGCGCGATATCACCGAGCAGCGACAGGCACAGGAAGCGCTGAGGCGTGCCAAGGAGGAGCTGGAGCGGTCGTTGTCACTTGTTCGCGCTACTCTGGAGGCGACCAGCAATGGCATTCTCGTCGTGGACCTGCAAGGCGAAACCGTCAGCTACAACCGTCGGTTTCTGGAGCTTTGGCAGATTCCGGAAGCGGTGGCCCTGGGGAACGATGACCAAAGGCTCCGGTTCGTGCTGGATCAGCTCAAGAATCCCGAGGAGTTTCTCGCGAAGGTCCGGGAGCTTAAGACGCAATCGGATGCGGAAAGCTACGACGTGCTGGAGTTCAAGGACGGGCGCGTGTTCGAGCGGTACTCACAGCCTCAGCGGATTGGGGATCGTAGTGTCGGACGGGTTTGGAGCTCCCGCGACATCACCAAGCGCCGGCGGGCGGAGGAAGCGCTGCGGCAGAGTGAGGAGCGCTTCCAGCTGGTTGCCCGTGCTTCCAACGACGTAATCCGGGACTGGGACGTTTCTACGGGAGCAGTGCGCTGGAACGATGCGGCACACAAGGTATTCCGGCTGCCAGCACGGAAGATGGGCCTGGCCATCGAGTGGTGGTGCGATCAGATCCATGCGGAGGACCGTGAGGAGATCGTCGCGGGCATTCACCGCGTCATCAATGGAGTGGGCGAGTTCTGGTCCGATGAGTACCGCTTCCGGCGTGCGGACGGCTCGTATGCCACGGTGTTCGACCGGGCGTACGTGGTCCGCGACGAGGTGGGGGAGCCGGTGCGGGTGATCAGCTCCATGGTAGATGTCACGGAGCGCAAGCGCGAAGAAGACGCACAGCGCTTCCTTGCGCGGACCACCGAGCTGCTCGATGCGTCGCTGGACTATCAGGTCACGCTCACCAGCCTGGCCTCGCAGTACCCACACTGGCGGACTACTGCCTGATCGACGTGCTGTCGCGCGATGGGGTCACCATCCAGCGAGTGGCAACGGCGCACGTGAACGCCGAAAAGGAGCGAATGCTCCTCAAGGACGAGAAGGTTTCCCAGATGCCGACCCGGAGCACCACCCGGTTGCGAAGGTCGTGCAGACAGGCCAGTCCGTGCTGGTGTGGACTTCAACGATGCGGCGCTCGACTCCATCGCCCACAATACCGAGCACCGGCAGGGTTTGAAGACTCTGGGGCTGCGTTCCTTCATGATCGTCCCCCTGATGGCCCATGGGCGTACTCTGGGCGCTATTACCCTGGCCGCGGCGGAGTCCGGCCGGCGCTACAATCCGCTGGATATGATTCTAGCGGAGGAGTTGGGGCCGACGTGCGGCGCTGGCGGTGGACAACGCGCGTTTGTAC
This sequence comes from Longimicrobiaceae bacterium, assembly GCA_030447645.1. Lineage (GTDB taxonomy): Bacteria > Gemmatimonadota > Gemmatimonadetes > Longimicrobiales > Longimicrobiaceae > JAUJOM01. Next base: position 40,921 of record JAUJOM010000014.1, on the reverse strand, counting down.
CAGCAGGCGCAGCAGGCGGTCCGTGTGCGCGACGACGTGCTGGCCTCGTGTCTCACGACCTGCGCAACCCGGTGAACACGATCTCCATGAGCGCAGATCTCCTGCTGGACAGCGGCGAAGATCGCCCTGCGGGCACGCGACGCCCGCTCGAAGTCATCAAGCGCACGGCCGAGCGGATGAACGTGCTGATTCGGGACCTGCTGGAGATCTCCAAGATCGAGGCTGGAAACGCTGGTGTGGAGCTTACCCGGCAAGAACCCACTGCCGTGGTTGAAGACGTTTGTGAAACGTTGGAGCGCTCGCTTCACACCATTCGCTCATACTTCTCTGCAACGCAGCACCAGGCCTTCCCCCGATCCTGGTGGACGATGACCGTATCCTGCAGGTGTTCAGCAACCTGGTTGGCAACGCGCTGAAGTTTCCGCCGCCGGGAGGCACCATCACCGTGCAGGCCGAGGCTGCGGACCGGGCCGTGCGCTGGTGGCGGATACCGGACTGGGATTCCGGAGGAGCAGATCCCTCACCTGTTCGACCGCTACTGGCAGGCGAGCAAGGCGGACCACCGGATTGCCGGGCTGGGGCTGGCCATCGCCAAGGGCATCGTGGATGCCCACGGCGGCCAGATCTGCGGGAATCCGAGGTGGGCAGGGGCACCACCTTCTTCTTTACCGTACCCGCCGCGTAGCCATTCTCCTACCCGGGCCGCAGCACGGGTTCGAGCGTTTTCCACACCGTAGCGGCGACTCGCCGCTGGCCTTCCGCGTTGGGGTGGATCCCGTCCGGCAGGTTGTAGCGGGCTTCACCCCCCACGCCCTCCAGCAGAAACGGAACCATGGGCAGATCGTTGCGCTCCGCGATCTCAGGGTAGATCCCCCGGAAGCGCTCCGTGTACGCCTGGCCGTAATTCGGCGGTGCCATCATCCCCACCAGTACGATGCGCGTGTCCGGCCGTGCTGCGCGCACTTTGTCGATGATCGCCTGGATGTTGGCGCGCACCGATTCCAGCTCCGCACCGCGTAGCATGTCGTTTGCACCTGTCTCCAGCACCAGCACGTCGAACGGCTGCCGGAGCAGCCAATCGGTGCGCCAGTGCGCCGGCGCTGGTTTCGCCACTCACCCCGCGTTGATCACCCGGTACGGCAAACCGGCGGAATCGATTTGCGCCTGGATCAGGGCAGGGTATGCCTGGTCCGGTTCCAGGCCGTAGCCTGCGGTGAGGCTGGTGCCGAGGAACAACACGACCGCGCCGGCACATCCGCGGTTTGGGCAACCGGTGGCCCAGGAGGCAGCGAACTCGCTTCCTGCTGACGGCAGGCGAGCAGCAGCGGGGGACATCAAGCACAACACACGAATCGCAATGCTCATCGTTCAGGATCTTACACAAAGTTACCGGAGTGGCGACGGCACACTGACGGTGTTGCACGACGTCAACTTCGGGATCGACGACGGCGAATTTGTTGCCGTCGTCGAGGCCCTCCGGGAGCGGAAAGAGCACGCTGCTCGGGTTGCTGGCAGGCCTTGATCGCCCGTCCGCCGGCAAAGTAGTGCCGGCACCGACATCGCCGCCCTTTCCGAGGACGAGCGCCCGGCTGCGGCGTGAGCGGATCGGCTTCGTCTTCCAAGCCTTTCAGCTCATCCCCACGCTCACCGCCCAGGAAAACGTGGAGTGCCGCTGGGCGCGGCGATGCCGATGCCCGTGAGCGCGCGCGCGATCTGCTGATCGCGTCGGTCTGGCCGACCGGTCGGGCCACTATCCAGCGCAGCTTTCCGGCGGCGAGCAGCAGCGAGTCGCGCTCGCCCGCGCGTTTGTACACGGCCCCCGGATTTTGTTCGCCGATGAGCCTACGGGCAATCTCGACGCCGTCACCGGTGAGCCCATGGGGCTCTTGATCGAGTTGAAAGCGCGGCACTACCCTGGTCCTGGTCACGCACGACGCGGAGCTGGCGCCGGGGCGCGCCGCACCATTCGCCTGGCCGACGGGCGAGTGGTTTCGGACACGCACAACGTGGAAGCTGCCCTGTGAAGTGGAGCCGCCTCGTCCCGCTCGCGTGGCGGGAAAGCCGCTTCGCCCGCAGGCGGCTTTTTTGTTCCTGTCCGCAATTCGTTGGGCGCCGCGCTGGTGGCCACCCAGTCCTTTGCGGCGAATCTGGCCGCGGGGTGGGGACCAGGCCAACGCCGCTCGGTGAGCCTGGCGCAGCCTGCAGCCGTTCGGGCAGCGCACCGAGTCCTCACCGAGATGCAGAAGCAGGGTGTCCCCGTCGCGCGGATGAGCAGCTTTGCGTCCATGGCACTCGCGCCGCGTACCGGCGGGACGCGGCTGGTGCAGGTGCGCGCCGTGGAGGGGCCGTTTCCCTTTATGGTACCATTGAAACCCGCCCCGCCGGCCTATGGAGCGGCTGGGCAGCGGGGCGCAACGCACTGGTGGATCCGGGACTGCTGGTCGCGCTGGGCGCGCCTGGGCGATACGCTGGCCCTGGGAGAAGGACGCTTTCAGATTGCGGGGACGCTGGAGCGGGTGCCGGGAGACGTGGGTGTGGCGACGGTGTTTGCTCCGCGCGTGTACATCCCCGGCCGCTCCTTGCGGAAACTCCTGCTCCAGTTCGGCGACGGGTGGAGCGAGAAGCGTTTCTGCGCATCCCGACCCCGAGGCGGCCCGGCGTCTGGTCCGCGCGAAAACGAAGGGACTACGGCAGGAGCGGGTGCGCGCCCGCACCGCGGAAGAGCAGCAGCGGCAGCTGACGGAATCCCTGGGGCAGCTGGAGCCGATATCTGATTGATCGGGGTGTTCGCGCTGCTGCTCGGCGGCGTGGGGTGGCCTCCGCGATGCGCGCGTACATGGCTGAAAAGGCTGACACCATCGCCACCCTCCGTTGTCTGGGTGCCACCGCGCCGCAGGTGCTCACCATTTATCTGCTGCAGGCGGCGGCCATGGGGCTGGCGGGGGCGGCGCTGGGCGTGGTGATCGGCTCGTCGGTGCAGTGGGTGCTGCTGCTGCGCGATCTGCTCCCGGTGGAAGTGAACGTCACCCTCAGCGCGCCGGCGCTGCTCACCGGCCGGGCTGGGGATCTGGATCGCGCTTGCCTTCGCGCTGATCCCGCTGCTGGCTACCCGGCGCATCTCGCCCCTGCAGGCACTCCGCCGCCGGTTTGAAGTGGTGGACGCGTGATCCTGGGTTTGGGGCGCATGGGTGCTGCTCCTGGCCAGCGCCGGTGCGCTGGTTGTGTTGCAGGTGCGTGCGCTTCAGGTTGGGCTGGGACTGGTGGCGGGCATCGGCGGTACGCTGGCGGCGCTCTGGCTGGTCGCGTGGGCCATCACGCTGCTGACGGCGGCTGCGCGCCACCGGCGGTGCGTACCCCGTGCGGCAGGGGATCGCCAATCTGCATCGCCCGGGAACCAGACGCGTGTGGTGGTGCTGGCGCTGGGGTTCGGCGTTTTCTTGATCGCCACCCTGTACCTGGTGCAGCACAACCTGCTGCGTCCGCTGCGTGTGGAGGGGCGGGCGACGCGGGCGAATCTGGTGTTTTTCGACGTGCAGGCTGCACAGCAGGCGCGGCTGGCAGCGCTCATCCAGCAGGCCGGCTTTCCGGTGCTGGAGCGAACACCCATCGTCCCCATGCGCGTCGCGGCGATCAACGGCCGGAGCGCTGCCAGCATGCTTCCCACCAGGTCGAGCGACAGCCAGGACGAGCCGCGGTCGGAGGCGGACCGGGACAGCCAGCCGGCAGGGTGGGCGCTGCGGCGCGAGTACCGCTCCACCTTTCGCGACACCCTGGTGGGCTCGGAAACGCTGGTGCGGGGGGCGTGGTGGAACGGGGCTGCCGCGGTGCCGAACGGTCCGGCACCGGTATCGCTGGAGCAGGACATCGCCAGCGACCTGGGAGTCGGCATCGGGGACCGGATCATCTGGGACGTGCAGGGAGTCCAGATCCCGACCCAGGTCACCTCCCTTCGTACAGTTGACTGGGCGCGGTTCGAGCCCAACTTCTTCGCCGTGTTTCCGACTCAAGCTCTTTCCGGTGCTCCGCACACCTGGGTGCTGCTCGCCCGCGTACCCGGCACCCAGCAGCGAGCCGAGGTGCAGCGCCTCGCCGTGGAAGGCTTCCCCAATGTTTCCGCCGTGGATTTGACGCTGGTGCAGCAAACGCTGGATCAGGTGCTGGACCGGATCACCACGGTGGTCCGCTTCCTGGCCGGGTTCAGCATCGCGACCGGCTTCGTGGTACTGCTCGGTGCGGTCGCTACCAGCCGCCTGCAGCGCATCCGGGATTCGGTGCTGCTGCGCACCCTGGGGGCCACCCGCCGACAGATCGGCACGGTGCTCTTCACGGAGTATCTGCTGCTGGGGGTGCTTGCCAGCCTGGCCGGAATCGGGCTGGCGATCAGTGCGGGGTGGGGACTAGCGCGCTGGCTGCTCAAGGTGGGCTTCGCCGTGCCGGTCCTGCCGCTCGTAGTTCTTGCAGCCGGGGTATCGACCCTCGCTGTGCTGGTGGGAATCGTTGCCAGCCGGGAAACCTTCCGGCACACTCCCCTGGAGATGTTGCGAGAAGAGTAATCGCTGTGTACACACGGTACACTGGATAGATTCAAGATATGCCTATCCGCATGGGTGCGCGGGAAGCGCGCAAACGGTTTTCCGAGCTGCTCGGCAGGGTGCATTACCGGGGGGACACGGTGATCCTCGAAAGCTCGGGGCGTCCCATGGCTGCCGTCGTGCCGCTGGAAATGTACGAACGTATGCTCGCCGAGCGCGAAGCACAGCTTCGTGTGGTTGATGAGATGCGTGCCGCCTTGCCCGCTCTGCCGGAGGACGAAGTGGATCAGGACATCGCGGAAGCGCTTGCTGCGGCTCGGGAGCGGAATGCTACGGGCGGTACTTGATACGAGCGTTCTCGTCAGCAGTGTTCTGGTTCCAAACGGTGTGCCTGCCAGATTGCTTGATGCGTGGCGAGCACAACGCTTTGTTCTGGTTACCTCACCCCCGCTCCTGGCTGAGCTGAAAAGCACGCTGAGCTATCCGCGCCTGCGTCGAAGATACCCCTTTACCGATGCGCAGGTGGACCGCCTTGCCGATGCGCTCGCTGGTCAGGGGCCACCTCGTGGCCGGCAAAGCCGACGTGTTCCGTTCCGGAATTCGCGACCCGAACGATGAAATCATCCTCGCCTGCGCGGTAGAGGGCGAGGCCAACGTAATCGTGAGCAGTGACCTGGACCTGCTCACCCTTCGAAGCTACGGAGAAGTCCTCATCTTGAACCCGCGGGAGATGCTTGCATATCTGGATAGGAGCTAATCCCTGGGCGAAACAACCGTCCCACATAGACCCCTTGACATGTCCAATGTGAGCGGGGCGCCTAAGCGCCCTGCCTTAAGCGAATGAAGTCATTATTTTGGCCCTGGTCCACTGAACTTGTACTGCAAAGTAATCCAACTCTCTCCTTGTGTGGGAACTCTTGGTCTCGCCGACATGGGACTCCCCACCCGGAATCGGGCGTTGCTCCAGCGCATTTGGATACACCTGCGAGGGTCCGTGCACGATGCCGTTGGATTGCATTCGCTTTGTCCTGTGGCCTCGATCCGGTTCATCTGCCCATATGATGGGTCCGAATGGCTGGACAAGGAATGAAAGCTCGGTGTCAACTCCGTTGCGAGCTGCCAGTCGCAGCGAAGCCAACCCTTCATTCGCTTCGTCCAGGTGGTGCTGTCTGCCAAAATACCGTGCTGAAGGACGATGTTCTGCCCGCCATTTACTGGAGGACAGGGATCGGTAGTTCCGCCACCTCCTGTGGAACCTCCATCGTCTGGAACACACGTATTGCCGTACTCATCAACGATCGCGCCATCCTCGCAGCCCCAGCTGAACGAGGGATTGGTGGGTGGGGAGAGGAATGCGGTCTTCGTTGCCTGCTCCCGCTTCTCCTTGCGCTTCTTATCCTCTTCCTTGTTCTCGTACCACCTCACGTTTCTGAGCTGCATCCGCTGCTTGCTCTTGATGACTCCCTTGTCGGTCTTCGCCTCGGACTCGATCAGCACTTCCTCCAGCACGTACTTACCGTCGCACTATGTGTATGTCCGTGTAATCTTACCGGTCTCTTGTGGGGCGGATGCGCTAGTGGAGAGTGATCGTGACAGCAGCGGACCACCGGTGGCCGTAGCGGCGAGTTCATCGAACGACGTGGTGATCTGCAGCCGATCCCTGGTGATCCGGCGTGCCGAGCCCACTTGATCGGCAATGCTGAAGCTGGCGTTCAGTCCATTGCTCCGCACCGTTTCCTCTGCCGTTGCATCCACGAGGATCCCGTCCGTCACCTGTGCTCCTTCATAGGCAAGGCTTTCCATCGGGCTGTTTGCGGGTGCGCCACCGGGAATGGTGACGGACAGATGCTGCCCATGGCCATCGTAGACGGAGCGTCAAGCGCTTCCGCACCGCGGACACGCAGCACTCGGCCCCACCTGTGCAGTGGCCTCACGGTTCACCCGAAACGGGAGTCCGATGGGAGATCGATCCGCGATCGAGCAGACCTTTCAGCAGGCTCGCGCCGAGCTGGAGATTCGCACCGGCTTTCCGCCGGAGGTGCTCGCCGAGGCAGAAACCGTGGCGCGGGAGCGAGATCCGGGGACCAGCCCGGCGCACGCGGATCGTACCGATCTGCCGCTGGTCACCATTGATCCGCCCGGTAGCCGGGATCTGGACCAGGCGGTGGGCTGCGAGCGCTCGGCCAACGGTTACCGGCTCTGGTACGCCATCGCGGATGTAGGATTCTGGGTGGATCGTGGGAGCGCTGTCGAGCAGGAAACATGGCTCCGGGGCGTCACCTTTTACGCTCCAGACCACCGGGAACCGCTTTACCCGCCGGAGCTGTCCCAGGCGCTGCCAGCCTGTTGCCGGAGCAAACCACGCCTGCCGTCCTGTTTGCCTTTGAGCTGGATGAGCGCGCGGATCTGCGCGGCTGGACGGTGGAGCGGGCGCGGGTGCGGAGTCGGGCACAGCTCACCTACCAGGACTTTCTGGCGGCGCGTGGTCCACACGGCCCTATGCTGCAGCTGCTGGTGGAGATCGGCGGCAAGCGTGAAGAGCGCGAAGTGGAGCGGGGTGGCGTGTCACTCCCGGTACGCGACCAGCACGTCCAGCAGCAGGCGGCTTCGCGGCTCGGCTACCAGCTGGTATATGAAGAGCCGAACGAGGCCGAGGGCTGGAATGCACAGGTTTCGCTGCTCACCGGCCATGCCGCCGCCCTGCGCATGCTGGATGCGGGCGTAGGGCTACTGCGCACCGTTGCCCCGGCTGACGACTCGGCGGTAGCGGCGTTCCGCAGGACCGCCCGTGCGCTCGGCTTCAGCTGGCCCGAAGGAGTTTCGTATCCGGAGTTCATCCATGGAATCAACCCCGAGCACGCCAATGCCTCGGTGCTGGTGTGGCAGGCCCGCAGGGTGACCGGAGGGGCGGTGTACATCCCGTTTGATGGCGAAGTGCCGGCCCATACGGAGCATGCAGCACTCGCCTTCCCGTATTCGCGCTGTGCCGCGCCGTTGCGCCGGCTCGCCGACCGCTATGTACTCGATCTGCTGGTGACGCTGGCGGCGGGGAATCGTCCGGACCCGAGTGAGGTTGCCCCGCTTTTCAAGCTCCCGGCGGTGATGCAGGAGGCGCAGCGCAAAGCCAACCGGCTGGAGCGGCGGGTTGTGGACATCGCGGAGGCGTGGACGCTCCGGGACTCCATCGGGAAGGGGTTTTCCGGAGTTGTGGTGGGCCGACGGGGTGAAGCTATCGAGGTGCAGATCGAGGAGCCTCCAGTGCACGCCACCATTGGGCCCGAACGTGCCCACCGAGCTGGGCGAGCAAGTGCAGCTACGACTGACGGAGGCCGACGCGGTGAAAGGCGAGGTGCGCTTCAGCATCAGTGCCACGGCGGAGCTCGTCGCACACCCGATGACTGATCCGCTGATCCTGGTGATTGACGACGAGCCGCAGATCCGCCGTGCCGTTCGCAACACTCTGGAGCCGCTCGTTGGCCGTGTGCTCGATGCGGAGTCGGGGCGGAACGGAGTCAACCTGGCGGCTTCCGCCCGTCCTGCGTTGATTGTGTTGGATCTTGGGCTCCGTGACATGGATGGCGGGCGGGTTTGTCGTGAGATCCGCACCTGGTGCAACGTTCCGATTATTGTCCTTTCCGCTAGGCACTCGGACAGCGAAAAGGTGGCGCTACTCGATGCCGGCGCCGATGACTACGTAACCAAACCCTTCAGTCCCGACGAGCTTCGCGCACGCGTCCGGGCGCAGCTCCGGCGGGCCGCGCTTGTCGGCAGCGCCGATGCATCGGCTGTGATCGAGGTGGACGGACTGCGCATTGATCTGGCAGCTCGCACCGTAAGGCGAGAGGGCGATCCCATTCGTCTGACACCCACTGAATGGGATCTGCTGCGGGCGCTCGTGAGTCGGGCAGGGCGAACCCTGACCCACGCGCAGCTTTTCCGTGCGGTCTGGGGCTCGTCAAATGGTGATCCACAGGCGTATCTCCGCGTTCATGTCGCCAACCTGCGGCGCAAGATCGAGCGTGATGCAGTGCGCCCGCGACTCATCGTAACGGAGCCGGGTGTCGGCTATAGCTTCAGCAGTTCCACGTGAGACGGTTACTCCCAGAGCGATGGTGGCTCTGGCTAGTCTGGGGGGCTGCCCTCGCGCTCAACACCGTGATTTTGCTTTCACTCCGCGGCCGCTTGGACAAGGCGCACTTCGCACTCGCATACCTGCTGGTGGTGCTTGTAGGGAGCGCGAGCGGAGGGCAGCGGCTGGGCCTCAGCCTCGCGGTTCTCGCTTTTTTTTGTTTCAATTTCTTCCTCCTGCCACCCTACCACACCTTGTTTGTTGCCGAGCCGCTCGACTGGTTAGTGCTATTGGCCTTTCTGGTTACGGCCGCCGTTGCCGCGCACCTGCTCGCCCGCGCCCGTTCCGAGGCCGCGCAAGCCGGCGCACTGCGCGAACTGGACCGGTTCAAGGATACCCTGCTTGCTTCCGTTTCGCATGATCTCCGTACTCCGCTGACGACCATCAAGGCGGTTGCGAACGCAATCTCGCAGGAAGGTGACGACCGCGCACGTGTAATCGAGACGGAAGCGGATCGGCTGAATGCATTCGTGGGTGATCTACTCGACTTGTCGCGCATACAGGGCGGGGTACTCCCCGTCCAGGCGGAGTTGATCGCCGCCGAAGATCTACTTGGCGTTGCGATCCGGCAGGTATCCGCCTCGTTCGGGGAGCGCGAACTCCGCACGCACCTGGCCGGGGACGCTTCGCTTCTGGTAGGGCGCTTCGACTTCCTTCACGCACTCCGGGTGCTTGTCAACCTGCTGGAGAATGCGCACAAGTACTCGCCATTGTCCGAGCCGATCGAGCTTTCGGTAAACCGGACGGACTGGGAATTGTTGTTCGAAGTGGCGGACCGGGGACCGGGGATCGCACCCGCGGAGCGCGAACGTATTTGGGAGCCCTTCTACCGCCCTGGCGATGCGCCCTCGGGTGTGGATGGAACCGGGCTCGGTCTCGCCATCGCCCGCCGCTTGGCAATGGCACAAAACGGATCCCTGCAGTATCAACCGCGTTCTGGCGGAGGGAGTGTATTCGTGTTCTACGTGCCAGCGGCTTCAAACGATGAGTTGGACGCGATTTCTTTGTGAATTCTTTATGGGCCAGGCGCGTTTCTTTGTGCGCTCTTAACGGAGCCTGATGTAGCTTCCACACGGGAGTACGCCTCCTCTGCGTGCTGTTCGTACCTGTGGACATGGATCTCGTACCACAACACTCCGGTGAACACCAACCCCGTGGCTTTGTTGGCCATCCAGAAGAACTCGGATTATGAGTGATTCTCACACGCGTGTGGAATCGCCCTCGGGCAAGTATCTGTACGTGCTTGCCCTCAGCGCGCTGGGCGTGGTGTACGGCGACATCGGAACCAGCCCCATCTACGCCCTTCGTGAGTCATTCGGGGAGCACTACGGGCTGGCGCCGACCCCCGCGAATGTGCTGGGGGTGCTATCACTGATCTTTTGGGCGCTGATCATCGTCATCTCCATCAAGTACCTCGTCTTCGTCATGCGGGCGGACAACCGAGGCGAAGGGGGGATGATCGCGCTGACCGCGCTGGTGGCCCCGCCTAGCGAGGAAAAGCGCCGTCGCCGCGGAATCCTGGTCCTGGTCGGCTTGTTCGGGGCCGCCCTGTTGTACGGGGACAGCATGATCACGCCGGCGATCTCGGTGCTCTCCGCCATCGAGGGGTTGCAGGTTGCCACACCGCTCTTTGAGCCGTACGTGATCCCGATCACCCTCGTCATCCTTGTGGGGCTCTTTGCCATTCAGAGTCGGGGCACGGCGGGGATCGGCAAGGTGTTCGGCCCGGTAACGCTGGTCTGGTTTCTAACCCTCGCTGCCCTTGGCATCTCCCAGGTCGTGCGGCACCCGCAGGTGTTCGCCGCGCTGAACCCGCTGCACGGTGCCGAGTTCTTCATGCATAACGGCTGGCGCGGGTTTTTGGTGCTCGGCTCGGTGTTCCTGGTGGTGACCGGAGGCGAGGCGCTGTACGCCGACATGGGGCACTTCGGAAAGACGCCGATCCGCCTTACCTGGTTCGCCGTCGTGCTCCCCTCCCTCATACTCAATTACTTCGGACAGGGGGCGCTGATCATCGCCAACCCCGAGGCAGTGGAGCACCCCTTCTTTTTGATGGCCCCCGAGTGGGCGCTGTACCCGCTGGTCGGGATCACCACCCTGGCCACGGTAATCGCCTCGCAGGCGGTGATCTCCGGTGCCTTTTCGCTGACCCGGCAGGCGGTCCAGCTTGGATACTTGCCGCGCCTCCAGATCCAGCACACCTCGGCCAAACAGATCGGTCAGATCTATATCCCTGGGGTGAACTGGGCACTGATGGTCGCCTGTATTGGGCTGGTGCTCGGTTTCCGCTCCTCCAGCAATCTGGCGGCGGCATACGGCGTGGCGGTCACCACGGACATGGTATTTACGACCATTCTGTTCGCGGTGGTCGCCCGCACGCTCTGGAAGTGGAGCGTTCTCCTGCTGGTGCTGCTCGCGGCTGGCTTTCTGATCGTGGACCTGGCGTTCTGGGGTGCGAACATCATCAAGATTCCCCAGGGCGGCTGGTTCCCGCTGGTGATCGCCGCGGTCGTATTCACGGTGATGACGACCTGGAAAAAGGGGCGGAGCATCCTGGGCGAGCGGATCGCCGGGGGGACACTGCCTATCGAGCTGTTTCTCAAGAGTATTCAGGCCAACCCGCCGACCCGGGTTCCGGGGACTGCGGTGTTCATGTACAGCAACCCAAACGGCACCCCACCCGCGCTGCTGCACAACCTGAAGCACAACAAGGTACTGCACGAACAGGTGGTCTTCATGTCCGTAGTCACGCAGGACGTTTCTTACGTCCCTGCTGCCGAACGGGTGTCGGTGGAGCCGGTAGGAGAGGGAATCTACCGAATCGTGATTTGCTACGGCTTCGTGCAGGATCCGGACATTCCTTCGGCGCTGGAGCTGGTGGATCAGCCGGGTTTGGACCTGAGGCCGATGCACACCACATTCTTCCTGGGACGTGAAACCCTGATCGCCACCAAGAACCCGGGAATGGCGATCTGGAGAGAGAAGCTCTTCGCCCTGATTTCAAAGAACGCGACTACGGCGACCTCCTTCTTCAATCTGGCACCTAACCGAGTCGTGGAACTCGGTACCCAGGTCGAGCTGTAACTGAAAAGCACCGGGTAGCTAGACCGGGCGTAGTGCACCCGTATGGCTGATCTGCTCCTCCACTCAGTCTTCGCGGGGACGGTACTCGCTATGTTCCGTATTGCTCGACAAATCGCCGCTCTCCCGCCGTGGTACCGATCAGGATCAGCTCCGATCCCGGAGGGATCGGCTCGTCGGCAGGCGGGTTGATGACCGTCCTGCCGTCCACCTCAAACGCCACCACGCTGCACTCGGTGGACTCCCGAATGCGGCTCTCCTTCAGGGGACGGCCCACGAGGGCGGAAGGAGCGGGAAAGCGGAACACGTCCAGACCCTCGGCCAGCATGACCACGTCGTTATGTTCCAGGATGTTGAAGATCGCGTTCGCTCCCATCCCCGCATACGACATCACAAAGTCCGCGCCCGCGCGGTGCAGTGTGGAAACGTTGCGCTCCATGGTTGCGCGGCTGACGATGTGCATGTCCGGCCGCAGGCGCCGGCAGTAGATGGCGAGATAAATGTTGGTAGCGTCATCGTTGGTGGTGATGATGACGCTGGGTGCCTCCCGAATTCCGGCCTGCTCCAGCACTTCTCGATCCGCCGCGGACCCAATCACGTAGCGTGCGGGATCGCGCACCCGTTGCGCATCTTGTTCAACGATACGGTAGTCAACGCCACGTTCTTCGAGCGCGCGCGCGGCCGCCCTGCCTACACGCCCGCCGCCGATGATGAGTACCGGCGCCTCGTTGACGTGCCCGTCGCATACCCGATTATCGAACCGCTGAAGCTGCTCACCCGATCCCGCGAGGACGAGCACCGTATGCTGATCGATCACCGTGTCCGCGTGCAGGATCTCGAAGCGTCCGCGCTCCCACACTCCCACGACCGTGACACCAGCCACATCACGGAGTCGGCTCTCGCTCAACCTTTTTCCCCACCATCTGGGTTCCCGTGGCAAGTGCTTCCGCGATCAGCAGCTCGCCAAACCGGCCGATCACGTTTGCACAGAGCTTCCCTCCATGTGCGCGTCGAGCAAGCGAGCAGCCGAGCACATCCGCGAGTTGAATCACGTGCGATGACCCGGCCAGCTCCAGAATGTCCACTGACTCGGCCGCGCGCGCCAGGGAAACGGTGGAACGCGCTCGGCAACCTCACGTACCGTGAAGGCGATGGCGGTGTTTTGGGCATCATCGCCGGTCGCCACCACCAGGGCTGCGTTGGCGGCACGTACCCGCTGATAGCTCTCCAAATCGTCCGCGGGTCCCACCACTACCTGGATGCCCTGGTCGTGGAGGGCGAGCGCACGCTGCAGATCACCCACCAGCAGCACGTAGGGACGCCCGTACGCAATCAATTGCGAGATCAGGCTCATCGTTACGGGCTCGTAGCGAGTGATGATCACATGGTCCCGGATGCCCTCCGGGAGTTCGCGATACCCGCATGTGCGACTGCGCTTCCAGCCAGGGTGCGTAAAAGAACTGGATAAAGGTGAACGGCAGCACAACGAGCAGGAAAATCACCCCGGACAGGAGCACCAGCATGGAAAACACGCGGCCGGCATCGCTCTGGAAGGTAATGTCGCCGAAGCCGAGCGTAGACATCACCGTGAGCGTCCAGTAGAGCCCCGTGAGCCAGGAGTGTTGCTGCCCCTCGGCAGCCATCAGAAAGTGGAAGGCGATGCTGTACAGCACAATCATCGCGAGCAGCAGCGCCAGAAAGCGCAGCAACAGCCGAATGTTGCGTTGCGTCGTGCGGTTTTGAAGAAGAAGGCCAGCTGTGAACTGAGTTGTTTCATGATCAGGACGCCCTAACCTGTCAAACCAAAACGCAACCGAGAACCTTGTTGCGTCTGCTGGTCACTTCCTCTGCGGATATCGTGCCCCGCACGCGAGGCACATCAGGCTGGTACTATAGGTGGAGTGGACACTATCCGTGTCAAGACTATCTCTTCCAGAGCGCAGGGTGGAAGAGGAGCAGAACCGTGTAGATTTCCAGACGACCAACGAGCATCAGAAACGTAAGGATCAGGTGCCCCTGCCAGGGCACGTCCCCGAAGTGCTCCACTGGCCCCAGCTCGGCTAAACCCGGACCCACGTTGCTGACCGCGGTGGCTGCCGCTCCCGCCGCAGCGGGAAGCGAGAACAAAGTGACGCCATCGCAAACGTGCCGAAAACCGAAAAGCATCATGTAGATCAGCATAAAGCCGAGCACATTCAGCATCACATGCTCCCGAACCGGCTTTCCACCCACCAGCAGCACGAAGACGGCGCGGGGGTGGAGCTGCTTGCGGATTTCCAGCCAGGCGTGCTTCAATACCAGGAGCACGCGAATCATCTTCATTCCTCCGGCCGTGGAGCCCGCCATGCCGCCCAGAAGAAGAAGAGGAACAGGACGATCTGCGCCCCAGGCACCCAGAGGGCGAAATCGGAGGTGCCGTACCCGGTGGTCGTCACGATGGAGACAACCTGGAAGGTCGCGTCTCGAATCACCTGCCCGAGAGGATCTCCTGGTCGCGGATCATGAAAGCGACCACCGCAGTTCCCACCAGAATGATCCCCGTGTAAGGCGCCACTCCGCGTCCCGCCAGTACACCCTGGGACCACGTCCGAGCGTGCGGTAGTGGAGTGTGAAGCTGACGCCCGCCAGGTACATGAAAAGAATCGTCACCCACTGGACGTAGGGCGAGAACGCAGCCATGGAGGCGTTCCGGGTGGAGAATCCCCCGGTCGGCATGGTCGTCAGCGCATGGTTCACCGCGTCATAGATGGACATTCCCCCAAGGAGGAAGAGCACCACCAGCAACGCGGTCAGGCCCACATACACCTCCCAGAGCAGCTTCGCCGTCTCCTGAATGCGCGGCTGAAGGCGGTCCGCCGTGGGGCCCGGTGCCTCCAGCCGAAAAAGCTGCATGCCGCCCACACCCAGGTAGGGAAGGATCGCCACGCCGAGCACGATGAACCCCATCCCGCCCAGCCACTGGGTCACGCTCCTCCAGGCAGAATCCTGGCCACTTCTTCGATGTCCGGGAGCACGGTGGATCCCGTGGTGGTGAACCCGGACATGGACTCGAAGAGCGCTTCGGCCGGACCCGGAATGGCACCTGAAAACAGGTAAGGAGGGCACCGGCCACGGCGACGGCCGTCCAGGAGAACGAAACCATCGCGAACGCTTCCCGGAAGTTGATGTCCTCCGGAACGTGGGTCAGATAGCGGGCCAGACCTCCCGCGACAGCGGCGATGAGGGTGGAAAACGCGAGCGGCGCGAACGAGCCGTCACGCAGCCAGGCGCCCACCACCGCGCGCAGACCGCGAGCGCCCCGGCGACCCCCAGGAGCACGGTACCAACAAGATGCGTAACGTCCCCGAGGCTCAGGCGAGCCCGGTTTTCAGGCAAAATCTCCTCCAGCTTCCGAACGGCCTCGGGAAGGGCGAAGACGATTACCCGGTCTCCCAGATGGATTGCGTCCGTGCCACGCGGGATGATCACCTGCTCGCCCCGGATGATGGCGCCGATCAGGCTGCCCGTCGGGAACTTCACTTCGGTCAGCGGTTGGCCCCGGTACGGGAAACGGTCCGAAACGTCGAACTCGATACCCTCCGCCCGGGTGCCGCGCAGCGCTGCCACGGCGAGCACGCTCCCGCGCCGAACGTACCGCAGGATCGCGTTCACGGCCGAAATGCGTGGGGAAACCGCCGCATCCACCCCAACACGGGACACCAGCGGGATATAGTTGTACCGGTCGATAAGCGAGACGACCTTGCGTGCACCGAGGTTCTTGGCAAGCAGGCAGGAAAGCAGGTTCGTTTCGTCACTTCCGGTGTAGGCAACGAACCCGTCCGCTGATCCGATCCCCTCGGTTTCCAGCAGCTCCAGGTCGGTCGCGTCTCCGTGCAGGACCAGGCTCTGGCGCAGGTTCTCGGCGAGTTCGGTAGCCCGCCGACGGTCGGACTCGATGATGGTGCACTTGATCTTGTGCTCTTCGAGCAGGGCCGCCAGGAAAGATGCCTCTGGGCTGCCGCCGGCGATCACGACGTGCCGCAGGTTGAAGCGATCGTAGCCGGCCAGCGGGAGCACTTCGGGAAGATGATGCGGCTCGCCCAGAATGAACGCGTGGTCTCCCGCCTCGATTCGTGTCGAGCCCCGGGGGATGAT
This sequence comes from Longimicrobiaceae bacterium, assembly GCA_030447645.1. Taxonomy (GTDB): domain Bacteria; phylum Gemmatimonadota; class Gemmatimonadetes; order Longimicrobiales; family Longimicrobiaceae; genus JAUJOM01. The sequence continues at coordinate 25,045 of JAUJOM010000014.1, read as the reverse complement.
GGTCTTGCCGTCGCGCGAGATCGCCACCACCAGCGCATTCACTCGCTCGGTCGCCTTGCCGATTTCGAGGAGCCGCTTTCCCGCCACCGGCGCATCCGGCCTGATCCGAACTCCCACGAGCTGCACCAGCCCACCCTCGAACTGTGCGAAGTCCGTGGCCGCGGCGCTCTGCAGGAGCTGGTAGGTTTCCAGTGCGCACTCCCGCTCCGGGTTGATCATCAGGTCCACCCCGAGGCGCTCCGGGGGGAGGATGCCCGTGTGGTCGTAGTAGTCGGACTTGGAAACGCGGGCGATCCGCTTGGGGACCTTGTACTGCGCCGCCGAAAGGCAGGCCATGAGGTTGATCTCGTCGTGGCTGGTCACCGCCAGCAGGAGGTCTGTCTTGGCGATGCCTGCCTGTTCGAGGACGGTCAGGCTGGCGCCGTTGCCCTCGACCACCAGCGCATCCATGGAGTCCTGAATCACCTGCGCCCGCTCGCGATCCTGCTCGATCACCACCACGTCGTGGTCTTCACGGGATAGCTGCTCCGCGACGTGGAAGCCGACGTCACCCGCGCCAATAATCAAGATTCTCATAACTCAGCACCACCTTGCCAGCGAGCGCGTAAGATCCGCCGGCTGCTCCCATATCCAGTCCGGCGCGAAGGGCGCAATATCTTCGAGAAACTGCTCCCGCTCGCCCGGAGCCGTCTTGGGCCACAGCGCGGTCGCGACACGCGTGCCGGCCCGTCTACCAGCATGCAGGTCGCCGGCAGAATCACCCACGGAAACCGCATCACCGGGGTCAGCACCCATTTGCCACAGGGAGAGCAGAATGCCTTCGGGATCTGGTTTCGGGCGGCGTACGTCGTCGTCAGTGACG
>JAUJOM010000014.1:0-24083 GCA_030447645.1 Longimicrobiaceae bacterium | reverse complement strand
GGCTGTGCGAGTTGAACGTGATCGAGCAGGTGGTGAACGTCAGCCAGACTACCCTCGTGCGGGACCTGGCCATCTGGGGCGTGCACGGCTGTGGAGCGGTTCTGGTCTCGCTGCGTACGGGTACCATTGTGCGAATCCTGGAAGTCGTCGCCGTCCTTGCGGGGACGCACTTCCGCAAGCTGTCAGAAACCCGTCAGGAATCCCGCCCACCCCGCCGTGTCCAGATCAGGATTACCCCGCACATGGCGCTCCCACGGTTGTATTCGCCGGGGACGGCCGAGGCGCCTTTGTAGACCTCCAGTCCCTCTACGTCGCGCGGCGGCACGTCATCGATGTTGAACCCGATCGTCTGCTGCCCATCCACGAAGTATTGGATCGGGCACCGTCGAGATCCAGTGCTGCGCGCCATTGACGCGCGCGCATCACCAAAGGCGGTCGGCCCCAGGACAATACCGGGCACGTTCCGCAACATGTCGCTCAGCATGCGGGGGTTTCGCTGCTGGATCTCCGCGCGGGTGACGAATGCACCGCCTCCGCCTCGCGATTTCCGGTGCTCAAAGCCTGCCTGCTGCAGATAGGTCGGCCGACGCCGCGCCCGGACACGGATTTCGGGAAGGGCGAACACTGCCGCACGCATGGCGAGTGATAGGGTTGCCACTTGCCCCGGCTCGAGGGAAACCAGGCCGAATGCGGGGGCATAGCCGAAGACGTGGACCTGCACGGTCTGCGAGCCGCTCGGAATGCCCGCCAGCGACACCCGTCCGTCGGCGCCGGTGAGCGCCGCTATCGTAGTTCCGGCAATGGAAACACGCGCGCCCACAATGGGCGCTCTGCTGTCGGCCATGGTGACGTAGGTCAGAAGCGTGGCCTCGCTTTCCTGCGCGGCGGCGGGAGCGAAACCGAGCGCCAGCCCGGCGAGCGTCAGCCAGATGGGGAGGAGCGTTTGGGATGCGGGGCGAGCAGACATAGGGATTCCTCCTGCGGAGAAAAGGCAGCTTCAGGGCGTCCCCTGGTCCGCTCGGCGCAGCTCGTTGACGAGCTGATGCGCCCGGCGTGTGGTTTCGGGCTCCCGGAAGCGAGGGCACAACTTCAATACTAACCCGACCGCACTGGGTAGGTCCATAAGGTGGCCGATGGACACGTACAGCGGGTTGGTGCGATCCCGTGTCCGCACCGCCATCCCCACCAGCTCACCCCGGTGAACGATTTCCGCCGTGGAGCCTCGCTCCTCACCCAGCGGGCCGTGCCGCCCCACCAGGAGGGACTTGGCGCATCCCACGGAAGGCACCCCCAGCACCAGCCCTCCATGGCAGGCAATCCCGAAGCGGCGAGGATGGGCGTACCCCTGCCCGTCGAAGATCAGCACGTCCGGCTTCTGCTTCAACCGCTCCCACACGGCGGTGATCGCCGGCAGCTCCCGGAACGAAAGGAACCCGGGCACGTACGGGAACGGGAGCTGGCTGACCGCGGTCGCCTGGTCCACCGTGTCCAGAGTGGCGGCATCCAGCACGACGATGGCGGCGTACCCCCGATCACTTCCCCGCTCCATCGATAGATCCGCGCCAGCAGCCAACCGGGACGCGAACCCCACCGGCACCTCTGGGATCACCTGCTCCCGCAGCTCGTTCTGCACACGTCGCGCCTGCTCCAGCCACTCGGCCATGCGTGTCCCGGTACGTGTGGCGCCAAACGTGCGAACCCGCCGCGCAGCGCACGTACATACAAGGATGCTCGTACCGATGGAAGAACACAAGCGGATCTGGCCCGGCGACGTTGCCGCGGGAGAAATCGAGATCCTGGAAGAAGTGCTCGTCTGGTCCAACCCGGTGGTGCGGCTCTTCAATGACCGGGTGCGCTTTCCCCACGGCGGAGGGGGCGAGCCCGAGGAAGGGGAACAGTTCCGCCTTGGCGAAGCCGAGGAGCTGGACGACGGCGTGGTGGTGGTTCCGATCACCCATGATGACCGCATCCTGCTGATCCGCCAGTTTCGCCATCCCATCCGCATGTGGATGCGCGAGCTCCCACGGGGGGCACGCAACCGGGGCGAATCCCCGGCCAACACGGCATCGCGCGAGCTGCGGGAAGAGATCGGCTACGAGGCCGAAGCAACCTACTCACTGGGGCGCGTCGCCAACGACTCCGGCCAGCTCACCGGCTTCCCTTTTCTTGTCGCAGCGCGGGTCCGGGACGTGGGGGAGAGCGAACCCGAGTCCAGCGAGGCCATCGACCAGACCCTTTGTTATTCCTTCAGCGAGCTGAAGCGGGCCTGTCAGCGCGGCGACATCATCGACTCATTTACTCTGTGTGCCGTCGTACGGCTGGAGCCTCATTTCAGGGGTGATCGCTTTGTGTATAGCTCGGAAGACGCTCCTCCTGCGAACCAAGGATAAGCTGCTCAATCGTCCTGGTGGTCGTTATCCGCGAGGTGAACCCGAACCAGGTCATCGAGCAGATCATTGGGAACGCCGTAGACCTCCTCCGCCAGGAAGCGGCGGGTCTCCGCCTCATTCTGTGCCACCTGGCTGAGTAGCTGGCCGAGGCGCTCCAGCGGATGACCCGCGCGTCGGACGGCGTCCGCCAGGCGCTGGTGGGCTTCGCGGCGGATGGCCTGCTCTTCAGGCGTTTCTTGGGGCTTCCAAGGCTCTCGCATGGTGATGTTCCACGGTTATGGTTCGCTCGCGAATCAGCAGGGCCAGCGTCGCTGCCTCAGCTCCCCTCCCGGCTCCACACCGCCTTCCCTCCTGCCACCGTGGTCATCACCCGCACATCACGGATGGCCTCGGGCTCCATCCGGCGGAGGTCGCGGTCGAGGATCACGAAGTCCGCGAGCTTGCCCGGCTGCAGCGTTCCCTTCTCACCCTCCTCGAAGGAGGCGTACGCGGCGTCGGCAGTGTAGGCGCGGAGCGCTTCCTCCACGGTGATCTTCTGCTCGGGAACCCAGCCGCCCGGGTTCTTGTCGTCCAGAGTGCGACGGGTGACGGCAGCGTAGATCCCTTCCAGCGGCGTGGGTGGCGCGACGAACCAGTCGCTGCCGAAGGCAAGTCGGCCGCGGCTGTCCAGGAGGGAGCGGAACGCATAGGTGGTCCGGATACGCTCCGGGCCGATCACCTTTTCCGCCCAGCGGCCATCGTCGATGGCGTGGTACGGCTGCATGCTGGGGATCACCCCCAGCGCGGCGAAGCGGGGAATGTCCTCGGGCGCGATGTGCTGGGCGTGCTCGATGCGGAAGCGGCGGTCGCGTGGGCCGTTCTCCCGTGCCACGCGCTCGAAGATGTCGAGCTGGATCTGGTTCGCGCGGTCCCCAATGGCGTGTACCATCACGTGCAACCCGGCGCGGTCCGCGCCCGCCGTCCAGCGGTACAGCGCCTCGGGTTTGGTCACCAGCAGCCCCGAGTCGCGGGGCGCGTCGGTGAACGGGCGGTGGAAGGCGGCGGTGTGAGAGCCGAGCGAGCCGTCCACGAAGCCCTTGAGCCCGCCGATGCGCAGCCAGGCATCCCCACGCCCCCGTACCGCCACCGTATCGCGGAGCTGCTCCCAGGTGGAGAGCGGGACCGCGGCGTAGATTCGGGTACGCAGCCGGCCGGCAGCGTGGGCGCGGCGGTAGGTCGCCAGGTTCGCCCAGCTGCCCATGTCGTGCACTCCGGTGACGCCCTGCTCCGCGACGTAGCGCATGGCGGCGTCCAGTGCGCGGTCGCGCATGGCGGGCGTGGGCTCCGGGACCACCCGGCCCACCGGCTCCATGGCGTTGTCCTTGAGCACTCCGGTGGGCTCCCCACGCCCGTCACGCACGACGGTACCGCCCGGAACGTCCCGCGTGGCACGCGTCACCCCGCCAGCTTTCAGCGCCGCGCTGTTCGCCAGCGCCATATGCCCATCCAGCCGGTTGACCCAGACGGGATGATTCGGCGTCACGGAATCGATCCACTCCCGGCGCGGCAGCTCCCCGCCCCACTGCTCGTGGTCCCAATCGCCGCCGGTGATCCAGGTACCGGGCGGGACCGTGCGGGCAAAGTCCCGGATACGGGCGATGAACTCCCGGGGCGTGCGGGCATCGCGGAGCTGGACCGAAGCGAGCCGGAAGCCGCCGTCGATGAAGTGCACGTGAGTGTCGATGAAGCCGGGGACTACCATCCCGCCCGCCGCATCGATGGTTCGTGTACCGGAGCCCGCCAGGCGGCGGATCTCCGCGTCGGAGCCCACCGCGACGATCCGTTCGCCACGCACGGCGAGCGCCTGGGCGCCGGGCGCATTCCCCACGCCCGTCCACACCACACCGCCGGTGACGATCAAATCAACGGTGGGTGCGGCCATTCTCGGCAAAGGCGCTGGGACACAGGCCAGGAGCAGGGCTACAATGCCCGGTAACCAGCGGAGCGGACGCATAGGTGCGGAGGGTTGGGGAACGTGACCGGCGGGAACGCAGCGATCCGTGACGCAAGCTAGGAGGCCCTTTCAGACAAGTCAATGAAGCGACCCACGTCGACCCCTGCAGCGCTCTCCAGGCGTCCTCGTTAAGGGACAGGTGCGTTAGGCGACGATGCTCCCAAGATGTTGCAGCGCATTCCATTTTCGTTGCAGCACAACGAATATCTTTTACTGCTTGCCTGCTCCGTGTTGGCGGCACTTCCCTTGCCAATAGGGAAAGACGACGGTGAAGGTCTGGGAAACACTCGTTTCAAGGAAATGTGATTATGAAATACTCTGTACGAACGCTTACGACAGCCACAACGATGGTGGCGTTCGCCTCCACCGGGCTCGTAGGGTGCGCCGGGCTGAGCAATACTGAGCGTGGTGCGGTGATCGGCGCTGTCACGGGCGCGGCAGTTGGTGGTGCTGTCGGGCAGCGGGGCGGCTCGACGGCCAAGGGGGCGATTATCGGCGCGGCGGTTGGGGGTGCGGCAGGTGCGGTGATCGGCCGGCAGATGGACAGGCAGCGGGCGGAGATCGAGCAAACGGTGCCCGGTGCGCAGACCGAGCGTGTCGGTGAGGGCATCTACATCCGGTTCGAGTCGGGCATCCTCTTCCCCTACAACTCCGACGTGCTACAGTCGGCTGGGCGAAGCAATCTCGCCCGCCTCGCGGAAAGCCTGCGGCGGTACCCGGAAACCGAGGTGCTGATCGTCGGCCACACGGACGCAACGGGAAGTGACAGCTACAACTACGGCCTGTCACAACGGCGCGCGGCCGCCGCTCGGGCCTATCTGGCGCAGCAGGGTGTCGCTTCGCACCGGATCCGGACGGAGGGACGCGGAGAAGGGGAGCCCGTGGCAAGCAATGAAACCGCGCCGGGAATGCAGCAGAACCGCCGCGTAGAGGTAGCGATCTTTGCCAGCCGGGAGTACCAGGAGCGTGTCAAGAGGGAAACCGGGACTCGGTAAAGCACCTGCAGCAGCTAAAAAGGGCCGTCGGCTGGTTGCCGCCGGCCCTTTTAGCTGCCCTCACCCCGGCGCTGCGCGCCACCCCTCTCCCGCAAGCAGGAGAGGGACTACAACAGCCCCAGCTCCAGCTTCGAGCGGTTTGCTTCCCCTCTCCTATTTATGGGAGAGGGGAAGCCGAGCCTGCGAGGCAGGGTGAGGGCCGTTACTCCTCGCGTGCTTCGGCCGACTCCCCGCGACTACGGGTGCGCTGAATGCCGTACCCCACCGCCGCGAGTGCCAGCCCGCCCGCTACCAACCCGGTCACCGGCACGCCACCCCTCTCCTGCTCACGCTCTTCAAGGGCGCGCGGGAGGTAGGCCGCGAAGTGCGTGACCATCGCCTCCTTGAACTTCGGCAGATCCTTCGGCCCGCGGCTGGAGATCCAGTTATCATCGTGGACCACCGCCTGGTTTTCCCAAAGGCCCCCGGCGTTGCGTACATCGTCCTGAATGCCGGGCCATGAAGCCAGGCGTCGGCCGCGAACCAGGCCGGCCGAGATCAGCACCCAGGGCCCGTGGCAGATGACGGCGATCGGCTTTCCGGCGCGGTCGAACTCGCGCACGAACTCCAGCGCGCGGTCGCTCTGCCGGAGAAAGTCCGGATTGGTGAAACCGCCAGGCAAGAGCAGCGCGTCGTATTTGCGCGCCCGGGCGGTAAAGAGCGTCCGGTCCACGCTCACCTTCTTGCCGGGAGCGAGCAGATTCATGCCTTGGATCGCCCAGGGGCGGAGGGAAACGACTTCCACCTCCGCACCATGTTCCTTGAGCGTTTCCACTGGCTCCGTCAGCTCCACCTGCTCGAAACCATCAGCCGCCAGCACCGCTACCCGCAATCCTTCCAGCTGCTTCCTTTCCATCACGTACTCCTCCGTTCGGCTCGTTGTTAGGGGCCAGAGCACGGGTGCAAGGATCATGCGATGGGAATAGGCTACCGGGCAGCCTGGAGCACGGACATTCCCTGCTCGAAGACGATGTCCACCGGGATGCCCCGAGTGGCCAGCCGGTTGAGGTCCGCCTGGAGCTGGGGGCCGATCTTGCCATGCTGCTCCTGAAACTCGCCCACCGCTTCGTAGTCCCCATTCCCCTGTATCACGAGGATGTCCCGGGCCAGGTCGTTCATCGCCGCTTCCATTTTGGGGAAGTCCACCCGGTACTTGCCGTCCGCGCCACGGGTAAACGCGCCCTGCTTGGCGAGGTAATTGAAGGTGGCCACGTTCGCCCGGCCGTGTGCGCTGGACGCACCGAAGCGAATGGAGCGGAAAAGGCTTGCCAGGAAGGTGACGTAGTTGTTGCGGATGTCTTCGCCCTTCAGCTCGCCCTGCCGGTTGAGCTGCTGCACCATGTAAAGGCCCAGGATGTCCGCCTTGCCTTCCTCCAGTGCCGAGGCGCGCTCCTTCAGCGCTTCCCGCACCGTGCCCCGGTTGTTGATGGTGTTCTTGATGCCCAGGCCGTGCGCCACCTCGTGGAACATGACATTTCCAAAGAACGCGTCGAAGCTGATCATGGGCTGCTGATCGGCGACGATCAGCTCCCGTGCGATGGGCAGCAGGATCTTGTCGAACTTGGCGCGCATGGAGTTCTTGAGCTGCAGCCGGCGCGTTCCCTTCTTGAGCTGGACTTCCTCGTCGTTGGGGAGGTTGATTGCGATGGTCTTAGAGCCGGCATTGGCGTCGCCCGCGTAGTAGACCGCGTCGTACGCATTCAGGTCCGAGTCGGTGCCCGGGCTTTCCTGCTTGTACTGCTCCGCTACCGGAAGGCCGCGCTGCAGCGCCGGGAGCATGGTCACGTAGCGCGCCAGCCGGCGGCTCCACTCCTGGTCCTTGATCAGCACGAAGGTTTCGTTCGCGGCCTTGTAGCCGAAAAGCTGGTCCTCGTACGTCTCGATGGGGCCAATCACCACGTCGATGGTGTTGTTCTTCATGTCCATCCACGCCAGGTCGCTCGGCTGGTAGCTGTCGGTCACCAGCGCGGTGGCGCGAAGCTCCAGGTACTGCCGGAGGCCGGGGTCTTCCGCCAGCCTGGCCGCTTCCCGCAGCTTGCCCGCGGCGCGTTGCAGCTGGCCGGCGTAGGCCCGGTGATAGGGTACTGCCATCAGGTTGCCGCGCGCATCACGCCGCACCAGCGTGTATAAGCTCCTGAGCGAATCGGCGCGCGCCCCTCCCGCTGCTACAGCTTTCTCGAATTCTTGTTTGGTGATGTTGGCCGGGTAGAAGTTCGCGCCCTTCGGCTTTTCACCCGCGCCGGGCACAAATGGCTTGTTGCCATCCAGCCGGTCCCAGGGCCCATAATTGATCTCAATGAAGCGCCGCATGGCGGGGCTGGAGGCCGAAGCGAGCAGCTTGCCCTTGTCGCCGTACGCTTGCATCCAGAAGATCTCGTCCATCGCACGCCCGGCATCGATCAGCAGCGGAATCATCTGCCGCTCCTTGGGGCTGAGCACACTGAGGTCGCTCGTCAAGCGGACGGTGGTGTACTTGGCAAGACGATCCTGCATGGATGGGCTGGGGGTTGCCGCCTGGGCGGATACGTGGCTTACGGCCGTGAGTGACGCGAGCACGGCCCCCGCGGTGAAACGGGAGAATGATTGTGTCGACATACTCGCTATTCTTTGCGGGCTGACTGTTTGGAGTTCCCTGCTTCCGGCTCCCGAATGTGATGCGTTTCCTCGACCACCCGCACCGCGCCCTTCTCCGGCTGGATCCCGCTGCCACGGCTTTCCGCCCACTTTTGAGTAAACTCAGCACCGAAGAAGAGGATCATGGCGGAATAGTAGATCCACACGAGGAGCACAGCTAGCGAGCCCGCAGCCCCGTATGCCTGCCCCGGATTACTGCGCCCGAGATAATAGCCGATCAGGAACTTGCCGATCACGAAGAGCAACCCTGTCACCGCGGCCCCCACCCACACATCCCGCCAGGCGATCTCCGCATCCGGGATGATCTTGAACATCGCCGCAAACAGCAGTGTGATCACCGCGAACGAAATTGCGAAGTTGATCACGTGAAGCACCGCCTCCCCGAGACCCGGAATCATGCCCGCGAGCACGTCCCCAAACGAGGAAAGCACCGCGCTTAGCGCGAGTGACACCAGCAGCACGAAGGCGATCGCGAGGATCATCCCCAAGGAGAAGATCCGCTTGGTGATCATGTTCTTCAGCCCACCCTGCTCCGGGTCCGGTGCCACTTCCCACGCCCGGTTAAGCGCCCCCTGGAGTTCGATGAACACTCCCGTTGCACCGAATATGACACCCGCGATGCCGAGAACCGCTGCCAATCCCTTGCTGGCACCCGGTTGCTCCGCGTGCTCAAGGATCGTCCGGATCTCCCCAGCCGCTTCCGGACCCATCAGCGACTGGATCTGGGCGGCCATCGCTCCTTGTACGTCCTGCGGATCCAGGACGATGCTGGCAATGAGCAGGATGAGAACGAGCAGCGGAGGCAGAGCAAAGATCGTGTAGTACGACAGGGCCGCCGCCATGCGCGGGCACTCGTCGTCCGAAAAGTCACTCGCCGCATCCTTTACCAGGCCGAACGTTTCTTTGAAAGAGGCCATACGTTTGGCGTAACCTCCGTGTCAGTCGTAAGTGGCGTACCAGACTGGGCTGGCGGGGCGAAGTCGCAAATGTGATTCCACAGCGCTCCCTGTCCTCCTAGTCGATTCCGTGCGCACCGTGGCGGGTGCCGGAGCCGTCGAGGAGCGCGTCCCCGTGCATCTTGAGCGGAGCCTCGTCCGCATGGGCTCGTGTGGAGGTAGCCTCCCCGCGCGATCCCACTTCGTGCCGAAGGCTGCGCAGCCAACCCTTCACTTTGTTCTCGTCGGCGCTGCCCCCGCCGGCGAGGTATTCGTCGATCTCGCGCAGGTCCTGCTCCCCCAGACGATCAGCCATGCTCGCTCCTGTGTTGGACTGTAGGGCATGGGCAGTTAGCAGGAGCTGTGCCCGGTGTCCTGGCACGGATCGCGCAGACCACCGGCCGCCATGGAGCGCCTGTTTCTGGCCGTACCACTCACGGAACAGGCACGGCGCGAGGTGCAGGCTGGCCTCGAGCCTATCGCGAGGGATCTGCCCGGCCGGAGCGTGAAGCCGGAGAACTGGCACCTCACACTCCGCTTCCTGGGCGACACGGCACCGGAGCAACGGGACCGGCTTGTCCGCGAGCTGGAGGGGACCTGCCTCGGCCCTGCGTTTTCGCTGGAATTCGGAGGGCTCGGGGCTTTTCCTCGTGCGGAGGGTGCGCGGGTGCTGTGGCTGGGGGTGGAACAGGGCGCTACGGAGCTCACGGAGTTGGCGCGGAGTGTGGAGAGCGCGGCTCATCGCGCCGGCTTCGCCGCGGAAACCAAGCCCTTCCGGGCACACCTCACGCTCAACCGCATCCAGCCGCCCCGCTCGGTGGCCGCTTTGCTGGCTGGACGGCCCAGACTGGCTGTGCAAATGCCGGTGCACGAGGTGGTGCTTTTTCGCAGCCACCTGGGGCGCGGTCCCACACGGTACGAAGACCTCGCACGGTTTCCGCTGGCGACGGAGACGGGATGAAGCACGTGTTGAGCGCGGAGCAGGCCCGCAGCCGGATAGCCGACAGCCTGTCCGCCTGGCGCATTGAGAACGATGAGCTGGTGCGCGTCTACGAGACGGGAAACTGGCGCGTCACCATGCTGCTTGCCGGGCTGGTCGCGTACCTGGCGGAAGCCGCCAATCATCACCCGGAGCTGCTGCTCTCGTATCCGCGCGTGACGGTGCGCCTTTCCAGCCACGACGTCGGTGGGATTACCGAGCGGGATCTGGACCTGGCCCGCCGCATTGAAGAGGCGGCCGTGGGGAATCTCCCCGATCCTCGTATTCACACCCATGCACCCAAGGAGTGGGTTCGATGAGTTCAAAGCAGCTTGAGGGAAGAGTCGCGCTGATCACCGGCGCGGGCTCGGGCATCGGGAAAGCGGCGGCGCTACTGCTCGCCAGGGAGGGTGCCCGCATCGCCGCGCTCGGTCGCACGGAAGACGAGCTTGAGGGCACCGTAAAGGAGATACAGCAGGCTGGCGGTGAGGCCATGCCGGTTGTGGCTGACATCAGCAAGCCGGAGGAGATGCAGCAAGCGATCGAACAGATCGACCAGCGCTGGGGGCGGCTGGACATCGTCTTCGCCAATGCGGGGGTCAATGGGGTGTGGGCACCCATTGAGGAATTGGAGCCGGACGAGTGGGATCGCACCCTGCAGATCAACCTCAAGGGAACGTTCCTTACTATCAAGTACGCCGTTCCGCTCCTCAAGAAGCAGGGTGGCGCGGTGATCGTCACCTCGTCGGTGAACGGCACGCGCATCTTCAGCAACACCGGCGCGACCGCCTACTCGTCCTCCAAGGCGGGGCAGGTGGCACTGACCAAGATGCTGGCGCTGGAGCTGGCCACGTCCAAGATCCGGGTGAACGTGATCTGCCCCGGGGCCATCGAAACCAACATCGAGCAAAGCACCGAGGAACGAGACCTGGAGCACGTTCGGATTCCGGTGGAGTTCCCCGAAGGCTCCCAGCCGCTGGCGGAGGGATCGGGCAGCGCCGAGCAAGTGGCACGTCTGGTGCTATTCCTGGCTTCCGACGCCTCGGACCACATTACTGGAACCGAAATGTGGATCGACGGGGCCGAGTCCCTGTTGCGGGGGTAAGTCCATGATCGGCATTGAGGGAGAGCGGAAGCAGGACCGGGCTCCGAATGAGGTCGACGAGGCGTCCGAGGAATCATTCCCCGCGAGTGATCCACCGGCCTGGACCCCAACCCACGCCGGAACGCCGGATGAGCACCCGACACCTGAACCGGAACCGGCTGAACCCGATACGCCCAACCCGAGCCCATCGTGAAGATCACTCTGCTATCAGGCGACCGCATCCGGTTCGATCCCACACCGGGCCCGCTCTCCGTGGAGGCGGAATCCGCGGAGATGTCGTACTCGCCCTTTCACATGCTCGCGAGCGGACTGGCGGTGTGCGTGGTTTCAACGGTGTCGTCGTGGGCAAATAACGCCAGCATCCCCACGGCCGGACTGGTGGCGGAAGTGAGCTGGGAATTCGCCGAAAAGCCGCACCGGGTGGGGCGCTTTCACCTGGAGCTGGAGTGGCCCGGCTTGCTCGAGGAACGGCGCGCCGCGGCGCTGAGGGCCGCGGCGCTCTGCCCGGTGCACAAATCGTTTGAGTTGCCGACGGAAGTTCACACCGAGATCCGCACCGGAGCACCCGTATGAGCACGGCGTCAGCGCCAACTTTTCCGGTGGTCCGCTTCGTCTTCGGTGGCAAGGACACCGCGGGAGACGTCCGGGGCTCCGGTCGTCCGTATACCGTCGTTTACGACGGACAGTGCAAGGTGTGCGGGCGACTGGTGAAGCTGCTGGATGCGTGGGACACGGGGCGGCAAATCGAAACGATCCCATCGCAGAACTCCACCGTGCGCGCGCGCTTTCCCTGGATACCCCCGGAAGCGTACGTGGAAGCAGTGCAGCTGATCGGGCCCGGCGGAAAAACCTGGCAGGGCTCGGCCGCCATCGAACAGCTACTGGAGGTTCTGCCCAAGGGTGGGTTGCTCGGCTGGACGTTTCACATCCCGGGGATGCGCACCTTCGCCGACCGCTTCTACAAGTGGTTCGCGCGCAACCGATACCAGTTCGGCTGCGGCGAGCACTGCCAGCTACGCCCACAAAACCTGAACTTCGGAGACGAATCGTGACCCATCGCACCAGGCCCGTGCGCACCGCGCTGGTCGGCACCCTCCTCCTCGTGGCAGCGTGTCAGGGGAGCGGAGGCGACGCCACTCACGTGGGCAGCGAGGTTGCCGGCGACACCGCGGTGAATGCGCCCGGCACCGCGGGTGTTCCCCCCGAAAACCCGAAGGCGCAGCAGGGAGCGGGTACGCCCTAGCCCGCCAGGGTGCGCCAGAGCAGCTCGAGAGACGTGGCCAGCGTGACGGAGGCTACCAGCGTGAACGCCAGGTGCAGAACGTTGCGCAGCCGCAGGTGCCGGACGGACGGGTCCCGGCGCTCAGCGACCACACGCTCGAAGACGAGTCCCACCGCCACCAGGCAGGCGAAGAAGACCGGCTGAAAGGCGAGCAGCCCCCACACGTCGGCACGATCGAAGTACCACATCTCCCACCACGCGCTCCCGTACTGGACCACTTCACGAGAAAACACAAAGGTCCGGTACGCGAGCCAGTCCGCCACGATGGTGAGGGCGAGTATTTCCCGCTGCAGGTTCGCCCCCTCGATTGCGAACCTTCGCCCGCAGCGGGCACAGCGCTTCCTGTGCGTGTCCAGCCGGTAGCGGCACGCGGGACAGCCGGGGGCGGTGGGTGCGGAGAGTGCCATGTTACACCCCCACCAGGTCGCGGATTTCGTCGGACTCCACGGTCCTCACGCCGGGGCGTCGCTCCTCGGCGAGCCGGACGAGTGCGACCGCCACCGCGCGCGCGGGAATCGGGCGGAAGCGGCGAAGGGGACCGCGCATCAGCGGTCCGATCGGCCGCGTGGCGGCTTCGGCAATCCGTTCTCCAAGGCGAAACTCCTTTCGTTTGCCGAGCAGCAGCGACGGACGGAGGATGTGTACGGAGCGGAAAGGAAGGGCACGCACTGCCTCTTCAGCCTCGCCCTTGACGCGGTTGTAAAAGACGCGCGAGCGGGCATCGGCACCCAGCGCAGAAACCAGGCCGAACTGCTCCACGCCCTTGGTTGACGCAATGCGGGCTGCTACGGTCACGTAGCCAAAGTCCACCCGGCGGAATGCTTCTTCCGAGCCGGCCTGCTTGATGGTAGTGCCGAGGCAGCAGAATACATCGTCGGCTCGAAAGTACTCCGCGTGGCTATTCAACTGGTCAAAATTCACCACGTGTTGCTCCAGCTTGGGGTCTTCACGGGGGAGCGTCCGGCGCCCCGGCACTACTACCCGGCTCCACGCCCGATGTGCGAGCAAAAGCTCGAAGCAGTACCCACCCACCAGACCCGTAGCACCGAGAAGCAGGGCGGAGCGGGAATTCACGCCAGGTCCGCTGCGCTGTCGGCGTAGATTTCCGCGAGCGAGTCCGCGGCGAGCAGCCCGTGGGCAGCCGCGTGCTCGGCGGCGGTGATGGTCCCCTGCACCAGCAGCATGGGCACGCCCAGGCCGGCTACTTCAGCGGCGATGGCATGTACCTCCCGGTCGCGACGCTCGGACGTTACATCTCGAATGTAAACCGCTTCGATCCTTCCGGGGAAGTCCCGCACAACCTGCCGATAAATCTCGGGGTCCTGCTGCCCGCTGTCGCCGATCAGCACCCAGTCCAGCGCCGGATATGTGTCGAGCAGCGTCCGAATCGCGGAAAGCTTGTGGGTGTGGTGGGCATTCCCGGAACGCCGCACCTTCAGGTCGTAGTCCTTGAGGAAGAGCGGCCCCATGGGAATCCCCTGGATCTCCCACATGTGCTCCAGCAGGTCATAAAAGTTCCACGGGCTGCTGGACACATAAAAGATCGGATTACGCTCACGGTGCAGCGCCCGGTAGAACGCGGCCACGCCGGGAAACGGGAGCCGCGTGTGCGCATTGGTCAGCAGCACGATGCGCAGCATGGCGATCAGCCGGGTCACGTCCGTCCGGATCACCGTGTCATCGATATCCGAGATGATCCCGATCTGTGCATCGGGCGGGGGGATCAGCACCGGGCATAGGGCCTTGGCTGCGCCCTCGTGTAGCTCGAGTTCCACCGGATTCCAGAGCACCCCGGCCACGGGAAGAGCTTTGGGGTGAAGCTTCAGGTTGAAGAAGCCCTCGTTGTCCGCGGTGGTTTCCTCGGCGACACCTGCCCCCTGTGCCTGGATGCAGGCACCCGCCGCGCCCCGGGCGCGAAGCCGCCGAAGCGTGTTGAGCAGGTTGCGGCGGCGGGGATCCGTCTCGGCAGCACGGGCCAGCCCATTGTCGGCGAGCACGCGTCCACGGACGTACCAAACCTCGGCGGTGCCGTACCCACGGTAGGGCACGACCAGGTGCCGGCGCGCGCGGCGGCCAGCAAGACGGGCAATCCGGCTCGTCCACGCGTTCATGGTGCGCGGCTTCTTGCAGGGGGTGTGCCGCATGCCTGAGCACCCACTCGCATCCATATTGTTATGCGACAACCGTGCAGCCCGTTGACGAGATTAGGTGCAGCGGGCAACTTATTGTCCTTCTGATGGAGTGGCCGATCTGCATGGGGCAGGGAGCGGGTCCTTGTTGCCGCGTGTCAGTCGCTGATCTCGCCAAGTGCGAGAGGAATAGACCGCACCCGTGTGGGGCAACTTCCGACTGGAACACCGGACACACCCGTAAAAATGCGAGGGCTCGACCGCAGGGTGCGGTCAAATGATCGTTAGGGCGCCCCTTTGCTCATTGCTCGAAGGGGCATGACGCTCAATTCCGGTGCTGCGTTCCGAAACCATCTGCGGAGGAAAGCTTCTGTGAACCGCCTTATTCATCTGCTCCTATTCGCTCTCGTAGCCGCGTGCGCACCCGCCCGGACTGGCTCGGCTCCAGGTCCCGCGCGTCTCGCTCTCACGCACGTCAGCGTCGTGGACGTGGAGACCGGGCGATTGCTCCCGGACCACATGGTCCTGATCGCAGGCAATCGGATTACGCAGGTATCGCCGTCGCGGCAGACCCGCGTCCCCGCGGGTGCTCGGGTGGTAGACGCCCGAGGGAAATACCTGATCCCGGGGCTCTGGGATGCCCACACCCATATCACCTACGCAGGTGAGATCGCATTCCCGGCCTATGTTGCGAACGGAGTAACTTCCGCGCGTGATCTGGGCGGCCGGCTCCCCGAGTTGCTGGCCTGGCGTGGAAAGGTAAAAGCCGGCTCGCTTGTCGGTCCGGACCTTTACCTGGCGGGACCGAACCTGGAGGGTGCCTGGTGGCTGGACGGAGTCATGGAGTTCGCTGCAACCGACAGCATCCTGCGCTCGTTCCCTTTCTTGGAAGCTTCGCCACGCTACCGCATTGCTTCTCCGGAGGGCGCTCGCGTGGCGGTGGACTCGCTGCTGCGGCTGAATGTGGACATGATCAAGTTCCGCAACCTTCGCGGGGATGAGTTCCGCGCGCTCGCATCGGAAGCACGGCGGAAAGGCGTGCCTCTCGTGGGCCACGCACCTGGGGGTGTCACTCTCGCGGAGGCGGCCGATTCCGGGATGCGCAGCATCGAGCACATGGAAACGGTAATGCTCAAGCTAGGCAACGCGAACGAGACGGAGCGGCGCGCGCAGTTGGCGCATCTCGCCCGCGCCGGTACAGCGATTACAGCCACGCTGGTGACCGATATTGCTTATCGGCAGACGCCCGACAGCCTAGCGTACGCAGTGATAGCGGACACGCTCAACCGCATAGATCTGCGCCGCCGCTTCCTCTCGCGGGAATTGCTCGCGTTCTGGAAATTCGGCCTGGACACGAAGAGTTTCGAGGGTCCGAACGATTGGGCGGCATCACACAGGAAGCAACTCGCTGACTTGCGGCTCGCACGCGAGGCGGGAGTACCCATCCTCGTCGGCACGGATCTCGGCGTCTCCCTGGTCTACCCTGGATTCAGCGTCCATGAGGAGCTGCGCCTGCTCGTGGAGGAGGGCGGGTTCCCTGCGATCGAGGCGCTCCGTGGCGCGACGGTATACCCGGCCCGCACTCTGGGCGTGGCGGATTCCGTTGGCACAATCGCCATGGGTCGACAGGCCGATCTCGTGCTCCTTGATGCCAACCCACTCGAGGACATCCGCAACACGCAGAAGATCCGTGCGGTCGTGCTCAACGGCCGCTACCTCGACCGGCAGGTGCTGGATCGGCTGCTGAGCGAAGCAGAGACGGCCGCGCATCGGTAGCTCCCGCGCACCCTAACGAGCGGATTCAGTGGACAAAGGGCCGCGCATGTTTCCACCTGGGAGGTGTGTTGAAGGCGTTGCTGTTCACGAACGGCAGTGTCAGGCCCTTTGCCAGTGATCCTCAACGTTAGGCGCGCTCAATCCTCGGGAGGAAATCAGTGACTGCTCGATCTCTGCGGTGGTTCCATTTCGCTCTGCTCTTGGCCTACATCGGAGTATGCGTTGCAGGGCGGCCTCACCTGCCGGAGCGCATTCCCCTGCACTTCGACTTCTTGGGTTGGGTCACGGCGTGGGTACCTGCTTCTGCAGCCATGTGGTACCTTCTGCCGGCGATTGTGACCGCACTGATCCTCTTTATCTATGCAGCCTCCTCTATGCCTGTGCCCGAGATGTGGAATCTCTCGCGCGAGGACGTCAAACGCTTTCGCGCCCTTGCTCCGGATGTCCAAGCCCGAATCGTGGAGGCGGTACAGAGGTCCACCGCCATCACGCTGATCCTGGTCACGATTGCCCTCATGGGTCTGCAACTCGCCGTCTACGTGACCGCCGTCAAAGGATCGGATCGGATGCCCTGGTATGCGCAGGTGCTCATCCTCGGGCCTATCGCCTTGGTACTGCTCCTTGCGTTCCATGACCGCTCCAAGCTCCGCGACCAGATCCGTGCAGCAGGCCCACAGCAGGAGGACGCATCGCGCAGCGGACCGGAGGTGTCCGACGGGGGTGCATCCGCTCGCCGCGCCTAACAAGAGCGCTGAAGTGGATGCGGGGCCGTGCATCTTTATCGCGACCGGAAAGTACCCGTTCAGCCCCGCACCACTTAGCTTTGGCGTTAAGCCTCGTATCTTTCCTCCGTTCCTCGAGCGCCACCTCACCGGTAGACCGACGCGGATTTCCGCACATCCAGCAGGAACATGGCGTCCGAGCCTGAGCCAAACGGCCAACATGCCGCGGCTTCCCTTTGCTGTAGCCCCCGTAGTAGTCCTGCACCCGTCGTTTGATTCGCTCCAGATGGTGGCGCCGAAACGCACGCCCTCTCACGCCCATCATCCGAGCTACACGTAATGCTTCGGCCGCGGGGCTGGAACTCCCACCAGCATGCCCTGGGCACTGATGTCCTCATCCACATCGGGCCAATGAGCCCCCTGGCCGTTGCCGATGATGCGGACATTCGCCCGCTGCTCCGGAGTGGCCTCCGACAGACGCCACGACCATGCGAGAGGCACGCTGATGGTGCGGCCATCCATCAGATCCGTGCATCGGTTCGTTGCAATCGAAACTGAAGAAGAACAGCCGGTAGGGTCCCGTGATTCCCTTGATCGTAGGCATGGCTTCACCCTACAGCAAAACAGCCTGCCGGGCCAGCGAAGCAGCCTGGCGTGGCGTTGCAGCCGACCTGCGTTGTCCGTCGGTTACGCGGGGAGGTCCTCGGGGCGCCTAAGCCCGGAGCAACGAGCCAGTGGAGCGGCCTGGATGGGCAAATAGCGGGAGGCAACCGCTATACGTCCGATGACCTGATAGACAGGCGCCGCGCTCTGTTCGACGGAGCGGTGAGAATGGCTCTACCCTGGGCTGAACAGATGAGCGCATTTTCGGCTAATAGAACGCCCACCGAGAAGCGCGGGGAGGCTCGTCGTCCACGGCAATGCTGTAGGCGAGGACGAAGAGGAAGACCTTCAGCTCGAAGCCTGCTGGCATGACCGCATGGATGCTCTTGCGCAGAATTTGGCTGATCAGGCTGCCGGCGGTTTCGATCGTGCCATTGACGCTACCGGGCACCAGGAAGGCTTCCACGGGCTCGCCGGATGCGGATGGTGTCGAGCGCCGCAATGGGAAAGGTGTCGATGATGTAGGCGGACGCCGCGGTTGCCGCCGAAGAAGCATGCTGCCACCAGAGCGGTGGTCATCACCGCGGCGTCGCTCATCGTGCGCTGGGGATCTTCCGGGTGATGCAGCTCTTTGAGCAGATCGTCACACACGCAGTAGATCGCTACAACCTGGTCGTCCATGGGGCTTGCTCCCGCGTCGGGTGATGGGGATCATTCCAAAACGGACCTGCAAGTCTCATGGGCGGCCTTGGTCGCAACTTGGGTTAATCATCTCTTTCACATGCGGTACCGCGTAACGGAAACCGTGCTGAACACCTCGCATGTACACCAGGCGCGGCTTGTAGAACTGCTCACCCTTTGGGGTCAACCGGTACTCATTCGCGGATATTGGCTCCGGTGGTCGACGACTGAAGCTCATGCGATCGGGGTCCAGGACCGTGGACCTGGTGCTGCTCAGCAGACCGAGCCGCACAAAGTAGTCGATCTTCTCGGTCCGGCTCTTCCGCCACTTTCCGATTCCCTCGTCGCCCGACGCAAAGGTTCACCGGCGGGCTCGCTGAATGGCCACGGATATTGCACCTAACCCCTTAGCGCGCTGAAAATGCCAGCACCTCATACAGCCAACTGGCCACGTAGCCGGTTTCGCCCGGCAGAAAGGGCAACGCCCCGACCCCGATCCGCTCGATGGAGCGATACAGACGACTAGTCCCAAAGCTCTCGGGCTCGGTTTCGCGATGGGGAAACAGCGCTACAGCCTGACTCACCTTGAGCGCATCTCGATAGCGGTGCAGCCCGTTCAAGGCATCCTCCGGTGGCCCGGGTGCTCCGTACCGCCGGAGGTAGGCCGGCGAAGTATCCAGCCGGTACTTGGCGTCCAGCACCATGCGCTCCCCGCCGATCTCCAGCAGCAGGTCTGGCTGCTGCGGCACCAGCAGAGGGTCTCCCCCGAAGCGTGGATTGTAGGTGAGTGCTACATCCCGGCCATCGGGCAGGGTGAACCGTACGGTGTGCTCCCACCCCCGCTGCAGCAGAACCCGCAGTCCGTTCCGTTCCACACTGAGGAGCTGTGAGGCTGGCAGCGGGCATCCGGCTTCAATCGCCAGGAGCTTCACCAGCGCTAAATAGCACCAGTACTCGTACAGCAGGTGCAGGTCCTTGACCGCGAGCCGCACCGGTCCGCCCTCCAGGTGGAGCCCGAGAGCGAGCATCAGGCACGCCCGGTACGCTTCCCGATAACCCGGTGCCTGCAGCAGCTGGAGCGAGGCGAAGCCGGGCTGGGGCTCTGCGCTCGCCGCCAGGAGCGGCTCGATGCGGGACCAGCGTACGACGCGCTGCTCCAGTAAGTCGACTTCCTCCAGAACCCGCTGGCGACGGAGACTGGGCGGCAGACTGGCCTCTTGCTGCCGAAGATGAGCCAGCCGGCGGAGGATCTGCCCGAGCTGGCCGGCGAGCCAGCGGTGCTCCGGGGTGTCCAGCGTGGGGCGGGCCCGATGCTCCGGGAGCTGCTCCCGCACGCTTGCTCCTCCCACCAGCGGGATCTGCCGCCCGGTTCCCGCGCCCCGCAGTATGCTCCTGCGCAGCGTTGCATCCGACCGCCTGGCCCGCTCCGCGCGGGTGTTCTGCGGGTCACGAGCCAGGCCCCAGCAGGGGTGCCGCGCGATCCGGTCCAGCGCCCGCTCCAGCTCGTCGGCCGCCTGGCGAAGCAGCGTCAGCCACTCGAGGTAGCTCGCCTGGGAGGTGCGCGTCTCCACTCCCAGGTGAAAGGTGGAGCGCAGGTACTCCAGCACCAGCCCGGTGACAATCTCCTGCGTCTCCGCGGAAAGCCGGGTATAGTCCTGCTCGTAGTCCAGTTTGGTGGGGAAGACCTCCACCTCGAACTCGCGCTCCATCTCCCCACCGACCCGGAGCCCAAAACGGCTCCGCCCCACCTGGGAGCCGAAGTTGAGCGTCCCGTGCACTACCCGCCCCTCGTCCGCGGTGCGCAGGCCGCGCAGCAGGGTGGGGTCACGGTGCACCAGTTCCACTGGCTGTCCGGTGGAGCTGCGCAGGAAGAGCGTGTACTCCGTCTGCTCCGCGAGGCGCGTGGGCGTACCCGGGCTGCTGGGGCTGGTGGGCTGCAGGCCATTCCCCACGCCCCAGACGAACAGGAGTCGCCGGGTCTCGATCCGGAAGAGCTCACTCACGGGACCCTCACCCTGCCTTGCAGGCTCGGCTGTCCCTCTCCCACAGGTGGGAGAGGGGAGGCGCGCAGCGCCGGGGTGAGGGCCGTCTCATGCCCAGAAGGAGGTGAACCCTTCGGCCAGAAAGCGCTCCCACATCAGGCAGAGGCGGGCGGCGGTGCGTGGATAGCGCGCACCCGTGACCGCTCCCGGGCGTCCGGCGGCCTGCCACTCATTCAGAATCGCCTGCGCATCCGCCTCGGAACCCGATGGCGTTCCGCCCCGCGCCCATCCCAGCAGCCCCAGAACCGCACGCCGGACGGCGTCGCTCCCACCCACGATGCGGGGGAGCACCTTCATCTGCAGCGCCAGGTCCAGCGGGTCCACCGCCTCGCCCGACCGGGTCACGAACGCGGGCGAAATTTCCGCCGCGTGCAGGGTGAAAAGCGCCATCTCATCGCGTGTGCGGTATCCCACCTGGAGCCCCGCCGGGGCAAGTAGCGGGTTCACCACGGCAAGCAGCTCGATCGTCTGCCTGATCCGGGCCCGGTCCGCGTCGCCGAGGTCGCGGAGCCCACCCAGGGAGATGGCGCGCGGGTACCAGGCCGCAACGGGCCACCGAGTCGGCTCCGTGGGCTCCGACACCGAGGGCTGCTCCCAGCGCGCCAGATCGACGTCGGAAAGCTCCAGGGTGAACGCGCGATCGAGGACTTTGCGACTGAAGCCGTGGGCGCTCTCGTCCATGTTCACGGTGCCCACCAGCGCCAGATTGGGAGGGAGCGTCACCGCCGCCCACTTCGCGCCGTCCCCCACCAGGCCGGGGCCGAGCAGGGGAGCGCTCTCGAAGCCGCCCCGCCCGGCTGGCCTGCGATCCTCGATTCGGCTCAGCACCTCGGCGAAGAAGTGCTCCACCCGCGCCAGGTTCATCTCGTCCAGGATACACACCCGGTGACGGTCCGGGTGCTCCATCGCCTGGTGCGCAACCGTGAGCAGCGCACCGGGGCGAAACGCCCCCTGCACCGTGTAGCCGAGCACGTCGGCGCTGTCCGTCCAATCCGGGCGAACGGGAAGCAGCTCTGCCTGACCCCCGGTAGCTTCGGCAACCAGGGCCGGGAGCCGGGATTTTCCCGTACCGGAAACCCCCGCCAGAATCACGAACGGCTTGGTCCGCAGCGCCGCCACATAGGCCGCGATCTGCCACGGCTCAAAAACAAAGTGCCTCCGAGCTACCGCCTCGATCAGCGCCTCGACGGCGCCTTCGCGCTCGAAGGGGCGCTCCCAGGTTGGTTGGCTCCGCTCGCGTACTTTCCCCATGGTGGGGAGCACCGCGTGCTGCCGCCGTGCACGGATGTAGCGCTCGTATCCGGCAAGGAGGGCTTCCAGGTCTGTGGCGAGGGCATCATCGTCGCCCACGTCACCCGCCTCGTAAAGCTTGTACGCGATGGTGGAGGCCTCGTAGTCCTTGCCCAGACCAGGGTCCGCGCGCAGGTCGATCAGGTCGTCCAGGCGAAATCCACGCTCCGGCAGCCCGTCGCAAAACTCGCGCAGGTCGGCCGCGCGCTGGCGAAGGGTGCTGCGCGCGAGTGCTTCGCCCGACTGCCGTTTGGGTTCGGCAACGCCCTGGATCAGCGCCAGGTATACGCCGGACAGATCCTGCCGGAAGAGCAAGGCGGCGTATACCCCCCGCTGCGTCGTCCGGGTTTCACGCTCGTCGAGCAGGGCGATCCGGGGAACCTTGGCCCAGCGGCCCTTGCCCGCGGACCAGGACACATGAAGCGAGGAGCGCTTCTGGACGGCCGGGTGATGCGCGAAATCCTGCTCCAGCTTCCTGAACACATCCCAAAGCTCGTGCTCTGTCCCAAACGGCTCGCGCAGGCGTGCGGCTTCGTACTGGGCAAGGATGAACTCCAGTCGGCTCTGGATGCTGTCATGGCCAGCGAGAGTGGTTGTGTGCGTCCGGCGGTTACGCGGCTTCACAGATCCTCCGGGCGTAGACCAGTCCCTTTGGAGATCCGCACCATCATCCGGGGGCCGATCTCGTCGGAGTCATGGAAGGCGAACACATAATCCTCCCAGCCTGGACGCGTAAATGTGCGGTGGGATCCAGATTGACGCTTAAGTGTCCAGCCGATACGAAAGAGCGCCGCCAGCACTCGTCTGGCTCTGACGCTCGGCCATTGGCTCACGCCGCCAAAAAGGAAACGCTCACGAACTCGGGGGCTTCCTCCCCGTGCTCCAGTCGCTCGGCGAGCACCCGTAGCGCGAGTGCCTGCACGCGAGCCAGCGCGGCACCCCTGCTGTCTCCGTACGTCAGCACTCCGGGTAGGGCCGGCACCTCGGCCAGCCAACGTCCGTCATCTTCACGCTCCAGCTCTACGCTGAGGGTCATGCTTCGGCTCCCAGACAGGGTACAACGTTGCTGCCAGATCAGTCGGCTCTCAGCGGCAATATAACCGCCACAACTGGACCATCCCAGGGCTGTCGGTCCCCGGAAGAGCTTGAGATTGAAGCTCCTCCTCGCCAAGTGGTTCCGGCTGAACGACGTGGAGCTATCATTGCAGCGGGCGCGATGAGAGCGGCCATGATCCTGCCAAGCTGGACGGAATCTCAGCAATCTGAGCGGATGAATGGCCGGAAAATGTACTTGACGAACTGGTGGTGCGAACGGAGCCTTGGGTGTGCAACATCAAGCCGTATATTCGTCCTTACCAAGGAACCCTGTATTCATGTAGCAATCTCCTTGATATCAGGAGGACGTATGCGTCTCGCCACCACTCTCGGCCTGGTCCTGCTTCCGCATGCGCGCTACCTCAAGGGCAGCACCCTACTCCCCGTGGGATGTCCGGCGTCGGCGTGATGGTTGGCGCCACCACCTCGCGATGCACTGTGGTTGTGGTGGGAGGCAAAGCGACACGCGTCTGCCTGCCTCCGAAGAGAAAACCCAGGGAGCCACAGGATAGTGCGCGCGCGGACACTGTTTCGCGGGTCGCCGTCGCGGCCAGGCAGTAACCTCTGTGCCATGTACCGAACCACGATCCTCGGCCTTCTCCAATCCCCCCAGTGGAACATGTGAGCGATCGATACTTCAATTCCTGAGCCGCTCGGTCTCGGTGGCAGCGAGGAGTTTCGCGAGATGGCCAGGTGCTACTGCTGAGGCTGGACAGGCAGATCAAACTGCCCGTTGCTGATGGTGAGCGCGTTCTGCAGGCTCTGCTCGTTTGCGCGGAACGCCGTTGCCTGAAACGTCCCCTTCACGCGCAGCTCCGTCCGTGAGGTGATGTTGATGCTGCCCAGAACCAGCACATAGCTCTTCTGCAGGAGGACGGAGATGTCCGGGACCGCCGTCAGTTCGGCTGGATCGAGATCGGGGACGAAGAAGCCGATACGGCAGCTCGCGGATGCCTGCTGCTGGCAGGAGAGCGGGCTCAACTGCAGGGGACCGGTTGTGGTAACCTCCCCAAGGAGTAGCGAGAATGCATCCCCGCGGGAGGCCGCCTGCGTTCGGAATGCGAGCAGGTTCAGCTGGTTCTCCTGCCGGTATGCCGTCGCCCCGGTCACCGGCTGTGGAACCGTACCACTGGAGAGCTGCATCTCACCCGTCGCCTGGAAGGTGCCGGATATCGTCGCACCCTGGTAGGTGAAGCTCAGCGTGCCAACCGGGTCGAACCTCTCGGGTGTGGAGGGGCTGTCACAGCCGGAGAGCAGGAGGGCCAGGCAGAGGCCCAGCTTCAGACGAACGGCATGCATACTCGGTGCTCCTGGAAGATTGATCGCATCGACGCTGGAAGTTCACGTGTAAACAGACGAAATGCAAGCCGGTCCGTCAGTACCATCTTGCCGG
>JAUJOM010000013.1 GCA_030447645.1 Longimicrobiaceae bacterium | reverse complement strand
TGCCTTTCGGTCCCGTGGAGCCGCTCGATCTGGTCGCCCTGGAGCAGCGGACACGACCATGTGCATTGGGGTAGGCCAGGGGATCGCCACCATCGTCGAGCGGGTGGAGTAATTCGTGGTACCGGAGAACATCGCCGACGCTGTGTTGCTGCAGATTGCTGATGGGGTGGCGTGGATCACGCTCAACCGGCCGGAACGTCTGAACGCGTTCGCTGGCACGATGCGGGACGAACTGGATCAGGCTTTATGCGAGGCCGGCCAGGCGGATGCCGTGGGGTCGTGGTGATAACCGGAGCGGGGCGCGCATTTTCTGCCGGAGCGGACCTGGTAGTCACCTCCGATCTCGCGGCCCGGCGGGACGAGGAAGCGTTTGGTGGACTGGTGCAGGCGGGAATGCGAGTGGTGCGCAGGATCCGCTCCCTTGCGCAGCCGGTGATCGCCGCCATCAACGGCCCCGCCGCGGGTGCGGGAGCCTCCTTGGCGCTCGCGTGCGACGTGAGGTTCGCCTCCGACGCGGCGTCGATCGGCTTCGGCTTCAACCAGATCGGCCTTCATCCGGATTGGGGAGCGACGTACTTTCTGCGGGTGGTGGGAATCGGCAGGAGCGTCGGAGCTAATCCTGAGCGGGCGCACAGTGCCCGCGGCGGAGCAGAGAGGATTGGGCTGGTCGATCGGGTGTTTCCTGAGGACAGCTTCCACGGCGAAGTACGAGCGTATGCGCGCGCCCTCGCGGCTAAGCCACCGCTGGCGCTCACTGCAGCGAAGCGCACCCTGGCGCGCTCGCTGGTCAGCGACCTGGAGGAGGGCTCCTCGCGGAGTCCACCGCGCAGATGACCTGCTTCCGCTCGGCGGACGCCCGCGAGGGATCGCCGCCTTCGTGGAGAAGCGAACTCCCGAGTTTACGGGCGAGTAGTCGTGATGACGAGCATTGAGCGGGTGGCGGTAATCGGCGCGGGAACGATGGGCCACGGGATCGCCCAGGTGTGCGTGATGGCCGGGCTCCATGTCCACCTGTACGATCCACAGCCAGGACAGGTCGAAAGCGCCGTCGGGCGAGTTCGCGCTAACCTGGAGCGCGGCGTGGAGCGCGGCAAAGTTTCACCGGAGCTTCGCAACATGGCGCTTTCCCGGCTGCGTCAGTCGGAGGCTCTTCACGAGAGTGCCCGAGACGCGGATCTGGTGATCGAGGCAGTCCCCGAGCGGATCGACCTCAAGACCGAGATCTTCCAGGAATTGGACCGACATGCACCCGCCAGCGCGCTTCTGGCGAGCAACACCTCCTCGCTCAGCATCTCCAGGATCGCCGGCGCGACCGCCACTCCAGAGCGCGTGGTGGGGCTGCACTTCTTCAATCCCGTGCACATCATGAAGCTGCTGGAGGTTGTGCGCGGGCGAGCTACCTCGCAGCCGACGCTGGACTCCTGCCTTGCGTTCGCCGAGCGAATCGGCAAGGAGCCGGTCGTCGTCGCGGATACGCCCGGGTTCGCATCCTCACGGCTCGGCATCGTGCTTGGTCTGGAAGCCATGCGCATGGTTGAGCAGGAGGTGGCCTCGCCGGCAGACATCGACAGGGCGATGGAGCTCGGCTACAACCATCCCATGGGTCCGCTCCGGCTCACCGATCTCGTGGGTCTGGATGTTCGGCTGGGGATCGCCGAGTACCTGCATGATGAACTCGGCGGAGAACAGTACCGTGCACCCGAGATTCTCCGTCGCATGGTTGCGGACGGGAAGCTGGGCAAGAAGAGCGGCCAGGGATTTTACCGCTGGGACGAAGCGTGAGTTACACCAGCATTCTGCTGGAGCGGGACGGTGCCGTCGCCTCGGTGACGATAAACCGGCCCGAAAAGCGCAACGCGCTCAACGCCGCCGTGCGGACTGAGATTCTGGATGCGCTGGACGCTGTGCGCGGCGACCCGGCCGTGCGAGCGGTGCTGTTTACCGGGGCTGGGGACAAGGCATTCGTCGCGGGTGCGGACATCCAGGAGTTCGCGGAGCGCACACCTCTGGAGCAACGCCGCGTCATGGCTGGCCGCCGCATATTCGACGAGATCGCCGCGTTCCCAAAGCCCACCATCGCGGTGGTCAACGGGCTCGCCCTCGGCGGCGGGTGTGAGCTGGCGGTTGCCTGTGACTTTCGCATCGCCGCCGACACCGCACGGCTGGGGCAGCCCGAGATCAACCTCGGGCTGATCCCCGGCGGCGGAGGAACGCAGCGTCTTCCGCGGCTGGTGGGGAGCGGCCAGGCGATGCGGCTGATGCTGACCGGGGATCTACTCGACGCTCGGGAGGCGCAGCGGATTGGCCTCGTCGAGATCGTCCTTCCCGCAACCGAGCTGCGAAGCGGTGCCCTGGAAATTGCACACCGGGTTGCAGCAAAGTCTCCCGTCGCGCTTCAGATGGCCAAGGCCGCCGTGCGTGCCGCCGCCGAAATGCCGCTGAGTGCCGGCCTCGCCTACGAGACTGAAATGTTCCTGACCTGCTTTGCGAGCGAAGACAAACAGGAAGGAATCAACGCATTCTTCGCCAAGCGCCCACCCGCCTTCCGGGGCCGCTGACCGCAGCGGCCCTCATCCAGATGACCATGGCCCAACCAGAAAAGAAGCCTCGCATAGACATCCGCTGGTGGCTCAGTGTCCTCCTCGTGACGTTCGCTGCGGGAGGCGCGGGCTTCGCCTTGGGCTTGTGGCTAGGCCGCTGAACGCAGCATCCCGCCGATCCGGTCCGTAGCCGCACGCAATCTGCCTTCGTCCTGAATCAGGGCGAAGCGCACGTGCCCCTCCCCGTCGGCTCCAAACCCGACTCCCGGAGACACCACCACACCCGCCTCCGCGAGCAGCATGCGGGCAAATTCCACCGAGCCCATGTCCACGAACGGGTCCGGGAGTGGTGCCCATGCAAACATGGTGGCCGGTGGAAGTGGAACGGGCCAGCCGTTCGCACGAAGGCCCTGGATCAGAGCGTCACGCCGGCGGCGATAGGTTTCTCTGGTATCCGTCACACACGACTGGTCACAACGTAGCGCGTGCGCAGCTGCGATCTGGATCGGCTGGAAGATGCCATAATCAAGGTAGCTCTTCACCTTGGTGAGTGCCTGCACCATGGCTGCGTTCCCCACGCAGAACCCCACCCGCCAGCCAGCCATCGAGTACGACTTGGACATCGAGAAAAACTCGACCGCTATATCTTTCGCGCCGGGGATCTGCAGAATGCTGGGTGGCGGGGTCGCTCCGAACCCGAACTGAGCATACGCGAAGTCGTGGATGAGCAGAAGCTCTTCGCGCCGGCAAAGCTCCACCACCCGCTCGAAGAACGGCCGGTCCGCGACGAGAGTGGTGGGGTTGTTGGGGAAGGAGAGCAGCAGAGCCTTCGCACGCGGCCACCCCGAGCGCACCGCATCGTCCACCCCGGCGAGGAGCGCATCGCCAGCGACGTTCCCCTCGTCGTCGCCAATCAGTGGAAGGGTTCGCACCTGCCCACCTGCAAAAACCACCGAGTAGGTGTGAATGGGGTACGCGGGCGTGGGCACCAGCACCGTGTCGCCCGCGTCGAGGAGGGCCAGCATCAGGTGAGCGATGCCTTCCTTGGCGCCGATGGTGACCACCACCTCCTGCTCGGAGTCCAGCTGGACATCGTAGTTGCGGGCGTAGTGCTCCGCTATCGCGTCGCGCAACCCGTAGATCCCGCGTGAAGCACTGTAGCGATGGTGGATGCCCTCCGCCGCGTGCTGCACCATCTCCTGCACGATGTGTTCAGGGGTGGACAGGTCTGGGTTGCCCATCCCGAGGTCGATTACGTCTTCTCCGGCCTCGATTCGCTCCCGCTTTTCGGCGTTGATCGTCGCGAATACGTAGGCTGGAAGGCGGGAAATCCGCGGAAAAGCAGCGCTGGAAGTCGGTGGCCAGCTGGGAGCAACAGTATTCATAACGGTCAGGTTCAGGTGAGGCTGCCGTGGCCATGCAGGTTTCCGGCCGCCCCGGGAACGAAAAACGCCCCAGCCAAAAGCCAGGGCGTTTCAAGCAGCGCAATTGCTGGAGCGCGCTACGCCGCAGCTTCCTCGCTGACCGGGGTCGCGGCTGGCATCACGGAAACCCTTTTCCGCTTGCGGTCCCGGCGGCCGAACTCAACCACGCCATCCACAAGAGCGAAAAGGGTGTCGTCACTGCCGATTCCGACGTTCGCGCCGGGATGGATGCGCGTACCGCGCTGACGAACCAGGATGTTGCCCGCGAGCACGCGCTCACCGCCGAACTTCTTCACGCCCAGCCGCTGTGCATTGCTGTCGCGGCCGTTTCGAGTCGAACCGCCGCCTTTCTTATGTGCCATGATGTCTTATCCCCAGATTGATTTCGCCCACCCGCACCTCGGTGAACTTCTGCCGATGTCCCTGCTTGCGGCGATAGTTCTTGCGCCGCTTGTGCTTGAAGATGATGATCTTTTCGCCCTTGCCGTGCTTGACCACCTCAGCCGTGACGGCCGCACCGGATAGGAGCGGGGCACCCACCTTGATTTCGTCGCCGCCGGCGAGCAGCACCTCTTCGAAGGTGATGGACTGACCGAGGTTCGATGTCGAGCGATGGAATGCGAAGCGTCTTGCCGGGCTCTGCACGGAACTGCTTGCCGCCCGTCCGGATGATGGCGTACATGACGGAATCTTCCCCTGTCGTGGATACAAACAAACCAGCAATATGAAAGTCTTCGGCACTTCTGTCAAGCCGCGGCGTACTGCTCCGTCATGTCCCGGCGGGTTCCGACGGCCATCAAACGGAACTCGTCCTGACGCACCAGCGGGTCGTCGCGCAGGGTGAGCTGAAGCCCCCGTTCCTTCGCCAGCCGCCGAAGCAGCTGCGGCTCCTGCTCGAGCAGATAAGAGGGCGACCTCCGGATGCACGCGAACCACCAGGGCGCGCTCGTTGCCTTCGTCGGCGACCCGGTGCAGTGCGCGCTCGATCCGGCGCAGCACGGACTCCGGCGTAAAGATTCGCCCGGTGCCGTGGCAGGTCGGGCATAGCTGTGTTTGCGAGTGATACAGCGATGGGCGCACCCGCTGCCGAGTCATCTCCACGAGACCGAGTTCCGAGATCGCGAACGCCTTGGTGCGCGCCCGGTCCCGCGTGAGATGGCTGCGTAGCTCCTGGAAGACCCGCTCGCGATTCTGCTTGGACTCCATATCGATGAAGTCGCAGATGATGATCCCCATGTCCCGGAGACGAAGCTGCCGGCGCGATCTCACGGGCGGCATCCATGTTGGTTTTCAGGACTGTTTTCAGGGTCTTTTTTGCCGGTGTAGCGGCCGGTGTTCACGTCGATCGAGACCAGCGCCTCGGTGGGCTCGATGATCAGATACCCACCGGAGGAAGGTCCACCCGCCGGTGCACGGCCGCGTGGATCTCCGTCTCGATGCCGCGCTCGTCGAAGAGCGGCCGCGCCTCCCGGTACAGGTGCACGCGTTCGACCAGCGACGGATCCACCGTGTTCAGGTACTGGCGGACCTCGTCGTAAACCGACTGCGTGTCCACGGTGAGCGAGTCCACCTTCTGCGAGAACAAATCCCGGATGATGCCGGCGATCAGCTTGGCCTCGCGGTGGACCACCGCGGGCGCGCGGCTGCGGCCGGCGCGCTTTTGAATGCCCTTCCAGGTACCCATCAGCGACTTCAGCTCCCGCTCGAACGTTTCGTGCGTGAGCTCTTCGCCTACCGTGCGGATGATGACACCGCCGGAGTTTTCCGGAAGCACGCCTCGCGCGAGAGCCTTCAAGCGCGCGCGCTCTTCGCGCCCTTCGATCTTGCGCGAAACCCCACGTGGTCCGCACCGGGGATGTACACCAGGAAGCGCCCGGGAAGCGACACCTGCGCGGTGACGCGCGGCCCCTTGGTGCCGATCGGCTCCTTGGATACCTGCACCAGCAGGTCCTGCCCCTTGCGCACCACCTCCTGGATGGGCGGGTGCTGCTTGCGACCGATTTTCGCCCTCACCGTCCCCCACTTCTTCGTCGGCCTCGTCACGTTCTGGCGCGACGTCGCTGACGTGCAGGAAGGCGGCTTTTCCCAATCCGAGATCCACAAACGCCGCCTGGATTCCCGGCAGCACAGCTTCCACCCGGCCCAGATAGATGTCACCCACCATGCGAACCGCTTCGGGCCGGTCTGCCATCAGCTCGACGAGCACGCCGTCCTCGAGCAGAAGCGACCCGTGTTTCCTTGGGAGTGCTGTTGATCAGGATTTCGCGTCGGACCGAGGGCGGCGGCGCGAGCGTGTCGGCTTCACCTTCTGCACTCCTCGACCGCGGGCGGTCGCTACGCATTCAGCTCCCGAACTACATGTCGCGCGATCACCAGCCGCTGAATCTCGGAGGTTCCTCGCCGATCTCGCAGATCTTGGCGTCGCGCATCATTCGCTCCACCGGATACTCCTTGGTGTAGCCGTAGCCCCCGTGGATCTGCACCGCCCTGGTGGTTGCCCGCATTGCCAGCTCCGACGCGAACAGCTTCGCCATCGCCGCTTCCTTGCCGAACGGGCGCCCTCCTGCTTCAGCCAGGCTGCGTGGAAGACCAGGTGCTTCGCCGCTTCGATCTCGGTGGCCATGTCCGCCAGCATGAACTGAATGCCCTGGAACTCGTTGATCCGCTGGTTGAACTGGCGACGCTCGTTGGCATACTTCATCGCCTCCTCGTACGCTCCCTCGGCGATGCCGAGCGAAAGTGCCGCGATGCCGATGCGCCCGGCGTCCAGCGTCTGCATAAAGTTGGTGAACCCCTTCCCCGGCTCACCCAGCACCTGGTCGTCGGGGACGAACACATCCTCCAGGATCAGCTCACGCGTGTCGGAGGAGCGCCATCCCATCTTGTCTTCTTTTTGCCGGCCCGAACTCCCTCCGCGAACGGCAGCTCTTCTGAATGGCCGATGCCGAGCGCACGCTTTTTCCAGATCCGTGGTCGGCTTGGCGAGGATAAACGAAGTGATCCCCTGGACCCTTTCTCCCGATCGGTCGCCGCAGTAGCGACAAACAGTTCCCCGACTCCCGCATGGGTGATAAAGATCTTGCTTCCATTCAGCACCCAACCGCCATCCGCCTTCACGGCGACGGTCTGGGTGCCACCGGCATCGGAGCCTGCTCCAGGCTCCGTCAGCCCAAAACCACCGAGCACCTGGCCGGAGGCCAGCAGCGGAACGAAGCGTTCCTGCTGCTCGGGGGTGCCGAAGCGCACGATGGGGGATGTCCCCAGCGTGGTGTGTGCCGACACGGTGATCGCATGGCTGGCGTCAGCTTTCGCAAGCTCGTGAATGGCGATCATGTAGCTGATGTCGTCCATCCCGGCACCGCCGAAGCTCCTCCGGCCAGGGGATGCCGAACAGACCCAGTTCAGCCATCTTTTTTACGTTTTCCCACGGAAACTCGGCGCTGCGGTCCAGCTCGCCGGCCACCGGGCGTATCTCGCTCTGGGCAAAGTCACGCACCATGTCGCGAACGGCGACATGGTGCTCGTCAAAGTAGCGTTCCATCATCTTGTAAGCAGTTGTACCGGCAGAACAAGCAGCCTGAATTTACCCATCGGCCGGGGTTTAGGAAAGATCGAACTATCTCTCCTGAATCTCGCGCAGGAAGCGCTGACCATACTTTTCCAGCCGGGCCGGACCCACGCCCGACACCCCAAGCATCTGCGCTTCGGAGCCGGGACGCACCCGCGCCAGCTCCACGAGTGTCCTGTCGGGAAAGATGCAGTAGGCGGGCAGCCCTGCTTCCTTGGCCAGGTCGCTGCGCAAGGCCTTGAGGCGGCCGTATAGCTCCGCCTGCTCGGGGTTGGGCTGCTGGCGTCCGGGGACGGCCTCGGCGGTGACTTGACGCGCACGGGCCGCGGCCTTGCTGTGGGCTGCTTTTCATCCGCGTGGACGGGAGTCAAACCCGTGTCCAGGCAATTGTCGCAGGCCCCGCACTCGCGCATCGCTCCGGGGTCGCCGAAGTACCGCAGCACATACCCCCGTCGACACTCTTTGCAGTACGCGTAGCTCTGCATCTGCTGAAGCTTCTTCGTTTCCCGGGCTTTGCGGCGCTCGGCGGAGCGCCAGTCCACCGGGATGCGTGCCGCGGGTGTGGTGCGATCGAGCACCTGCACACCCTCCGCATCGTCCCAGGCCCGCCACTCGAGAAACCCCTCGGCCTGAAGCGCGTCCAGCAAGGCAGTCGCACGCACCCGTCCGCCGGTCATCTCCGCGAGTTCCCACCATTCAGCCTCGAAGCCGCGATACACCCCCTCCTTGCCTGCATACCTCCACAACGAGCGCAGGAGCCGCAACTCTGCGTCGCGGGTGCCGCCACGCAGCTCCCGAGCAATGCGCTCGGGAGCTGCGATCAGCCGCAACCTCACGGTAGCTGTGCCACCGGCAACGAGACGGCGAACCAATCCGTGCTCCTCCAGGATGCGGATCGCGGAGCCGATCTGCCGATCACCCTTGGCCCCCGGAACCAAGCGGGCAAGCTCCACCGCGGGCAGAACACACAGGCCGGAGTCATCCGCCGCCCGGCGAAGGGCCACCAGGGTCTCTTCCACCAGCTTCCGTGCTGGGTGCGCCTGCTCGATGAAAAAGGCGGGGGTGAACCGGTCGGCGTATGCGTGAAGCAGTACGCAATCGGCCGGGTCACCGTCGCGCCCGGCCCGGCCCGCCTCCTGGTAGTACGCTTCAAGGCTCCCAGGCATATTGTAGTGGACTACCACGCGTACATCTCGCTTGTCGATGCCCATCCCGAAGGCATTGGTCGCCACCACCACCGGTGTCTCCCCCGACATAAAGGACTCCTGGAGCCGCTTCCGATCCGCATCAGGGAGTCCCGCATGATAGCCGACCGTTCGCACACCTACGCCGTTAAGCATGGCGGTGAGCGCGTCCACGTTCTTGCGCGTGGAGGCGTATACGATCCCGGAGCCTTCTCGCCCCCGAAGCAGCTTCAGCAGCAGCCGATCTTTTTCACTTTCGTTCTTTGCCGGCACCACCTTCCAGATCAAATTGCGCCGGTCGAAGCCGGTTACTGTGGTGGGTGGGTCCCGGAGGGCGAGCTGTCGGATGATGTCCTGCCGGACCTCGGGCGTGGCGGTCGCTGTGAGCGCCGCGATGGGCGGATCACCCAGCAGCTGGCGAACGCCACCCAGGCGCAGGTACGAGGGCCGGAAATCGTGCCCCCATTCCGACACGCAGTGGGCTTCATCCACCGCGAGAAGCGACACCTTCAGACGGCCGAGCCGCTGCTGGAACGCCTCGCTGTCGAAGCGCTCCGGAGCGACGTACAGCAGCTTTACCCTGCCCTGCTGCGCGGCGTCCAGGCGTGAGGTCATCTCACCCCCGGAAAGGGTGGAGTTCACGAATGTCG
Organism: Longimicrobiaceae bacterium; assembly: GCA_030447645.1. Taxonomy (GTDB): domain Bacteria; phylum Gemmatimonadota; class Gemmatimonadetes; order Longimicrobiales; family Longimicrobiaceae; genus JAUJOM01. The sequence continues at coordinate 75,283 of JAUJOM010000013.1, read as the reverse complement.
CGGGTAGGCCCACGCGGTCCAGCGTGTCGACCTGGTCCTTCATCAGGGAGATCAGGGGAGAGACCACGATGGTGACCCCCGGCAGCAGCATGGCGGGCACCTGATAGCACAGGCTCTTTCCCCCGCCCGTGGGCATGATCGTCAGCGTATCGAATCCGGACAGGATCGTTTCGATCGCGCTGTCCTGCCCCGGGCGGAACTGGTCGTATCCCCAGTAGCGGTGCAGAACCTGGCGGGCGTCGTCGAGGGTGGGCGGCATCATCGCTGCGCCGATACACGACACGGGAAGGTGGTGTTCCCCCCCAACAGCGCGGCCCCACCGTATCGGCGAGGCCGCGGAAGCAAGCAAAAAACCTGTTCGCGCTAGGTCGACTGCCGGTAAAGAATGGCGCGCTTCACCTCGCCGATGGCCTTGGTCACCTTGATCTCACGCGGACATGCCTCGGAGCAGTTGAAGATCGTGCGGCACCTCCACACGCCCTCGCGATTGTTCAAGATTTCCAAACGCTCCCCCGGCGCGGAATCCCGGGAATCGAAGATGAACCGGTGGGCGTTCACAATGGCCGCGGGGCCGACGAACTCCTCGTTCGCCCAGTACGAGGGGCAGGAGGTAGTGCACGCCGCGCACAGAATGCACTTGGTTGTGTCGTCAAAGCGCTCCCGGTCTTCCGGCGACTGCAGCCGCTCGCGTTCCGGCGGGCGTGAGTCGTTGATCAGATAGGGGAGAACCGAACGGTACTGCGCGAAAAAGGCGTCCATGTCCACCACCAGGTCCTTGATGACCCGGAAGCCCATCAACGGCTCCACGGTGACCCGGCTGCCGACGTCCCTCATCAGCACCTTGCAGGCGAGACGGTTCACCCCATTAATGCGCATCGCGTCCGAGCCGCAGATGCCGTGTGCGCAGGAGCGACGGAAGGTGAGCGTGCCGTCCACGTACCACTTGATGTGGTTGAGAGCATCCAGAACCCGATCCGTGGGCTCGACGTCGATTGCGAAGTCCTGGTGCGCCGGAGCCGCCGCGTCCCCTTCCGGATTGTACCGCAAAATACGTATGGTTGCCTTCGCCATCAGTACACCCTTTCCTTTGGCTGGAAGCGGGTGATCGTTACCGGCTTGTAACGCAGCTCGATACGGCCCCCTTCCCGTCGGTAAGCGAATGTATGCTTGAGCCAGTTGGCGTCGTCGCGATCCGGGAAGTCTTCCCGCGAGTGCGCCCCGCGGCTCTCGGTACGGGCCAGCGCGCTTACTGCGGTTACCTCGGCGAGCTCGAGCAGGTTGCCTAGCTCCCACGCTTCCAGCAGGTCCAGGTTAAACCGCTTGCCCTTGTCCATAATGACGAGGGTCCTGTACCGGTCCTGTAGCTCCCGTACTTTGTCCACCGCCTTTTGAATTCCAGCCTGCTCACGATAAACGCCCACGAAATCCATCATCGTGTTCTGCATTTCTTCCCGGATCTTGGCTGCCGGCTCACCGGTAGTCTGGGCGAGCAGACGCTCTAACTCGGCCGCTATCGGGCCGGTAGGATCCGATGGCAGCTCCGGTATGTCGGCGGTTGCGCAGTATTCAGCCATTGCAAGCCCGGCTCGCTTGCCGAACACCACCAGGTCAAGCAGAGAATTGGTGCCCAGCCGGTTGGCGCCATGCACCGACACACACGCCGCTTCGCCCGCCGCGTAGCACCCCGGAAGCAGAGTCCCGTTCTCGTCCAGCACCACCTGGCCGTTGATGTCCGTCGGGATGCCGCCCATCGCGTAGTGCGCCGTGGGCTGGATGGGGATCGGCTGCTTCACCGGGTCCACGCCCAGGTAGGTTCGGCAAAAGTCGGTGATGTCCGGCAGCTTCTTTTCCACCACCTCGGCACCCAGGTGGGTTGCGTCCAGATACACGAATCGCCTTCCGCCGATGCCGCGCCCCTCGATCATCTCCTGGTAGATCGCTCGCGAAACCACGTCGCGGGAAGCGAGGTCTTTCATGGTCGGCGCATAGCGCTCCATGAAACGCTCGCCATTGTCGTTGCGCAGCACACCGCCCTCGCCGCGAACCCCTTCGGTGATCAGGATGCCCAGCTTGTAGATGCCCGTCGGGTGGAACTGGTAGAACTCCATGTCTTCCAGCGGAATGCCACGCCGGAAGGTGATCGCGGCACCGTCGCCGGTACCTGCAACGGCGTTGGAAGTGATGGACCAGACCCGTCCGAACCCTCCGGTCGCCCAGAGCACCGCCTTGGAGCGGAAGATGTGCAGATCCCCGGAGTCCACATGGTACGCCACTACACCGCAGCAGCGCCTATCCTCCATCAACATGTCCACGACCTGGAACTCGTTGAAGAAGTCCACGTCGTTCTTGATGCAGTTCTGGTACAGCGTCTGGAGGATCATGTGGCCGGTGCGGTCCGCCGCGTAGCAGCTGCGCCGAACCGGACCCTGCCCGAAGTGATGCGAGTGGCCGCCGAAGGGGCGCTGGGCGATCCTGCCGTCAGGTGTTCGGCTGAACGGCAGGCCCATGTGCTCCAGCTCGATGATCACATCCACCGCTTCGTTGCACATCACGTCGATGGCGTCCTGATCACCGAGATAATCCGAGCCCTTGACCGTATCGAAGGCGTGCCACTCCGGGCTGTCTTCTTCCAAATTCCCGAGGGCGGCCCCGATCCCGCCCTGCGCCGCACCCGTGTGCGAGCGCGTTGGGTACAGCTTCGAAATGACGGCGGTCTTCATACTGGGATTGCGAGACAGGTAGATCGCCGCCATCAGACCGGCACCACCCGCCCCGATCACCAGGGCGTCATACGTATGGGTGTGCGTCATCGAGCAGCAGCCGCGACCGCCGGGTTGTAGGTGAAGAGCGCGAAGGCACCTATAGCCATTGAGGTTAAAATCAGGGTGTACGCGACTGCTTTCACCGCCACCTGCGCCCCCGGCTTGCGCACGTAATCTTCAATGGAGTAGCGCAGTCCATTCAGGCCGTGCAACATGGCGAAGAGCAGCAGAGCCACGTTGTAAAAGCGCCAGAATGGGTTCTGCCAGCGCTCCCGAACCAGATCCGCACTCAGGTGCTCGACTCCCACGATCAAGTTCCACCACACCAGGTGGTACAGGGACAGAAAGATGAGGATCAGCCCCGAAAGGCGCATGAAGAACCACGAGTAAAGCTCGAAGTTGCTGCGCCTTCCCTGCGGCTGCTCATATCCTCCGCCGCGACGGGCCTGACCGCGAGCGCTGCCAGCAGGTGCGATCACAGTGCTCATGGCGTCACCTGCACCACGGGAGTGGTGGCCGGAACAGTGGCCTGCTGGCGCTCAATACGCTGCCGGTGGCGCTCTTCACCCGGCTCCGGGCCTCCGAGCAGGGGCCGGATCATCAGGAAGGTAATCGGGATCATGGCCAGCACCGTCAAGCCTCCGGCTGCCCAGGCGAGCTGCCGCTGCCGGCGCATGGCAAGCGGCCAGAAATCCTGCACGATGATACGGGTGCCATTCAGCGCGTGATAAACCACACTGAAGAAGATGAGCACCTCGGCAAAGCGGAAAAAGGCGCTCTTGTACGTGTCAAGGAAACCCTCGTAGAGTTGCGGCCAGTAGATGACGGTCGCGGTTTCCACGACGTGGATGATGAGAAAAAGCAGGATCCCCAGCCCGGTCGCCCGGTGCAGGATCCAGGTCCACATGCCCTCCCGGCCCCGGTAAGTGAGGGCCGCGGAAAGCGACTTGGCGCGATCAACGATCGCCATAACGATTGCTCCTTCCGAAACGAGCGGTGATCCGACTGGTCTTCGTTGCTACCCCCGCGCGGCCGAGCGGTGCGCGGTTGTGCTTTGCCTACTTCACCAGCTCCATCGGCTCGCGGACCGCCTCGGCCGACTTCGCCAGTGCTGCTCTCTCCTCGTCGGTCAATTCCACCTCGATGATCTGCTCCAGGCCGTTCCGCCCGAGCTTGCAGGGAACGCCCAGGAAGAGTCCCTTCATGCCATATTCACCCTGCAAATACGCGGCGCAGGGAAGGATGCGCTTCTTGTCCTTGACGATGGCCTCCGCCATCTGGACGGCGCCGGCGGAGGGCGCGTAGTAGGCGGAGCCAGTCTTCAGATACTTCACGATCTCGGCGCCACCATTGCGGGTGCGGTCCACGATCTCGTCCAGCCTGGAACGATCCATCAGCTGCGTGATCGGAATTCCCGACACGGTGGTGTAGGAGATCAACGGCACCATGGTATCGCCGTGGCCGCCGAGCACCATCGCCTGGATGTCCTCCACGGAGATGTCCAGCTCCATGGCCAGGAAGGCACGATAGCGGGCGGTGTCCAGCACGCCGGCCATGCCGAGCACGCGCTCGCGCGGGAATCCCGCCGCCTGCATGGCGACGTAAGACATCACGTCCAGCGGATTGCTCACCATGATGATAATCGCATCCGGTGCCACACGCGCGATGTTTTCGCTCACCTCGCGGACGATCCGGGCGTTGGTCTGCAGCAGGTCGTCCCGGGACATTCCGGGCTTGCGGGCGATGCCGGCGGTCACGATGAAGATGCCCGATCCTGCAGCCTCGTCGTAGCCATTGGTGCCGATCACTCGCGAGTCGAAGCCTTCCACCGGCGCCGACTGGAATTGGTCGAGTCCCTTGCCCTGCGGAACGCCTTCCGCGATGTCGATCATCACCACTTCGCGGGCCAGTTCCTTTTCGGCCACACGCTGCGCCGCGGTCGCGCCGACGTTGCCGGCCCCCACCACCGTGATCTTATCCATGCACCCGGCTGTTCAAGGTTGGAGAATTGGCTTCCCAGCGGCGCCAACATAGAGCGCACCGGTCGTACAGTCAACCGGGAAAGCCAAGCTGCCGCACGCCTTCATACAGGGCGATAGCGACTGCCGTAGCCAGGTTCAGGCTGCGGGATTCCGCGCGCATGGGAATCCGCAGCGCGCGCTCCGGGTCCGTGTCGCAGCAGATCGGCGGGCAAGCCTCGCGATTCCGGGCCAAACAAAAGCACATCACCGGGGGCAAAGACAGCGTCGTACAGCGTACGCTCTCCGTGGGTAGAAAGCATCCAGACGGTATGGGGCCGCACGGCAGCGAGGAAGTCAGCGAGCGCGAGGTGACGGTGCACCTCCACCTGCTCCCAGTAGTCCATCCCGGCGCGCTTTGCCTTGGGGTGCTGGAGGCTGAACCCGAGGCGGCCAATCAGGTGGAGCGGAGCACCGGTGGCAGCGCACAGGCGCGCGACCGCGCCGGCGTTGTGGGGGATTTCAGGTTGGAGAAGTGCAACCTGAAGGGTGTCAGCCACCGACCTGCGAAAGGGCGAGAAGGCCGCCGCTGCCGGCATCGCTTCCCTGCTCCAGCCAGTGTCGCTCAGGCTTTATTCGGAGGGTATGGCGGATCAGCGGCTCGATTGGCTCTCCACGGCGGAGCGGATCGCGGAGATTGGTCTGCGCGGAGCCGAAGAGGCAGGGGCGAAGCTGGCCGTCCGCCGTCAGGCGCATCCGATTGCAGGAGGCGCAGTAGTTGTGGCTCATGGGGTGATCACCCCCACCGTCCCAGGAGCACCCGGGTAGGCGTAGTAGGCAGCGGGGCCGTTGCCGCCGGGTCCGGCCACAGGGCGCAGCTCACCCAGGGCACGATCCGTCCGCAGGATTTCGTCGGCGGGAACGTATTCGTTTTGAGAAACGCCCAGATTGTCACCCGTTGGCATCACCTCGATGAAGCGCACGTGCCAGGGCCGTTCGCGGGTGATCCGGGCGAAGTCGGCGATTTCGTCCTCGTTTCGCCCCCTCATCACCACACAGTTGATCTTGAGCGGAGCGAATCCCACCTGCTCTGCCGCTTCCAGCCCCTCGAATATCGCCCGGGCGCTGCCCGCACGCCGTGATATGGCGTCGATCCGTTCCGGACGCAGCGAATCCAGCGACACGTTGACGCGATTCACCCCGGCGTCGCGGAGCGCTTCCGCCTCCCCGGCAAGCAGCACCGCATTGGTGGAAAGGGCGATCTCCTCGATTCCCTGGGAACAGCGCGCAGCTTGCGAACCAGCACCGGCAGATCGCGCCGCACGAGCGGCTCACCGCCCGTGATCCGGATGCGGCGCAGACCCATCTCCGCCATGCTTTGCACCAGGCTGGCGATCTCCTCGTACGACAAGATTTGATCGCGCCGCAGCCAGGGGAGGCCCTCCTCCGGCATGCAGTACACGCAGCGGAGGTTGCACTTGTCGGTGACGGAAATGCGCAGGTATTCGATGCGGCGGCCGAAACCGTCCTGCATCGGTCCCACGTCGGGGACGGCAGGCATGGGCGGCGGGGCGTTTCCCCCAGCTGGACCAGGGGGAGATCACGCCGGCACCTCCGGTTCGGGAACGGCTCCGCCGAGCCAGGCGCTCGGCCCATCCAGGTAGTGCTCCCGCTTCCAGATCGGCACCCGCCGCTTCAACTCCTCGATCACGTAGCGCGAGGCCTCGTACGCATCCTCACGATGGGGAGCGGCCACGGCGATCCCGACGCTTGCTTCACCCACGTTCAGCTTGCCTACCCGGTGCACCACCGCGATCTCGCCGACACCCCAGCGCTGGGCGGCCTCGGTCACGATCCCGCGCAGCTTGGCTTCCGCCATCTCGGCGTACGCCTCGTATTCGAGACCGTTCACCTCGCGCCCCTCGTTTTGGTTGCGCACCACACCCCAAAACAGCAGCACGGCGCCATCGGACGGAGTGGCCACTTCGGCCAGCAGCGCCGCGGCGTCGATCGGCTGAGAGGTGATGCGGCAGGCACGATCAGCCGCCGGCTACCGGGGGAATGAAGGCAACCTCGTCGCCATCCCGCAGCGCGGTTTCCAGCGGCGCGTAGGTCATGTTTACCGCCACCGCAGGCGCGGCAGGGAGCAACGCCAGGGTGCGGCTGGATGCGCGGAGCTGCGCGACCAGATCGGCCACCGTAGAAGAAGCCGACAGGGTGAGGACAAGCTCACCTGTGCCGGCCAGGTCTCTGTAGGATGCAAAGAAAAGCGAGCGGATGGTCATGGGCGGTCCTACCCCCTCGCGAGGCGCGGGTTCAGCCTGCTCCGGAAGCTCCCGGTCCGGGCAAGCTTTGCCGGACCTCCTCCGGCTTGGAAAGCGTCACCAGAAATTGCGAAAGCTCATGGTTCAGCCGGGAGGTGGAGCCCCGGACCAGGTTGCGATCCCCCTGCCGGCCCACGGCGAGCGTCAGTCCGCCGGACTCCGTATGGAACCGGATGTAGGTGTCGCCCTCGTCCTCCACGAACGCTGCATAGGGGGAGAACTGGAGGGTGAAGAACGTCCGCGCTCGCTGAATCACCTCGGGCGCAGGAACATCCGTGAGGGTTTCCTGGATCAGCATCAAACTTCGAGTGGGCGCTCTTCGACCAGGGCGCGCAGCTCCTTGGAAGGCTTGAACACCGGCACTGCCCGTGGCGGAACCTCCACGGGGTCACCGGTGCGCGGATTGCGCGCCAGGCGACTGCGACGCGCCCGCACCTTGAAGGTCCCGAAGCCGCGGATCTCGATGTTCTGGTGCTCGGCCATCGCGTCCTTGATTGCGTTCAAAAACGCGTCCACCACCACCGCGCAGTCGCGCTTGGTCACGCCGGGCCCGATCACGTCGGCTACGCGCTGCACCAGATCCGCTTTGGTCATTCGATTCTCCGTGGGTAACTGCTAAAGAGTTGGGGGCACGGACGTTAGTCGAAGCATAGCATAACCTCCGCCCCAGCACAGTCAAGCACGTCCTTGCATCGCATCCACGAACCTGTCGAACAGGTAGCGCGAATCGTGCGGCCCTGGTGCCGCTTCCGGGTGGTACTGAACGCTGAAAACCGGGAGCCGCTGGTGCTCCAGGCCTTCCACCGTCCCGTCGTTGAGATTCAGGTGCGTCACGCGCAGCTCCGGCGCACCTGGAATTCCGCCTTCGTCCCCGCGCACGGCGAAGCCATGGTTCTGCGCGGTGATCTCCACCGCACCGTCAGCGAGGCGGCGGACGGGGTGATTGCCGCCACGATGCCCGTAGGGAAGCTTGTATGTTTCGGCGCCGAAAGCCCGAGCCACCAGCTGGTGTCCGAGGCAGATTCCGAACACCGGCTTGCCCTGCTCCGCGATCCCGCGAATCGCGCCCAGCGCCTGACCGACTGCATCCGGATCACCCGGGCCGTTGGAGATGAACAACCCGTCCGGCTCTGCGGCGAGGACTTCTTCGCTTGGCGTAGAGGCCGGCAGCACGGTAACCTCGCAGCCGCGTTCGGCGAGCAGTTGGAGGGAATGCGACTTCACGCCGAAGTCGTAGGCCAGCACTCGAAACCGGGTTTCGCCGATGGCTGCAACCTGGTAGTCGCTCTCCGCCGACACTTCACTCGCCAGGTCCAGGCCTTCCATGCACGGGTGCCGCAGGACTCGCTCCCGCAGCGCACTCAGGTCAACCTCGCCATGCGCTATCGCGCCACGCATTGCCCCGCGAGACCTGGAGGTGGCGCGTCAGCGCCCGGGTGTCCAGCCCCGCGATCGCCACCACGCCACTGCGACGGAGATAGGCTTCAAGACCTTCCTGTGCCCTCCAGTTGCTGTACACGGGGACGGCTCGTGGATGATGAAACCCGCGACCTGTGGCCCAGCGGACTCCTCGTCCGTCGGGTTCACTCCATAGTTGCCGATCAGCGGATAGGTCATCGCTACCAGCTGGCCCGCATACGACGGGTCGGTGAGCACTTCCTGGTATCCCGTCATGGAGGTGTTGAATACCACTTCACCGAACGCTTCACCGGCGGCTCCGTAGGGCTCACCCTGAAAAGCACGTCCGTCTTCGAGCAGGAGAACGGCGGAATCGTTCACTGGGCGCAAATACCTGGAGGGTCAAACCATGCGAGACGGGCGCAATCTACCCGGCGCTGCACCGCTGTCAAGAACGCGCGTGCGACGCGGTAAACTGATGCCGGTTTGAAACCTTATGGCGAAGGAGCGGTGTGGACGGACCGCTGGTTTACGTGTATGCGGATGAATCGTGTCTGGGGAATCAGTTCCGCGGCCGGGCGCGACCGGGCGGGGCGGCCGGCCTGGTTGAGCACTATCATCCCGAGCGGGGTTGGAGCCGGCGAGACTTCTGGACCTCGGAGCCCGATACCACCAACAACCGCATGGCGATCGCGAGCGCGATGACCTCTCTGGGTGCACTGCGGGCACCTTCGCGGGTGGTGTTCACCTCCGACAGCCGCTACCTGGTTGACGCCATGACGGAATGGGTGCATGGCTGGGCTGCACGCGGGTGGAAGCGCAAGGGTGGCGAGATCGAAAACCTGGAGCTTTGGAAGGCACTTCTTTCGGTCGCGGCGCGCCACCGGGTCCAGTGGCGCTGGGTCAAGGGGCACGCGGGACACGCGCAGAACGAATACGCCAACCACCTGGCCACACGCGCGCGGCGAAGCAGACGGATAGCGGCGGCCTGGTGGAGTCACGCTTCGAGGAGTGGATCGCGCGCACGAGCAGGAGAAAGGTCGCTATCTGGACTTTTTCCCGCCCCCTCCCGAACCCGATTTCAAAGCGTCGCGCCGACTACCGATCGGCTGAAGACGCGCGCGAAGTGGGCAGTGACCACGTCGACGCACTCTTCCACCGCCACTACCCTGCCCAGCTCTTGCGCGATCGATCCTACCCCATGCTCGCGTATTCCGCACGGCACGATCGCATCGAAGAACGACAGGTCGGTACTCACGTTGAGCGCGAAACCGTGGCTGGTGATCCACCCTGAGGAGACACGCACGCCGATGGCGGCCAGCTTGCGTTCCGCAATCCACACGCCCGTGAGCCCCGGTTTCCGGTTAGCGCGGAGCCCGAATTGCGTCATGGCCGCGATCAACACTTCCTCCAGATCGCGCAGGTATCTGTGCAGGTCGCAGCGCTCAGGCTTGAGGTCCAGGATGGGATAGCCGACGAGCTGCCCAGGTCCGTGGTAGGTCACGTCGCCACCGCGCCCGCTCTCCAAAGCTCGATTCCCCGCGCAGCCCGCTCCGGCGCCGACAGCAGGATGTGTTCGGCGTGTGAGCCGCTGCCCAGGGTGATCACATGCGGGTGCTCCAGGAGGAGGAGGGTATCCGCAATCTCCCCACGCCGCCGGCTTGCTGACCCACTCCGCCTGAATGGCGAGCGCCTCGGCATACGGAACCATGCCGAGGCGCTCCACCCGCAACACACGCGACGACACCCGGCGGGCTACGCTCCCGTTTCCGGGAACGTTTCCATGATCTGCTTCACGCGCGCCAGGAACTGGTCTCCATCCGCGCCGTTGACCAGCCGGTGATCATAGCCAAGCGAAATGTATCCCCGCTTGCGGGCGACGATCGCGTCGTTGCCGAACTCATCGGTGACCACTACCGCGCGCTTCTCCACGCCGCCGACGCCCATGATCGCCACCTGGGGCTGGTTGATGATCGGGAAGCCGATTGTCGTGCCGAAGATCCCCGGGTTGGTGATGGTGAAGGTGCCGCCCTGCACTTCCTCGGGAGAGCTTCTTGGAGCGGGCGCGCGTCGCCAGGTCGGTGATCCTGCGCGCCAGCCCCGTCAGCGATAGATCGTCCGCGTTGCGCACCACCGGGACGATCAGCCCGTTCTCCAGCGCCACCGCAATGCCCAGGTTCACGTCTCCGCGGTAGATGACCTGATTCCCCGGAAAGCGCGGCGTTCAGCTTGGGGTGCTCGCGCAGGGCCATCGCCACCGCCCTGGCGATGTAGGCGGTGTAGGTGACCTTGACTCCCTGCTCCTCGTAGCCGCGACGATTCTTGGCCCGGACCTGGTCGATGCGGGAGTAGTCGATCTCGAAGTACGAATGCACGTGCGCCGAAATCCGCCGCGACAGCACCATGTGCTCGGCGATGAGCGACGTCATCCGGTTCAGCGGCTCGGCGCGGTCGTTGGCACCCACAGCCACGGTGGGATGGTCCACGTGCGTGTAGAACTCTTCCCAGGGAAAGCTGCCCGGGGCAACCGGCCCCGGCGAACGGGTTGCGCGGCCGCTGGCATAGGGCGCCGGCCGGCGCGGCTGCCGCTCCTCGACGTGGCGGAGGATGTCCTCCCTGGTCACCCGGCCCGCACGGCCGCTCCCCTGCACCGCCGCCACCTCCACGCCGTGCTCCGCCGCGATCTTGCGCACCAGCGGGGTCGAGCGGCGGCGAAGCCGCTCTTCCGCCGATTCCGGACCTCCGCCGTTGCCGGACGAGCCGGCGCTAACCTGAGTCGTCTGGGCTGGAGCGGCGGCAGCAGTCGGTGCTGGCTCCTCCGCTTCGCCCGCGGCTGCTCCCGGCAGCGTCGTGGGCTGTTCGCCGGCCATCGCCGGCTCGGCGGGCGCCGACGAGGGTGCGCCCGGCTGGGCGCCCACGGCGGCCTCGGTGTCGATGTATGCGACTACCGTCCCCACCTCCACCGTCTGCCCCTCCTGGACCGCGATCTCCGCCAGCACTCCGGCCGCGGGAGAAGGAATCTCCGCATCCACCTTGTCGGTGGAGATCTCCATGATCGGTTCGTCGCGCTCCACACGCTCCCCCACCTTCTTCCGCCAGACGGATACAGTTCCCTCGGCGATCGATTCGCCCATCTGGGGCATCGGCACTTCGATACGGGCCATGAAAGTCAGCAGTCCAGGAATTTGGGGATCAGTACGCCGCCAGATGACGAACGGCCTTGACGATGTCCTCCACGCCGGGCAGGAAGAAATCCTCCAGCGGAGGCGAGTACGGGATGGGCGCGTCCAGCGCGGCTACGCGCAGGATGGGCGCGTCCAGCCATTCAAAGGCCTTTTCATTCACGCGCATGGCGATCTCGCCGGCTATCCCACCGGTGCGGGTGTCTTCGTGCACCACGAGCAGCCGATTGGTCTTGCGGACGCTCGCCAGAATCGCCTCTTCGTCCAGGGGGAGCAGGGTGCGCAGGTCGATGATCTCCACCGAAAGCCCGTCTTCACGTTGGAGCTGCTCGGCGGCCTCCTGGCTCTTGTGAACCATGGCGGCATAGGTGACGATGCTGACGTCCGTGCCCTCCCGGTGGGTGCGCGCCTCGCCCAGTGGCACGGTGTAATCCTCGGCCGGGAGTACCTCCCGCAGTTGCGGGCGACGGTAAAGCCACTTGTGCTCAAAAAACAAAACCGGGTCGGGGTCGCGAATCGCAGCCTTGATCAACCCTTTGGCGTCGTACGCAGTGGAGGGGTACACGATCTTGAGGCCCGGCGTGTGGAAGAACGCCATCTCCGGGTTCTGCGAATGAAAGGGTCCCCCACGCACGCCGCCGCCCGACGGTCCCCGGATCACCATCGGCACTCCACCCGAGCCACGGTAGCGGCTGGTGGCGATGTAGTTGGTGATCATGTCATAGGCGCAGGAGATGAAGTCGATGAACTGCATCTCCACTACCGGCCGCATTCCCATGTGCGCGGCTCCCGCGGCTGCGCCGGTGAACCCGATCTCGGAGATGGGGGTGTCGATCACCCTGAGGGCGCCGAACCGCTCCTGCATCCCCTCGGTGACCTTGAACGCACCGCCGTACGCGCCGATATCTTCACCGAGCAGGAAAACCCGCTCGTCGCGCTCCATCTCTTCCCAGATGCCCTCACGGATCGCTTCGAGCAGGGTGACCGGCTTGCCCTCCGCCGAAAGGCGGACGTGCTCCGGCCTGTCGTGTATCAGTGTAGCCATGGGGATCAGGCTCGGGCTGGATCAGGCAGAGTGTGACGGGTCCACGGAAGGGGGACTGGACCGTCAGCGTATACGTCGAGCAGCGTGTCTTCATCTTGCGGAAGCGGGCTCGCGTCGGCGACAGCAATCGCGTCGTCGAGCTCACGCTCCACCTGGGTGTCGAGCCCGGCGAGATCCGCCTCCGAGGCCCAGCCGTTGCCGAGCAGCGTGGCCACGTACCGGTCCAGCGGATCATTGGTGGACGCCCAGCGCTCGATCTCCTCCACCGACTGGTACGACTGGTTGTCGTGCTGCGCATGGCCCAGCCGGCGGAAGGTGATCACCTCGATCAAGGTGACGCCACCTCCTTCCCGGGCGCGATCCACCGCTCGCCGTGCCGCGCCGTACACCGCCAGCACGTCGTTGCCATCGACCTGCTCCCCCGCGACTCCATACCCGGGGGCCTTGTCCACAAAGGCCTTGACCGCAGACTGCTTGGCGGTCGGTGTCGAATACGCGTAGCCATTGCTTTCCACGATCACCACCAGCGGGCAGCGCTGCACGGCCGCGAAGTTGATCCCCTCGTGGAATGCGCCTGTGGAGGTCGCCCCCTCACCGAGGTAGACCATGCCCACCCGCTCCTCGCCGCGCTGCCGAAAGGTGAGGGTGACGCCGGTCATCACGGGAACCATGTCTCCGAGCGGGGAGATCTGCCCGACGAAGCCGCGCTGGTAGTCGGTGAAGTGAATGTTCAATTCCTTGCCCCGCGCGGGGGAGTCACCCTTGGCCATGTACTGGCGCAGCACCTCGACGGGCTCCGCCCCCATGACCAGCATGGAGCCGAGATTGCGGATCAACGGGCTGAGCATGTCGCCGGTACCGTCGGTGCGGCGTCGCAGCGCGAAGGCGCTGGCCACCGACTCGCCCTCCTGCCCGAGCGAACGGAAGAGCCCACCCACCACCTTGTTCTGCCGATGCAGGTTGACCAGCCGCTCCTCGAGCGTCCGGGTGAGGCGGATGTACCGGTAAAGTGCCAGCAGATCTCCTCGCACGAGCGCGTGCGGAATCTCAACCGGTGGGGCTTCAGTCTGATTTGGCATAAAAAAGTTCGCGGACCGCGTCAACTTGCAGTCCGCGAACTTGCGCGTCAACCCGGGGGAAGACGAACCCTACCGCCCGGCTGCGGGCGCGGCGGCAACTGCCGCTCGTCCTCCCCCGACCGGGTTCATGTGCCGTCCACCCGGTCCGAAGAGCGGTTTGATGGGTGAAACAGCGGATGCCGAGTCCGAAACGATGCAGGACGTGTTCCACAGGCACCGCCCGTCCTGCCACCGGTTGATCAACAGCGGCTTGGGATCGACCGGAAGCCCGTATTTGCGGCTCAGATAGAAGTTCGCCACCTTCGCGGCGACCGGCGCCACGTCCGAACCGTGGAGCCCGTGCTCGACGATCATCGCAACCGCGATTTGGGGCCGCGCGCCCGGAGGTCCCGCAAAGCCGGCGAACCAGCCGTGGTCACCGCCCTGCGGGTTCTGCGCGGTTCCGGTCTTTCCATACAGCTTCCACCGCTCCAATCCCGACTGGACCGCCGTACCGAAGTTGTTCGGTCCGAAGTAATCCGTCACCCGACCCAGCCCGGTCCACATTGCCTGCAGGCCTTCCGCGTCGACTCCCATCTTGATCGCACCGGGGCCCTGGCCCGCGCCCGGTAACGCCACCAGGTGCGGCTCCGGCGCGCTGCCGTTCCCCGCGATGGCGGAGTAAAAGTGCGCCATCCGCAGCACCGTCTGCGCGTTCGGACCCTGACCGATGGACAAGCTCATCACCTCCGAGGGATACGGCTTGTGGCCAAAACGCTTGGTGTACCAGTCGATGCCGGTTGGGAACTCACCCCGTCGTTCGGATGGGAGATCGATGCCAGTGCGGCTGTTGAAGCCGAACCGCGTTCCCGCCGCAATCAGCTTCTGCAAGCCAAGCCGAATGCCCAGCTGGTAAAAGTACACGTTGCATGATTTCTCGATCGCGCCGATCAGGTCCAGAGGGCCGTGCCCTGCCGCCCACCAGCAGCGCGCGTAGCGCCCGGCGTAAAACATGCCACCCGTACAGGATATGGGCATGCGGGTGTTTGCCTTTACCAGACCTGCCTCCATCCCCGCTGCCGCCGTAGCGAGCTTCCAGGTCGATGCCGGGGGGTAGGTGGAGCTCGCCATCCGGTCCAGAAGCGGCTTGTCAGGATCGTTTATCAGCGCCTGGTACAGAGACCACTTCGGTCCACCCACGAAATCATTGGCGTCGTAGCTGGGATTGCTGTACATGGCGAGCACCTCCCCAGTGGAGGGGATCATCGCCACCAGGGCTCCCTTCATGGTGTCGGGGAAGATCTGCGCCGCGTACTGCTGCAGCTCGATGTCCAGCGTGAGCTTGAGCGTATCCCCCGAGATTGGCTGCATCACGCCGGCGCTGCGCCGGGGATCGATGATGCGCCCCATGGCGTCCACCTCCACGTAATAGGCGCCCTCTTCGCCCCCAAGCTCGATCTCGTACTCCTTTTCGATGCCCGTCTTGCCCACCCAGCGACCCTGCTTGTAGCCGGCCTTGCGGTAGCGCTCGGTTTCCAGCTCCGTGGAGTCAACTTCGGCCACATAGCCGATGATGTGACCGATCGCGTCGCCAGCGGGATAATAGCGCTTCGGCCGTTCCACCGTCATGATGTTCGGGAACGCGGCTCGCCGCTCCTCGATGGCGGCGATCTGCGCGTAGGTAGCGTCCTCGGTGATGGTGAGCAGATCGTTGCGCTTGGCCGCCTGGCGCTTGATCAGCTGCTCCACCTGCTCCGGGGAAAGTCCGAGAAAGGGCGCGAGGTCGGTGATCGTCTGCCGCATCACCTTCGGGGCGCCGGGTAGCAGGTTCACCGAATAGCTCGCCACACTCGTGGCCACGATCTCGCCATTACGATCGATGATCGTCCCACGAGGGGCGGGAATGGTGATCGGCCGCAGTCGGTTTTCTTCGGCGCGGGTCCTGTACGCCGCTCCACTGAGCACCTGCGTCTGGAAGAACGCGGTCAGCAGAGTGGTCACGGAAAGTGTGATCGCGAACACCGCACCCAGGGTGCGACGCTTGCGGGTATCCGGCTGGAATAGCTTCATGGAATTTTGTGTCGGAGTGCCACGCGCCGCACCCGCAATTCCGGTGCCCGGAACATGCTACACCGCGTGCCGTGATAGGGTTTCGCGAGCGAGCCGGCGGGTGAGCGCGCCGACCGCCCGGGCACCACCCGCCAGCCCACCCGGGGGAATGCTGACCCGGCGCTGCTCGTCGGTGCCGTCCGGGCCGAACGAAGCCGCGGCCCAGGCGAGCGCCGACTGCCAATCGATGGGAACCGGGAAGCTGGCCGCGAAAGAGCGCACCGCCTCCGCCCGGCGCGGCCGGGTGTCGCGGCGCAGCAGCAGTCCGGCGACGCACATGCGCACCAGATCATCGCGAAGCCGCCGCGCAGCCGCGTGGTGGCGACCGGTTCGCGCGAGCCAGGCCACTTCCCGCCCGCCTTCCCTCACGCGCGCGAGCAGCATATGCACACAGAAATGGGCGTCGTCGGTGGTAAATGGCGGTCGCGGGATGGGCGTGCCGATAGGCCAGAGCGGGAGCGCGTCAGCCAGCGCGTCGACGAGCATGGGCGTGCGCCGTCCCCGGCGGAGGTCCGGCAGCGACACCGACCAGGGCTCTACCACCACACCGCGTTGCGCCGAGAGCCGGGCGGCGATTTCCTCCGCCTGGGTGGCATGGGGCTCACGATCCCGCGCGAGGCGTCGGAAGATGAGCAGCACGTCCACATCGGATGAAGTACCTGCCTCACCGCGGGCGGTCGAGCCGAACACCGCCGCGTGCTGCAGGCGCGCTGGGACGTGGCTCAGGACCTGATAGACCAGCTCCAACGCGACGGCGCGCTTGCCGGGGGTGAGTCCCGCAAGCGCGCCGCGCCGATTGTTCACTCCGCCCGCTGACGAACTAGCGTTGCGAAGCGTCGCTCGAGACCGAACTCGCAAGTGCAGCCGCGCTGAATGCGTCTGCAACCGCCACTTTGAAGACGCCTTTTCTGCTTTCGGCCCGCTTCAGCAGCGCACCCACGTCAGCCCGGTTGATTCCGCCGGTGTCGTATCCCGCCGAGATCAGCGCCTGGTACACCCCCTCGGCGTGAACCGCGCGTCGGCCATACACGTCAGGGTAAATGCGGATCTCCCCAGCGTCCACCACGACCGGGTCGTACCGAATCACCAGCGGAATGGCCTGCCGCAGGCGCGCGGTAGAGGTGTTCCGTCCCTTGAGGACCTTGTCGATGTTGAGATTGGGTGCGGCGGCTCCTCGCTCGTGCAGCAGGCGCGCGAGCGCGATCACGTCCGCATTGCGCATCCGAACGCAGCCGTGCGACGCCGCGGACCCGATGCTTTTTTCATCCGGCGTGCCGTGGATGTAGTACAGATTGGTGAAGAATAGCTTGACACGCCCCATCGGGTTGGTTGGCCCGGGGGGCGTGATCTTGTCCTTGGCGGCCCATTCACGCGCCGGCGGCCGCCACCAGGGGTTCCACTCGGCGCTCTGCACCTCGAACTCACCCGTAGGCGTGGGGAACTTGCTTTCACCCACCGCCACACCGTAAGTGCGCAGCACACGGTCCCCTTCGTATACGGTGAGGCGCAGCGTCGGGATGTTGAGATCCAGGCGCAGCGGAGCGGGCTCCTGGGATGCGAGCGGCGCCGTGGCCGTCGCCGACAAGCAGAGCGCTGTGACTGCCGCGCCGAGCCGAAGTGCTGTTCTCATACTGGTGCTGTGGGAAGGAGAAAGGTGCAGTGATGATTCGAGATGGCGAGCGCCCCGTTGGCGGAGTGCCCAGGGGCGCTGCTAGGTGCTCGATGTAGGACTCGAACCTACGACCTCACGGATGTGAACCGTGCGCTCTAACCAACTGAGCTAATCGAGCATATCGCGGGCCGGATTGTGTCCGCTCCCGCGCCGGAAGGTGGGCTGCTGCCTGCGGGGCCCTGACCCATTATCCTCCAGATCGCGACGATGTTCCGCCATACCCCGTAGGGGAATCGAACCCCTGTTTACGCCGTGAGAGGGCGTTGTCCTAGGCCACTAGACGAACGGGGCGGAGCAAAAAATTTATCATCCCGGCGCCGTGCAGTCAACCCGGGGCTCCAGAGGTGCCGCCCGGAATCGAACCGGGGATGGAGGTTTTGCAGACCTCTGCCTTACCGCTTGGCTACGGCACCGCACAAGCGGGCAACCGGGCTCGAACCGGCGACCTCAACCTTGGCAAGGTTGCGCTCTACCAACTGAGCTATGCCCGCAATCCGCGCACGAATTTACCGGACCCCCGGGGTAGCGTCAACCCTCAACCGGTGCGGTTGACACGTCACCGGACCCCTGTTACCGTGCTCCCGCCCTGTCTTTTTCTCCCTGGTTCCAACGGATCGGTATGCGCCGGACGACGGCTGCGCGATGGGTTTGGCTTCTGGCGTGCCTTGTCGCCGGACGGCTGGCGGCACAGGGCTCGGATGCTCTGGTGCTGCCGCGGGGCCGCATCTCCATCTCGGTCGGCGGAACATCGACGCACCTGACCGGGGACTCAGGCAAACAGTTTCGGGGGGTGCTCGGACCGGCGAACGTGCCGGCGCTGGCCGGACTGGAGGCGCGCTTGAACAATCTGTTCGCGCTGACCGACGCGGAGGCTGGCGCCGCGTTCCGTGCCACCCCGGAAGACCTCACCCTCGCGGTGGTACAAAGCGGCTACACGGCGGATCGGGGGGTCCTGCCCATCCGGATCGGACTGGGCCTGACATCCCGCTTGACGTTGCATGCGGCTGTGGCCTACGATGTCCGCGGGGGCGTGGGTGGTGGCGTCTTCCCTTCCCCTTCACTGGGCTTGAATCCTGACACGGCAGCCAATCGCGCCCTGCTCGCCGTGCTCGGACCCGAGTTCGCGCAGCTGGGAGCATCCCCAGTCCTGCCTACGGCCGGGTCCGTGGTTGGTGCGGAGCTGCGGCGTCGGGTGCGGGCCCGCACTCAGCGTGACCTGAACTTGCCCCAGAATGCAGTTCGACAAACCCTCGCCGACACGTTGCGTGCAGGAGCTGGCTTCCCGACCACCGCGCCGCTGCCGGCCGAAAACCTGGCCCTCGGCGACGTGGAGCTCGGAGCGCGCTTTCAGTTCGCCAACACCGCCGCGGGCTTTTCCTTTCCGGACACGGCGGCCTTACGCGGGTACCGGGGAGCGCTCGGCGTGACCGCGCGCTTGCCGACCGGTCGCCCGCCACCGGTCGAGCTGCTCGGTGCCCCCTGGGAAGTCGGCGGCACCACACTGGAAGCCCAGCTGTGGAACGACTTTTTTCTTTCCCCTCGCTTCTGGAGCAGTTTCAATGTGCGCGGTGGCCTGGGCACGCCACGGGAGGTACGGCGCGGGGTGGTGACCGGCGAGCCGCTTTCGGGCATCCACACCGAGCGGATCGAGCGCTGGGAACCTGGCGGCAGAGTGGCGCTGGAAGTCGTCGCCACGCTACCGGCTCACCCCTTCCTGACGCTGGCGGGACACTACGCGTTTGCCGCGCGTGGCGAGGACCGGTATGCAACCGGCGTCGCGACGGCCCGGGTTGCGCACGCCCTCGGCGGCGGGATCGGCTTCTCCACGTTGCCCCTCCTCCCGCGGGGCGGGCTGCTTCCCCTGGAGGTGACCCTGGGCGTTGTGCGCACCATCACTGGAAAGCCCGCAGTGACCGGGGTCCGGATCGAGGGGCGTACGATCACCCGCCTCTGGGGGGCTACGCAGCGAGAATCGTCAGCCGCCGCCCCGCGCTAGCAGTTCCCGCGCGTGCTCGAGCGAGACAGAGCTTTCCGGATCGCCTCCGAGCATCCTCGCAATCTCCTGGACCCGCTCTGCCGCATCCAGCACGCGAACCGCCGTGGAGACCGCACCGTCGCTTTCCTGCTTGTGGACGAGCAGGTGGAGGTGTGCGCGCGAGGCGATCTGCGGAAGGTGCGTGATCGCGAAAACCTGATGAGCTTCGGCGACAGCTCGCAGCTTGTCGCCGATCTGCAGCGCCACGCGCCCACCGATGCCGGCGTCTACTTCGTCAAAGACCAGCGTCGGAACCGCGTCCAGGCGCGCGAGAATGGTCTTGAGAGCCAGCATCACCCGCGAAAGTTCACCGCCGGAGGCCACCTGGACGAGCGGGCGCGGATCCCAACCGCGATTCAGCGCCACGCGGAACTCGATTTCTTCGGCACCCTCCGCGCCGGGTGATGCTAGCGGCAGGCTCACCGCTTCGAACCTGCCGCCTGCCATTCCGAGGTCCGGTAGCACTGCATCCACTTCCTCTCTGAGGTGCGAGGCGGCCTCCAAGCGCTGCCGGGAAAGCTCAGCCGCGACCCGGGTGAGATCCTCGCGTGCGCCGGCTTCGCGCCGCTCCAGGCCGGCAAGCTCCCACTCCGCGGTATCCAGGAGGTCCAGCTCAGCGCGCGCCGCCGACCCGGCCGCCAGCACGTCCTCTATCGTGGGACCATACTTGGAGCGGAGTCGGAAAAGCAGGTCCTGGCGGCGGCGTATCTCTTCTAGACGCCCCGGGTCGTGCTCCAGCGTTGTCCCGTACGAGCCAACCCTCTCGCCAAGTTCCTGCAGCGTATAGTACGCGGTGTCGTAGAGCTCCTGAAGCGGCCCCTGGCCGGGGTCGATCCGCACCAGGTTGTCCAGCGAGCGGCGCAACCGCCCGAGCTGATCAACCAGGCTCGAATTTGAGCCGGACACCCCTTCATGCAGGCCGGCGGCGAGAGCGGCAAGCTCTTCCGAGTGAGACAAGCGGCGCGACTCGTCTTCCAGCCCCGCTTCCTCACCGGCGCGTAGCGCTGCGCCCTCAATCTCTTCAGCCTGGTACCGCAGGAAGTCGGAGCGTTGCAGCGCGTCGCGCCGCCGCTGCTCCAGCTCCTGTTTTTCCCGCTGCACGCACTCAAGCGCGCGATGCGCTTCCCGAACCCGACAGAGCAGTTCGGCGGTGCCGGCGTAGGCGTCAAGGATGGCGCGCTGCTCGTCGCGTCGAAGCAGGGTCTGGTGCTCGTGCTGGCCGTGCAGGTCCACCAGCGCGCGGCCCAGCTCCCCGAGGACCGTGGCGCTGGTAGGCGAGCCGTTTATCCAGGCTCGGTTCCGGCCCTCCACAGCCACTTCCCTCTTCAGCACCACCAGCCCGTCTTCCGGCTCGACGCCGCGTTCGTCCAGCACTGCCGCCAGATCCGAACGCCCACGTACGTCGAAAACACCCTCCACGCTGGCCCGCTCCGCTCCCGCGCGCACCACATCGGCCGAAGCGCGCTCGCCCAGGAGCAGGCCCAGGGCACCCACGACGATGGACTTGCCGGCGCCGGTCTCGCCCGAGAGGACATTGAGCCCCGCTCCCAGACGCACTTCGATCCGGTCGATCAGCGCGAAGTTGCGGATGCGAAGTTCGGAAAGCACGGGTCTAGAGCTGAGGAAGCAAGACCCAGGTTGCGAGCCCGAGCAGGAGCAGGAAGCCAACCAGATCGGTGAAGGTGGTGACAAAGATGGAAGACGCCACCGCGGGGTCGGCGCCTATCTTTTCCAGTGTGATCGGCACGAACGCCCCTGCGAAGCCAGCCACCCCCAGGTTGAGCCACATCGCCAGCATCACCACGATGCCGAGGGCGGGACTGCCATTGGCGACCCAGGCGATGATTGCCACCGCCGTCCCAATGGCCAAGCCATTGGTCAGGCCAACAACCAGCTCCTTGCCGACCACGCCCCAGCGGCGGCCGCTACGCTCCTGGGAGAGCGCGAGTCGCCGCACCGTGACGGCGAGCGCCTGCGTCCCGGCGTTGCCGCCCATACCGGCCACCACGGGCATCCAGGCGGCAAGCAGCGGCAGCGCAGCCACCGTGCCCTCGAAGAGCAGCACCACCGAGGCCGCGGCAAAAGCCGTGATCAGGTTGACGAAAAGCCAGGGAAGCCGGGACCTCACCGCATCGCCCCACCCACCGCGGATCTCCTCCGCCTCGGAGACACCACCGAAGCGAAGCAGGTCCTCGGTGTTCTCCGCCTCCAGGACGTCGATCACATCGTCGAACGTAACCCGCCCGAGCAGATGGTCAGCCGCGTCGACCACTGCCACGGACGCAAGATTGTAGCGGGACAGGATGCGGCCGACATCCTCCTGGTCCATCTCCGGGGACACGGTGGCAATTGCCGGCTCGACCAGATCCTGTACTCGTGCACCCGGCTCCGCGGTAACCAGCGCCTGCAGCGAAAGGGTGCCGCGGAGGCGCCGGGTCCCGTCGATGACGAAGACCGCGTAGAACTCGCCCACCTCCTGCGCCTGGCGACGCACCTCATCGATCGCCTCGGAAGCGCTGAGGAACTCCGGCACGGCGACCAGCTCCGTGGTCATGATGCCGCCGGCGGACTCTTCGTCGTACTGGAGCAGTTCCCGCAGCTCACCCGCTTCCCGGCTGGGAAGTGCGGCGAGCACCCGGTCCCGCTCGTCGGGCTCCATCTCACCCAGCAGGTCCGCCGCGTCGTCGTCGGAAAGCTCGGCCAGCACGGCGGCCAGCTGATCCGGCCGGAGGGCCGCGAGCGACTCTTCGGGGTGCTCCTCCCACTCCATCTCGGCGAGTGCCTCGGCGGCCAGCGCCGGATCCGCCGCCAGGGCCCGTACTACACGCCGCCGGTCGTCCTCATCCAGCTCCTCGAGCAGGTCCGCGAGATCGCTCGGATGGAAGCGGCTGAGAAATGCGCGAAGCCGATCAGGATCCCGGCGTTCGAGCAGGCCGTGCAGGCGGTCCAGCGCCTCCACGCTCATGGAGCTTCCACGTCGGCGAGTACCTGCGCGAGCAAGGCTTCCTGTCGCACGTACATCGGCGAAGTCGCGGGGTCTCCGTCGTGGGGATGGTCGTACCCAAGCACGTGCAGGGTGCCATGGATGGCCAGCCGCAGCCATTCCTCGGCGGCCGGAATGCCGAGCTCCCCCGCCTGGCGGTTTGCCTGGTCGGCGCCCACGTATACGTCCCCGTGGGGAGCGTCTCCGGGATCGTGGAGGGCGAAAGAGATCACGTCCGTCGACCCCGGGTGCCCAAGGAAGCGCTGATTCATATCGGCGATCTCCGCATCGGCGATGTACGCCACCGACAGCACCCCGACCCGCACACCCTCCACTTCAAGCACCGCGTGCAGGGCTCGCTCCACCCTCGCAAGCTCGACCTCCGGCTCCACCCCCGGGCCGAAGTAGGCCTCCACGACCGCCTGGCTCATCTCAACCGCGCTGAGCCGGGAGGCTGGCCGCGGGCTGACGAGCGGCCAAATCCACCGGTGCCGACGGGTAGTCGATTCGGTGGTGATACATTCCGGCGAGAACCCGGGAAAGCTCATCCTTGATCACCCGGATGTCGTGCAGCGTAAGCGGGCACTCGTCGAGCTGACCCGCCGCGATCTTGCCGGCGGTGATTCGTTCCACCAGCTCCCGCAATCGCACGGGGGTTGGGTCGGCGAGCACATGCGCGGCGGACTCCACCGAGTCCGCCAGCATCAGCACCCCCGTTTCGCGGGTTTGCGGCTTGGGGCCCATGTATGAAAAGTCAGCCGGGTTCGCGCCGGGAACCTGTTCGAAGAAAAAACCGATTCGCTGTGTGCCGTGGTGCTCCGGGATGAACCGGCGAACCGCCTCCGGCAAACCCGCCCGGTCGGCGAGCCGAAGTCCCTCCGGAACATGGCTCCGGACGATTTCGGCACTGGTTGTGGGCTTCAGCTTGTCGTGCGGGTTGCGGCCCACCGGCTGGTTTTCGATGAAATACTGCGGCTTGGCCAGCTTCCCGACGTCGTGGTACAGCGCGCCCACCCGCGCAAGCAGGGCATTCGCTCCGATCGCCTGACACGCCGCTTCCGCCAGATTGGCAACGTTGATCGTGTGGTGAAAGGTTCCATTCGCTTCGTGCTGCAGGCGGCGCAAAAGAGCACGATTGGTGTCGGAAAGCTCCAGCAGGGTCTGCTGCGTGGTCACCCGGACCCAGCTTTCGAAGAGCGGGAGAAACCCGATGGCCAGAAAGGTGCTAACGATGGCATTGATGGCACCCCACTTGGTGCCGCTCAGCGCACCGGTCCAGTCGCTCGCGCCCACCAGCGCAAGGGTGAGCGCAACCGCTCCGTACCCGAGGGTAATGGCGGTAATTGGACGCCACACCTGGGTTCTCTGATGCGCGGTACGTACCCCCACCACCGCAGCCGCGCCGCCGATTGCCGCGCTGAATGGCACCGCTATCCCGACGAATGGCGGCTGTCCCACCAGGAGCAGGGCGAGGATGAGCGCCAGGGGCAGCGCAAGCTTCGCCCCGCCCAGCACCGCCACCACCAGCACCGCGAACGGGACCGGGATCGCCTCGACGGGAAGGCCGAGCCGAGTCACGGCCGCCGCTCCAGCAGCAACGGCGACGATGAGCAGCGAGAGCAGCGCGAGCGATCGCAGATCGGCGAACTCGGGCCGCCCTCGGAACCAGAGCAGCAGGCCGACAAGGCCGAGTGCCAGGCAGTTGTAAAGAAAGCTTCCCAGCGCAAGCACCCACTGCTGCTTCGGGGGGCGGGCAAGACCTCGCGCGACCAGCGCTGCCTGGTACGCCTCGAGCCTTCGGGTCTCCGCGTCTCCGACCCGAACGCCTGCGGCGAGGAGGGTGTCACCCGGCCGCACCCGCAGCTCCACCGGATCCACAGCGGCCCCGGCCCGCTGGCGGGCCGCCTCCGTTTCCGCCGGGTTGGGCACCAGTGTTGGTCGAAGGAAGCGAATCAAAAGCAGGTTCTGCAGCTCCACAGCCGCCGCACCCGCCTCGTCCGGCAGCTGCCCAGCGGCACGGCTGCGGAGCTGCGCAGTCGTGAGCACCGCGTGAGCCGGTACCAGGCGGTCTCCACCGGGAGTACCCCGCACCCGAAGCACGTCCATTCCGTCGGGTACCCGCGTGGCGAGCAGCACTCCGTCGGTGGCCAGCTTCCTCAGCGAAGAGTCGGTGAGCGCCAGGAGCACCCCGCGGCGCCGGGAGTCGGCAAGTACGTCCAGAAGCGGGTAGGTGGGCGGAATGCCGGTCGCAACAAGCCACTCGGCCAGGCGCGGCCGAGGGTCGGTGCCGGGAACGGCGCGAAGCACCGAATCCACCGCCGCATCCCAGCGCCTCAGCGCGGAAATCGTGCGGCCTACTGCCGCGGAGTCGTAGTCGAAGACCGGCGCAATCGCACCCCCGACGGTTTCGCGCTCGCGCCGCAGCTCCCCCGAGTCCTTGGGTACCATGAAGGAGACGCGCGCTACGCGGGGCACCTCGGTGACGGATCCCAAACGCCCCTGGTCAGGCGTCTGGGGCTCGCGGGCAAACAGCAGAGTGATCGCCACCGCCGTTCCAAGTAACAGTGCCGCGCACGCCACGAACTCCGCGCCACGGCCGAAACGGGCGGCCCGCTGGTTCACGCCGCCGCAGCCCCCTCCTCGGGCTCGCCGGCGGCTGCCGCGTACGCGCGAATAATATCCTTGACGAGGCGATGCCGAATGACATCGGTCGGATGCAGATATGCGAACGCGATTCCCTCGATGCCCCGCAGTACCTGCTCGACCTGCAGCAGCCCCGAGTCCGACTTGCGCGGGAGGTCGATCTGCGTCTTGTCCCCGGTGATCACCGCCTTGGAGTTCAGCCCGAGCCGGGTGAGGAACATCTTCATCTGAAGAGCGGTCGCGTTTTGCGCTTCATCCAGGATGACAAACGCATCCTGCAGCGTACGCCCGCGCATGTACGCCAGCGGCGCCACTTCGATCGCCCGCGTTTCCAGCGCGCGCCGGAGGCGGTCGGCCGGCACCATGTCATCCAGCGCATCGTAGAGAGGACGCAGGTATGGGTCCACCTTTTCCTGCAAGTCACCCGGGAGAAAGCCCAGATTTTCTCCGGCTTCCACGGCGGGACGTGCCAGCACGATCCGCTTGACGCGCTTCTTGAAGAGCGCATCGGTCGCCATCGCCACAGCGAGATACGTCTTGCCGGTGCCGGCAGGCCCGATTCCCACCACGATGTCGTTGCGCTCGATCGCTTCCAGATACCGGCGCTGCCCCTCGGTCTTGGGCACGATGGCCTTGCGAGCACCCGGGAGCACGATGCGGCCCGGATCGGGCGCGGTTCGCGGCGTGCCGTCGCCGTCGAGCGTGTCGAGTGCGCGCTCCACGTCGTCGGGGCCGAAGGCTTCCCCCGCCCGTGCGAGGTCGAGCAGGTGCTCGGCTGCAGCGGTGGCGCGCTCCACTTCTGACGGAGAGCCGGAGAGCACCAGCTGGTCGCCGCGAAGCGCAACCCGACATCCGGTCACATGTGCAAGCGTTTGCAGGTGAACGTCGTTGATACCGGCGAGAAGGAGTGGATCGGCGCCCTCGGTAGACAGGCGGTGCTGGTGCAAAGTAGCGTTGGTTTCGGCCATATCGCGCAGGTGCAAGGTTGTTACGCCGTCGAAGCCTTACGCTTCGCTGGCTGCGAGGTAGAGCGCGGCGTGCTCGGCCGCGTTCACCCGGGTCGGCGCCCCCTCGAACAGGGCCCGTGCCGAGGTCGTCTTCGGAAACGCAATCACGTCGCGCAGGCTGGTTGCCCCGGCGAGGAGCATGACCAGCCGATCGAATCCGAAGGCAAAACCCGCGTGCGGCGGCGCTCCGTAACGGAAGGCCTCGAGCAGAAAGCCGAACTTGACCGCCGCTTCCTCGGCGCCGATCCCCAGCGCGCGAAAGATGCGCCGCTGCGTTTCCGCGTCGTGAATGCGTACCGAGCCGCTCGCCAGCTCATGGCCGTTGTACACCGCATCATACGCGCGGGATCGTGCCGGCAAGCGGAAAAGGGCGCGCGCGAGCTGCGGGTCCACCACCGCGTCCCGCTCGGTCGCGGCAAAGAGCGCCGGGACATCTTCCGGATGGGGCTGTGTGAACGGGTGGTGCGCCGCAAGCAGGCGATCCGCATCCGCGTCCCATTCAAAGAGCGGAAACTCCGTAACCCAGGCCCAGGCATGCTTTTGCCCGTCGACCAGCTCCATGGTACGGGCGAGGTGCCGGCGCAGCTCGTCCAGCGCACCGTCCAGAGGCGTGCCGTCTCCCGTGTCACGGAACGATCCAACCACCGCTACGAACAAATCACCGGCTTCGATCCCGGTGGTCCCGTAAAAGGCGGACAGCACCGGCTCGGCGAGGGCTTTGGCGAACTGACCGGAAAGTCCCTCGTCGCCCCGCTTTACCCAGTGCCCCGCCGCCCCGCCGCGCTTCGCCACCTCCTGCAGCTCGTCCGTCTCCCTGCGGGAAAGGCGGGCGGCTCCCGGAACGCGAATACCCCGAATGCGGCTGGTTGTCCCCCGTCGTCGCCTGAAAGAGCCGGAACTCGGTACCCTGCAACACCTCGGTGACATCAACAATGGGCAGATCGAAGCGCAGATCCGGCTTGTCGGTGCCGTAGCGACGCATCGCGTCAGCGTAGGTGAGGCGTGGAAATGGCGTGTCGAGCCGACCCCCAGCACCTCGTTGCCACAGATTCGCGATCATGCCTTCGGCCACCCGGAAAACATCTTCCTCATCGACGAAAGACATTTCCACGTCGATCTGGGTGAATTCGGGCTGTCGGTCGGCGCGGAGGTCCTCGTCGCGGAGGCAGCGAGCGATCTGGTAGTAGCGGTCGAATCCGCTCACCATCAGCAGCTGCTTGTAAAGCTGCGGCGACTGCGGCAGGGCGTAAAACTCCCCCGGATGCACCCGGCTCGGCACCAGATAGTCGCGGGCGCCTTCGGGCGTCGGCTTGGTCAGCATGGGGGTTTCCACCTCCAGGAAGCCTTCGGTGGCGAGGTAGCCACGAACCGCCTGCGCCACGGCGTGCCGCGTCATGAAGTTGTGCTGCAGCTCCGGACGCCGCAGGTCCAGGTAGCGGTGGCGGAGCCTCAGCTCCTCCGAAGGAAGCTCCTCGTTGGGAGTGCGATACACCGGAATCGGTAGGGGCTCCGCGACCGACAGAACCCGCAGGCTCTCCGCACGGAGCTCGACGTCTCCACTCGGCAGCGTCGCGTTCGGCGAATAGCGCCGCTCGAGCATGCCCTCCACCTGCACCACGCTTTCGGCCGCCAGCGCACGGGCTGCCTCCATGACGGCGGGCGGCGTCCACGCCGGATCGAAAGACACCTGCAGCAGCCCCGCCCGATCCCGCAGGTCCATGAACACCACACCGCCCAGATCCCGGTGCCGGTGTACCCAGCCAGCCAGTTGAAGCCGCCGGCCGATGTGCTCAGTCCGGAGCACGCCCGCGGGCATGCTTCGCAGGCTTGTAGCCAACTTGTCCGTCATGCCGGTCGCCGCAGCCAGGTCCGGTAGCCCCACACTCCGGCAGCGACACCAAGCGCGTCCGCGATCCAATCCGCGGCCTCCACACTGCGCCCCGGTACGAAGCTCTGGTGCCACTCGTCCGAGGCGGCGTAAAGGAGGCCCACCAGGACGGGCCAGACCGGCGCTACCCCTGAGCGCTGGGCCCCGTAGGCCAGCAGCCAGCCCAGCACGGCGTATGCACCGAAGTGCATCACCTTGTCGCCACCCCAGGCACCGGGGACGGGCACGCTGGAGCGGGCGCTGACCGCGAAGATCAGCGCGGCCCAGAGCGCCGCCGGGATCCAGAAACGTATTGGTGAAAGCATGGGTCAAGCTAACGCGCGCACCTGCCGGCATCAAGCAGGTGGAACCCGGGTCCTGCCGCGGGGAATAAGGCGGTTATGATCACCGCCGCAACACGCCCAGACTTGGTCGGGCTGGTGCCTGAAGAGGCCGAGGCCACCCTCCGTACGTTTTTGGGGGAGCGGGGTCACCCAAGCTACCGCGTCGCTCAGGTACTCACCTGGGTTTATGACCAGGACTCGCTCTCCCCTGGGGAGATGAGCAACCTGCCCCGGGCACTACGCGACCAGCTAGCGGAGGCATTCCAATTCACGGCTCCGGAAGTGGCCAAGATTTCCCGCTCCGTCGATGGGACGACCAAGCAGCTGTGGCGGCTTCCGGATGGCGAGCTGATCGAATCGGTGTTGATCCCCACCTCATCCCGCCTGACGCTGTGTATCTCCTCGCAGGCGGGATGTGCGATGGCATGTTCGTTTTGCGCCACGGGGTGGGCCGGGTACCGACGGCAGCTTTCCCCGGGTGAGATTGTGGCTCAGTACCGAGGTGCGCGCCGCTGGGCGCGGGAGAACGGGTACGGCGAAATCTCCAATATCGTGTTCATGGGGATGGGCGAGCCCCTGATGAACCCGAAGGCGCTCTTCCCCGCCCTGACGATCCTGAGTCGGGGCTACCGTGTCGGTGCGCGTCGCATCACCGTCTCTACCGTGGGGGTGGTGCCGGGAATCCTGCGGATGGCCGAAATGCCGGAGCAGTTCCGCCTGGCTGTTTCGCTGCACGCGCCCAACCACGAGCTGAGGCAGCAGCTCATCCCGCTGGAAAAAAAGTATCCGCTTCCGGAGTTGCTCGACGCACTTCGCAGGTTCGACCACGCGGGAGGCAAGCGGATCACCTTCGAGTATGTGATGATCGACGGCGTTACGGACGCGCCTGAGCTGGCGGACGAGCTGGCGTCCGTGGTGGGGGAGTTCACCGCCTTCGTGAACCTGATTCCCTTCAATCCCATTCCGGGCACGGAGTGGCGCCCGTCGAGCCGAGCCCGCCTCAGCTACTTCGTGCAGCAGCTCCAGGCGCGGGGGATTTCAGCCTTCGTGCGCGAATCGCGCGGCAGTGACATTGCCGCCGCGTGCGGGCAGCTGCGCGCGGAAGTGACCCAGGGGCGGAAACCGGTTCAGATCAGCGCGCGCTAGCCTTTTCAACGCGCCAGTCCCGCCCAAGCAGAACGGAAACGTCGAGGTACAGCTCCTTGTTCGGCACGGACCGGACATGGGGGATGCCCAGCACCCGGGCTACGTCGCGGGCCGTTTCCAGCTCCCCGGCGCGATCCAGCACCACGCTTTTCTCTCGCGCCTGGCCGGCGGCATTCCCGAAATACACCACGTCGAAGCCGGCGTCCCGGAGACGCCGCGTGCCTTCCCGCGCAAGCCCGGGGACGTTGGCGGCGTTAAGCACCTCCACCCGAACGTGAGGTGTGTTTGCGGTTTCACCGGGCGTTGGCGGCCGCACCTCCTGGCTGCCGCCAAGCCCGGCAACCAGGCTCCCGAAACCCACAGCAACCAGGACGAGGGTGAACGCAAGGCCCACCCCCTCCAGCCGGGTCAAGGTGCCCCGGCCAGTCGGTTCCAGAACGCGACACTTTCCGGCCGGACCGGCTTGCCGTGGCTGATGAGGCGCGTCAAACGCTCCGCGACGACTTCCCGGAGCACTGCATCGAATTCGCCGGGAACCCGCGCACGTAGCGCAGCCCTGCCCTCGGGGTCCCACTTGCGCCCCGGCTCCAGGTAATCGGCGAGGAACAGAGCGCAGCCGAGCCGATCCCATCCGGCGTAGCCGAGGGTGTGATAGCGAATGGCGTCGGCCATCTCCGCATCGATGCTGTCGGCCAGGCGCTCCGCGGCGGCGGGCCCGTGCAGCACCGCGTCTGACAATTCCCGGAATTGCGCGGGCGCTTCGCCGCGAAGCTGCTCCGGCGGAGCATCACGCAAGCAGTCGTGCAACAATCCCGTACGTTGCCAGCGCGCTACTTCGGCTTGCGCGAGGCCGAGCGCCGCCGCCCACTCCGCCATGAGCGCGCCGACCCGCAGCATGTGTTGGCGCCGGGCAGGAGGCTTCCGCCCAGTCTGGTAGATCAGGAGCCAAGGACGAGATTGTCGATCAAACGAGTCGTTCCCAGCCGCGCGGCCACCGCGCACACGGTACCTGAGACCACGCGCTGCAAGGGGGCAAACCTTGCGGAGTCCACCACCTCCGCGTATTCAGCTTCCACGCCCGGGGCATTCAACGCGTGGCGCAGCGCAGCGCGCAGTACCTCCGGGTCCGTTTCACCTGCCGCGAACAGGGCCTGGCAGCGGTTCAGCCCGCCGACCAGTGCGAGTGCGCGGTCCCGCTCGTCAGGCGACAGGTAAACGTTGCGAGAGCTGAGCGCGAGACCGTCCGGCTCCCGCACCGTGGGTGCGATCTCGACCTGAACCGGCATGTCCAGATCGCGAACCATGCGGCGGATCAGCGCGGCCTGCTGAGCGTCTTTCTGGCCGAACACCGCGGCGTCGGGCTGCACGATCCCGAACAGCTTCGCCACGATGGTGAGTACACCGCGGAAGTGCCCCGGCCGCGACACCCCGCACAGCCGTTCGGCCTCGGGTCCGGGTACCACGCTCACGCGGGGCTCGCCGTCGGGGTACATCTCCGTGACCGAGGGCGCGAAGAGCAGGTCGGCTCCGCGCGCACTCGCCAGTTCCGCGTCGCGGCCGAGCGCACGCGGGTAGCGCTCCAGGTCGTCCGTCGGCCCGAACTGGAGCGGGTTCACGAAGACGGAAATCACCACGCAATCCGCCAGGGTGCGGGCGCGGTCGATCAGCGACAAGTGCCCCTCGTGCAGAAAGCCCATGGTGGGCACCAGCGCGATGCGCGAGCCGTTCTGCCGGGCTTCGGCGACCGCGGCGCGCACTTCCGCTCGGGTGCGGAGCTGTTGCATCACCGCTACTCGAAAGTGTGCTCGGTAGCAGGGTACTCCCCGGCGCGCACGGCGTGGACGTACGACTCCACCCCGGCGGAGGCGGCAGCCCCCAAGTCGGCGAAGCGGCGCAGAAAGCGGGGCTCGAAGCCGGCGTTCAGTCCCAGCATGTCCGGGAGTACCAGGATCTGCCCGTCGCACCCTGCTCCCGCACCGATACCGATCGTGGGGATCTGCAAGGCGGCGGAAAGCGACCTGGCCAGGGGTCCGGGAACCAGCTCGAGCACGAGCGAAAAGGCGCCGGCCTGTTGGAGTCGCTCTGCATCCTCCAGCATCCGCTCCGCGCCGCCGGCCTCCCTGCCCTGCACACGTGCGCCGCCGAGTCCATGCACCGACTGCGGAGTGAACCCAAGGTGCGCCATTACCGGGATGCCGATTTCGACGAGGGCTTGCACTGTATCCGCCATGCGGGGAGATCCACCCTCCAGCTTCACCGCGGCGGCGCCGGTTTCTTGCAGCAAGCGCCCCGCATTACGAATGGCGTCGCGGCGGCTGGTCTGGTAGGAAAGAAACGGCATGTCCACAACGACCAGCGCCTGGCGCACTCCACGGCAGACGGCGCTCGCATGACGAATCATGTCATCGACGCTGACCGGCAGCGTCGAATCCAGACCCAGCACCACCTGACCCAGCGAGTCGCCCACGAGTACGACATCGACTCCGGCGGCGTCTACGATGCCCGCGAACAGGTAGTCGTACGCCGTAAGCGCGGCGATAGGCTCACCTCGCTCCTTCATGATCCGGAGGTCGCGGATGGTCTTGCGCGGCACCTAGGCAGCGACGTGGATGTGGGTGGTTGCCGTCCGCAGGTCACGCATCAGCCGCCGAGCAGCCGGGACTCCCCCATTTGCGAGCGCGTCTACCAGTGCGCTGCCCACCACCACGCCATCGGCCAGCGCAGCGACGGTGCGCGCTTGATCGGCGGTTGAGATGCCAAAGCCAACCGCCACAGGCACGGACGAGACGCCGCGAAGCGCCGCGACTTCGCGCCCGAGGTTTTCGGCCAGGCTCTGGCGCACGCCTGTCACACCCGTGCGGGAAACGTAGTAAAGAAATCCCTGTGCCCGCGCCGCGATAGCTCGTGCGCGCTCAGCGGTGGAGGTGGGAGCTACCAGCCGTACCAAGTCGAGCGGGCTTGTCTCCAGCAAACGCTCCCAGGCAGCGTCGTACCCTGTGGGCAGATCGGTGATCAGGACACCATCCGCACCCGCGGCGGTCGCATCGTCCAGGAAGCGCTCCATTCCGTGGTGCAACACGGGATTCAGATACGTGAACACCACCACGGGCGTGTCGTACCGGGCCCGAAACGCGGCAAGCGCATCCAGTGCCCAGGCGAGGTCGACGCCCTGCTGGATCGCCTGGTATGACGAGCGCTGAATCGTCGGTCCGTCCGCCAGCGGATCGCTGAACGGGACGCCCAGCTCGATCACGTCCGCACCCTCTTCCACGAGCATGGCAAGCACGTCCGCGGTGAGGGCGGGCGTGGGGTGACCGGCGGTTAGGTACGGCACGAGCGCGGCCCGCCCCTCTTCGCGGCAACGCGCGAATGCGGCCCCGATTTGACCCGTTCTCACTCAGCCTTCGCGGTCCAGTACCTGCGCCACATCCTTGTCGCCGCGCCCGCTCAAGCACACCAGCACCGGACCGGCATCCCGCCAGCGCACACCCTCACGCAGCACATACGCGATGGCGTGCGCAGTTTCCAGTGCGGGGATGATGCCTTCGAGCCGGGCGAGTTGCCCGAACCCGTCCAGCGCCTCCCCGTCCGTCACCGCGACGTACTCCGCTCGCCCGGCATCTTTCAGGGCAGCGTGCTCAGGCCCTACGCCGGGATAATCCAGCCCGGCGGAAATCGAGTGGGCCGCCGCCACCTGTCCCGACGCGTCTTGAAGCAGGTATGAAAGGCAGCCGTGCAGCACCCCCGGCTTGCCCGCCGACAGCGTGGCGGCATGCCGTCCGCTCTCGATCCCCTCCCCTGCCGCCTCCACGCCGATCAGGGCCGTCTCGAGATCCCCAACGAAGGGGTGGAACATGCCGATGGCGTTGGACCCGCCTCCCACACAGGCAACCACCGCTGCGGGAAGCCGCCCCTCCATCTCCATAATCTGAGCGCGGGCTTCCCGGCCGATCACCGCCTGAAAGTCACGCACCATGCGCGGGTACGGATCCGGACCCACCACCGAGCCGATGATGTAGTGCGTGTCCGCAACGTGCGTAACCCAGTCGCGAATCGCCTCGTTGGTAGCGTCCTTGAGGGTGCGGGTCCCGCCGCTGACCGGCCGTACCTCCGCGCCCAGCAGCCGCATGCGGTAGACGTTGAGGGCCTGCCGCCGAACGTCCTCCTCGCCCATGTACACCACACAGGGGAGTCCAAAGAGAGCGCACACCGTGGCGGTGGCGACCCCGTGCTGGCCGGCGCCGGTTTCCGCGATGATGCGCGTTTTGCCCATACGCCGGGCAAGCAGGACCTGCCCGAGTGTATTGTTGATCTTGTGGGCCCCGGTGTGGTTCAGGTCTTCACGCTTCAGGTAGACGCTGATCCCGCCTGCGGCTTCCCCGAGTCGAAGGGCCTGGTACAGCGGCGTCGGTCGGCCCACATAGTCGCGCCACAGATTGTCCAGCTCGGCCCAAAAGCTGGGATCAGCGTCAGCTTCGGCGTACACGGTTGTGAGCTCATCCAGAGCGGCAATCAACGTTTCGGGAACGAACCGACCACCATAGGCCCCACAGCGGCCGGAATGTACAGCGTCTGCAGCAGCGGCTTGCATGGTCACCAATTCAGGTTTGTCGCGGCAGCCACGAACGCGCGAATCGCATCGGGGTCCTTGATGCCGGGAGCATGCTCAACCCCGGAGCTTACGTCCACGACCGCCGGGTGAAGCAGTGCGCAGGCGAGAGCCACGTTGTCGGCCCTCAACCCGCCCGCGGCCACCAAAGATACGTGGCTTGGCAACTTTGCGCGATGTTCGGCGATGGCTTCCCAGGGGAAAGGCGTACCCGTGCCGCCACGTGCCGCCGGATGCCACCCGTCGAGCAGCAGGCCGTCGGCGGAGTCGGAAAATCGCTCCGCAGCGCGCAAAAAGTCGTCGGCTGTGCGGATCCGCACTGCCTTCCAGACGCGCCATGGCCCGGCGGCGGCCTCGCGCACCTGTTCAGGTGTCTCGTCGCCATGAAGCTGCAGCACGCTGAGCGACAGCGCTTCTCCGCAGCGATGCAGGTTCTCCGGATCGGCGTCCACGAACACGCCGACGCGGCGCGTGTCAATCCCGTCCAGGAGCCTAGCCGCCAGGTCAAAGCCCACAGTACGCTTGCCACCAGGTGCCAGCACCACACCCAGGTACGCCGCGCCGGATCGTGCCGCGACGAGCGCATCCTCCCGACGCGTCAACCCGCACACCTTCACGGCTGGATGGGTCACTGCACGCGGTCGAGCTTGGGCCGCCCGACCAGCGCCGCCGCGGCCGCGGTGATGTCGGGCTGCCGCATCAGCGCCTCACCCACCAGGACGGCATCCACTCCGCAGGCACCCAGGCGGTCCACATCGGCGGGCGTGTGGATGCCGCTCTCCGCCACAAAGGTGATCGCGGCAGGCACGTGGCGTACCAGCCGCTCCGAAAGTCCCAGGTCGGTGGTGAAGGTGGCGAGATCCCGGTTGTTGACGCCCAGAAGTGTTACGCCGGTGGCGAGTGCCCGGTACACCTCCGCTGCGGTGTGCGCCTCGACCAGCGTGTCCATCGCCAGCTCTGCCGCGAGAGCAAGCAGGTCGCTCAGCAGAGCCTGCTCCAGAGCACGAACGATCAGCAGGATGGCGTCCGCCCCGGCGACCCGCGCCTCCCACAGCTGTAGCGGGTCGATGATGAAGTCCTTGCGCAGGACCGGAAGCCCGGTTGCCGCGCGAGCACTGCGCAGCGCATCCAGATGCCCGCCAAAGAACTGCTCGTCCGTCAGCACGGAGAGCGCGGCCGCTCCGGCTCGCTCGTACGCCTGCGCTATCTCCCCTGCGTGGGCGTCCGCGCGGATCGTCCCCGCCGAGGGGGAGCGACGCTTCACCTCGGCCAGGAGCTGGACCCTTCCTGGTGTCCGGAGCGCGGCTGCGAAGCCGCGGGTGGGGGATGCATCCGCCGCTCGGGAACGAAGTTCCGAGCGGCGTGGACGCAGCTCTGCCACCTCCTGCTCCTTCACCTGGAGGATACGGCTCAGTACATCTTGCGCTTCGGGCTGTGTTCGGGTAAATTGCATTCGGCCTTTGTTCGGACTGTGACTCCTCATGCCTCGACTCACATGCCACTCACCAAGCGGCAGCGCCAGATCCTCGACTACGTCGATCGTTTCGTCGACGACAACGGCTACTCACCGAGCTTCGAGGAGATCGCCGAGTCGTTCGGCTACTCTTCACTCGCTACCGTGCACGAGCACCTGAGTAATTTGGAGCAAAAAGGCTATCTGCGGAAGAACTTCAATCGCAGCCGATCCCTGGAGGTGGTGCACACCGGCTCCGGACTCGCCGTAGAGCTGCCGTTGCTCGGGAGTGTGGCAGCCGGCCTGCCCATCGAAGCCATCGAGGAGCAGGAAACCATCGCCGTGCCGCACGACATGATGCGGTCGGGCAATAATTACGTGCTGCGCGTCAAGGGAAACTCCATGGTGGACGAGCAGATACGCGATGGGGATTATATCGTGGTCAACTCGCGGCGCACCGCGGAGAATGGCGACATGGTGGTGGCGCTCATTGGAGGCGACTCGGCCACCGTCAAAAAGTTTTATCGTGAGCCTGGTGCCCGGATCCGCTTGCAGCCCGCCAATCCCACGATGCAGCCACTCCTGTACGACTCCGCTGAGGTGGAGATTCAGGGTATCGTCGTAGGCGTCATCCGCAAATACTGAGGAAACGCGCCATGTCCAACCTTTTCATGATCGGCCGCCTGGCCAGAGACGGCAACGGCATGCTGGTACTGCGTCCCCCTGCCTCCGCGCCCTTTCCCGGCCCGTGGGAGCTGCGGGCAGTTTTCGCCCCGCGCAGGGCAGCCTAGATCAAAGTCGTGGCGGCCCGGAGTCGCTGCAGGCAGGCACTCCCCGCACCCGCTTGCAGCGCCCGCTCGGCCGCGCTCACTCCCTCCACGAGCGTATCGGCGAGTCCCGCGAGATAGATCGCGGCGCCGGCGTTGAGCACCACGGCGGCTCGCGCCGCTCCACCGACGCGGCCGTCCAGCACGCCTTCCACCAGCCGGGCATTATCGGCCGGATCGGCACCGGCAAGCTCCGCAGGCGCAAACCCACCCCAGCCAAGCTGCTCCGCGGGATCAAATCGCCACCGCCGAAGCTTTCCTCCAGTCAGCTCCACCACCTCCGTAGTACCCAGTGGGCTGAACTCGTCCATGCCCGGCGCGCCATGCACCACCAGGGCGCGGTAGTGCCCGAGCTCCTGAAGCGCTTCCGCAACCAACACCATCAGGCGTGGGTCGGCCACGCCGACCAGCTGGCGACGCGCATACGCCGGATTGGCCAGCGGACCCAGGATGTTGAAGAGGGTCGGTGCTCCCAGCTCCCGGCGTACCGGGCCGACCTGCCGCATCGCGGGGTGGTACAGCGGCGCGAAGAGGAAGACAATCCCGGCGCTTTCCAGCACCCTCACCGCCTCACTGGGATCCAACTCGATTCGCACCCCGAGAGCCTCGAGCACGTCCGCGCTACCGGAGCGTGAGCTGAAGCTCCGGTTGCCGTGCTTCGCGATCCGCACCCCCGCGCCGGCGGCCAGGAGCCCGGCGGCTGTGGATATATTGAAGGTGGTCAGCGCGCCGCCGCCGGTGCCGCAGGTGTCCACCAGCCCCCGCGCATCCGCGACCTGTACCGGCACCATCGCTTGGCGAAGCGCGCGAACGCCGCCCGCCACCTCCGCGGGGGTGGCACCCCGCGTGGCAATGGCGCTCAGCATCGCCGCGGTTTGCACCGCCGTAGCGGTACCATCCACCATGGCACCCACGGCAGCTTCGGCTTCTTCGGCGCTGAGCGGCCGGTTGAGGGCGGCTCGGACCAGCTCCGCCGCGGTCATGCTGGGCTTCTGTATCCCGTAGCCATTCAGCAGTTTACCCGTAGCGCCCGAGCCTGTCAATCAGCAATGAAGGGTTGACGTGCCCGGGCTCGCCGGTAGCTTGTCGCCGATGAGTGAGCCCGCTGGACACCGCATCCGATTCACGCTTCACTACGACGGAGCGGAGTTCTTTGGCTGGCAGGTGCAGCCGGGCCGGCGCACCGTCCAGGGCGAGGTGGAACGGGTGCTCGGGCGCTTGTTCGCCGCCCCCGCGACGGTGCTCGGGTCCGGCCGGACCGACCGGGGTGTGCATGCCACCGGACAGGTTGCCGCCGTCGACGCGCCCACCCGCTGGACACCGCAGGCGCTCCGGCGCGCGATGAATGCGCTTCTTCCAGGCGACGTGTGGGTAGCCGACGCCGTGCAGGCCCAGGCGGATTTTCACCCCCGCTATGACGCAGTCTTGCGCGCGTATGTGTATCGCGTCGGCCTGGCACCGGACTGCCGCTCCCCCTTCCACGCCCGCTGGTGCTGGCCGGTGGCCGAGCACCTCAACGTGCCCACTATGGAAGGTGCCGCGCAGTCCCTGCTGGGCGAACACTCCTTCCGTGCATTCGCCAAAGCAGGTCAGGAGGAGCGTGGCGACCGTTGCACGGTGAGCGTCGCCAAGTGGCGGCCCTGGGAGCACGTGGGAATCGAATTTCACATCACCGCCAACCGCTTTCTGCACCACATGGTTCGCTATCTGGTAGGTACTCTGGTCAGCATCGGGCGCGGTTTGCGGCCCGCGGAAGACATCGCGGAGCTTCTCGCACCCACCAGCCCCCTCCTCGCCTCACCGCCGGCTCCTCCCCAGGGTCTCTTTCTGCGCGAGGTCGTCTATCCATGACTTCGTTGGATCGGCCTTCCAATCCCCTCGCGGAGCGGTACGCTTCGCCGGCAATGATGCGGGTGTGGAGCCCTGGCTTCAAGTTCGGCATGTGGCGTCGCCTTTGGCTTGCGCTTGCCGAAGCGCAGCGGGAGCTCGGTCTTCCCATCCCGGAGGCGGCGATCGCCTCGATCCGTGCGCATCTCGATGACGTGGATCTGGCTCGTGCCGCCGAACTGGAGCGGGAGCTGCGGCACGACGTGATGGCCCACGTCCACCACCTTGGAGAGCAAGTACCCGAAGCACGCGGCGTGCTCCACCTGGGCGCCACCTCGGCCTATGTCGGCGACAACACCGATCTGATCCAGCATCGGGAGGCACTCGGGATCATCCGGGATCGGCTGGTTGCGGGAGTAGCCGCACTCGCCCGTTTCGCCCGCGAGCACCGGGCCCTCCCCACGCTTGGCTGGACTCACTTCCAGCCGGCGCAGCCCACGACGGTCGGCAAGCGCGCGACGCTCTGGATCCAGGATCTGCTGCTCGACCTTGAGGAGATCGAGTTCCGCCTTTCCACACTGCGCTTCCGCGGCGTTCGGGGCACGACAGGCACCCAGGCATCCTTTCTGGATTTGTTCGATGGCGATGGCAGCAAAGTAGACAGGTTGAATACGCTTGTCGCGGCAAAAATGGGGTTCGAACAGGTATACGGCGTCACGGGACAAACATACACGCGCAAGACAGATGCGGCGTGTCTCATGACGCTCTCTGGAGCCGCGCAATCCGCATCCAAGTTCGCCCATGACCTGCGCCTCCTGGCCCACCTCAAGGAAGTCGAGGAGCCGTTCGAAGAGCACCAGATCGGCTCGAGCGCCATGCCGTACAAGCGCAACCCCATGCGCGCTGAGCGGATTACCGCCCTTGCACGGCACGTGATCGTGCTCACTCTCGACCCCGCATTCACGGCCGCGACGCAGTGGCTGGAGCGAACGCTGGACGACAGCGCGAACAAGCGCATCGCGGTTCCCGAAGCCTACCTCGCCACCGATGCCGTGCTGCTCTTGCTGCACAACATCGCCGGCGGCATGGTGGTGTACCCCGAGCAGATTCGCCGGCGTCTGCTGCAGGAGCTCCCGTTCATGGCCACGGAAAACCTGATGCTCCGCGCTGCCAGGCACGGTGGGGATCGGCAGGAGCTTCACGAGCGCATACGACGCCACTCGCTAGCGGCGGGAGCACGGATCAAGCAGCAGGGGCTGCCCAATGATCTGCTGGACCGTCTGGCCGGAGATCCTGCTTTTGGCCTGGAGCCCGCCGAGCTGGAGGAGGCGCTCCGCCCCGAGCTGTACATCGGCCGCGCTCCGGAACAGGTCGACGCCTTCCTCGCGGAGTGGGTGGATCCGGTGCTCGCGCGCTACCCGGGAGCTACCACCGAGGCCACACCTGAGCTGCATGTCTGACTCCTACGCTGAGCTGACGGGCCTGCTGGCGGAGGCAGCCACGCTCGCGTCTGCAAGTTCGCTGCTCTCGTGGGACCAGGAAACCGGAATGCCCGCCGGTGGCGCGCAGCTCCGGGCCGAGCAGCTCGCACTGCTCGCCGGGCTGGTACACGAGCGCCGCACTGCCCGACGGCTCGGCGAAGTGCTGGCGTCGTGTGAAGCAGACGTGGGGATCAGTGCTGATCCGATCGTTGGCGCGAACCTGCGGGAGATTCGCCGTGACTACGACCGGGCCGTTCGCCTGCCGTCCGCCCTGGTCCGTCAGCTCGCCGAAACCGCCTCGCTCACCATGGAAGCATGGCGGGACGCACGGGAGCGGAGTGACTACGCGGCATTCGCTCCCTGGCTGGATCGCACGCTTGAGTTGGTGCGTGCCAAGGCGGAATGTCTGAGCGACAGTGGCAGCGATCCGTACGACGCGCTACTCGACGAATACGAGCCCGGAGCTACCGCGCGCGATGTGGAAAAGATCTTCGCCCAGCTCCGGCCGCCCCTCACCACACTTGTCGCGGAAGTGGCGGATGCTCAGCCGGACAGTGGCAGCGTAGGCCTGCTTCGCCTGCCCGTGAACGCGCAGCAGGCCCTTTCCGCCTGGCTCGTCCAGCGCATCGGCTTTGATGTGACGGCCGGGCGGCTGGATGTCTCCGCTCACCCGTTCTGCCAGGGCGTCGGGCCGGGGGATACAAGGCTGACGTCGCGCTACCGCGAGGATGCTTTGCTGGATGCGATCGGCTCCGTACTCCACGAGGCCGGGCACGGGCTTTACGAGCAGGGCCTGCCGAAGCGCGAATTCTGGGGGCAGCCCCTGGGAGATGCCGCAGGGCTCGGAATCCACGAAAGCCAATCCCGCCTTTGGGAAAACATGGTCGGGAGGTCAGGGCAATTCTGGACCTGGCTCGTCCCGGAGGCCCGCCCGTTTCTCGGCTCTGCTCTGGACACGACCACCGCCGACGCACTGCACCGCGCGATGAACGCCGTGCGCCCAGGACCGATCCGCGTAGAAGCGGACGAGGCCAGCTACAACCTGCACATCCTGCTGCGCTTCGACGTGGAGCGCGCGCTGCTTGCGGGCGATCTCCGAACCGGGGAGCTACCTGGCGAGTGGAACCGGCGCATGCGGAGCGATCTGGGCGTCGAGGTGGAGGACGATGCCTACGGCTGCCTTCAGGACATCCACTGGTCATTTGGTGCGATCGGCTACTTTCCCACCTACACGCTCGGCAACGTCTATGCGGCGCAGTTCTGGGACGCTGCGCGGCGTGAGATGCCGGATCTGGAGGACGGATTCGCGCGCGGCGAGTTCGAATCGCTCCTCCGTTGGCTACGGGAAAAGATTCACCGCCACGGGCGCCGGTGGACAGGACCGAGCTGTGCGAACAGGTCACCGGGGAAACTCCAAGTCCCGCTCCCCTGCTCGGCTACCTTGATCGCAAGCTGCGCCCTCTGCAGACCCGTTAAGTTGCCTCCGGTCGCCGCGGGGATTAATTTTGCGCCGTGATCCCCAGCTGTCGTGCCCCGCAGCGAAAGTTGCTCAGGTGACCACGCTGCTCACCCGTACGGACCTGCCGCTCCGGTTGCTGCGGCGAGGCAAGGTCCGTGACGTTTACGACCTCGGCGACGCGCTGCTCATGGTTGCGAGTGACCGCGTCAGCGCCTTTGACGTGGTTCTCCCGCAGCCGGTGCCGCGCAAGGGTGAGGTGCTCACCCTCCTCTCCGCCTGGTGGTTCGCCCGCACCCGCGACATTATTCCGAACCACTTCATCTCGGTCGACCCGCAGCGGATCGCCGCGCAGTATCCCATGCTGGAGCAGTGCCGCGAGTACTGGGCTCGCCGCGCCATGCTCGTGCACCGAGCGGAACCCTACCCGGTGGAGTGCGTTGTACGCGGATATCTCGCCGGCTCCGCATGGAGCGAATACCGCCAGGACGGCACGCTGGCGGGTGAGCGGCTTCCAGCGGGACTGGTCGAAGCCGCCCGCCTGGACCCGCCCGTCTTCAGCCCGGCTACCAAGGCGGAAGAAGGACACGACGAAAACATCCCCCGTGCACGAATGTGCGAGATCCTGGGCGCGGAAGCTGCCGAGCGGCTCCGCGCGGCGAGCGTCGCACTGTATGCCCGGGGACGCGAGCTGTGCGCCGCCCGCGGGATTCTGCTCGCGGACACCAAGTTCGAGTTCGGACGTGCCCCGGACGGGAGCGCTTTACTCATTGACGAAGCGATGACGCCGGATTCCTCCCGCTTCTGGCCCTCGGACGGCTACACCCCCGGAATCCCGCAGCCCTCCTTCGACAAACAGCCCCTGCGCGACTATCTGGAGGGACTTGCCCGTGCCGGTGCCTGGAACAAGCAAGCGCCGGGTCCCGACCTTCCGGCTGCGGTAGTCGAAGCAACCACGGTGCGCTACCAGGATGCTTTCCGCCGCATCACCGGCGCGGAGCTGGATCAGTTCCCGCTGGAAGAGCCGGGCGGCACATGATGCAGGTGAGCCGACGCCGGCGCGCGGTTGTGATCCTGCCGAGTGGGCTAACGCTGGGAAATCTGTTCCTCGGGATCTGGGCAATCGTGTCCGCGTCTCGCGGGCAGTTTGAGCTGGCCGCCTGGCTGATCGTCATCGCGGGCGTGGCGGACATGCTGGACGGGCGCATAGCGCGCTTTACGAGCACCGGCAGCGACTTCGGCGCGGAACTGGACTCGCTGGTGGACGCAGTCTCGTTCGGCGTCGCGCCGGCGATGATCATGTACTTCCTTTTCTTCCAGAGCGGGTTGTGGAGCTGGACCATCGCCTTCCTGTACGTTGCCGCCGCTATCGTCCGCCTGGCGCGCTTCAACGTGGAGCAGGCCGGGATGGCGAAGACGTCCTTTCATGGACTTCCCTCACCGGCGGCTGGAGGCACCCTGGCAACGCTTTACCCCTTCAGCCAGACGGATTTCTTCCAGCGGCACCTGACGCAGCTGCCCTGGAACCAGCTGGCTGGCGGTTTGATGCTGGTGGTTGCGGGGCTGATGATCAGCCATGTGCTTTACCCGGTCGTGCCTCGCTTCAGCATCCGCACCGTTGGCGGCTGGCTTACCATTGCCGCTGCCACTGGTTCACTGATCGCGGCATTCACCATCCCGGCGCTCTTTTTCTTTCCGGCGGCAATCACGTACATCACCTGGGGTCTGGGACGGACGGTGCTGCTCGGCTTCCTCGAGCGACTTCCCGAGCGTGATCCGCTGCTCGACGAGGATGAGGAGGAAGACGCCCGTGACTTGGAGTATGCCGACATCCGGCCCCGCCGGCAGATGGGGGGGCGGCAGCGTCCCCCGGAGGAGATCCCTTGACGGAGCATCGAATCGATGTGCGGGTGGTACCCCGCGCCGGCATCCTGGACCCGCAGGGGAACGCGGTCGCGGGCGCACTCGGCAGCCTTGGGTTCGACGGCATATCCGAGGTGCACGTCGGGCGGCTGATTACTTTGCGGCTGCTGGCGGCGAGCGAAGCGGATGCGCGAGAACGCGCGGAGGCCATGTGCCGCCGGCTGCTCGCCAATCCCGTAACGGAAGACTTCGAGATCCGGGTTGCGTCTTGAAGATTGGCGTCGTCACCTTCCCCGGCTCCAACTGCGACTACGATTGCCTTCACGCCGTCGAAGAAACCATTGGCGGCCAGGCGATTTACCTGTGGCACGCCGAAGCAGACCTGCAGGGTTCCGATGCGGTGTTCCTGCCGGGCGGCTTCAGCTACGGTGACTACCTCCGCGCTGGGGCGATCGCGCGGGTAAGCCCGATCATGGAGGAGGTTCGCGCGTTCGCAAACGCCGGCGGCCCGGTGGCCGGAATCTGCAACGGATTTCAGATTCTCTGCGAGGCTGGGCTGCTGCCCGGGGGGTTGATCCGCAATCGGAGCCTGCGCTTTGCCTCCCGATCCGTCCGCCTGCGCGTCGAGGCAACGGACAGCCTCTGGATGAGCCGGTACGAAGCGGGCCAAGTTCTGCGGGTGCCGATCGCCCACGGGGAGGGGTGCTACGTGGCGGACGAGGCGACGCTGGATGAGCTGGAGTCATCCGCGCGCGTTGCCTTTCGCTACATGGGTGAGGCGAGCCCGAACGGGAGCGCGAGGAATATCGCGGGCATCGTGAACGAGGCGGGTAATGTGCTGGGCATGATGCCCCACCCGGAACGGGCCGTGGACGCGCTGCTCGGCTCCACGGACGGCGTCCCCCTCTTCCGGGCCGTGGAAAGCCACCTGAACGCTGGAGTGGGCAGATGAAGACCTGGCTGCTACTCGCCCTGGCCGCGGCCGGTCCGGCCGGAGCGCAGGCACGGACCTCCATTGGGCCCGGGATGACGGAAGCGGACGTGCGCCGGGTGTTCGGCGAGCCGACGGTCAGGCGGCAGGCGGCCGATCGAACCTATCTGTTTTACGCCAATGGCTGCCCCGTCCGGTGTGGCTCGGATGACGTGGTGTTTCTTGAAGCCGACCGGGTTGTCGCCGCCGTGCTGCGAACTCGGGGACGCCACTTCGCCGGACCCGCCGTCCTCGGCTCTCCGCCCCCTTCCGGCGGTACGCCCTCGCCTAGGCGCGCTGAACGGCCTCTACGATCCGAGGGCATCGAGGTTGAGGTACTGGGTAGCACGCGGACAACCGTCGGTGCCAAGCGGCCTGCGCGCCGCATCGTCGTTGGACGCCGCGACGGCGAGTTGGCGGCCCCCGCCGACGGATTCAGGACGCGTCGCAATGCGACCACGGACACGATCCGGGGACCGCTCCAGCGCGCGGATACCGCGGCCGCCCTGAGCCCGCCAACGCCGGTTCCAGGAACGCCGCCCGCCAGCGGTACGCCGGCGCGCCCGCAGCCGCAGCCTCCGAGACCACCGGAGTAGAACCCAGAGATGAGCGTACCCAGCAGCACCGCCGACGTGGAAGTGCAGTCTCGCCCCGGTGATCCCGCGATTACGCC
Source organism: Longimicrobiaceae bacterium (assembly GCA_030447645.1). Taxonomy (GTDB): domain Bacteria; phylum Gemmatimonadota; class Gemmatimonadetes; order Longimicrobiales; family Longimicrobiaceae; genus JAUJOM01. The sequence continues at coordinate 30,591 of JAUJOM010000013.1, read as the reverse complement.
AGAAGCCGTCACCGAGCACGGCCTTTCCGAGGACGAGTACCAGCAGATCCTGCAGATCCTCCGGCGCGAGCCCACCTGGACGGAGCTTGGAATCTTCAGCGCCATGTGGTCGGAGCACTGCGGCTACAAGAACTCGCGACCTCTGCTCCGGCAGCTTCCCACGCAGGCACCCTGGGTCCTGCAGGGGCCGGGGGAGAACGCGGGAGTAATTGCAGTTGGAGGCGGTCTGGCGATCGCCTTCAAGATCGAATCGCACAACCACCCGTCGGCGGTCGAACCTTATCAGGGCGCGGCCACCGGTGTGGGCGGTATCCTGCGGGACGTGTTCACCATGGGTGCCCGGCCTATCGCGCTCCTCAACTCGCTTCGCTTTGGGGATCTGGACGGGCCGGGTGGAGACCGGGTGCGCTACCTGCTTGCAGGGGTGGTTAAGGGGATCGGCGACTACGGGAACTGCGTGGGTGTGCCCACCGTCGGGGGAGAGGTGGGGTTCGACCCTGCCTACGAGGGCAACCCGCTGGTGAACGCCATGTGCATCGGGCTGCTCAAGGAGGACGAGCTGATCCGGGGGGTGGCAGCCGGGGTGGGCAATCCGATCATGGCGGTTGGGGCAAAAACGGGCCGGGACGGCATTCATGGCGCCACCTTTGCTTCCGCGGAGCTTTCCGAAGCGGCGGAAGCCAAGCGCCCGATGGTCCAGGTAGGCGATCCTTTTACTGAGAAGCTGCTGCTGGAAGCATCACTGGAGCTGATCCGCTCCGGCCACATCGTGGGAATTCAGGACATGGGGGCGGCGGGTCTGGTCTCGTCTTCCACCGAGATGGCGGCCCGTGGCGGAACGGGTGTGGACATCGAGATCAGCCGGGTGCCGGTGCGGGAGCCGGGGATGACGCCTTACGAGATCCTGCTTTCGGAGACGCAGGAGCGCATGCTTGTGGTGGCGCACGCCGGCCGCGAGGAAGCGGTTCGCAAGATCCTCGGGCACTGGGGGCTTGACGCCGAAACGATTGGCACGGTCACGGACACGGGGATGTATGTGGTACGCGAGAACGGCGTCCCGGTAGCTGCTATCCCTGGCGAACCGCTCGTCAACGAGTGTCCCACCTACACCCGTGAAGGGCGCGAAGCGGCCGAGGTGACGGCCCTGCGCGAAATGGATGTGTCCGCGATCGAGCCCAGGCCGGAAGAGGCGGACCCGGCGTGGACTCTACGCATGCTACTGGATTCCCCCGGCATCGCGTCCAAGCAGTGGGTTTATGAGCAGTACGACAGCACGGTGCGCACCGGCACGGTTGTGGGTCCTGGCTCCGATGCCGCGGTGATTCGGCTGCGAGGCACACGACGCGCCATTGCCGCTACCGTGGACTGCAATGCGCGCTATGTATACCTGAACCCTCGACGCGGCGGTCAGATCGCGGTGGCCGAAGCAGCTCGCAACCTCGCCTGCTCGGGCGCCCTTCCCCGCGCCGTCACCGACAACCTCAACTTTGGTAATCCGCTCAAGCCGGAAGTGTACCACCAGATGTCGGAGGCGCTCGCGGGCATCGCCGAGGCATGCCGCACGCTTAGCACGCCCGTCACCGGCGGAAACGTATCCCTGTACAACGAGAACCCGCGAGGCGCCATTTACCCCACGCCTACCATTGGCATGGTGGGGATCGTGGAGGACCTGGATCACATCACCACCAGTGCATTCAAGAACGAAGGGGACGTGGTGATCCTGCTGGGGCAGAACACCGAGGAGCGGGGGGCGAGCGAATATCTGCGCGTCATACACGGCCTCACGGCGGGCGACGCACCGCGGGTTGATTTGGATGGCGAGCGAGCGCTGCAGACCGCGCTGCTCGACGCTATTCGGGCCGGCCTGATCGCCTCCGCCCACGACTGCGCCGAGGGCGGGCTGGCCGTGGCGCTGGCGGAGTCCGCGTTCGGTAATCCGGATCAGCTGTGGGGTGTCAACATCGATCTGCCGAATTCACTTCCCCCTCGCGCTCTGCTTTTTGGAGAAGCCCAGGGCCGCGTGGTGGTGTCCTGCCGTCCGGACGCGCGCCCGGCAGTGCTGGAGGTGATGGATCGGTACGCTGTACCGGCCGGCGTGCTGGGTACCGTAACGGAGCAGGATGGCTGGTTTCGGGTGTGCTCCGCCGGAGCCACGATCGCGGTGCCGATCCTCGAGCTTGCGGCGGTGTACTACGATGCGATTCCGCGCCGCATGGACGGATCGCCCGACGACGTGCGGGCATCGCTCTTCTCCGAAGTCGAGCACTTGTAAGCACATGTGCGGAATCGTCGCGGTTTCCGGCGCCCCTGCAGCCGCTCAGCAGGTGTTTCTCGGGCTGTATTCCCTGCAGCACCGCGGACAGGAGGCAGCCGGCATCGTCGCTGTAGATCGGGACGGTTCAGCACGGGTCCACAAAGCGGCCGGCCTGGTTTCGGAGGCTTTCAACGCCGAAGACATCGCGCGCCTGCCAGGTGACACTGCAATCGGTCACATTCGCTACTCCACGGCCGGGGGCGGCGGACTGCAGAACGCCCAGCCCATCCTGGTCCGCTATGCCGAGGGCGAGCTGGCACTCGCGCACAACGGCAACCTCACCAACGCGCAGGATCTGCGTACCCGTCTGGTGGAGGAGGGCGCGCTCTTTCAGTCTTCGATCGATTCCGAGGTCATCGTCCACCTCATCGCCCGCTCTCGCCGGGCGGGTGTGGAGGCGCAGATCGACGACGCGCTTTCCCAGCTCGAGGGCGCGTACTCGCTCCTGATCACAGTGGGCGACACACTGTACGCTGCACGTGATCCCTTTGGCTTCCGCCCGCTGGTGCTCGGACGGCTGGGCGAAGCAACTGTGGTGGCCTCAGAGCCCTGTGCCCTCGACATTATCAACGCGACCTACGTCCGCGACATCGAACCGGGTGAGGTGCTGCGGATTCGGGGTGGCACGGTCGAAACGCTGCGCCCGCTTCCGCCGGTCGGTGCGCCGCGCCCGTGCGTCTTTGAACTGGTGTACTTCGCGCGCCCGGACTCGCACCTGTGGGGGCAGTCGGTGGATCGTGCCCGCCGTGCCTTCGGGAGGCGTCTCGCCGTCGAGCAGCCAGCGGATGCGGATCTGGTGATCTCCGTACCCGATTCGGCCAACTCCGCTGCGCTGGGCTACGCTGAAGCGTCAGGGCTCGCGTTCGAGCTGGGTCTGATCCGGAACCACTACGTGGGGAGGACGTTCATCGAGCCTTCGCAGGCCGGGCGCGACTTCAAGGTCCGCATGAAGTACAACACCGTGCGGGAGGTGCTCGACGGTCGGAGGGTGGTTGTGGTAGACGACTCGCTAGTCCGAGGGACCACGTCGCGCGGGCTCGTGTCCATGCTGAGGGAAGCAGGCGCGCAGGAAATCCATTTCCGACTCGCTTCACCTCCGGTGCGCTTCCCCTGCTTCTACGGAATCGACCTGCCTACCCGTGAAGAATTGATCGCGGCGGGTATGTCCACGGAGGAGATCCGCGATTTCCTGCAGGTGGACTCGCTGGGTTACCTGTCGCTGGAAGGGATGCTGGAATGCGTTGCCGCTAGCGGCACCTTTTGCCATGCCTGCTTTTCAGGCGAATACACCGCTCCGCTCGTGGACCTGGAGCGCGGATACCCCGCGCACGTCGGCTGCGGCTGAATCCCTTGAGCTAAGCGACCGCCGAGGCGATCAGCGGGCCGTGAAGCTTCCCGTTCTCGATGAAGATCTTGTTGGCGTCGAAACCCGCCGCAACCACGCCAGCAACGTAGATACCCGGGACGTTCGTCTGCATGGTCCCGGGGTCGTGCGCGGGGATCCCGGTGATGAAGTCTACCCGTACCCCCAGCCCCGAGACAAACGGAGTGTCCGGCACATAGCCGGTCATTGCCAGCACCCAGTCATTGCTCAAAGTCCGTTGCTTGCCAGTGCCCAGATCCTCCACCACCACTTCCCGCGACCGCACCTCGGCAACGCGGTGTCGCCAGAGCGCCGGAATCGCCCCCTCCGCGATCCGGTTGTCGATGTCCGGCCGGATCCACGGCTTTACGCCCCGGTCGAGCTCATCGAAGAGGTGCACCAGCGTCACACGCGCGCCCTCGCGCCAGCACGTCAGCGCAGCGTCGGCGGCGGAGTTGCCGCCGCCCACTACGACCACATCCTGGTCGAAGTAGAAGAACGGCTCCTTGAAGTAGTGCTGCACCTTGGGTAGCTCCCCGCCGGGTACCTCCAGGCGACGCGGCGTGTGGTAATACCCGGTGGCGATCACCACATTGCGGGCACGGTACTCCCGTGCCTCACCGTGCAGCGTTTGCGTTCGCACAAGGAACTCGGGATGGCGGCCGTGGAGCTCAATCACCTCCTCGTACTGGCAGACAGCAATCCCGAAGAAAGCAACCACCTTGCGGTAGTAGCGCAGAGCTTCGCGCCGCGTAGGCTTGTCTCCGGCTGTAGTGAAGGGGACTCCACCGATTTCCAGCTTTTCCGGACCGCTGAAGTAGGTGGTATAGGTGGGGTGCTCGATCATTGCCTGCGTGACGGCCCCCTTGTCGAACAGGAGACATCGCAGCCCAAGCTGACGCGCCGCAATTCCAACCGCAATCCCGCACGGCCCTGCGCCGACGACAGCCAGATCCAGGGGCTCGGCGATCACAGCTCCCGCAGCGCGCCCTCGATGTCAGCGATGAGATCCTCGGCGTCTTCGATGCCGAGGGAGAAGCGCACTAGACCGTCGCGGATACCCATGGCTTCTCGCTCTTCCCGAGACAACCCGGCATGAGAAGTGTGCCGCGGCTCGGACACCAGAGTTTCAACGCCGCCAAGGCTCGGCGCCACCTTCGCCAGCCGCAAGCCCGCGACAAAGCGGTCGGCGGCCTTTCCACCGCCCCGCAAATCGACGCTCATCATTCCCCCAAAACCGTCCAGCAGGCGTGTAGCAAGGGCATGGTCGGGATGTGAAGGCAGACCTGGGTAGTGCACCCGCGCAAACGCAGGCTGGCGCTCACACCACTCGGCAACCACCTGCCCGTTGCGATTGTGACGTTCCATGCGCACCGTGAGCGTTTTCACGCCCCGCTCCACCAGCCAGGCGGCGTGGGGATCCAGCACCGCGCCAAAAGTTCGAGCGCGCTTGCGCGTTTCCCGTACCAGAGCCCCCTGGCCGGCCACGGCTCCACCGGTCACGTCACTGTGCCCACCGAGGTATTTGGTCATGCTATGGATCACCAGGTCTGCTCCATGCTCCACCGGGCGCAGGTTGGCGGGCGTCGCCAGGGTCGAGTCTACCAGGAGCGCGGCGCCGTGGATGTGTGCAGCGTCGGCGATCGGGCGGAGATTCAGGATCCGCAACAGCGGGTTGGTGGGCGTTTCAGCCAGCACGACGCGCGTGTTCGGGCGCAGGGCTTCCTCCCAACCCGGCTGCGCCAGGTCGACGTACGTCGCTTCGATCCCGAGCCGCTTGAGCTCCCGATCCAGCAGCGTACGTGTGCCGCCGTAGAGAGCGCGTGCCGCTACGATGTGATCGCCCGCGGCCGCGCAGGCCAGCACGGCGCATGACATCGCTGCCATGCCGCTCCCGAGCACCACGCACTCCTCTGCCCCCTCCAGCGAGCCGAGCTTGCTTTCCAGCGCGACGTGATTGGGGTTGTTGCCGTACCGGGTGTAACGAACCTCGCCGCGACCCTCCGGCTCGCTGAAGAACGTGCTCGTCTGGTAGATCGGTGTGGTGACCGGTCCGCCCGCATCAGCGCCAGCGTCACCGGCGTGTACAGCTCGCGTCGACAATCCGGCTTTCCGGCTCATTTCAGACCCGTATCAGCCATGGGAGCGGACACACCACCTCGTGGGTTATGGCGCGCGCCACGCGCCGCTCCGTGAACGAGCCGAGCACGCTTCGGGCAGCGACGTCACTGAGCCCCGCATCTTCGGCCACGACAGACGGGGTGCTTGGCCCTCGCTGAAGCAGCGCCGTCCAGCAGGCACGCTCGGCGGGGTTGCTCGGTCCAAGCAGTGAAAATGCCCCGTCAGCCTCCACCACCAGCAGCAGGCTATGACGTTCAAGGACAGCCTCGATCGCTTCGTGATGGTGCTCCTGCAGTCCGCGGACCAGCAGGTACACCTCCGAGGTACGCGACTCCGCCTTATACCGCAGCAGCAGCTTCGCGACGATTTCGTCGGCACACGAGTAGTCCAGCACCCGGACGCTGCTGAAGTCCAGCACGGACAGACAGACAGATGGCGGCTTCAATTCCGCGATTTGACTTTCCACCCCCATCCGGATGGCACGCCCGGTGGGCCGCGTCACCAGATTGGAATACAGCGAGGTGACCGACCGGTGTGCGAGCTGGTTCAGGTCGATCGCGAGTGGCAGGACGCCGTGCCCTTCCCGCATCGCGTCACGCGTCGGAATCGGAGACTTCGACACGCTCCATCCGGTCGCCCTTCCGGATCTTGCGCACGACGTCCAGACCCTCGGTAACCTGGCCGAAGACGGTGTGCTTGCCGTTGAGGTGCCGGGTATTGGCCTCGGAAAGCACGATAAAGAATTGTGAGCCTCCCGTGTCCTTGCCGGCGTGCGCCATGGAAAGGGCTCCTTCCTTGTGGGTGTGCGGGTTCCCACGCGTTTCGCAGGCGATCGTGTAGCCGGGCCCTCCCGTACCCGCGCGCGGGTGATCCACACCGTGCTCGCGGGTGAGTGGGTCACCCCCCTGAATCACGAAATCCGGAATCACTCGGTGAAAGTACACACCATCGTAGAAGCCGTCTTTGATCAGCTTCTCGAAGTTCGCCACCGTGCCCGGCGCTTCGTTCGGGTAGAGCTCGGCGGTAATGTCGCCCCTGTTGGTGTGGAAGGTGACCGTCGTCATGTGTTTTTCGCGGGCAAAATGATCAAGATCTGCGACCCGGGCATGGGTGCCAGGCCGGTTTCCAGCGGTGGGGTATCTTCCCAGGGTGCCGCGTCCGCAATTCGCGCGGTGCCACTTCGGATGGCGATCTTCCCACCCCAACGCCCCACACTCTTGCGGATCTGCTTCAATCCCTGGCCGCGCCCCGGGTCCCGGAAGCGCGTGACCCCATGGATGAACGCGGCTTCGAGCGCGGTAGCGTCGCTCCAGCGATCTCCAAAGCGCGCCGAGTGCTCACGCGCGAGCGAGCCGCGGAAACCTACACCCAGGTCCATCACCGCGATCACCACAGCGGCCCTGCCGAGCCGCCGCAGGCGGCGATATGCCTGAATGCCCACCCAGCCGCCAGCCTCGGCGTGCTCCGTGATGTTCTGGCAAACCTCCGAAAGCATCATGCTGAAGCCCATGGCGTCCGAGCCACTGTATCCGAGCGTCTCGGTGAGGATCGCCCCGGCACGCTCGGAAAGGTCGTCAATCACCCCACGCACGTCCTCGTGAGACCGGATCGGCGTGATCTCCAGCAGCACGTTGCTGGCCTCCACATTTCCGCGCGAGCGGGACGCTGCCGGCGTTTCAAAGATCTCGGCGGCAACCGGCAGAAAACCCATGCGGGCAAAGCGGTTCATTCCTTCCGCCACCTGCGGGAGCTGCAGCAGGGGACGCTGTCCGCCGTCGGCGACGCTCTGCCCTACCGCGAGCAGGCCGATCAGCCCATACGGGTCGGCGGCACGAACGTGCCGCGCGTCGAAGAGAAGCCGGCCGTCTCTGGCTGACTGCACCTCCGACACCAGTGCTTCAAAGGCCAGATCATCCAGCGTCGGCGGAATCGTGAGTACCTGGGTCATGCCGGGAAGCTACCCTCCGCCAGGTGCATGTACAACCCGGACGCTCCGGAATGGGCCATCTTCAACGCGGCCGCCCGGTGCGCACTCGCCATGGCCGGCTCTAACTCAGCACCGGCGAGCAGCTCGGCGAAGAAGGTGCTCCCCCAGACGTCGCCGCATCCCATAGGGTCCCCGGCTGCAGGACCATTCGGCAGCGGCACCCGTCCGGTATGCGGCGTAGCCGTGGGATGTGCGTGCACGAGCCAACTCCATGGATCGGACCGTGCCGCCTCCGACATCACGTACGCTGCCCCACCTGTGCCCAGGGTGACCACGAAGAGCGCGGGTCCGCAGCCGAGGCAGTGCCGAGCGAAGCTCCACGGATCCTGGACCGCGCTTTCAGCCTGGGTAGCGAGCTCGCCGTAGTTGGTTTGAACGGCGTCGAAGCACGCCATCCAGCGCTCCCATTCCACCAGTGGCTTGGCGAAACGATGCCCGGCTGGTCCGTGGCCGAGGAGCAGCGAATGAAGGTCGGCGTAGATCGGCCCGCGGAATCCCTCCCGGAGACGCTCCGCGTCGGCAAGGTGCATCTCGTCGCCCGTGATGAAGTTGACGTAGAGTGCATCGAGATCCGAGACTGCGAGTGCCAGCTCTTCCCACGTCCACGGCAGCACGCCACCGACCAGGCGCTCACCCCGGTGTTCACTATCCGTGTAGCGGAGCTCCACACGGTTGCTTGTTTCCGGCACCACCCGCTCGCTGGCGCTGGCGAGACGCGGAAGCTCCGCCAGGAGTTCGCGGGCCTGCGCTTCCAGATCCCTGCCCAGCTTCACGAGCGGAACAACCGCCCAGCCGGGCGGGCAGGCTGTGGCCCAGGCGGCCAGCGAATACGCGATCCCACCCCAGCCCTCGCGCGGCAAGGATGCACCATGCAGCCAGATCCGGTCCCAAACCAGCGTGCCGAGAATCCCGACACGTCGTGTCCGCTCCACCTAGACCGCGCCGAAATGCTGCTGCTTGAACACTGCCGCCGCACCCACTACCCCGGCGGTGCCGGGGAGTGTGCCTGCCACGATCTGGCAGCGCTCCTCCGCGGCCTTGAAGGCGCGGCGACGCACCTCCGCCCGCAGTGGGGCGAAAAGGGTGTCGCCCGCGTGAGTGACGCCACCGGCGATCACCACCATCTCCGGATTGAGGATGTTGATCACGTTCGCCACGCCCGCGCCGAGATACCAGGCGGTTTCGCGCATCATCGCGGTGGCGTACGCGTCGCCGCGCACCGCCGCGTCGTACACGGTGGCGGCAGTGATATCCTCCAGGTGCCCGCTGACCAGATCGGGGAGGATGGTTTCAGCGCCGGTTTCGATTCCCTCCGTAGCTCGCAAGGCGATCGCCGGGCCGGATGCGTACGCCTCCAGGCAGCCATAGTTGCCGCACTTGCAGCGGCGGCCGCTGGACTCGATGGTCATGTGGCCGATCTCGCCGGCGACGTCCGAACAGCCGTGAAAGATCTTGCCGTTGAGAACGATGCCGCCGCCGATGCCGGTCCCCAACGTCAGACCGACCAGCGTGCTCGTACCACGGCCCGCACCCATCCACCATTCGCCGAAGGCAGCGCAATTGGCGTCGTTGTCCAGCGTAGCCGGGAGCCCCGTGGCATTGGCGACCAGATCGCGCAGGGGAAAATTGCGCCAGCCGAGGTTCGGCGTGTTGATCACCGTTCCCGTTTTGCGATCCAGCGGGCCCGGTGAGCCGATCCCGATCCCGGCTACGTCCTCACGGCTCCCACCGAAGCTGAACGTCACATCGGAAATCGCTTCTTCCACCATCGCGATGATCCGGTCGACCACGAACTTGGCCCCGCGGACTGAGTCCGTTGGTAGTGTTCGGCGGCCAAGCACGCCTCCGCCTTCAGTGGGAATCAGCCCAACCACGATGTTGGTTCCCCCGAGGTCCACGCCAACGATCCAACGCTTGTCGTCAGTGGCGACCATATCTTTCCCGGTCAGGGGCTAGCGGCGCTCGCTCGCACGCTCACCGCAGCGTCGATTTCATCCACCCCGATCAGACGCATGCATTCGCGGTGGGCATCACCGAGCACGTACCCCCGGCCTCTCCGGGGGCACTCGTTCTTGATGCACGGAACGCACGGCAGGTCGGCACGCCGGACCACCTCGTGGGATCGACCGAGCGGCGCCGTAATGGCTGGATCGCCCGCCCCCCACAGCGAAACCGTCGGCGTCCCGACGGCGGCGGCGAGGTGCATCGGGCCGCTGTCATTGGTCACGAGCAGCGTGCACTCGGCGAGTCCGGCGGCAAGCAGCGGCAGGTCCGTGCGCCCGCCGAGATCAAGACCCGTGCTCCCCGCCACGGTGCGAGTAAGCTCCCGCTCCGCGGGGCCGCCGAACACGGCCACGCGTAGTCCGCGCCGCGCCAGCCGCTGGGCCAGCTCGGCGAAGCGAGCGGGCTCCCAGCGCCGGGATGGAGCATTGCTCCCGGGGAACACCCCGACCCAGGGACCGTGCTCCGCACCAACCAGCACCCGCCAGCGCTCCCGCAGCTGATACGGAACCGCCAGCTGCGGCCTGGGAAGCACAGCGGGAACTTCGCCGGTTACCAGCAGCAAGTACGCTGCTGCCCGGTGCAGCTGCCGCAAGTGCGCGGCTGGCACCGGGTCGTGGAGCAGCAACCTGCGGCCATCGGTGGGAGTACCGCGCCTGCCCCGGACCGCGCCAGCCGCGAAGAGCAGCGCGGACGACAGGGAGGGCGGCAGGAGTATCCCGCGCTGGTAGCGCCGCTGGCGCAGGGCGCGCGCGGTGGTTCCGAAGCCGCGTCCCCGCGATCCAGCGGCATCACCCGCGCGACCTGGGCCATCTCCACCAGCGGCGCTAGCCCGCGGAGCACCACCACGTCCGCGCCACCCGACGCCACCAGGGCGGGAAGTGCCATCACCAGATCGCCCAGGTGGTTCGGTGCCCGTATGACCGTTCGGCCCGGGAACACCGTGAACATCCGCTATTCGCCTACCTTGAGCACGGCCAGGAAAGCTTCCTGCGGAATCTCCACCGAGCCGACCTGCTTCATCCGCTTCTTACCTTCCTTCTGCTTTTCCAGCAGCTTCCGCTTTCGCGTGATGTCGCCGCCGTAGCACTTCGCCGTAACGTTCTTACGAATCGCCTTGATACTTTCCCGCGCGATGATCCGGTTGCCGATCGTGGCCTGCACCGCAACCTCGAACTGCTGCCGTGGGATCAGCTCCTTGAGCTTTTCGGCAACTGCACGACCCTGTTCGTAGGCTTTGTCCTCGTGGATGATCACACTGAAGGCGTCGATCTCATCGCCGTTGATCAGCATGTCCAGCCGGACCAGCTTGTTGGGGCGGAAATCGCTGAATTCGTAGTCGAAGCTGGCGTAGCCGCGTGTCACCGACTTCAAGCGGTCGTAGAAATCGAGCACGATCTCCGCCAGCGGCAGGTCGTAGTCGATCTCCACCCGCGTCGGGTCCAGGAAGCTCATTCCACGGAAGTCGCCGCGCCGCTCGTGACAAAGCTTCTGCACCCCGCCGATGTACTCGGCGGGACACAGGATACGGGCCTTTACGTAAGGTTCTTCGATGCGGTCGATGCGGGTGCGGTCCGGTAGGGCAGTAGGGTTCTCGAGCCAGAGTTGCTCGCCATCGGTCATGACGATGCGGTACTCCACGTTCGGCACGGTGGAGATCAGGTCCAGGTTCCACTCGCGCTCCAGGCGCTCCTGGATGATCTCCATGTGAAGCAGCCCCAGGAAGCCGCAGCGAAAGCCAAACCCGAGCGCAGAGGAGGTTTCCGGCTCATAGGAAAGCGAAGCGTCGTTCAGCTTGAGCTTTTCCAGGGCGTCCCGCAGCTCCTCGTACTGGTCCGTGTCCGTGGGGTACAGGCCGCTGAAAACCATCGGCTTCGCTTCCTGGTAGCCGGCGAGTAGCTCGGTCGCGCGATTCTGCGCGTCCAGAATGGTGTCGCCCACCTTGGTGTCCGCAACGCGCTTGATCGCCGCCGTAAGGTAGCCTACCTCGCCGGGGCCCAGCTCCGGCAGCTTGAAGTTGCCGAGCTGCAGGAATCCCACGTCGTCGATCTCGTACTCGGCCTCGTTGGAGCCGAAGGTGATGTGCATGCCTGGACGGAATACACCATCCACCACACGAATGCTGGGTATCGCGCCGCGGTACTTGTCGTAGAACGAATCGAAGATGAGCGCTCGCGGTGCCGCCTCCGGATTGCCCTCGGGCGGAGGAACGGTGCGCACAACGGCCTCCAGGATCTCCGGAATGCCCAGTCCCTCCTTGGCGGACGCGAGAATCACATCCTCGGGCGCAACACCGAGCAGGTCCACCAGCTCCGCCCGCCTCCGCTCGGGCTCGGCGCCCGGCAGATCGATCTTGTTCAGGACCGGGACGATGTCCAGCCCGGCATCCAGCGCCAGAAACAGATTGGAAAGCGTCTGCGCCTGCACGCCCTGCGATGCGTCCACCACCAGGATTGCGCCCTCGCACGCAGCCAGCGAACGGGAAACCTCGTAGGTGAAGTCCACGTGCCCCGGAGTGTCGATCAAGTTGAGCTGGTACTCACGTCCGTCGCGGGCCGTGTACGCCATACGGATGGCGTTCAGCTTGATGGTGATGCCGCGCTCGCGTTCCAGATCCATCGAGTCGAGCACCTGCTCGCGCATCTCCCGCTTGTCCAGGGTGCGGGTTTCCTGAAGCAGCCGGTCCGCAAGTGTGGACTTGCCGTGGTCGATGTGAGCGACGATGCAGAAGTTACGAATATGTTCGATACGCATGGGCCGGAAACATAGCGCTACGCCGGACGCGCAGGAAGTGCCGGGGCGTCCCCTTCTGAACCGGCTCAGCGGGTCAGGCGGCGCACCTCCTCCAGCCCCCTGGGATCCCAGGTGGGGCGGCCGTCCGCATTGGCGATCTCCATCACCGTGTGGTAGATCAGGCGCGTCACCCGCATCGCCTTGTCGCTGTCGATCTTGTCCACGGTGTCGGACGGGCGGTGGTAATCCTCGTGCACGCCGGTGAAGAAGAAGATCGCCGGGATCTCCTTGCGGGCGAAGTTGAAGTGGTCGGAGCGAAAGAAGAAGCGTTCCTCCGGCCAGATGTCGTCGGCGGCCGTGAGGCGTAGCTCGGGGTGGCGCTTACCCACCGCGTTCACCACCCCGCCCAGCGTCGAGTAGTCTTTGCCGATCACCACCACCGTATCCGGAGAGTTCCGGCCTATCATGTCGATGTTCACATTGGCCACGATCTGCTGCAGCGGCACCGTGGGGTGATTCGAGTACCAGCGGGATCCGAGCAGCCCTTTTTCCTCCCCACTCACATTCAAAAAGATCACTGATCTGCGGGGCCGCACCGGGAGCGACGCCATCGCTTCAGCGATTTCGACGAGCGCGGCGGTTCCCGAGGCATCGTCGTCGGCGCCATTGTAGATGGAATCGCCACTGACCGGCGCGCCCACACCGACATGGTCCATGTGCGCTGAAAGCACCACGTATTCGTTGCGCAGAACGGGGTCCCTGCCGCGGAGCACCGCCACCACATTGGGAGCGGTGGCCTGGTCGAGCGCTTCCTGGGGTGCTCCGGCCGTCGCGGCCAGGCCGGGGATGCTCACCGGGTCAACGCGGCCTGAACCGGCGCGGCCGTACAACTCGCTGAGTCGGAGCCCGCCGGCGGTGAAAAGCCGCTCCGCCGCGGCATAGGAAAGGAGGAACTGCGGATATCCCGGGCGCTCGCCCACGGCACGTGCCGGCTGGGTTCCGCGTCCAGCAAACTCGGCGATGCGTTCACGCGTCCAGCTCCGGTCCAGCACATGGATGATCGCCCGGGCACCCTCCCGCTCGGCGGCCGCCGCCTGCTGGCTGCGCAGGAGCCGGAAGTCGCGGGTGAACTCGCCCGGCAGCGCAGTCAGCACAATGCGGTCCCGGTAGATTCCCGCCGGAGTCCCTCCCCCGCCGATCTCGCGGCCGGCGAAAACCAGTCCGCCCTCCACGTCTCCGGTTGTGCCGCCCGCGACAAAAAAATCCTGTCCGTAGCGCAGCGCTTGTTGGCCATGTCCCCCGCGAATGCGCAGTCCGGTCCGGGCGGCGTTCAACCGACGCATACCGAAGGGATACCGCTGGTAAAAAGTGGCGTTTTCCCCGGCCGGCTCGAGCCCTAGCCGCCGGTACTCGCCTACCAGGTACGCTGCGGCGGCATCCAGCCCCTGGCTCGGCGTGTCGCGGCCGCGTAGCGCGTCCGAGGAAAGAAAGGCGATCCGGGCGTACATGTCGGCGGCGGTGATCGTTCCAGGGCCGCGTGGCAAGGCAGCCACGGCAGCCGCAGGTGGGGGCGTGCCCACGGTAGCCGCCGGCGCGCACGCCCCAAGCGCCAGACAGGCGAGCGTGGTGGTAAAGATGCTTCGCTGCATCATGAAATGCTCCAGGGGAAAAGGGTGTAACCCTGGTTCTACGTAGCAAATGCGGGGCCCGCCGTAGTTGACGGCGGCGCGCGCTGCCGCTTAGCTTGTCCGCCGTGCCGCACCCGTTGCTCCTCCAGGCTTTTCGCTCGCTCCCGACTTTCCGGGAAATGGTCGACGCGCTCCCCGCGCCCGGGGCTACGCTCGCCGTGTCCGGCCTCGCCGGTTCCGCGCCGGCTGTGCTGGTAGCCGCGCTGCACCGCGCCCGCCCCGAACGAATCTGGACCCTGGTTGCGCCCACTCCGGATGCCGCCGAGCAAACGCTAGCCGATCTGGAAGCGCTGCTCGGGGAGGGCGCCGCCCAGCTTTACCCCCAGCGCGAGTCGCTGCCGTACGAAGAGGGCGAGCCGCACCTGGAGATCGGCGGTGCGCGGGTCGAGGCGCTGGAAGCGCTCCTCGCCGGCCGCGCCTCCCTGCTGGTCACCACGCCGCGTGCCCTGCAGGAGCTCGCACCCGCCGTGGACGGCATCACCAGTCTTCGCCTGGATCTGGCGACGGGCGACGAGATCCGCCTCACCGAGCTGGCGGAGCGGCTCGGGGCGATGGGCTTTGAGCGCGTGGGCACCGTGGAGGCGGTGGGTCAGTTCGCGCTCCGGGGTGGAATCCTGGACGTGTTCGGCTTCGGCACGCCGGAGCCGGCACGCGTCGAGTTTTGGGGCGACACCGTCGAATCCATCCGGTTCTTTGATCTGCTCTCGCAGCTTTCGCTTCGCCCAGCGGAGTCGCTGCAGCTCCTCCCCGTCGACCTGCGCGCGGACGCTGTGGGCTCGGCGTCCGGCAAGAGCGCAGCGAACGACGCGCGCTGCTCCCTACTCGATTACCTGCCGCCGTTCGGCGTCCTGCTGCATCTCGCCGACCTTTCGGCTGAGTGGGAGCGCACCTGGGCGGACGTGTGCCGTCTGCACGACGCCGAGCGGGCGCGCGGCGGCCATCGCGAGGCGCCCGAGCGGCTCTTTCTTCCGGCCGAGGAGTGCGCGCGGCGAATCGCGGCGTTCCCCCAGATCCGGCTGGACTCGGCTCCGACCGGCATCGCTTTCCGGGTCCAGCCTCCGCCAGGCATCGACCGGCGGATGCCCCGCCTCGCTGAGGTGCTGCGGGAGGGGAATGCCTCCGGTGAGCACACGCTGATCCTGTGCGACAACCAGGGCCAGCTTGACCGGCTCCAGGAATTGCTGGATGAGCTGGGTGTTGGCGCCGGAGCCACCCTCGCCCTCGGTTCACTCGGCGGCGGCTTCGTGGTCCCGGACGCCTCGCCACCGCTGCGCGTCCTTACCGACCACGAGATCTTTCGCCGCAGCAGACGCGTGCGCCGGGGCCGGCGCTTCCGGGGGGCTGCCGCGCTGGAGTCGATCGCGGCGCTCAAGCCGGGCGAGTATGTGGTCCACATGGACCACGGCATCGGGCGCTTCCGCGGGTTGGAGCGCGTCCGGCTGGGCGACGAAGAGTACGAAACATTGGTCATCGAGTACGCGGGCGGCGAAACGCTCCGCGTTCCGGTGCACCGGGTCGATCTCATCGAGCGGTGGGTGAGCGACGCGGATGAGGATGCGCCGCCTCCCAAGGTGCATCGCATCGGCGGCAGGGATTGGGCGCGAACCCGGCAGCGGACGCAAAAGGCGATTCACGAGATGACCGCGGAGCTGCTGGAGCTGTACGCGGCTCGTGAAGCCGAACCCGGACACGCCTTTCCCGCCGACAGCCGCTGGCAGCGGGAGATGGAGTCGGCGTTCCTGTTCGAGGACACACCGGACCAGCGCCGGGCCACCGACGACGTGAAGCGTGACATGGAGCGGGCCCGCCCCATGGACCGCCTGATCTGCGGTGACGTCGGCTACGGCAAGACGGAGATCGCCATCCGCGCTGCCTTCAAGGCGGTTCAGGACGGCAAGCAGGTTGCGGTCCTGGTCCCCACCACCATTCTTGCAGAGCAGCACCTCCACACCTTCAGCGCCCGGCTGGCCGACTTCCCCGTGCGCACCGCGGCACTTTCGCGCTTCCGCACGGCCAAGGAGCAGGCTGAAGTGCTGCGGAGTGTCGCCTCGGGCGAGATCGACGTGTTGGTTGGCACTCACCGGCTGCTTTCCGGCGATGTGCACTTTCGCGAGCTCGGCCTGATCGTGGTGGATGAGGAGCAGCGCTTCGGCGTCAAGCACAAGGAGCGCTTGAAGCAGCTTCGTAAGACGGTAGACGTGCTGACGCTGACCGCTACACCGATCCCGCGGACCCTGCAGTTCGCGCTACTCGGCCTGCGCGACATGACGCTGATCCAGACGCCTCCCCGCGACCGCCAGCCGATCATCACCCACGTGCTCCCCTGGAGCGACGCGGTTCTGGAAGACGCCATCCGCCGTGAGCTGGACCGGGGGGGACAGGTATTCTTCGTCCACAACCGCGTCGAAAGCATTGACACGGTGGCGAAGCGGGCTCGGGAGCTGGTCCCGGACGCACGTGTCGGTGTAGCACACGGACAGATGAAGGAGTCGGAGCTGGAGGCGGTGATGACCCGCTTCATCCAGGGTGAGCTGAACGTGCTGGTCGCCACCGCGATCATCGAGTCGGGACTGGATGTACCCTCCGCCAACACGCTGATCGTGAACCGGGCGGACCACTTCGGCCTTGCCCAGCTTTACCAGATTCGGGGCCGGGTCGGGCGCTCGCATCACCGCGCCTACTGCTACCTGGTCGTGCCCGACGACATCCCCGAGGACGCCGAAAAGCGGCTGAGAGTGCTGGAGCACTACACCGAGCTGGGAAGTGGGT
Organism: Longimicrobiaceae bacterium; assembly: GCA_030447645.1. GTDB lineage: Bacteria > Gemmatimonadota > Gemmatimonadetes > Longimicrobiales > Longimicrobiaceae > JAUJOM01. The sequence goes on along the minus strand of JAUJOM010000013.1, from coordinate 13,615 downwards.
ACCACATCGCGCTGAAGGATCTTGAGCTGCGTGGTGCGGGTAACATCCTTGGCTCGGCCCAGTCCGGCTTCGTGCACGCGGTGGGTTTTGACACCTACATGCGCATGGTCGAGGAAACGATCCGGCAGATGCGCGGCGGGGAAAAACCGGCGGAGCCTCCGCTCACCGAAGTGTCGGTCGATTTCGCGGCCCTAATTCCGGATAGCTATGTGCCCGATGAAGCGCAAAAGCTCCATTTCTACCGACGGCTGGCGCGAGCGGAAACGCCCGCGGAGCTCGACCTGCTCCGGCGCGAGATGCGCGACCGATTCGGACCACTGCCGCAGGAAACCGAAACGCTGCTGACGTCGGCTACCCTCCGGTTGGTCGGCCGGGATCTGGGTATAGAGCGGATTCTGGCGCGCCCGTGGGACGTGCGCTTGAATTTCCGAGCCGGCGCGATCCCGCCAATGCTGCCGCTGCAGCGCGCCCTTGCCGGCCGGCAATTGGAGGTTGAGGTTCGGCGGGCGATTCCGCTCTCGCTCGCTCTCGTGCGGCGTGGAACGGAGCCGATCCTCCCGGCGCTGCTTGGAGCGCTGGGCGAGCTGGCGCAGGACCCTGCCCGCGCGGCTTGATTTTTTTTTCACGTACTGCCTGGAGAACGGCATGAACTTGCCCCGTAGGGCTCTGGTCCTTGTTTTCGCGCCGCTCATGATGAGTGGTTGCAACCGGTTCGGTCAGGCGATGACCGCTCACACCGACGTTCTGGCCCGGGCTGCCGGGCACGAGTTGCGGATCGACGAGGCGGCCCGCATCCTTGCCGGCAATCCGCAGATCCCGGCCGAACCTCAGGTCGTGCAGGCGCTCGCCGACCTGTGGGTAGACTATACCTTGCTGGCCACTGCGGCGGCCGAGGACTCAACGCTCCGCATGGTCAATCTCGATCGGATACTGCAGCCGCAGCGGGAGGCGATGATCCTGCGCCAGCTCGCCGACCGGGTCCTCCGCCCCGATACCACCATTACGGAGGAAGAGCTGCGCCAGCGCTGGGCGACGGAGGGCCCCGGGGGTGAGATCCGCGCGCGGCACATCCTCCTGCGCATTCCGCCAGAAGCTACACCGGCGCAGCGCGACAGCGTCCGCCGGCTCGCCGAACAGCTCCGTGGCCAGGTAGCGGGCGGTGCTGACTTCGCCGCGCTCGCGCGCCGCTACTCGGCCGATCCGGGCAGCGCGGCGCAGGGGGGCGATCTCGGGTTCTTTGGGCGTGGGCGGATGGTCCAGCCCTTGAGGATGCCGCGTTCGCGGCGCAGCCGGGCCAGGTGACACCGGTTGTGGAGTCGCCCTTCGGGTACCACGTGATTCGGGTGGAGGAGCGGCGCCAGCCGGAGCTCGGCGCCCAGCGGGAAGAGTTCCGCCAGTACCTGGTGCAACGTGCGGGGCAGAACGCAGAGCAGGCGTTCGTGGACTCCGTCGCCACCACCGCGAATCTCGCAATTCGGCCTGGGGCGGCGGCAGCGGTCCGGGAGATCGCGGCAAAGCCGGACGCGCGGCTGCGCGGCCGTGCAGGCGAGCGAACGCTCGCTTCATACCGCGGCGGCGACCTGACGGCCGGGGAAGTGGCTGACCTGGTCCGGCAACAGCCGGATCTTCACGCGGGGATCCCGCAAGCGCAGGACGAACAGCTGGAGACGATGGTCAAGCAGATGGCACAGCGCGAGCTGCTCCTGCGCGAAGCTAGCGCGCGCGGCGTTGTCGTCTCCCCGGCTGAAACCGAGGCGATGCGCGGGGCCACGAGGGAAGGAATTCGTGGGCTGCTCACCAACACGGGTCTGGCTGGGACACGTGCCCCAAAGGGTGAAGCCCGGAAAACGGCGGTGGAGTCCAAGGTGAAGGGTATCGTCAGCGGAGCCGTAGCCGGAACTCGCCAGGTCCCGCCGCTTGGACCTCTCAGCACCGCACTGCGGGAATCCTACAAGCCGGAGGTTAACACCGCCGCAATTCCGCGCGTAGTGAGCAAGCTGGCGGAGCTGCGTGCAGGACAGCCCGCGCCGCCGATGGGCGGCGGGCAGGCCCCACAGCAGATGCCGCAGCAGCAGATACCCCCGCCCGCACCGCCACAGCCCTAGGTGCGGGAACCCCACGCCCGCAACCGCATATAAAACAGGGCACCCGGAGGCGGCCGTCTCCGGGTGCCTTCGTTGATATCTTTTTTCCATGCTTTTTATGCGTCCTTTAATTGCTGCCTGTTGTGGGCTCCTGCTGGCGTCGCCGACCTGGGCGCAGCGCCCCTCCGCGCCCCGTGCCGGAGAAGAGCTGGTCGACCGCGTCGTCGCCGTGGTTGGAGACACGGTGCTGCTGCTTTCGGAGGTACAGTCCGAGATTCAGCGCCTTCAAGCGGCCGGACAGCCCGTCCCGCAGGACCCCGCCGGGCGCGACGCATTCGCTCGCGACATCGTGGAGGACCGCATCCGTGATCTGGTGCTGATCCAGGCTGCCCGCCGGGAAGGCATCGTCGTTGAAAACTCCGAAGTCGCGGCGCAGGTCGAGCAGCAGATCGGGGAGGTGCGTCGGCGCTTCGGGAGCGAAACCGCACTCACCGCGGCTCTCGCCGAGTCAGGACTGACGCTGGAGGAGTACCGCGCCACGCTTACGCAGCAGGCCCGGGATGCGGCGCTTACACAGCGCTTGTTTCAGCAGCGGCTGGCTGGGGCGGCCCGGCCAGCCGTGACCGAGGCGGAAATCGCCAGCTTTTTTCAGGCGCAGCGTGCCTCGCTCGGAGAGCGTCCCGCAACCGTGTCTTTTGAGCAGGTGATCGTCCGGCCCGAAACGTCGGCGGATGCACGTGCCGCCGCTCGCAAGACGGCGGAGGACGTTCTGCGACAGCTCGGGACCGGTGGCGACTTCGCGGTACTCGCGCGCCGCTTTTCGGCTGACAAGGGCTCGGGCGAGCGCGGTGGTGAACTCGGCTGGTTCCGGCGTGGGCAGATGGTCCGCCCCTTTGAAAACGCGGTGTACGGGATGCGGCCGGGCGAAACCAGCGGCCTCGTGGAAACCGAATTCGGCTTTCACATCATCCGCCTGGAGCGGATCCGGGCGGGTGAACGGCAGGCGCGGCATATCCTTATCGGTCCGGAGATTACGGAAGCGGACAAAGCCCGTGCCCGTGCTCGGGCGGACTCGGTTGCCACCGCGCTACGAGGGGGTGCTTCCGTTTCGGCTCTAGCCGAGCGCTACGGGACACCCGCGGACCAGCGTGGCGGCGAGCGCGTCCCGCTGGACCGGCTCCCGCCCGCGTACACCACGGCCTTCGCGACTGCTTCACCCGGAGCGATCGTGGGTCCCTTCGAGATTGCACCCACACCGGAGACTTCCGCCTGGGCACTCGCTCGACTGAGCGCCCGCCAGGCCGCGGGCGAGTATACGCTGGACGACGTTCGCGAGCAGGTCCGGGGCCGTATTCAGGAGCAGAAGATGATCACGGAGATGGTAGCTGAGCTGCGGAGATCGATTCACGTGGACGTGCAGCTCTGAAGCATCCCCGTCCCCGGGTCGCCGTAACGCTCGGCGACCCGCGTGGGATTGGACCCGAGATCGTCCGGAAGGCGCTCGCCGACTCGGACCTGGCCGATTTGGCGAAGTGGATCCTGGTCGGGCCGGAGGGTACCGAGGTGGCTCGAGAAGTCCTCGCCGTGGTGGGAGACTGGCAACCAGGCGGGCCCGTGGCCCGGGCTGGGCGCCTTGCTGCGCTGGCAATCGAGCATGCTACGGGGATGGCGCTCGCCGGGGAAGTCGCCGCGATTGTTACGGCCCCCATCGACAAGGCGGCGCTGAGCGCCGCGGGGTGGGCGCAGCCCGGCCACACGGAGCTGCTACGGGATCTGGCCGGCGTCCGGGACGTCGCGATGATGCTGGCGGCGGACCAGACCCACTTCGGCACACCACTTCGCGTCGTGCTGGCCACGACTCACCTGCCCCTCCGCTCCGTTCCTGCTGCCTTGACATCGGAGCTGCTGGTTCGGCAGACTCATCTCGCCGATCAGGCGCTCCGCGGCTGGTGGAGCATCACGGAGCCGCGCATCGCGCTTTGCGCCGTGAACCCTCACGCGTCCGACGGCGGATTGTTCGGCGATGAGGAAGCCCGGGTCATCGAGCCGGCGATTCGCGCCCTGGAGGCAGCAGGCGTGCACGTGTCCGGGCCGATCCCGGCGGATACCGTATTCACCCGTGCACTCCGCCGCGAATTCGACGCGGTCATCGCGCCCTACCACGATGTTGGGATGGCTGCCTTCAAGACGGTGGCGTTCGGGCGGGGTGTAAACGTGACGCTCGGCCTCCCCTTCCCCCGTACGTCTCCTGACCACGGAACGGCTCTGGATATCGCCGGACGCGGCGTTGCGGACCCGGCCTCCATCAAAGAAGCGATGCGTCTCGCCGTGCGGCTGGCGGCTGGCTTTGACACACTCGCCGATTCCGGATAGATTGTTTCAAGACCCCCCGCTTCAGCCCCCCGGTCGGCAGTGATCAAGCTCAACAACGTTTCCAAGGTATATCCCCGTTCGGGTCCCGCACTCAAGGATGTGTCGCTCCACCTGGAGAAGGGCGAGTTCGCGTTCCTTACCGGGCACTCCGGAGCGGGCAAGTCGACGATCCTCCGGCTGATCCAGATGGCCGAACGCCCGACCTCCGGCGAAGTGCTCGTTTCGGGATACTCGTCAACGCGGATCAAGGCCCGCGAAATTCCGCTGCTACGCCGCAAGCTCGGAGTGATCTTCCAGGACTTTCGCCTGCTCCGCGACCGGACCGTTGAGGAAAACGTAGCCTTCGCCCTGGAGGTCACGGGCGCGAAACGGTCGGCGATTTCGCCGAGAGTAGGGCGCCTCCTCGCCCATGTCGGCCTCGCGCCCAAGGCACGTGCGCTGCCGGACGAGCTGTCGGGTGGGGAACGGCAGCGCGTCGCGGTTGCGCGTGCGCTGGTCAACAATCCACTGGTGCTGCTTGCGGATGAGCCGACCGGCAATCTGGACGAAGCGGCCACTTACGGGATCTTTGAGCTTTTTCAGGAAATCAACGCGATGGGAATGTCGGTGCTGATGGCTACCCATGACATGAGCCTTCTCCGTGCATATCCGCACTACCGCGTCATCGAGATGGCGCAGGGCTCGGTAACCAACGACAGCGCCGCACAGCTCGAGGAACACCGGGGATAGCCGTGCCGCATTCACTTCGCGAAACCATCGCCGCCTTCCGGCGGGCACCGCTGCTGGTAATGCTTTCCGCCATGGCGATCGGACTGAGCCTCTTCGTCGCGGGACTGTTCGGGCTGACGGCGCACAATCTCCAGCGAGCGCTGGTCCGCATCGAGGAGCGTGTGGAAGTGGTAGCCTACCTCAAGGACAGCGTCGCACAAAGCGATGTGGAAGCAGCCCGGGCCAGGCTCCGCGCTCTGCCCGAGGTTGCAGCCGTACAGTACGTTTCCAAGGACGACGCACTCGCCGCGGCGATGCGGGACCTCCCGGACTTCCAGGACGTTTTCCGCGACCTGGACTCCAATCCGCTTCCTGCCTCCCTCGAGGTGAGGCTCCGGCCCGGATTCCGCACCTCCGCCGGGGTCGAGGCGGTCGCGCAGCGGCTGCGTGCCTACGCCTTCGTGGACGACGTGCGCTTCGGACGCGAATGGGTGGACAAGATCGTGTCGATCCGGCGCATCATCGCCGCGGGTGTATCCATCATCGGTGGCGCGTTCGCGGCGGTGGCGGCGATCGTGATCGCCACCGCCGTCCGCATCGCGGTGTCCGCGCGACGGGAAGAAATCTCCATCATGCGGCTGGTAGGTGCAACCGCCGGCTTTATTCAGCGGCCGTTTCTATTGGAGGGATTGATTACCGGGCTGCTCGGTGGCGGCATCGCTGCCGGGCTCACGTACGCGGCGTATCGGATCATCGACCAGTCGTTGTATCGGCTCGAGTGGCTCCCGTCCTGGTGGATGGTTGCGGGAATCGCCGTTGGCGCTGCCTTCGGCTTCCTTTCCAGCGCGGTCGCGGTTCGGCGGCATCTGCGGGCGGTGTGAGGCGGTACGCGCTACTCGTCCTCCTGGGGACACTCATCTCACCCGGGCTTCATGCTCAAAGGACCCCGTCTCAGGCGGAAAGCCAGCGGAAACTGAAGCAGATCCGGCAGGAGCGCGCCAAGCTGCGCGAGGAGCTGCAGAAGCTGCAAAGCCGGGAGCAGAACGTATCCGCGCAGCTCCGCAACATTGAGCGGCAGGTTTCGACCTCCGCCACGCTTCTGCGTGAGCTAGAGCGCCAGCTCCAGAATACAGAGCACGACATCACGCGGACCACCCGCGAACTCAACGCGACTCAGCAGGAGTTCGCGGAGCGCCGCGTGTCGCTGCATCAGCGCATGAGCGAGATCTACAAGCGTGGGCCGCTCCAAACCCCCGAGGTGCTGCTCAGCGCCAACAGTTTCGGCGACCTCCTGAACCGGTACAAGTACCTGTCGCTCGTCGCGGAAAGTGATCGTGCGCTGGTCCGGCGGATAGCCGATCTGCGCGACGAGCTGCAAGCACGCGAGCGCGGGCTGCGCCGCAGCTTCCTGGAGGTGCAAACGCTGCGCGCTGAACGAGTCGAGGAGTACGGCGAGCTGCGCGGGCTGGAGGCCCAGCGCCGGGATGCTCTCGCTACGGTTCAAGAGCGTCAGCGCGCCACCAATGCGCGCCTGGCCAGGCTGGCGCGAGACGAAAAGCGCATCACGGACCTGATTGCACTGCTGGAACGCCGACGGCGTGAAGCGGAGCGGCGGCGCGCGGCAGCGGAAGCCGCGGCCCGGGCACGGGCACGGGCCGCCCGCCCGGGAGCGCCCCGTCCCGCCGCGGGGGCGGCCGCGCCGGCCGCGGCAATCACCACTCGCGACATCGGCAATCTGGGATGGCCGGTCGATGGGCGAGTGCTTTACCGCTTCGGCCGATCCGTGCAGCCAAATGGCACGGTCATTCGCCGCAACGGGATTGGCATTGGAGCGGCCCCCAGGTACCGCCGTCAGGTCGGTTGAGGCGGGCACCGTCGTGCTCGCGGAAGCGTTCGAGGGCTACGGCCCATCCGTCATCCTGAGCCACGGCGGTGGCTACTACTCGCTCTATTTGTACCTGGATCAGGTAAACGTGCCGTGAGGAGGCAGGTATCGCGGGGCCAAACACTAGGGACTGTGGGAGGCCAGGGTACGCCGGAGGGTCCGCACCACAATTTCAGATCCGCACGCCCAACGGCCCCCGCGACGGACCCGCTCGGCTGGCTCCGCAAGCGGACGGGCTGATGCCGCTCCCTCCACTCGTCGGGCACGGGGAAGCGCGCCGTGCGCTGGCCCGCGCCACCGATGCGGGCGGCTGCCACAGTCACTGCTTGTCCACGGCCCGGCGGGGATCGGCAAGGAGCGCTTCGGGCTATGGCTTGCTCAACTCCTGCTGTGTACGGGGGAGCAACGGGAGCAGGAGCCCTGCGGAGTTGTGGCCCCTGCCGGTGGACGGAGCGCCTGGAGCACCCGGACCTGCATTGGTTCTTCCCGCTACCGCGTCCCGAGGGTGCCAGCACGCCGGACCGCCTTCGAGGCAAGTTGGAGGAGCAGCGCGCCGCCGAGCTACAGGCGCGCCGCTCGAATCCGCTCTACGTCGCCCAACATGACCGGGCGCCGGCGTACTTCTTGGCCATGGTGCAGGCGCTGCAGGCGCTCGCCTCCACACGGCCCGCAGCGGGGCGCCGCAAGGTGTTCGTGGTAGGAGACGCGGAAGCCATGGTACCGCAGGAATCAAGTCCGGAGGCGGCGAACGCGTTCCTGAAACTGCTGGAAGAGCCGCCGGCTGACACGGTGCTGGTGATCACCTCGTCCAAGCCGGGTGCCCTCCTGCCGACGATCCGCTCCCGGGTCCTCCCTCTGCGACTGGTGCCACTCTCCGCGCTGGAGGTGGAGGGGTTCCTGGTCAGCGCGGGAGTCCTGCGGGAGCAGGCCACCAGGTGGCGCGGCTCGCCGAGGGTGCACCGGGACGAGCGCTCCGTCTCCTCCCGAGCGCCGGCGGGACGAGCACCGCCGCGGTACGGGTTGAGCGTGGGCGGGCTCTGCTCGCGGCTGTGCTCGCCAGGGGTGCTACCGGGCGGCTCTTGGCGGCGCATGCGGAGGCTCCCTCGGGAGGACGCGGCGAGTTCAGCGAAACCGTGGACGCCTTCGGGACTGCTCTGCGGGAGCTCCTGGGCATCGCCGCCGGAGACGCCGGCTCCCCTGCTGGTGGGGAGCATGTCGCCTTCCTGGAACGCGCGGTGCAGCAGAACCGCTTGCATCCGCTCCGAATCGCGGCCGCACTTACACGCGTCGCTCGCGCCCGAGAACTCGCCGCGGGCAATGTGAATCCGCAGCTGATCCTCGCGGTACTCCTCCGCGAAGTACAGGAAGCACTAGGCATTGCCAATGACCGAGCACAAGCTCACGCATCTTGACCCGGAAGGCCGCCCCCGGATGGTGGACGTGGGGGTGAAGGAGCCGACACGCCGCATTGCTAGGGCGGAGGGATGGATTCGCACCCGCCCCGAAACCGCGGACGCGATACAGGCAGGCGCGACTCCCAAGGGAAATGTCCTCCTGGTCGCGCAGCTCGCCGGGATTATGGCGGCGAAGCGCACCGCGGAGTGGATTCCCCTCTGCCATCCACTGCAGCTCTCCGCAGTGGACGTAGCGGTGGAGCTCGACGCGAGCCTGCCCGGGGTGCGATCCCGGGCCACCGTGCGGGTAGAAGGACGTACCGGCGTGGAGATGGAAGCCCTGTCGGCGGTGTCGTGTGCCCTGCTGACTGTGTACGACATGTGCAAGGCGGTGGACCGCGGCATGGAAATTGGAGGCATTCGGCTTCTACACAAGGAAGGCGGGCGCAGTGGTGTGTGGACCTTAAACGAGGGGTGACGATGCACATCGGCTCGATACGGAGGGGGTCCCTGCAATCCGTGGTGCTGAAGCTGCAGGCGGAGGTGGCGGCGAGGAAACGTCCGCGCGCCGACATCTGGTCCAAGCTGCGTGCGGTGCTGGCCGTCGGAGTGGTTGCGGGAGCCGGCTTCGCGCTGGGGCGCCGCTCCGGCGCGCCGGAACCGGACTGGACCATTCCGTTCGGACTCGAACCGGGCCTGAAAAACGCCCTGGTCCGGGCCGGGGCTGGCAAGGCTGATCTGCAGCTGGCCTACATTGAAAAGCTCGAACGCATCCATCGGAACTCGGCCCGTTACGGCATAGCGGCCGATCTGGCGGCGGCGATCGAGGACATCGCCCTGGCCGAGGGAATCGACCCACGCCTGGCCTTTGAATTGGTGCGCGTGGAGAGCCGCTTCAATGCACGGGCACGGAGCCCGGTAGGAGCGCTTGGGTTCACGCAGCTGATGCCGGCAACCGCCCGTTTGCTCCAGCCTGGCATCCGGGATGACCAGCTGTATGAGCGGGAAACCAACCTGCGGCTTGGCTTCCGCTTCCTGCGGTTCCTGATCAACAGGTACAATGGGGACGTCCGGCTCGCTCTTCTCGCCTACAACCGGGGACCGGCAACTGTGGACGCGTTGCTGGCGCGTGGAGTTGATCCATCCAACGGCTACGTGCAGCTCGTCCTCGGCGAGTAGACCGGCCGTTCAGTGTTCGATGGTGAGGTAGTTGCCGAGCAAGCGGTTGGTCGCGTTCAAAACTGCCAGCGCAGCCCCGTGCCAGAGGGTCTGAGTGGCGAGCGAGATTCCAACCAGCGGGCGATCCACGCTCTCCTGTTCCGAGCGGGTCAGCGCCACGACAAGGTCCTGGTCGAAGGCTCGCAGTGAGCGGATCCCCACCAGGGAAAAGGTGAGTTCGCCCTGCAAAACGTGCTCGAGCGCACTGATGGTCGCCAGTGCCGCAAGGCGCAGCTCCACGGCAGGTCCGCTTTCCCCCTCCAGCCGAGCTTCGAACAATTCTCCGCGCCACTCCAGCACCGTTGTAGCGATTGCCCGCCCACTGCGGGGGTACTCCATCTCCACCCGCGCCAGGTAAACCCGACGCCGCGGCTGTGGAGCGGCCAGGTAGCCAATCTGAATGTCAGCCGCGTCCGCACGGAGACCGCGCCGGGCGATCCGGGCACGCACAACCAGCTCCACACCGGCGGGTTCGCTCCCGTCACAAATCACGTAGACGGTCGGCCGGGCACCCTCGATCATCGCATACCGGACGCCGGCAATCCCTTCCAGATCGGCCCGAAGCTGCTCATACACCGGCGGCACCGGATTCGGCTGGCTCATGCCGCCGCTTCAGAAGCGTAGCAATGCTCCAACGCCCCGCAGATCATCAACGGTCCCAGGCTCCACGAACTCGATGGTAACCCCCTGCCCTTCAGCCATCCGGACCATCTCTTCTACGGCGTCCACCGCGGCAAGGGCCTCGGAGCCGCAATATGGACAGCTGCGAAGGTCGCGGGCGAACACAAAGCCACACTGTCCGCAACGGGTGCCGTCCCGCTGGTGGTCGCGGGAAAGCACCAGCGTATCCACCTTGCCTTCCTGAAGTGCCGTGAGCGTGCCCTGTACGCCCGCTATCGCCAGATAGTCATTGGCCACGCGGTCGCGTACCTGGTGCAAGATCTCACGCGCTTCCCGGTCGCGTTCCGCCTGCAGGTGAGGCTCGAGCCGCGTCAGGATCTCAGATGTCTGTTCGTCTATCGACATAGGGCCGGTATACACGAGCTTTTGAAGCAGCGGCTCCGACAGGTACTCCCGGAAGCGGGCGACATTCTCATCCGTGCCGAGAATCACCAGGTCGTCCGGTGAGTACCGCCGGTTGAACTCTTCAACCTCCTTCACGAACTCGCGGAAGAAGTGCTTCATCTCCTCGCGCTTCCGTCGTTGATACCGGGACTGAGAGTACCCGCCCGCCTGCACATCGTGCGGCGTGTCTATCGGCTCGCTCCGGATCACGAACTCGTCGAGAAGCGTCCCCAGATAAACGCTCAAAATTCGAGCGTGCTCCCGGTCCAGGAGCACCACGCCGTGATGGTGGTAGCTTTCGATTACCTGCGCCAGCGGTCCGATCACGGGTTTGTCGCTGACCACCATCCGGTTGGAAATCGGCACCGGAAACTGTAGCGCCTCGAAGTAGTCACCGCCTACTTCGGCATACGCCACGACCCCACGATTCTCCTCCTGAAATCCGTCCACCAGCCAGCCTTCGACGCGTTCCAGCGCCTGGTCCAGCTCCGTAGAATCGACGGCAGGGTCGTCCCCCGCCAACTCGCCGAACTGGGTCCGCTTCTGGTTGATGAAAAGCTGGTGGTGACGCTTGTTGCTATTGTCGACCGACATATCGAGAAAAAGGGACAAAACCGGGCGCTCGCTTTCAGAACGCTGCAGGATACGTTCGAGGTCGCTTTTGCTGATCATGGTACGTGGTGTGAGTCCGGGAGTATGATGGCGCGCCGTGTGCATACGACGTCCTGCTGGGGCGTTTGCAAAACTCTTGCCCCGTCCGAAGCTGCGGGGTCAACGGAATGGATGGGATGGCCATTGATTACCGCCGGGCCTGGGAGCAGGGGATGTCGTGGGACCGTTACCTGGGCGAAGAGGTGCAGCGGCATCGGCCCCTCTGGGAAGGGGTGTACCGGAAGAGTCGCGTGCCAGCCTGGGTGCTTGAGGCGGCCCAGGCGCTTGGCCGCGAGTTGAAGCTGCTTGTCCTCACCGAGGACTGGTGCGGGGACGCGGCGAACACGGTTCCGGTGATCGCGCGCTTTGCCGAGCAGGCGCCCACCGTCGAGATGCGCCTGCTCAAGCGGGATGAGCATCTCGAACTGATGGACCGCTTTCTCACGGCGGGATCCCGATCCATTCCACTAGCGATCGTACTGGATGCCGACTTCACGCCGATCGGCCGCTGGGGTCCACGCCCGCGTGAGCTGCAAGAATTCGTCATCCGTGAAAAGCGTGCATGCATTCGACCGAGCGACGAAATTTATCGAGATGTGCGTGCGTGGTATGCGCGCGACCGGGGGTCGACAACGCTCCGCGAGCTTCTAGCAGCGAGTGGTGCAGCGGATCACGCAACCGACACCACCTCCACCTTGTAAATGCTGTGGTACGGATAAAAGGTACGCTCGGCGAGCCAGACTCCCTCCCGCAGCCTTTCCTGGAGAACCCGGGGTGCGTCCGTTCCGGGGCTCGGAACCAGGTCTACCTCGATGAGGAATGCACTACCACGAATTGTGGTGACTTTTGCGGTTACTCTCACGCTACAATCTTCTCACATTCGAACGGCTGACCTTCGGCTCCGGGCGACACAAGGGCGCATCGGAAGCTAAGGCAACTCGGGCAATGCGCAATCGCAGTGTGTCTGACCGTTCTTCATCATCCCCTGACAGTCGTTCGCCGCGTAGCCGAGCGGCTCAATGAGAGCGACGCAATCACTCCATTGGTCTTGAGCCGCCCGGCGCCCTGCACTAACTTGGAACGGACCGGGTTTGCTTGGGATGGGCCCGCCAGCGGAAGACTGGCGGCAAACCTCACTTACCCGATGAGCCCTCGACATCAGGGGCGCCATAAAAGCACCGGACGCGCGGACCGGAAGTTCCGCGCACTTCTTAGGGGAGGCGCTATGCGCAAAGCGTTTTTCGGAGTCGCTGGGGTGGTTGTACTGTCCGGATGCGCTGCCACTTACCGGCAGTACAGTGCACCCGCGCCCGCAGCCGCAAATACCATGGACTGTGTTCTGGGCCAGGCGGCGCTGCTGGGATACACGCCTCTGGGCGGCGGCAGGTCCGAGGGATACCTCCGTGTAGAGGGTCGCGCCGAGCCGGCGATTGTGGAACGGATCAATGTGGGTGCCAGCGCGGCCACCAACCGGCTTACCATCACGCCCGCAGCGGGTCAGCTCCATATCCGACTGGATGGCCTGACGCGCGAGGGCAAGGCTACCGAGCCGAGCGCGAAGGGTGAGGCAGACGCCAAGACGATCCTGGCCAGGTGCGCCCGGTGAGGACCGCAGTGGAAGGCGCTGGGCAGTGACGGACGTACGCCTGCGGGCCGCGGTGGTTGGCGCCCTTTTCTGCGTGCAGCGAATCCCGGCGATTTCGACATTATCGTTGGCACCACAGTGCGGATTGGCAGGACTACAAACGCACGAGTCCCCGCCACTAGATGTGACGAGGACTCGTGCTACCCTTCATGCGCCCGAGAGGATTCGAACCTCTGACCTTCGGCTCCGGAGGACACAAACGGGCAACGGTGGGCACCCATAGGCACCGGAAACTAAGGCAATTCGTGCAAAGTGCACCGGCACCGACCGGCCCGTTTCGGTGTGCTTTGGCACAAATTCTGGCACAAAGATTCAGCCCCCCAGCTGAGCGCCAGAAGGAAGCGGGAGGTGTCACTCCAGGCACGAGCCGCGCTGCCGCTCATACCACGCGTCAACGGCCTTCCGGAAGACGTCGTAATCATCCCGGATGCAGGAGATCGCCCGCGCCAGCACCTTCTCGGAGCAGGACGCGTTTTCGCTTCTCACTGCAAACTCCGCCAGATCGGAGAACGTCTCGATCCGGTACCCAAGATCGCCCACCAGGTCCTCAAGGTCATACGGAGTGCCGTCGGGCAGGTGTGTCAGCATGGGG
>JAUJOM010000057.1 GCA_030447645.1 Longimicrobiaceae bacterium | reverse complement strand
CTCAGCGCCCATATAGATAAGGAGAAGCCCGGTAAGCATTTGCGCTGCCGGGCTTTGTTGCGTTCGGGGTACATTAAAACACGTTTGCCACGTTTTTGACCACAGACCCAGTAGAAACCCGCCCCGGCGTGGAGGCGAAACCCTGCTCCTCAGATGAACAGTCGGAAAGGGAACACTGCGCTGCCGAGACGATCCATACGCTTGATCACGCGCGCCAACGTCTGCGCAAAGCCGATGGTGACCGGCAGCCGGTCGTAGAGGCTGTCGGTGTTCCAGTCCATCTTTGTAAGCGCGAGGACTTCGGAGCAACTCTGGTCCCATCCCCCGTGTCCGGCGTATCGGCGAACCAGGAGCGGAGAGGGGATTCCCTTGCCCTCCTTGAAGAAGTGGCTGCCCCCCACCGGACCCGGTGCGTCGCCCTGGGTCCAGAGCAGTGTCTCAGTGCCACTCATCGGAAGATAGCTCCCGCGGAGAAGGGGGTACCTGCCAGGTGTCGCCTGATCGTTCGCCCGACGTGGTTCCTCCCATAGAAGCCCACGCCATGCGGTGTCCTGCTGGATCTGGAGCAGTTCGACCTCGCCCGCAGCCTGCAACGCGTCGAAACAGCCTTCCACCTCATCGCGCTTGAACTCGGTGGTCTTATGGACCACCACCCGGCGAGGGGCTCGGCCCGCATGTCTACGCTGGTACAGCGAGAGGCTTCTGGCCATTACGCGCCGCATCTCTCCGCGACTGAGGAACGGGTTGACCCCTCGCTCGTCAGACTCGACCTCCACCTCCTCGGGCGAGTAGGCGATGAACTCGAGCCCCGCACCATCGGCGTCGAAAACCTGGCTGCAGCATGTCACAAACTTTACGCCGTGAGCGGCCTTTGGGCGGAGAGCGTAGCTGAGCCCGATGAAAGCGGTCCCATCATCCGATGGGGCGAGCTTCCACGGCACCCCCCCTGCCTTGCAGTAGAGCGCGATCCCAAGACGCCAGGCCACACTGCACCGGCAGCGGTACTCCAGCGCACTACTCGGGTCGCCGTCGTTGATGATCTGGATAGGGATGCCCTGCACCGCCGTAATCGCCTTCAGGTAGTCGTGCAGATCGAAGTCCTCCTCCTCGGACCCCCAGAACCCCGCCTGCCAGCGTCCAGGCAGGTAGATGATCAGCACGTCGAATGCGTGGCGGTTTAGACTGAGCGCTTGGATCTCGCGCGTGAGTCGGTCAGCAAGCAGGATGTGGGGACTGCGCGAGTCGGCTAACTCGTCCTCGAAGGAGACGGGCATCTCGATGCGGGCAGCGCGTTCGGCACTCACAGCCCGGACGCGGAAGACTTTTGAAAACCCTGGAAACGCGGGGAGATAGTTTCTCCGCTCACGAGGGTTGTGCTGGCCCTCGAGTTCCCGTAGCAGGCGTTCTACCGCCGCGAGCCCGCCGGCAGGAGCAAGGACTCCGACCCGGATTGGACCGAGAATGCGCGCCACGAGCGACTGGCTGTACGGTCCGAACGAGATGAGCCCCTCCAGAGGGTGACCGCTTCGGTCCTCCACGCGCTCAGGATGAAATGCGAGATCGGGTTCCGGGATCCAGCCGTGACCTGGAAGCCGAGCTTGATTGGCGGCGGCCTTCCCTGCGGACTCAGCCACGTAACCCTCCCGTTCGTGTGGACGCGTTGTGGGTCCGCGTGCGCGACGCGAGCCCTCGCTCGGGGTGGGGTGCGGTGCGCCTGCTGAACGCCGTCCTCGAACCGATGGTAAACTGTGCGTCTACACCCTCGCCCTCTGTGAGACCGAACGCGGCGAGCTGTGCTGCGCCCTCTCCGCCCAGCACCACCTGCACCCAGGCGTCCAGAACCGCGTTCGACTCCGCGTTGCGGCGGACGGCGAGCCGCTCCCTGGAGAACTCGCGTGCAAGTTCGAACGCAGCCTCATCCTCGGTTCGTTCGACCCAGAGACTGGGCAGCAGCAGGAGCCACAGCCGATCCAGTCGGTAATCTAGCCTCAGTTGGACCGACTCAGCCCACTCTAGATCGGTTTTCGGTACCTTGCCGGCAACAGTTCGCACAGCCCTCCGGAGGGACTCAAGCAGCGGGTCCTCAGCCCGCGATGCGTCAGCCACGATTGTATAGCGCGTGTTCCGCGAGCGACGGATCTCCGCCCGTACGGGCCGTTCCCTTGACAGGGAGCGCGTCAGCGCTTCCAGCAGCATTCCAGTCTCGACCGAATCTGTATACCGGAGCCGGTGGGACTGGAAGTCCTGAAGGTCGAAGGTTTCGATCGCGTGGGGCGAGAATACCCGTCGAATCTCAGCATTGGTGCCGAAGGCAAGCACCCCCGATTGCCGACGGCCGACAATCAGATCGGCCTCAGCCTGAGCAACTGCGTCGCGCACCTCCTTCGCCCCCCCAATCCCACACTTGACGCGGCGGCAGACCGCTGGGATGTGGGTCAGCGGCAGCGCGTTCAGCCGGATTACTGGGTATGCCCCGCCCGGAGGTGGCATTGGCGCCTCAGAAAGGCGGCTAGCACGCCGATCCAGGCGCCCGCGCACCTCAGCAGGGATATCCTCCACCAGCACCATCACGTCACCCATTAACTCATCGAACGTCTCGATTGGGACCAAGTGCGCGCTGACCCCGGCACGGGATGCCCGTTCGATCAGACCCGTAACCCGTGCGAGCGGGGGGCTGTCAGAGCGGTTGAACCAAAAGAGGCCTGCCGGGAAGGCACCGTCGGTCTCCAAAGCCGCTTCGAGGGCACGCATGACCGAGTCATCCCGCCCGCTGTAGCCGACGACCGCGAGGCCGAAGCGGCCGCAGGCATGAATCATTGCCCTCCGGAGTGCCTCGTCCTGCTCCCCAGTTCATCGACTGTGTTCTTGAGCCGGCGTGACTGGAAGTCACCGTGCAGCTTGACCAAAAGCGGCCAGCGTCCCTCGTTTAGCGCCTCACGTGCAAGTTCGGCCCGGTTCAGGTCAGTCACGACCAGACGTCCCGTCCCTCCGAGGACTGGCATTGCCGCGTCCTCCACAACCCGGTCGAAGTTGGTGGTCCAGACGACCCGCACCTTCCCCTAACTTCAGAAGGGCTGCAAGGGCATGGTGACCGTAGGACGGAGTGGAATCGGCGATCCGTTGCTCGAGGTAGCGGCGCCGGTCTGCCTCGGCGCCGTACATCCGCTCGAAGTACACCGCGTACTCGTCGTCCGCCCCGAGTGCTGGGTGGCCGCCGCCGGTGCCATCGAAGTGGCGCTGCAGCCGGTCGCGCAGCACCGGGTCGCCGAGGTCCTCGCAGGCGGAAATCGGGACCCTCTGCGCCGTACAATACATCCACCGCTTGAACTCCCAAATCATGTCCCAAGCTGTCGGGATACCGGCTGCAGCGGAGGCGCCGGCCCCTAGGAACCACATAATATTGGGGCTCCGGATGTGATGG
This sequence comes from Longimicrobiaceae bacterium, assembly GCA_030447645.1. GTDB lineage: Bacteria > Gemmatimonadota > Gemmatimonadetes > Longimicrobiales > Longimicrobiaceae > JAUJOM01. The sequence goes on along the minus strand of JAUJOM010000057.1, from coordinate 5,597 downwards.
AGGCGGATGAACTCGGTCAGGTGCATGGCAGACGATTGACCAGAGTGCGCGATCTCGAGCCGGGCACCCACGATGCCAAAGCGCCCCGCGGTGTGGCTGAGGTGAGTGCGGATGTTCGTAACTGATACCCTAATGCGTGAAGTTAGTGCGGTGGAGAAAGCTGCCTGACCGTGGCAATCTCCGAAGACGACACGACGCTCCTGGGAACGTTGGAATCCTGCGCGGTATTGGGCGGGGGGTCTAAATAGACCGAATCAAACGATCGATCCTGAACGTACCGCCGCAGCACCGGCAGGTTGCCGCCGTAGTACAGCAGGTTGCCGTCTGACATTGGCTCTTGCAGGTCGGGGGGTCTGCGGGCCGAGTGCCGTGCAGAGTAGCTCACTCAGCATCTTCCGTACAGGGCATTGCCGTTCCTCCCTAACGCGTCGGGAATCGCCAGCCCCTACCCGTGTGCCGGGCCAGGGGCCGAACGGCAGAGGCCAGGCTAGCACCCCTGCCAACCGTGGTGGCTACTGCCGGGCTGTCAGCATGCCCAAGCGCAGCAACTCCTGCCGGTTCCGCACCTCCACCGGAATGGCCCTATACTCCGCGGCTGCCTGCTCGGACTCCCGCTCCCGCTGCCGCCTTGCCTCCAGCTCGGCCGCTGCCTGCTCGCGCTGCCGTTCCTCGGCCTCGGCCCGTGCCCCGGCTTTCAGGTACTCCCGCAGGTGAGGAAGCAAGGCGGCCAACCCGGTCGGCCAAATGGCACCACCGACCCTGGCGTCGTACGGCTCGCCGGCGGCCGAGCTGGCAGCGCTGGACGCCTCCCGCGCCTCCTCTAACAGGCGTTCGGCATGTGCCACCTCGGGCAACACCAGCTCACGCAGCGTTCGGTCTAGCAGCTCGCCGGCGTTCTGTGCCCCCTGCCGGTCATCCCACGCGTGGCATAGGAAGACATCCCGAAGGTCCGGCAGCTTCGCTAGGTTCTCGACGCTGCTGCGGACGGGGGTGAGTGCCCGCACCTCGGCAGGCGTGTAGGCCACTGACGAACCGGCTGGCGACCAGCGTGGGCTTGCGCTGCTTCCAGACCCGCCGCTGCTGCTCCGACCGTCTCCACTCCTCCCCGACGAGGAGTAGGACGAGGACGAGTACGACCCGTAGCTGCTGTTGCCGCCATAGCGTCCATAGCGGCTGCCGCATGCGGGGCAATGCGCAGCCGCGCTCGATGAGCGATGACCCAGTACTGGAGCTGTGCATCGAGCCATTTCGCAATCCTCCCATTTTGCCACACTCTTTCGATAGCGGAATAACGCCAGGCGTCAACGGCCACTGGCCGAACCAAAGACCGGCCGCTGGTCCGCTGCAAGCATTGTCGGCTACTGGGTGCCTGCGGGTGCCCAATGGAGGTGACCCCATTTCCCCGGATTTGCCGCCCCCTCCTTCTCATACCAGGTGAAGGTCACATCCAAGGGTAACGAAAGGGCTTTCGCCAATGCTAACGAGTGCTGCCACGCGAGGTTAGAATCCACTCCCTGAATCGAGAACCCCGCCCCGTTCAAAAACGTGAACCCTTCCGCCTCGTACTTCCCCTTACGGAGATTCGAACCTGAAATCGTTGCGACCGCCTCGAAGGAGCCGAGCTTTTTCAGCGCCTTTATATGAAGCTCGCGTAAAACTTTATTCCAGTGCGGCTGGTGCAGCGGCTCGGAGCCAACCTTGGCTGTCCTCACGCGCGTGTGCGAAAGGCTCCCGGGGAAGTTCGGATCGAGTTCCAGCTTCTGACCGCTGCTCCCGCCTGCCTCTCCAACTTGGGCGCCAGCGTCGAAATTTGAATCAAGCAGGCGATTGATGACGGATTCGGGAGTGTCCACGAAGGGGACAGCCAATGCTTGAAGACGGCTGAAGGTTTTGTCTGAGAGTTGAATGGTGGGCATCATCGAATACTCCCCGGTAGCGTGCTAGGCTCAACGTGCTCTGCCCCTATACTATCATATGCTTTGTTATATGTCAACCGCGTATAAAATATATACGTCAATATAGCGGCGTAAGGCACGCCTGCTCTCCGGGACGGCCGCTGACGGGAGGTACTCAAAGTGTACTGCAAGTGCGATCCATACGCCGCTGGTCATCTGTAGCCCTGTGGGGGCCTGGAAGCGGTTTGTTACGAACAGTATAGCTCCCCTCTGCGACGGCTTTAAATCTCGGCCGTGGCCGAGCCCACTGGAGCCAGTCGCATGCAGCATATGATACAGACCCTTCGCGGAGCAGGAGCAGTACCAAGCGCTTGAGCGCGCATAGCGCAGTGCATAATCCACGTGGTCGGTCCAGATATCATGCGTGTGTCACCGCGACGCCAGGTATTCGCCCAGCGGCAGGTAAGCCCTTGGGAATCGCCAGCCCCGCCACACCGGGTAGGGCAGGGGAGGGATCGGCGGCTACGGGCCAAGCCTGCACACCCTAGCAACCACCCTGGCTACTACCGCTGTGCGGCACGCTGCCGAGCCACGCATGACCGCAGGCCCATGCGGCTGCTCACCATCGTGGACGAATACAGCCGCGAATGCCTGGACATCCGCGTGGCAAGAGCGATCCGTGCCGATGACGTGCTGGCATCTCTGACCGATTTGTTCGTGCGGCACGAGCCGCCCGATCACCTGCGCTCCGACAATGGACCCGAGTTCACGGCTCAGGCCGTGCGGCGGTGGCTGGACAGGCTGGGCGTGAAGACGCTCTTCATTGAGCCCGGAAGCCCCTGGGAGAATGGCTACTGTGAGAGCTTCAATGGAAAGCTCCAGGATGAGCTGCTGAAGCGGGAGATCTTCTTCTCCCTGGCCGAGGCAAAGGTGCTGGTTGAACAGTGGCGACGGGAATACAATACCATCCGTCCGCACAGCGGCTGCGGCTATCGCCCGCCCGCACCCGAGGCGATTCGTCCCTCACCCTGGTTCCTCAACAGGGCAGCGGGTTTGCCCCCTGCACAGAGAACGGAGACGAAAGCAGTTCTACCGTAGGATGTGGTACCGCTCGCGGGGGCAGGTCACTGGCGGAGAAGGCGGAGCGCTTTGGTAAGGATTTTCAGAACCCCCCGTGTCCGAGTCTTCATCCCAACCGTCGCGTCGAGTTCGCCGAAGCAGGGCCTTACTTCGATAGCGTCCCTGCGTACGCCGGTGTCTCCTTGTAAGAAAGCTGCATGAAAACGGAATGCAGCCGACCGCCCTCGGGACGCAGCCGAGCCGGTTGCCACAGTGGAGGCAGGTCGGGAGCAGGATCAGACCGAGCAGGTAACGGACAACGGCCCCCGGATCGAGGAACTGCGCACCGAGCGGGACCAGCTTGCTGGCCGCCGCTGGCTTGTACGGGTCGGGTACCGATCAGCCCGTCGAAGGGGGGGCACGCCCCTCCCCAGCCGAGACGATATTTTTCTAGGCCTCCCCCGGGGGGTCCAGCTCTGCCGCGATCTGCTCGAACTCCTCAAGCGCGGAGCGAAGATCCTCCACGATCTCGGCGGCGATCACATCCGGGTCTGGAAGATTAGCGCTGTCCTCCAGCGCCTCGTCGCGGAGCCAGAATATGTCAAGACCGGCCTTGTCACGCTCGATCAGCTCATCGTAGCTGTACGCCCGCCATCGCCCCTCCGGGTTCTCCTCGCTCCAGGTGAATGTGCGCTCGTGCCTGTTCTCCGGATTGTAGCAGCGGACGAACTCGTCCAGATCGCTCCGCTGCAGCGGAGCGGTTCTCAGGGTAAAGTGCTGGTTGGTGCGCAGATCGTAAATCCAGAGGGTGCGCGTCCAGGGTGTGGCGCTCGCGGGCTTCTTATCGAAGAAGAGCACATTCGCCTTGACGCCCTGAGCATAGAAGATCCCAGTGGGCAGCCGGAGAAGGGTGTGCACGTCGCACTCCTGCAGGAGCTTTCGGCGCACCGTCTCCCCCGCGCCACCCTCGAACAGCACGTTGTCGGGAACCACGACAGCGGCCCGGCCGTGGATCTTGAGGAGGGTCTTCACGTGCTGGACGAAATTGAGCTGCTTGTTCGTGGTACTAGCCCAGAAGTCATCCCGCACGATGGTTAGGGCCTGCCGTTCCTCGTCGCCTTCTTCGTTCACCACCCGCACACTTGACTTTTTCCCGAACGGGGGGTTGGTGAGAATCACGTCAAAGCGATCACCCGGGTCCGCGCGCAGACTGTCATCGCTGCGGATTGGTGGCGCGTCATCTGCTCCGGAAGGACCAATGCCGTGCAACAGCAGGTTCATCGCACAGAGCCGGGAGACGCTGTCGGTGATCTCCACGCCATGCAGTGCTTTGAACCGGAGGTGATCCTTCTGGCGGCGGTCCAACAGAGGGCTTTGCGCAGTGATGTAGTCGTGCGCCGCGAGCAGGAACCCACCGGTACCGCAGGCGGGATCACAGATCGCCTCGCCGGGCTGGGGGCGCACGCAGTCTACTAAGGCCTGGATCAGGGGCCGGGGTGTGAAATACTGCCCAGCGCCCCCCTTGGTGTCCTGCGCGTTCTTTTCCAGGAGCCCCTCGTACGCGTCGCCCTTTACGTCGGCGTCAAGCCCACTCCAGTGCTCGCGACCGATCAGCTCGGAGATCAGGCGCTTCAGCTTGGCGGGGTCCTGAACGCGATTCTGGGCTTTTCGGAAAATGATGCGCAGCATCCCGGGGTGCTTACCCAGCTCTTCGAGAGTGTGCCGGTACTGCACCTCCAGGGCGTCGCCGTCCTTGGATTCGAGCACAGGCCAGGCGTAGACGGCTGGGATTGCGGACGGCTGGTTGTACGGCGGCTGCGTGCGCTCGTGCGCCATCTTCAGAAACAGCAGATACGTGAGCTGCTCGATATAATCGCCGTACGAGAGCCCGTCGTCTCGCAGGACGTTGCAATAGTTCCAAAGCTTCTGGACGAGTTGTTGGGAGTGTGTCATACCATTATGGGTTGGGTGGCGAAGTGCCATCCGCCGGGAAGAGACGATCAAGCAGCATTGACAGCGTCGCGAGTGCGTCCTCAGCACCAACGACCAGGTTTGGCGCGCCATGCGCAGTCTGATTTCGGGCCAGGCGTAGCTGATCCGCGGCTGCCTTGTCTTTCTCGACAAAGATGCCGGCCTTATGCGCAGCCTCGATCAACATCCATGCGGGATAAGTGCGGAAGTTCTTCGGCTTTTGAAACCCGAGGGCGACCATCTCCTCGTCGGTGAAGCGCGACTGGAGCGCCGCCTCCAGCACTGCACCACACAGGATGAGGCACTCGGGATCAAAACCCCAGAGGTACAGCCGGGTTGTGCGATCGAGATACGCAGAGGCACGCTCAGTGAGATCGCGTGCGGAAAGCAATTCAAGCAGCTTCACAAATCGGTTCTCTGCCGTCTTCAGCAGTCCGCCGACCGCCTCGAAGCCTAGACTGATCTGAACGCAGTGGCGGACCACGTCATTGTCACTGAACAACTGCGCGGCGAATACCGCGCGATCGCCGTGCACCTTGTCGGCCTTGCCCCCGCGGGCGTCGACGATCTCCGTCCATACTGTGAGACCCCTTGTGCGCACGGAAAGGGTATGGAGCGACTCGCGCCGTTCCGTGGCCCGCCGAGCCTGTCGTGGTACGGGGGGTGTTTGCG
>JAUJOM010000056.1:3566-10214 GCA_030447645.1 Longimicrobiaceae bacterium | reverse complement strand
TCCCGTGCGTTCCGGGTTGCCGCCCCGTGGGCGGTGTTGTCGAAGATGCACCAGCCGGTACTCCCCTCCGCCCGTGCCTTCGTGAGCTGCGCCGCCATACGCACCAGCTCGGTCCGTGAGTAGCACGAGTAGTACATCCGCGGCGAGCCGTGGAGGCGGTAGTACCGGATTCCCGACCACCCGCCTGGCTCTCCCGCGCCGGCTGGCCGGTCTGGATCCGCAGCGACCCGGCCGACGCGGAACTCCGTCAACATTGCCTCCGCCCCCGGCAGTAGCCAGCTGTCGTGCCGCGGCTCGCAGACAAGATCGCCCAGGTACCGGTGGCGCAACGCGGTGAAGAAGCTGCCAGCGATCGCTGATTCGTAGGTGAGGCTGGGCGGGAGCTGGATGAGGAGACAGCCCAGCGTTTTGCCGAGCCCCTGAACACCGGGTAGGAAGCTGTCAAGGAGCCCCTCGGCCTCCTTCAGCCGCGCGGAGTGGGTGATTTCCTTGGGCATCTTCACGGAGAAACGAAACCCATCGGGTACACTGCTCGCCCAACGCTCGTACGTCGAGGCGCGGTGCGGCCGATAAAAGGAGCTGTTGATCTCAGCGGCCGTCAGCCGCGCTGCGTAGCGTTGCAGGTGGGTACCTTCCCCGGGGAATTCCGCTGCCTCCTCGCGAGGCACTGTCCATCCGGCGGTGCCAATCAAGAGCGGGGTATCTGGCAGGTGCTCCAACAAGCCTCCTACGGTTGTGATAGGTGAGGCAGCGAACTCGAAGAGGGACGACACGTCGGCCCCAGGTTCGAGGAGCAAGCGTGCGGGGCCGGCGCGCAACTGCCAGGAGTGTAGTGTTTGTGACTGGACGGTTCATTTGCATCCACACGCAGGTTGCTCGCCCGAGAGAGCAGTTTTCACCACCACGTCGGCAGTTCGGCCCGCGCAAGCGGATGGAACTCGACAGGCGTTCGTCTCAGCGCAGTAGCTCGTCCAGCTCCGCCATGACTTGTTCGGCAGGGGTCGTCTGAACTCGGCCGCTACGAATTTCATCATAGCGCCGCTTGGCTTCCACTACCCACGCCTGTTCGAGGGCCAGGTCCTCGTCCAAGCTGGCAATCAGCACTTCAGCCAGGTGGGCCCGCTCTTGGCTGGAGAGCAGCAAGGCTTCGGCCTCGATCTCATGCACGCTCATGGATCAACTCCCATTCAGTGGATGCCGAAAGATAACAGGAGACAGTCGCTCCTCAAGCGGTGGTAGGCTACCCGGGGATCATCTCACGGGCGCCCTTGCGTGCGTGCCTGCCCCACAAGCTCGTCGGTAAGTGGCGGCAGGGAAACACGCCGCTGAAGCGCCTGTACGCGGGCAAGAAAGGCTTCGGGATCGACATGCGTGCTGCCAAGCGAGCGCTCGAGGCGAAGGAGCACTTCGCTGTTTAGGCTCCGGCGGTGTGCAACAGCACTCTCGCGGAGCTGCTCCGAAGGAGGAGCATGTACGGATGTCCGGCCCCGCGTCAACTGCAACGCGTCGTTAGACCGCGTGCTGGATTCCAGGCCCGCTATTCCTCGCGAATGCCGAACGCTTGGGCAAGATCCTTCTCGTAATCTCCCAGAATCCAACTCCCGTACAGCATCCATCGTAGCTCGCCCGCTCGATCCTTCCTCTGAAACCGCGTTTCCAAGTACGCACCTAGAGCAGTGCGGTAGACGGCTCCGCTCAACCGAAGCAACGACAAGTCCGGGTTCGACTCGAACGGAACTAGCAGCCGTCTACTCACGCGATCGCCATGTAGGAACTTACTTCGAGCACGATAAAGACGATCGTACACTCGTTGGATAAGATTTACCCACCTGAACACCTTCTGCTTGTTCTGCTTCTCGATGAATACACGATAGCGCCTGTAACGAAGAGTAGGTGTCTCCCACGAGTATCTCGAGAGAAGCGCCAGAGCGTGTTTCTTTCGTACATCACCCTCGGCCGGCGCAGCCAACGTTTCGATTGCGCTAACGAGCAGTGCTGTCGAGAGGCCGTATTCGTGTAGCGAACCGTAGTTCTTGTGCCGCACGGAAAACGCTTCATAAGCCACTTCGAGTGACCGAAACAGGGCGCGCGTGAATCGATCGTCGGTTCCAGGGGATATGAAGCGGTGATGCCACGCCTTGCCGAGCGACAGGTAGAGGTAGTCATCGATGCGCAAACGTTCCTCGTGAACCCCAAGGTAATCTGCGGCCATTGCCCGATACTTTCGCAAGTCGATGCCACCACCAATGACGGCCGGGGAGTAGGTGATAAGTTCACTCCCCTGTCGCGAGACCCCGGTGGGGTGAAAGTCGAAATGGTCTGTCCATCGGATACCTTGGTTTCGGGCACGAGCCAACAAGAGATGGCTGAAGGCGATCGCATTTCGAAACGCTACGATGGGCTCGGATGTGCGGAGTATGTGGTTCGGTGCATCACGCCGCACTATCAGCACTGCGGGACAAATTCTCTCCCCCGTTGAAGCTGTAAATCGGTTGAGCAGGATCTTCGCGGCGCGCGAGTTCTGAGCAATTCCATGGACTCGCTGGTCCGTTGACGGGACAAGCGCTAGGAATTGTGTGCCAAGGGTCAGGCCATTATGCTCTCCCATTGTGCCGTACGCACTCGACTGGTCGGACGGGAGAACAAGGTTCGGCAATACGAAAACGAGCTCCCAGTCGGAATGTGGGGAGGATGTCACTATGCGTCGTCTTCGTAGAGAACTGGTTGGTGTGCGCGGCCTAGAGCCTGTTATGAACTCGGGTTAATGGAGCTGGTACCTGCGTGCAAAGAATCCCTTGCAGGGGAAGGACTAGATACAAAATCAGGCCGCAAGTCATACCCGAGTGATGTCAGCGATGAGGAATGGGCCCTTGTAGCTCCGTACCTGCCCTGATCCGCGAGGAGGCCCGCAGCGGGAGCACTCCTCTGCGCGAAGTCTTCAACGGGATGCGCTGGATCGTACGCACCGGAGCGCAGTGGCGCATGATGCCGAACGATCTGCCGCCTTGGTACACGGTCTACCAGCAGGCGCAGCGCTGGATCGGGGCCGGTGTCTTCGAAGAGATCGTCCATGATCTTCGCGAGATCCTCCGCCTGGCTGCGGGACTGCAGGCGCGGCCCACGGCGGTGGTCCTCGATGGGCGGATGCCGCAATCGACGCCTTAGAGCGGCAGCCGCGCCGGCTTTGACGGTCACAAGAAGAAGAAAGGCAGCAAGATCCACATGGCCGTGGACACCTCGGGTCATCTGCTCGCGCTCCTGGTTACGCCGGCCAACGAGCAGGAGCGTGCCCAAGTGGTGCCTGGCGCAGAGGGCCCAAGAGGTCACGGGCGAATCCGTGGAGCTGGCCTTTGTGGATCAAGGCTACACGGGCGACGATGCGGCAGAAGCCGCCGAGGAGCACGGCATGCGTCTAGAAGTGGTAAAGCTGCCGCAGGCCAAGAAAGGCTTTGTGCTGCTCCGCGCCGCTGGGTCGTGGAGCGAGCCGCCTGGACGGGACGCTTCCGCCGCCTTGCACGCGACTACGAACGGCTGCCCGAGACCCTGGCCGGATTGCATTTTCTGGCCTTCGTCTGCCTTCTGCTTGGCCGTGCCGTGGCTGCACTCGTGTGAAGTTCATAACAGGCTCTAACGTTCAAGGTTCAGTGGCGCGCCTGCGGAGACAGTCTCTCGGGCTCGTGCAATGATCCGCGCGGGCACGCGTCCACTGCAACCGCATGTTGGGCGGAAGCCGCACTCACGTAGTAATCTGCGAGAGCAGGAATGCGAGCAGAATCGAAACCCGCCGTGGTGCCGGTGAGTCCACCCCACAATGCGGCTGAACGACGGCGGGCTCGCAGCCGCTCCGCGTACCCTCCCTGAATGCGCGCTCATATACTATCCCTCGTGCAGCAGCAGAATCAGCGAGACCGGCGGGTGGTGCGGCACCGCCAGCAACGGCTGCCCCTCCCATCAGGATAAGACCTGCAGCCCGCTGAGACCACCTGAATGGGATCTTGATCCGGACAGTGCGGGCAGGCCGAAGGAAGCCGACGGGCAACCCGCCTGCGACAGCGAGCACAAAGCGCGGACCCGTATCCTGCTTGCCTGCCGCGGCCTGCCCATCCCGCCGTCCGCCTGCGGCAAGGGTATCCATCTCCAAGAAATCGGCAGCGAAGGTGGCACTGCCAGGTATTTCTGCGCCCGCAACGCTATGGTGGAGATAAGCAGGAGCACGACGAAGCAGAACGACGGTAGCTCGATCCATAGCCGTGGCCGGTTGAAGTTCAAGAACTGAGACAGTCTCGGCGAAGAGAGTGAGAGCGCCCCTGGTAGAGCCAACGCCAAGCCGCCCAACAGAGTAGCAGTATACGGAGCGACTCCAGATATCATTCTTGCCGTACCCGAATCACTCAGCATCTTCCGTCGGGCCTTGAATCACTGCACGCAGCATACGAGTTTCAGCATCCAGCCACAAGCATCCAGACGTCTGCCGCCAAGCTGTTGGATCAGGTGCGCGAAGACTTTCGGCTACGTCAATTCCGGCATTCGCGCCAAAGAAGCGTACCTACAGTGGGTACGGTCGATCGTGCTCTTTCAGGGCAAGCGGCATCCGATCGACATGTGGAACCCGAGCACATCGCGGTGTTCCTGGACCCACCACAGGACTTAACGACTTCATTGACGATTCGCTATCCCGACGGTACTTTGCTCATGTAGGTAGCTTTGATCCCGCGAGACAACACGACGATGCGCAACCTCATCGATTCCACCGACGCCACCACGGCGGTCCCCACTGGGACCGCCCGACCGACGCGTGTCCGCTTCGCGGAGTTTTTGGTGGCAGTCGTATTCCCGTTCAGCCCGGAGGATCGGGCGCGGTAGGAGTCGGGTTCGCGCGGTTTTCACAGCCGAAGTTCGAGCCCCCGCCCCGGCGCTTCGGGGGGCCGATTTCTTTTGTCGAGCGTGATCAAAGGGGTTATGAGGCGACATACATCGAGGAGCGAGTGGAGCAGCAGGGGGCCCGCTATTGGGGGAAGGCGCTGGCGGACGCCCTGCGCGGCCGGGGTGGAGACCCTACGCAGGGACCGGCTCTGGGCGAGCGATTCTGCTGCTCGCGGTGCCCATGGTCCTGGAGATGGTGCTGGAGTCGGTGTTCGCGGTGGTGGACATCTTCTTCGTTTCCCAGCTGGGTGCCAGCGGTCGCGGCGGTGGGTTTGACGGAATCGCTGCTGGCGATCATTCACACTCGTCGCCATGGGATCATACCGGGGTGACGGCGATGGTTGCCTGGCGTATCGGGGGAGCGCGACCCGGATGGCGCGGCCGTGACGGTGGTGCAGGCGATCCTGCTCGGCGGGGGGATTGCCGCGCTGCTCGGGGTGCTGGGTGCGCTGAACGCACCACGGCTGCTCGCCCTGATGGGTGCAAACGCCGAGGTGGTGGCGGCGGGGCGCGGATACGCCATGGTGATGCTGGGCGGGAACGGAGTGATCCTGCTGCTCTTCATGCTGAACGCGGCCTTTCGTGGGGCAGGGGACGCGGCCATTGCGATGCGCGTGCTCTGGGTCGCGAACGGGATCAACCTCCTGCTGGACCCCTGCCTGATCTTCGGACTGGGTCCCTTCCCGGAGCTGGGTGTGACCGGCGCCGCGGTTGCCACTACCATCGGGCGCGGGATCGGAGTGCTCCTCCAGCTGGTGGTTTTGCTGCGTAGCTCGGGACACCTCCAGGTGCGCATGCGGCACCTGCGCGTTCAGTTCCGGCTCATGGGGCGGGTGCTGCGCCTGTCCGGGACCGGGATGCTGCAGGTGTTCATCGGCACGGCGAGCTGGATCGGGCTGGTGCGGATCCTTTCCGGCTTCGGCAGCGAGGCGCTCGCCGGGTACACGGTCGCCATCCGCGTGGTGCTCTTCGCGCTGCTGCCGGCCTGGGGATTGTCCAACGCGGCGGCCACCATGGTGGGGCAGGGACTGGGTGCGCGGGACCCGGAGCGCGCCGAGCGGGCGGTCTGGCTCGCCGCGCGCATGAACCTCGTCTTCCTGGGGAGCATCGGCATTCTGTTCATGCTGCTGGCTCCGCAGATCGTGGGGCTCTTCGGCGTGGACCCGGTGAGCGGCGGGTACGCCGTGCGCTGCCTGCGCATCGTGAGCGCGGGGTTCTTTTTCTACGCCTATGGCATGGTGCTGACGCAGTCGTTCAACGGCGCCGGAGATACCTGGACGCCCACGCTGATGAACCTGTTCTGCTTCTGGCTCTGGGAGATCCCGCTGGCGTGGATGCTGGCTCGCTGGGCGGGCTTCGGGCCGGAAGGCGTATTCGTGGCGATCACCGTCGCGTTCTCGACGGTAGCGGTGGTGAGCGCATTCCTATTTCGTCAGGGAAAATGGAAGCTGAGCGTGGTGTAGGAGCCGAGGTGGTGCACATCGACGAAGCATACCTTCGCCAAACCCTGGCGGAGCTGATCCGGATCAACTCGATCAACCCGGCATTCAGCGGGGGCACCACCGACGAGCGGGCGATTGCGGAGTACGTGGATGCCGCGCTCACCCAGCTGGGCATGGCAACGATGCGCTACGAACCCGTCCCGGGGCGAACCAGCGTGGTGGGCCGTCTACCCGGCACCGGGGCTGGGCGGTCGCTGCTGCTTTATGCACATCTGGACACGGT
>JAUJOM010000056.1:0-3466 GCA_030447645.1 Longimicrobiaceae bacterium | reverse complement strand
GGTTCTGCTGGATTGAAGTGGAAACCTTCGGGCGCGCGGCGCACGGCAGTCGCTACCAAGAGGGAGTGGACGCCAACCTGCGGATGGGGCGCTTTCTAGCGCGCCTCGAACTGTTGGACCAGGAGCTGCGCACCCGGTCGCCGCACCCACGCGTCGGGCCGCCGTCGCTGCACGCTGCCACGCTACAGGGCGGCAGCGGGCTGAGCACGTACGCGGCGCACTGCCGGGTAGGAATCGAGCGGCGTACCCTTCCGGGCGAGACGACAGCCCGGGTGCTCGCAGAGATTCAGGGGATCATCGACACACTGACGGCCGAGGACCCGACGTTCCACGCCGGGGCAACATTGCTGCTGGCGCGCGACGCGTGGGAGGTCGCTGCGGACTCACCCATTGCGCACGTGGTGACGGATGCCGCGACGCGGGTGCTCGGCCGGCAGCCGACACCCACCGGAGCAGCCTACTGGATGGACGCGGCGCTACTCGGCGCTGCCGGAATCGACACCGTGGTGATCGGTCCGACGGGTGGGGGTGCGCACGCCGCCGAGGAATGGGTAGAGCTGGAATCGGTGGTGCGGGTGGCCCGGATCCTTGTCCGCGCCGTGGTCACCTTTTGTGGAGATGAATAGCTACGGACGCCTGCCCTGCAATGCCGCGTCGATCCGGTTCCACTCCTCGCTGAGGTCTTTGCGCTCTTCGGCATCCAGCTCGCCGGATGCGTCACCTTCCTTGAGGAGCTTCATGATCCGCTCACGCTTTTGTTCCAGGCGGGCGCGCTCCGCGTCGGTTAGTCCACTCACTCGCTGATTTCTCCTTGCGTGAAATCCAGGGCGGCATCTGGAAGGTCGGTGATGACCTCCGCAACCGCCCAGTACAGCTCGGCACCCCGTACGGAGGGCCTGCCTTCTTCGTTGAGCTCGTCTGCGCGGGCGCTGGCCGGAGCTTTCTCGGACCAAATAGAGTCGATCCGTGTTCGATCGGTGCCCTCTACTCCAACAACGTAAACAATCAATTTCCTGGCTCCCCTTCCATTGGCAGGGTACAGCCCTGAGTGCGAGCAAACGTCTCGATCTGCCGTACCAGCTGACGTCCAACCCCGTCACCGCGCGCAACTCCGGATACAACAAGAGCAGTGATCAACCCCAGTAGGCTATCGGCGTGCAGGAGGGGCAGGACGTGCACGCTGCCCATCCCGATCGCCCTTTGATCCTGCTCGGCAATGAAGACCGCATAGTCCTGTCTCGAAAGCAGCGAGTCGAGCCGTCCTGTCGTTGCATCCGGGTCTGTCGGATAGCCGAGCTCCCCTAGCAGCCTGCGCCCTCTTTTCCCACCTCGTCCGGAACCCGGATCTTTGCTCCGCCTTCGCTCAGATCCAGCGTTTCCGTGGTGAAGTTCGTTACGCCCGTCAACACGTTGCCAAGCACCAGGGATGCCGCGGGCAGGCGGGCCTCCACGCGATAATGCCGGCATCTTTCCATGGAGTCGATCCTCCATTCAGTGCTGGAGAACCTTGGGAGGATGCGGGCGCGCCCACCACGCGCATTCAGGGCAGCGGATGCGAGTAACAAGCCGGGTTTCTCCGGGAATCGCCTGTACGATACGTTCGAGCTCGGCGCCGCACGCCGGGCAATCTTGTCCCATCAACCGGGTCCGTACCGCATGCTTCGAGTACTCCGAAGAAAGGTGCATGGAGGATCCTCCGCGTTGAGGTGGCACCGTTATTCCCGCGGCCTGCACGGCTCGGGAGGGGCAACAACTCGCCGCAAGAACCGGGCTCAGCTCAGCTGAGCTTACAAACCAGTAGATAGATGTCCTCCCTGCTGCCCCATCCGCACATGGGTACCTTGCGCTACGAACCCGGACAGTGCCGATTTCGAGGGGAACATACCACCCCGGGTTGATTGCTCCGGCAACGGCTAGCGCGGAGCATACCACCTACCGTCGGAGACAGTCATGCCCGCACCTGAGTACTACAAGCATCTCTTCCAGCATATGGCGTGGGCTGATGACCAGGTCCTGCAGCTGCTCACTCATTCGCCCGCGGCACGTCACCCGTCCGTCCTGCGTCTGCTTTCCCATCTGCTCGCCGTTGAACGTGTGTGGCTGCTTCGGCTGCAGGGGGAAGATAGTACGGCGCAGCCGATCTGGCCGGAGCTCACCCGGGAAGAAATCAACGAGATGGCGGCGGCGAATGCTGCGAGCTATGCCCGGTTTCTGGAGGAGCTACACGACGGGGATCTCGCGGGGCAAATCACCTACACCAACAGTCAGGGCGTACCCTTTCGCACCCTGGTGTCGGAGGTCCTGACGCACGTCGCCATGCATGGGAGCTACCACCGGGGCCAGATCGCGGCGGCCGTGCGCGCGTCGGGTGGAGCCCCGGTCAACACCGACTACATCAGGTTCGTGCGCGAGGTCGCGTGACCACTCGCGAGCGTGTTCTCGTCATCGGTGCGACTCAGGGTACGGGGCTCCACATCGTGCGGCGCCTGCTCCGGGATGGGTACGCCGTCCGAGTTCTGGCTCGGGAGCCGGCCAGGGCAGGGGCAGTGCTGGATAGCGAGGTGGAGATCGTCCGTGGCGATGTTACCCAGGCGAATACGCTGGCTGCTGCCATGCCCGGGGTGGATCACGTCGTCCTCACCGCCGGAGTGACCCACCGTCCCGCCGGCGAGCGGCTGGTTCGGGCTACGGTATACGACGGCACAATGCACACACTTGAGGCAGCACGGAATGCCGGACTTCCAGGGCAGTTCCTCTACATGAGTGCTCTGGGAACGACGCGTGGGTCCTGGCTCGGTTTTCTCCTGAACCGGATCAAGGGCAACGCTTTGAAGTGGCGCCGGCTTGCCGCGGAGGAGATCCGTGGGAGCAGCCTGTCCTACACCATCATCCGTGCGGGCATTCTCACCAACGCTCCGGCCGGGCAAAGGGCAATAGAGATCAGCCAGAACGAGTATCCCATGGCGCCCCGGTACCGGGTCAGCCGTGCCGATGTGGCCGAAGTGTTCGTCCAGGCGCTCCGGCACCCGCGGACACGCAACACCAGCTTCGATGTCGTCTCGACCCCAGGGCAGCCGAGCCGAGACTGGACTGCCCTTTTCGCGGGGCTTGTGCCGGATTAGCCTGTGCTCCCATCAGCACGCCTGCTGATCCGCCTGCCGTACTCGTCGTTTGGAGTGGAATGCGAGGCTGCGTCTCAAACATCTTCGGCACCAGCGATAGCTGCACCGATCGCCCAGCAAGAGTCCGATGGGCGCAAGCAACAAAGGCATGGACCGGCGCATGGTTTCGCCTCCACATGAGGGACAAAGCCGCGCCTGATTGAATATGATCTGCATCCAGATGATGCCAAACACCGAAGCGAAGGGTTGCCGGGGGAGTCCCGGTAGCGCCTTCTCGACAGCCGGGCTATCTCGGTGAGACCCCTGGCTTTGCGGACCGGCCTCGCGGCCTGGGTGCCCTGATG
>JAUJOM010000055.1 GCA_030447645.1 Longimicrobiaceae bacterium | reverse complement strand
AAACGGCATGGCGAATAATCACGGCGGGAAAGCGGCGGCCGTGCGGGGCAGTCGAACGTTCAGCCATTCAGGTGTCCAGTGTGGGTCAACTCGGGTTCAGCGAGCCCCTGAAGATGTACTTCTACGCCCAGTGTGACAAAGCCGCGACACAGCAGGCGTGTTGTGCATCCGAAGTTCTCATCCCTATTTTCCTGGTAGCACTCCCCTTTCGCTACTTTCTGAAGAACATGCGCCCAAATTTCGTCCTGATCGGGATAGTCATGCTGCCGGCGCTGGCCGCCGCGCAGTCGCAACGCACTCCCGCCAAGCCCCCGGTTGATTCCATCTTTTCAGGCTTCGAGACCCGCGTCATCGGTCCGGCTAACACCAGCGGCCGGATCGCAGCCATCGATGCGGTTGTCTCGAACCCGGATGTGGTCTACGCCGGGGCAGCTACCGGCGGAGTTTGGAAGTCCACGGACGGAGGGATCTCCTGGGCGCCGGTCTTCGATGATCAGGCCACCTCCTCCATCGGGGACATCGCCATCTTCCAGCCCAATCCGGACATCGTGTGGGTGGGCACGGGTGAGGCGAACATGCGCAACTCCATGGGGGTGGGGCGTGGCGTCTGGAAGAGTATGGATGCTGGCCGCAGCTGGAATTTCATGGGACTCCCCGCCTCAGAGCACATCGCCCGCATCGTGCTCCACCCTACCGATGCGAACGTCGCCTACGTGGCCTCGTCAGGGCCCGCGTGGAGTGACGGCCAGGAGCGCGGAGTGTTCCGAACCACCGATGGCGGCAGAAGCTGGCAGCGCCTCCTGTTCACCAACCCGAGTTCCGGGGCGGCGGACTTGGTGATGGACCCCGCCAATCCCAATCACCTGATCGCCGCGATGTGGGAGTTCCGCCGCACCCCGTGGGGATTCCGCTCGGGCGGGGAAGGGAGTGGACTGCACGTGACCTGGGACGGGGGCGCGACCTGGAAGCGGCTTTCCGACAAGGAGGGGCTTCCCAAGGGAACCCTCGGGCGCATCGGGGTGGCGTTCTCGCGCAGCAGCCCGAACGTGGTGTACGCGCTGGTGGAAGCGGAGAAGAGTGCTCTGCTGCGCTCCGACGACGGCGGCTTGAAGTGGCGCACGGTGAATGATCAACCCAACGTGAACCCCCGCCCCTTCTACTACGCGGATATCCGGGTGGACCCGCGCAACGAGAACCGGGTGTACCGGCTGGCCTCCCTGCTGGACATGAGCGAAGACGGGGGGAAGACCTTCCGCACGATCGCGCCCTGGTCCGCCGTGCACCCCGACCACCACGCCCTTTGGATCGAGCCCACACGGGGGGAGATCCTGTACAATGGGAATGATGGTGGAGTGTTCATCTCCCGCAACCGGGGAGGCACCTGGCGCTTCGTGGAGAACATCCCGGTGGCGCAGTTCTATCACATCTCCTATGACAACGCCCAGCCCTTCAACGTCTACGGCGGGCTGCAGGACAACGGGAGCTGGATGGGCCCGAGCGAGGTGTGGGAAACGGCCAGCTTCGCCGGATCCAACATTCCCACCTCCCGCTGGCAAACCATCGGCTTTGGGGACGGTTTCGCCGCCGTGGTGGACCCGAAGGACCCCACCTACGTCTACAGCATGTCTCAGGGCGGGTACATCAACCGCGTCGACCGCCAGAGCGGAGAGTGGAAGAGCATCCGCCCACAGCGCCCCGCAGACGGGACGGAGCTTCGCTTCAACTGGAACGCGGGGCTGGGCGTGGACCCCCACCGCCCGGGCACCGTCTACTACGGAAGCCAGTTCGTCCACCAGACGACCGACCGGGGGCAGACCTGGACCATCATCTCCCCGGACCTCACCACCAACGATCCCGAAAAGCAGAAGCAGCGCGAGAGCGGTGGCATCACCAAGGATGTGACCGCGGCGGAAAACCACACTACCATCCTGGCGATCGGCCCCTCTCCGGTGCAGGACGGTGTGATCTGGGTGGGAACCGATGATGGCAACGTGCAGGTGACGCGGGACGGAGGAAAAACGTGGACCAATGTGGCCCGGAACATCCCCGGCGTCCCAAGGGCCACCTGGGTGCCGCACGTGGAGCCTTCCCGGCACGCCGCGGGGACGGCCTACGTGGTGTTCGACAATCACCGCCGCGGCGACTGGCGAACCTACGTCTACAAGACCACTGACTACGGGCGCTCCTGGCGGAGCATTGCCGGCCCCGGAATAGATGGGTGGGCGCACGTGATCGAAGAAGATCCGGTGAGTGCTAACCTCCTATGGGTGGGCACCGAGTTTGGGCTCTTCTTCACTCAGAACGGAGGGCGGAGCTGGAGGAAATGGATGCATGGCGGCTTTCCCACCGTCCCGGTTCACGCCATCGAGACACGGCCGCGCAGGCACGCGCTGGTCATCGGCACGCACGGCCGCGCCGCATGGATCATCGACGACGTCCGTCCACTCCGCGAACTGGCTGCCGCCCACAGGCCATGGACAGAAACCTCCATCTTCCCTGTCGCCCCTGCCATCCAGACGCAGCGTGGGCTTGCTGGCCCATTACTTCCCGGCCATGCGGAATTTCAGGAGAGAATCGCCCCTACGGTGCGGTGATTACCTACCATGTGGGCGCAAGGGCCGCGAGTGACACGGCAAAGGCCAAAATCACGGTCTTGAACGCAAACGGGCGCTGGTCCGGGAGCTCGGCGGCCCCAGGAAGAAGGGTGTCAACCGCGCCGTGTGGAACCTGGGGAAAGAGCAATCCGGCAGATGCGGCGGGACACTCCTGGCTCCGGCGACGCACAGCCCGAAGGGCCGGAGGTTCTCCCTGGGGGCTACACGGTGCGGGTAAAGGTTGGTACTGACAGCGCGGCCACCTCCGTGGAGGTCCTTCCCGATCCGCGGCGCGGGGTCACCACTGGCGCGACAGCAAAAACGGGAGGTGCTGCACAGCGGAAACGCTGCAGCGGGTGAACGACACGGCCAACCGTCTGCACCGCCGCACGAAGCCTGGACTTCGTGCAGAGATGCTCAAGGACACCCTGCATGCATCCGCTAGCGGTCGATAGCGCCCGGCGGGCCGGGTTGACTGAGCGAAGTGACTCAGTGGAGAAGAGGCTCAACGCGCTCCTTGACGAGCTTCGCCTCCCGCCCACGACCATCGGGATCGTGGAGGACCGGAGCGCGGCCAGCGACTCGGGGAAGTGTACGAGGCACTCCAGTCTTCCACGGACGAGCCCACCGCCGGGCAGATAGACGAACTTCGCCGCCGGGAAGATCGGGTGAAGGAGGTTCTGCAGCGGGTGGACCGGTTCTATGCCGGCGAGCTGGAAACGCTTCGCCGTGGTTGGAGGCGGCGGGGGTGGGGCTGTTCGGGAGTACGAGATCACCCGGCCAGACGGAGCGCTGATCACTAGGTGCTCCGTGAGCGCGCCCGCACGGGCCTAGTTGCCCACGGTACGTACCTCAGCGATGCTGACGTGCACGAAGTCAATCTCGTATGGATCGAACAATGCACGCAGCGTCCAAGAGCACGCTTTCGTACTGGCTCCCGGCACACGTGAACCTTCAGTGACTCTCACTGGGGCGCAGATTGGGGCACGAGTGCCGCAGACTTGGCAGCTAACGCACGAGCGCAGTCGGCCTGGGGCACTCAGGGTGGCGGGGTCCCGGGTCAACTCGCTGAGCTTCGCGGCAGCTTGGGGAGTGAGCCTTGGCTGGACCGGGAGTCCATGGGTTCTCTGGAACGTCTTCAGGGCTGCAATCACCTCTTCGTCAAACGCACAGGACTGCCGATCAGTCCGCGCGTTCCAAAGCCTAGTTGGGCGAGGCGGTTCCGGAGCGTACAGATATGGGGGCCAGTCGGAACGCCAAAGACCTCTGAGCCGTTCGGGAGGAAGTGGTCATAAGGATGGAAGGTGGACATCCAGACGCGGTAGACGCGCTCCAGCTCCAGGATCGGCTCTGGATGGTCCTCCACCCGCAGATCCGCGTAGCGATCATCACGGCCCCCGTAGCCGCCCCGCGGTTTGACAATCAACAGGCCCGCCGCCTGGCGGCCCCGCTTGTCCCCACCTGCCTCCTGTCCCGCTTTGAGGGACGCAAGCAGACGCTCGCCAAAAGGGAGCCTCCGGGTCTCCGCCTCCTCGTAGGCCCGGGCCATGGCGTCCACCACTTCCGGTCCGGTGAGGATGTTCCCTTGCACACTGTAGTGGCGCCCCGCGGTGGCCGGCCCAGGCGAGGGTGCTGTCGCCTGTGAAGGCTGCGAAGTGGCAGCGGCTGTCGGCAATACTGAACTGGCGCGTCTGAATCGCAGAGTCCGTCCGAACAAGTGCGCCCGAATCTCCTCCGGACGCTTTCGCTCCCGCAGCATTCGGAGTGCTTCGGCTTTGTAACCGACATTCGCAGCCGCCTGCGTTGCAATTGCTCCGATCTCGGCTTGGGCCGCCGGTACAATGGACCCGGCGGAAACCACTCTGGATTGCACGGCGACGCCGAGGAAGTTGCTCACCGAATCGCACGCGACAATGCTGAAGGTGGAGACGTTCGGGTGCTCTTGCCCCTGGACAACACTGGCAGCGGAGAGGAGCAGCACGAAAAGAAGGAACAAGGGACGCATGATCGCTGACCGGAAGGGGTGGGGTCCGCCTAAGCACGAAGGATAGAACGCGTAGGGCGAATGCACCAGAGCTGGGCGCCGTTGAGTCGATGGCCCATCCTGCGGCACTTCCAATTCCTTCGTTGAAGACCGGGCATTTTCTCGTCGCCAACTGGTTTGGCCTCGCGAATCCACGCAAACGATCTTGTGGAGCCGTTCGGGAAGCATCTTCATGCTGTACCTGCTGGTTGTCGCCTGCCCACTTCCCTAGATCCGTATGAGCCGCTTCCTCGCGCCTGCTCTACTTCTCCTCTGCGCGCTGCGTGCGCTGCCGTGTCGCGCGCACAGCCTACCCTGAATGCACCTAACTTTGCCTTCACGCACGTCAATGTAGTGGACGTGGAGAGCGGGCACGTGCTCCCGAACCAGACGGTGCTGATCGCGGGCAATCGCGTCCAGGCGGTGGGGCCGAGCACTCGCGTGTGCGTTCCCTCGGGAGCCCAGCTGGTGGACGCAAGGGGAAAGTACCTGATCCCCGGCCTCTGGAACATGCATGTGCACCTGACGATGCATGAGCGGCCCGATTAGATCGACATGCGGCCACAACGTGCCCTGTGGGCCGTCCGACAATCCGCCGAGTGTTAATGCGCTCCCTTTAGCAGGAGAAATTCAGATGCGCCGGTATCTCTGTATCGCAGCTCTGCTTCCGTGCTTGTTAGACGCTCGCCTTCTTCGGTCCCAGGCTACATCTGATGACCTCGCTCCAATGGTGGCGGCGAGGGGGCGGGTGGGGGCAGCAACCTCGCCGAGCCTGGCACCCGACGGGAAGCAGATCGCCTTCCTCACCCGGTGGAGCGGCAGCCCCCAGGTTTGGACCGTTCCTACGGTGGGTGGATGGCCAATGCAGGTCACCGCGTTTGATGACCCGGTCAGTGCTGTTGAGTGGTCACCGACTGGGGAGTGGATTGCACTTACCGTGGCGCCCGGTGGGGGACTCAACACGCAGATCTACCTCATGCGCCCGAATGGAACGGGTTTGCGCCGCATCACAGAGGGTGGCAAAGAAAACAACGTGCTTAACGGCTGGAGCCCCGATGGACGCCACCTGATGCTCGCTTCCAACCGGCGCGGCACCAACATGGACGCCTACCTCTACGACGTCGGTAAGGGCGAGATGCGTCTCGTTGCGGAGAATCCGGGCGTCGGGAGTCTTACTGACGTGAGCCGAGATGGCAGTCGCGCCGTGCTTTACCGGCTAAGGAGCCGGGGTGACAACAATCTGTACCTGCTGGACCTCGAGCGCGGGACGGAAAGCCTGCTCACGCCCCATACGGGTCCGGGCACTTTTGGTGGCGGATTGTTCTCCCCGGATGGCTCGACGGTGTACCTCAGCTCCAACAAGGACCGCGACAAGCTCGCGTTCGCGCGGGTACGAATTGGCTCCGACGGCAAACCAGGGCCGATTGAGGTGATCGCGGCGCGTGAGGATGCGGAACTGGGCGGGTTTGTGGTGGCTGAAGACGGCAGGACCGCTGCGCTCCTCTGGAACGTCGCCGGACGGAACGAACTCGCATTTGTGGATCTCGCGAGTCTCAAGTCCGCGCCTGGACCCCAGCTTCCGGCGGAGGTGGTGGGTGGACTCACCTTTTCCAAAGATGGACGGCTGCTTGCCTTCACTGCCACGGGTGCCACCCGGCCCAGCGATATCTGGGTGCTGGACCGGGAATCCGGGCAGTTCCGCCAGGTCACGCACAGCCCGCATCCGGGCGTGGACCTTTCAGCCTTGGTCAAGCCGGAGCTTGTCCGGTATACGGCGCACGATGGACTACCATTGAGCGGTTGGCTCTACCGCCCGAAGGGCGTAGCCGGACCCGGCCCGGTGGTGCTCAGCTTTCACGGGGGTCCTGAAGGCCAGGAGGTGCCTGCCTTCCGCTCCGAGTACCAGGCACTCGTTGCACGCGGCATTGCCGTCTTTGCCCCGAACGTCCGTGGCTCATCCGGGTTCGGCAAGCGGTTCGTCAACCTGGATAATGGGGCGCTGCGCGAGAACGCGGTCAAGGACATCAAGGCCACCGCTGACCACCTGATCCGGGCCGGAATCGCCGATCCGAAGCGCATGGGGATCATGGGGGGCTCCTACGGTGGCTACATGGTCATGGCAGGACTCGCCGAGTACCCGGACGTGTTTGCGGCCGGAGCCAATCTGTTCGGGGTGGTCAACTTCGAAACTTTCTTCGCGAACACTGAGCCGTGGATGGCGGCGATTTCGACGGTGGAGTACGGGGACCCGAAGACGGAAGCAGCGATGCTCCGCCGTCTTTCACCGATCCACCGCGTAGACCGAGTGAAGGCTCCCACGATCGTGCTGCATGGTGCGAACGACACCAACGTGCCCGTGGTAGAGGCGGAGCAGGTGGTCAACAGCCTAAAGCAGCGGAACGTGCCGGTCGAGTACGTCTTGTTTCCCGATGAAGGGCATGGGTGGCGCAAAACCGTGAATCGCATCCGCTCTACGGTGGCGCTGGTCAACTGGTTTGATACGCACCTGAAGTAAGGAGTAAATCCGTGGGCGGTGTGTCCGACCGTCTGGAGGCGGTTGCCCGGCTGGAGAGGCTGCTGGATCGCCTCGATCTACCCTGCTTCGGTTAAGTTGCCAAAGCCCTCCGAAAGCACGTATCCTCCTGATACTCGCGCCCGCGCGGACGCAGGATCCTCGTGAGATAGCCCGCTACTTTCGGCGGCCCTGATCTGGTCGGTGTTCACGGATCGCGATTGGTAGACCGGAGGTCGGTAGATACGGGTGAGTTGATTGTGTACCTTGAGCCTCGGCAGTACCTCCTCGGCTGCGTGCGGTAGGCCGGTAAGGCACTGGCATGCGAGCCTGCCGTTATTTCTCCAGCCTCCCTTTCTATGATTGCGCGCACACTTCGCCTGACTGCCCTTGCTTCCGTCCTGTCCACGGCCGCCCCTGCGCAGGAGCGGCCAGCGCTCTCACCCGAAGAGCGACGGATCGCCACGTATGTCGACGGGCACGGAGCAGAGGCCATCAAGCTGCTCGAGCGTTCCGTTAACATCAACAGCGGAACGCTGAATCCCAGGGGTGTGCGGGCTGTATACGATGTCCTTGCGCCGGAACTGCAGCGGCTGGGGTTTGAGGTGCGTTACGCCGCGCTCCCCGCGGAAATGGGCCGGGGCGGCCACCTCGTCGCTGCGCTTCGCCCGCGAAACGGCCCTGCCCGAGGCAAGAAGCTGCTGCTGATCGGGCACCTTGACACCGTCTTTGAAAAGGACAGCCCGTTTCAGCGCTTCGAACGACTGAACGACAGCATTGCAAAAGGACCCGGGGTCGCGGACATGAAGGGCGGCAACATCGTGATCGTCCAGGCGCTGAAAGCGCTGGCGAGCATGGGTGCGTTGCAAGGCTCCCACATCACTGTCGTCATGACGGGCGACGAAGAAGCGCCAGGCCGACCGCTGAAGGTGGCGCGCGCCGCGCTCCTGGAGGCGGGCAGGGAGGCAGACGTGGCGCTCGGGTTCGAGGGCGGCTCGCGTGACAGGGACGGAACGGCTCGCGCCGTGGTCGCACGCCGCAGCTCGAGCAGCTGGAAGCTGGATATACACGCCCGGCCCGCGCACTCGTCCGGGATCTTCAGCGAGTCGGTGGGCGCCGGAGCGATCTATGAAGCGTCGCGCATCCTGGACCGCTTTTACGGCGAGATCCGGGGCGAACAGGGGCTGACGTTCAACACAGGGCTGATCCTCGGCGGCACCGAAGTGAAGCACGACGCGGCAGAAGCGCGGGGCACCGCTTTTGGGAAAACCAACGTGGTCCCGGAGACGGTGGTCGCCACCGGCGACATCCGCACCCTCACCGACGAGCAGCTCCAGCGCGCGAGCGGATGCGCCACATTGTGCAACGCGGGCTGCCGCAGGCGCGTGCGGAAATCTCCTTCACGGACAGCTATCCGTCGATGCCGCCGACCGCGGCGAACTACGAGTTGCTGCGCCGCTACAGCAACATCAGTGAGGAGCTCGGCTTCGGCCCAGTACTCCCATTCGACCCTGCGCAGCGCGGCGCGGCGGATATCTCATTCGCCGCTTCCCTCGTGGAAGCGGGGATGGACGGGCTGGGCGTGTATGGCTCGGGCTCTCACACGGTCGAAGAAACCGTGGACCTGGCGTCCCTGCCACGACAAACGAAACGTGCGGCGATCCTGATCTACCGGCTGACCCGGTAGATGGCGGCCTTGCATGGAGCGCAGCCTTCCCCGGGGCCTTCCGCAGGTCGTGTTCAGGCCCGGCGCACCTCTCCCGTCGGACCCACATAGCGGTATAGGGTGGCCCGGGAAACTCCGAGCGTGCGGCATACCTCTTCCACCGCAAGGGTGGGATCACTCATCAGCCGGGCGGCTAATCGCACCTTCTCCGGGGTCATTGCCTTCGGCCGCCCTCCCTTGTGTCGGAGCCCCGACTCCAGCAGGTGGGTGGCCATGGGGTCACTAGGCGTCGGATTCACCGCATGCTGCTTCCGTCCGCAGGCTGAGATGCTTGAGCTTGAGTGCAGGTTGGGGGCAGAGCCTTGGAACCAGCACTACATGCCGCAATCGGCAGCCGACGGCGAGTTCGAAGTCATCAGCGAGGTCACGTACAACGCAGCGCTTCGTGCGTACCTCCCGGTCTAACACACGCATGAAGGCGACGAGCCCGCGGCCATGTTTTCGGCATTCCGCAGAGTCTTGCGCATGCGGGTTCGCACCTTATGCTTTTCGTTAGCATCCAGTGCCGCCTTGGAGACATCGATGCCGATGAACATCATCTCCTCCTTGCTACTTGTGATCTGTTCGCTCATCCTTGCAGATGATTCGGGCTCGGGCACCTGCCTGGCCCCGGCAACGGTTCGGGCTCGGATCAAGCCCGAGCAGAGTGCCCCCGCTAACGAACGGTCTCACCAGACCCAGGCCTCATCGGGCTACCCTGCTCGGTCCAGCACCACCAAAATAGCTACTTCTCGAGATACAAGGCCGCTTCTTCATCCATGGTATGATGCGCATGCACGGTCGTCTCGAGCAGCAGTGGAGCCGGGGTGACGACGTCTCTACGGAGGACCTGCGCATCGCATTGAAGCGCTATCGCTCCTTCTTTGATCGCCTGCTCTCCCTGTAGCCGAAGCCATGCTCCGGTGCGGTTTTTGATCAGCAAAGAGTCCACCGCTCAGTGGAGGATCCGGAGAACCACGATTGCAGAGGAGGTATGTATGCCGACTCAGCTGAATGCCGCCACCCGCTGCTTGATCCTCGTGCTGGTCTCAGCGCTTCCAGGGGCGGGTGCCGAAACTGCGCAGACCGCGGTGGACCAAGTCGGGGATGCCCTCGCGGCGATCAACCCCACCGCCGAGGGCGCCGAGTCTCTGGTGCAGGGCTCCATCTCCACTGTGGACCGCCGTGCACGCCCCGTTCTGACGAACATGGGACTGGAGCTCACCAAAACCGATTACGAGGACGACGCGACGGAACGTGAGTACGAGGCGCGTAATGGCAATCGCGTGGTACACGTGAAGCTGGAGGCGCGCGGCGCCACCAGCACCCAGGTCAACGTTTCCTCACGCGAGGGAACGCTCGACTACGACAAGAGTCACGCCCGGAGGATCCGGGAGCGAATCCAGCGGCAACGCTTGGCTGGGTCAGGCACAGATACAGGGGGCGGCTTCACAGCCGCCCCTTCTCTTATGCACCGCCATTACAGTGCTGTGATACGGTAAGCGCGGAAGACCGGCGGCAAAGCCCGCATCCACGCCGATGGCTACGAAAGGGTGTGCAGCCACTATAGCGCCTGCCTCCGCGAACACTTGAAAAGGCTTTGCCCCACCCGATATGTTTTTTGCCGCCGCGTCGAAGCGAGCCCGAGCCGCCCAACGACTCAAGCTCAGCCGCGGCCCGCACAGCGCGACCAGGCACGATGAGCGGCTCTCCGTCGGCTGCAGCGCGCATCGGGCAGCATTCGGTAGCAGCCTGCCCAAGTACGTGAACTGTATTGACGGCTCAAAGTCAGCGCGCACCGAAGCGCCCGGGCATGTCGGCCACGGGCGCGACGGCAGCGTGCGCCATCAGCGATGCCCTTGCAGCGGCGGCTGAGCGGGCGTTCCCGTCGCAGCTATGGCGAAGGCGAGGAAGTCAGCCAAGAATCGGCGGAACTGGTCGTCCGTACTCCCCGCGCCGTGCCCCTCTGCCTCGTCAAGGCGGAGCAGCACCGGGCGCCCACTTGTGTTGGCCGCTTGGAGGGCGGCGGCCATCTTGCCGGGCTGCCACGGCGGCACGCGGGGGTCGTTCAGCCCCGCCGTGAGCAGCACGGCGGGGTACAGCGTCCCGGGCCGGACGTGGTGCACGGGGCTCATCGCCAGGAGTGCGCGAAACCCGGGCTCCGTGACTACCGACCCGAACTCCCGCACATTGGCGGGACCGCCCTGCGTCGTCTCGAAGCGAACGGCGTCCAGAACGCCTACGGAGATGATCGCGGCCGCAAACAGGTCCGGCCGCTCGGTGACCGCCCGACCCACGACGATGCCGCCCGCGCTGGCCCCGGTGACGGCCAGCCGCTCGGGCCGGGTGTAGCCCTCTCGCACGAGGTACTCCGCGCACGCGATGAAGTCGCGCCACGAGTTCGGCTTGGTGGCCTGCTGGCCGGCCGCGTGCCACGAAGCACCGAAGTAGCCGCCCCCGCGCACATGGCAAACGGCAGCGGCCCCGCCCGCGTCGTACCACGGCCGGAGCTCGGGGAGGTAGGAGGGCGGGTCGGGGCGACCGTACGCCCCGTACCCGGCCAAGAGCACGCGGAGGGTGCCATTCCGCGCCATCCGCTCGGGCCGCGTAATAGTCAGCGGCACCCGCAAGCCGTCGTGGCTCGGCACCAGCACGGTCTCGGCGACGTACCCCGCGAGGCGGTCGTACGGACCGGGTGGGCGGAGCGGCAGTCGCTCGAGTGCGTCACGTGACGGGTCGTAGCGATAGGCCATGCCCACCGAGGTCCAGCTGTCCAGGGTTAAGAGGACGCCGGGCCGGAGGGGATTCACCCGCACGCCGCCGACCGACGTCCCGGGCGGGAGTGCCACTGGCGCCGCGCGCCCGCCCCACGGGATACGGTGAAGGCCGACGCTGCCCTCGGCGAGCGCGCGCACGTACACCCCGTCGCGTGCGGCGTCCATTCCCTGCAGGCTCCCCGCTCCCTCCGGTAACACCACCGGGGCGGCGCCGAGGTCGGGCGCCGCGAGGCGGGTGCGGACCACACGGCCGAGCGGCGCCCCTTTGCGCGTGAGGACGTAGAGGTCGGCACCGTCGGCGGCGACGGCGACCACGGAATCGGCACGGCCGAAGAGTGGTCGCCAGGCCGGCACCCCCCGTGCGACGTCGGCGACCGGCGCAACAAAAAAGGCCGTATGCCGCTCGACGCCGCTCCGCAGTGTCGCGAAGACGAGGCCGCTCCGGGCGTCCACCGCGACTGCGGGGAACAGGGTGGAGTCAAGCCCAACCGAAGCGGCACTGAAGATCACGCTGTCGGCAGCCCCGCCCCCGCCGAGCCGGCGGCGAAGCACGCGGATGTGGCGGAACAGGGCGGTCGGCGGCGCCCCCACCGGGAGGTCGCGCAGCTGGAGGTACAGGAACGCCCGCCCGTCGGGGAGCCAAGCGTTCGCGTCGAAACGGTGCCGCTCGACGGGAGCGCCGATGTCGCGGCCGGTCGCCACCTCACGCACCCGGAGAACGGCCGCCTCGGAGCCGCCCGAGGTTACGCCGTACAGAATGAGCCGGCCGTCGGGGGCGGGGCGGAAGGTACTGAGCGCGTTCGCGCCCGCACTCCCGCTGCTCCCAACCGTCGCCGGGTCGACCAGCAGGCGCGCCTTGCCCGTCAGTCCGTCGCGGACGTAGCCGCGCGCGACGGGCTCCCCGGGACGGCGGATCGTGTAAAACCAGCGGCCTCCGGCTTCCTGCGGGAGCGAAACATCGGGCGGTGCGGCGCCGCCGATATCCCGGATCCGCGCAAGTAGGGCATCCCGGCCCGGCAGGGCGTCGAGCTGCGTGCGCGCGTAGCCCGCTTGCGCCCGGAACCACGCACGGACCTCCTCCGAGTCGCGGTCCTCGATCCAGCGGTACGGGTCGTGGACGGGCGTCCCGTGTAGGGTGTCCACCACGGGCCCGATCGGGGTCGCGGGCAGCTGGGCCCGAGCGGCCGCAAGAGGAAGGTTTATCAGGAGTGAGAAGATCAGAAGCGAGCGGTGCATGGCGATCCTGTGTAAACCCGTAGTATGCTGAAAATTTTGCATCTGCTATCTTAGGATGAGGCTCCCGCTGAGGAGCCGGGTGAGCGCCGCATGGTCGAGCAGGTGACCGTTGATCACTACGGCATGGATACGTCGTGTGTTTCGGATGTC
>JAUJOM010000054.1 GCA_030447645.1 Longimicrobiaceae bacterium | reverse complement strand
AGATGGAGAGCAGTCCCTTCTGCCGGGCCGTTTTGCGCCCTCCCTGCCGCACCAGGTTCGTGACCACCGTAAAGAGCCATGCGTCCGCCTGCTCCGTTGGAACCGCGTGATCCAGCAGCCGGACAAACGACTCCTGCGCCACGTCATCCGCCGTATCCGTGTCTCCGGTGAGCCGGTAGGCATAGCGGAAGAGCGAGGGGTACATGCGATGGAAGAGCGCCTCGAAGCTCACGAGCTTTGTGGGTCCGGTTCGGTCACGACACTAGAGGAATCCGCGAAGGTGGCGGTTTGTGACAGAGGCCACAATCGCGAGTCGCCTGGCAGCCGCGCGGCAGCGGCGAGGAGGACTCCAACAAATCTGCGCGGGAACCGGTACTCGGCCCCCGCGCCGATCCTCTATGACTTGGAGTGAGCTGCGATTACGAGCATGGAGGGATCTAGCGCACGATTACCAGGGTGACCCGCCGCTCCGTCATTGCCGCTCCCGCGAACACCCACAGGGCACCTGTCACGCCGACGGAGAAACGGCTGCGCTCCACGGAACCCTGTGCGATTGCCTCTGCGTACCGGGCGTAAGCCGTGTCGAACGCCGTAATAAACAGCCGGGCCTGGACGGAGTCCGGGCGAACGTTTCTCACGGTAGCGGAGTCCAGGCGCTCGAAACAGTTAGTCAGCTCGAAGCTGATCGTCGTGGAGTCGGGTGTTTTCGAGCTGCTGTCCGTTCGTCCGAAGTCGGTGTTGAAAAACTCACACCGAGCGTTGGCGACCCGTCTGCCACTCCGAAACACGGCGCCCAGCCTGATGTTGATGGTTGGGCGCGACGCGCTCTCGGGCGTGCTCCAACGGATGGAGAATGAGCCATCCGCGACGGGATTGTCGCGGCCCGTCGCCTTTACCGGAATGCGGGCGCCCTCCTCCGGCGCAAGAACGGTGGGTGCCGCTGGAACTGTCGCGGTGCCCGCGATTTCCCCTCCGCTGAACTGAATTCCGAGTTCGTAAGGCACCCCGGAGCGAACACCGCCGGGCAAGGTCGCCGCATAGCACCCGGGTGGCGCGCCGGCCCTCGGATTCTGCGTTTGGATGCAGGAGCGAAAGCCGGCCGGTGCTTCGGCCAGCCGAACCGTCGTGCCCCCACCGGTGATCCGCACCTGGGCACCGGAGACGGGGAGCACCTCCGGCCCGGAGTTCCCGGAATCCGGGCGGACCCGAGTCAGCAGAACCGAAACCGTGTCGGACCCCGCTTGCAGGATGCTGTGCACCATCACCTCCTCGCCGGTCAACTCCAGCGGCGTGGGCTCGCGCAGCAACTCACAGCCGCCCGCAAGCAGCAGGGTGCCGGTCAGGACAGCCCGCTTCAAAAGCTCCATTCGAATCCGAAGGTCGGGAAGAAGGGAAGTTGTGGCGCATACTCGAGCTCTGGAGCCGCTACGCCCGACGTTTGCGGCTCGGCGAACAGCACGTTGCGGGTATTCAGCACGTTCAAGATCTGCAGGTACGGCGTGAGGGTCACGTCCGAGCCGAACCAGTGTTTGCGGAAGGTACGCCGGGCACCGACATCCAGACGCAGGTAGCCGGGAAGCCGGGCACCGTTGTGCTCTCCAAGCAGCAGAGTGCCTCTTCGACCGGAGGAATCCACGAACTGTCGGGAGATCGGGTTGAACCTGTATCCCTGCCCGATTCCGAGCACCGGAGTGTACGGCTGCCCCGTTGCCACAGCGAATCGGGCGCTGAATTGCCCCCGTCCGCCGAGCGGCAGCAGCGCGAGCGCATCCATCGTATGGCGCCGCTCGAAACGGGGGGCGAAGCGTTCTCCCTCCAGCTCGCGCCCGGCGAATGCGAGCGTGTACGCCAGGGAAAACTGCGCACTGCCGCGGGAGTGCCGCGCCAGCAGCTCGATACCCTGCGCGGACCCTTCCCCGCTTCGGAATCCCTCGGAAACGATCACCGGCGTCTCCAGGATGTCATCAGGCGTGGGCGGGAGGGGAAGGTTGTGGAGCCGCTTGGCGTAGGCATACACGCGGAGGGAGGTAGCGCCCTGCGCCCACACTGCACCGATAACCAGATCCTCCCCGGTGAGCAGCCCGGCGCTCGGAGACGGCGCGCCGAGAAAGTCGTACGCGAGCAAACTCGCACCGAGCGACTCCTCGTCCCGGAGCGACTGCATCACCTGGGCGTATCGCCCGGCACCGAAGGAGAGCGCCAGGGTGGGAGAGATCGCCAGACGGGCACCCACCCGCGGCATCCACGCCGTTCCCCACGCGCCGGCCTGTAGTACCCGCAGTCCGGCGCGGATGTCCAGCCCCACGGTCGGGGACCATTCATCGTCCAGGTATGCGGCGAGAGTGCGCGGACTTTCCACGCGCTGAACGGCCGCAGCACGTGTGGCCGAACGCGCTCCCATCCCCCGCCAGTTCTCTGCCCGGTTTGCGAACCGGTACGTCGAGCGCCACCGCCCCGGACACGGTGCGTCCTGCGGTACCAGGTCAGATCCGCGGAGGCGAGCAGATCGCGAATCTCCGTACGGGCGCTGAGAATGGGGCTGAGCACGTCGCTCCACCGCTGCAGCCGCTCGTCCCAGTGCAGCTCCGCGGCGTCGAAGATGCCCAGGAACTGGCTGGCCGCGGCGCGGAAGTCACCGACCAGCGTGGGCCCAAAGGTGTGGCGGTACCCGAGCGAGAACGCGCGGGAGCCCCAATCCAGCTGAATGTCGGTGTCGGAGCCTTCTTCGGACGGGACGTTGAACCCCTCGTCATCCAGGTACAGGGACGCCGATACCTGCCCGCGGGCGCCCACGTCGTGCGAAAGTTTGAAGTGCGCGTCGGTGAAGGCGTACGGGAGGGCGTCGGAAATGAGCCCCAGCTTTTGGGCGACGTCTGTGAACAGGTCCAGGTAGGTCCGGCGCACCGACACCAGATAGCTCCCCCGGACGGTCGGGAGCGGCCCATCCAGGCTGGCGCGGGAGGAGATCACACTGACCGCACCGTTGCCGCGCAGCTCGTCTCGCCCTCCCTCGCGGGTGCGAATGTCCACCACCCCGGACAGTCGGTCTCCCACGCGAGCGGGAAACGCGCCGGGGAGCACATCCACCGAAGCGACAGTGCTCGGATCGATGGCGCCAAAGATTCCGCCCAGGTGGTACGGGTTGAAGAGCGGTGCCCCGTCCAGGGTGATCAGGTTCTGGTCCGGCGAACCCCCACGTATGTACAGCGCACTCGAAAAGTCGGAAGCCGCGGCGACGGAGGGAAGCATCTGCACGGCCCGCAGCACGTCTGCTTCAGCGAGAGCAGGCATGGTGTTCACCGCACGTGCGTCCAGCCGTGTCGCGCCGGGACCGGCCCGGTCCCCCGTTCGCCCTCCGCGCTCCGCCCGCACCTCGATGCCGGCCAGCTCGGTGGCCTGATTCGCAAGTTCCAGATCAATACGGACCGAACCCGTTTCGGGCACGGAAACCGGGCGTTCCACGCGACGGAAGCCGAGTGCATGAGCCCGCAACGTATGCTGGCCAGCAGGCACTCCGGGGAGCACGAAGTACCCACGTTCATCAGCTACCGTGCGGCGACGAAGCTCCGGGATTTCCACCGTCGCCCCCGCAATCGGCTCACGGGACCCTTGCGAGCGCACGGTCCCGGATACAGTGGCCGCGGCAGGAAGCAGGGCAAGAAGAAATGCAGTGAGTATCACGATCTTTTATGTTGTCTCAATCGAAACAAGCCGTAGTGCAGCGACCCTAAAACGGATGAGCCGCGGGATTTCTGACAAGTTCCAAGCCGGCATCTCACACCTCCTTATGTAGGTTGCATTTCGACGCGAGAGCGCCTAACTGCGAAGTCCGACGGGGTACGGTCATCAACGCCGTAGCTGGTGTACGATAAAATCGACGGTGTAGCCAACGGCTGCTCCTACGGCCGCACCCGCCAGGATCATCTTGGGCGTGTCGGAATGCCTCAGCCAGCCCTCCCCACCCAATCCCCATGCATAGAACCCGCCGACAGCTGCGCCACCGATGGCGCCAACCCAAGTACCCACTCTCGGACCGGGCAACGAGACGGATGTCCGTACTGCTTCTATGACTGGGGGACTCAGGGTTGGGATCGTTGCATCATACCTTTGAAGAGGGGAGAATGCCGGGCGCTCCACCAAGTCGTGAGCCGAGCATACTGGTGCCGCGGTGATCTGGGCGCTCAGCATCGAGGGAACAACGTGCGAAGATATCGCAGCAGCAAGCAGCCAGCACCACGTGGAGTAAAAGCGCATACTGGTTACGGTCCGGGTTGAAGGATTCAGTGGAGAATTCGAAAACGAAGACGGAGAGCGAGGTATGTTTTCCCCGCCGTAAATTGTAAACTTGTCGCCTGGTCATGGTGAACGTCCCTGCGCCCATTCCCGTATTCAGCAGTTTCTGCGATGTCGTTGTGCCGGTAATGGTATCTGCCCTCGCTGATGGTCATGTCGCGGAGCGGCGTGGGTGGACTACTGTCATTGCCGATGTTGGCCGATCGAATCGGAATCGATGGTGAAGCCCCTGCCCCTGCGCGGCTCAATGAAGTCCACCAGGGGGTGCTCGCGGAGGCACGGCAGCACTTCCGGATCGATCCGGACCTCCGCGCCACCCAGGGTACCGAAGTAGCGGAGCACTACCCCCCCTATTGCCGTAACCACCTCCAGCGCCCGTCGGGCGTCCGCCGCCTGGATCCCGGGAAGAACGCCTGTGTCGAGCGAACGTGCCCGGGCTGGGTCCTTGAACATGATGGTCACGTGTCCGCCCTGCTCTCGCGCCATGCGGACCAGGACCGACGGGTCGCGGTACCAATCGGGGATGTGGGTTGGCCGCGGTACCCGGAGCGCACGAACATCCCGGATCTGATTCGGCCCTCGGAGAGTGTCGACCACACCGCGGGCCGAGGTGTCGACCGTCACCAGGCATGCAGACTGCCGCGCTGGTGTAGGTGGAGGTGGCGCCACACGCGTGGGTTGTGTCGCAGCTCCCGTAGGCGGCTCAGGACGTGGCTGGTTACCCGCAGCCGGAGCAACGGAGCACGCACTCAGCAGTGCCGGACCAACCAGAAAAGCCAGTTCTCGCCCGTTCAAATGTCTCATTCGCTGTCTGCGGTGTTCATGCACACTGCTGATGAAATAAGTCACATCGCCTTTTGGGGTTCTACAGCAAAATGTCCAAAGCACCTGCAGTTCGTCCAGATGCTTGTCCCCCAACACGAGATCCATCAGCCGCGAGTGCGTACCCCCAGGGGCCAAGTTCTTGCCTCCAGGACGACCCCATGCCACGCACCATTCACCAGACCACCCTCTCCAAGCAGCGAATTCCGAATGGCTGCCGCGTCACCCTGGAGTTCCGTACAGACGGGGATCCGGTACCAGGCGTGCTGCTGCTCCCGGACGGGCCGGAACCCGCGTCTGCCGCCCTGCTCCTGCACGGGTACTCGTCCCGCAAGGAGCACCTGGCGGATGTTGGGCGCGGGCTGCTGGCCCATGGCATCGCTAGCCTCGCCATCGACCTGCCCCTTCACGGCAGCCGGAGCGACCCCTTGCAGGCGCAGTCACTCCGCAACCCATTTCAGATTGCATCCCTATGGCGTACTGCTGTTGGGGAGAGCGTACTTGCAACGCGATACCTGGCCGCGCACCCGGAGATTGACGGCGAGCGCCTGGCAGTGGTGGGCTACTCCATGGGGGCGTTTCTCGCCGTGCAGCTCGCTGCTGGGGAGCCCGCGCTGCGCGCGGTGGCTCTCGCAGCCGGAGGCGATCTACCCATAGGGACGCCGCTGGCCGGCGTAGCCCGAATGGTTGCGGACCCGCTGCGTGCGGTGCGTAAGCTACACGGCCGTCCGCTGCTGATGGTGAACGGCCGTTGGGACCGGACAGTGAGCCCGGAGCAGGCGGAGCGCCTCTTCGCTGCCGCGGAAGAGCCAAAAGAGATCCGCTGGTGGGATGCCGGACATTACCTGCCCACCGCCGCAATTGACGAGGCGGCGCAATGGCTCGCCACCCGGCTCGCCACTGCGTAGATTCAAACAACACCCGAACCCGCTCTGCCATGCCGGACCCAACACCCCCGCCCAGCGCCCGCAGCGTCGACGCTCAAATGCAGGCCGAAATGCACCCCGAGCGCGTAATGGGGGAAAAGCCAGCCGTGGTGGACGGCAGCAACGTTGCCCATTTCGGTGAAACGGGAGCATCCGTCGAAAACATCGGCCTGGTTTGCGACAAACTGATCGACCAGGGCTGGGACCCGATCGTGATCGCCGACGCCGCCTTGCGGCACCAGATCGACAATGGAAGCGCCTATGAGCGTATGGTCCGCGAGGGGACCATCGTACAGGCGCCCGCCGGTACCGATGCCGACTACTTCATTCTGTCGTACGCGCGCCGTTTGCACGCACACATCGTCAGCAACGATCGCTTCCGGGAACGCGAGCAGGCGTTCCCGGAAGCACGCGAGCGGATCATCCGCTACATGATCGTGGATGGCGAGGTGGTACTGGAGCAGCGCGCAAAGCAGCGCGAGGACTGACGCCGATGCGCGATGCGGTACTGTACGCCAGCGATGGTGCTGGCTGGATCGAGGTCATCACCGGGGTGATGTTTTCCGGCAAATCGGAGGAGTTGATGCGCCGGGTGCGCCGCGCGCTCATCGCCAAGCGGCGGGTGCAGGTCTTCAAGTCAGCCCTGGATGGGCGCTATGCCGGGGTCCGCCGCATCACTTCGCACGATGGCTCGGGAGTAGACGCCGTCCCGGTGCTCAACTCCCTGGAGCTCGCGCGCGCTGCCCATCCGGACACGCAGGTGTTCGCCGTGGACGAGGTGCAGTTCCTGGACGATGGGATCGTTGACGTGCTGAGCGCGCTCGCTGACCGGGGCGCTCGCGTCATCGTGGCGGGGACGGACCTGGACTTCCGCGGTGAGCCGTTCGGCCCCATGGGAGACCTGCTTGCCGCCGCTGAAACTGTGGACAAGCTCCACGCCATCTGTGTGTGCTGCGGCAATCCAGCTACGCGCAACCAGCGCCTGGTGAACGGTGAGCCTGCCCCAGCCGAGGCGCCCACGATCCAGGTGGGGGGAGCGGAAAGTTACGAAGCCCGCTGTCGTCGCTGCCACGAGGTGCCGGCTGCGAACCGGGAGCAAACCTCCCTGCTGGACGTGCTCGCAACCGCGCCTGAAGACGCGCTGGTACTCACGCAC
The DNA here is from genome assembly GCA_030447645.1 of Longimicrobiaceae bacterium. Classification (GTDB taxonomy): domain Bacteria; phylum Gemmatimonadota; class Gemmatimonadetes; order Longimicrobiales; family Longimicrobiaceae; genus JAUJOM01. The sequence continues at coordinate 888 of JAUJOM010000054.1, read as the reverse complement.
GAGCACCTCCGGCGCCCGGTCTACTCCGAACCGTAAGCCTGTCGCTGCTCTTCCCGTAGCAGACTGCGCAGGGCTGCTTCCCACGGGGTTCGGGCAAGCATGGCATCCGCCTGCGCCTCGATCCACACCCGACGCAGCACGACCGGGAGCAGCGACACCGCCAGTCCCTCCCGGCTTCGGCGCAACTCCGCCACATGCCGGGCGAGGGGAAGCAGCTCTTCCGGGATGTCCTCCTCCGCGTCCACGTATGCGGCGCCGGCGGTTTCCGGCGTCCGCCCCTCGCCGGGATCCTCAGCCGAACCGCCAATCGGCACCAGGCGAGGGTGAAGCGCAATCCGCACGGCAAGGCTTCCCGCCCCGAACGGCTGCCAACTCTCGATCAATCCGCCGACCAAACTGTCCAATAGCTTTTCGACCGAGCGTCGGATGGGACCACCTCGCGCACCGGGGCGCACTCCGCGCTCCACCACCAGCAGCAGCGCCGTTCCTGGCGCCTCATGAGCCCAGGTCTGGATCCAGCGCAGTGCACGCACGCGGGCAGTGTCCGGCCCCTCGCTGTGCAGATCGAGCCGCTGCGTCGGTGGGAAGTGCCGCGCCTCGTATTCGCGCGCGAGGTCCGAAAGATTGGGCACGAACGCTCCTGGAATGGGTGGGGAACGGGCTTTGCAACTTTCGCGCTGTTCCATTCAACCAGGAGAAAACCCGTGGCACGCTACGACCGCTCCTACGACTACGGACTGCGCGGCTTCGATCAGACCGCCGGCTTCCGACGCGAACGGGCACCGCGCCCGATGCGCTACGATTACGACTTCGGCTTTCGGGGACACCCGAATGAGTTCTACCCGAATCGGGTGACCGCCCGCTACAACGCGGATTACACCTACGACG
>JAUJOM010000012.1:30411-98880 GCA_030447645.1 Longimicrobiaceae bacterium | reverse complement strand
ATTCACAGGTGCCGCGATTCCAAACATGTGGGGGACCACCACGGCACGGCTGCGGGCCGTACGAACCGCGGACACGGACTGCACAGACGCCGTGAAAGTAGACGCGTCGACATCGCACAGCACGACGCGTGCGCCGAGATAGAGCGGAGCGTCCAGGAGTTCACTGCAGACATAGGTGGGGACAATTACCTCATCCCCTGCACCAACGTTGAGGGCACGAAGTGCGCTGAGCAGAGCGAGCGTACCGGATCCCGTCGCGGCAGCATAGGAACCGTCAAAGAATTGCCTCAACGTTGATTCCAGTTGGCGTGCAACTGCGCCTGAACCTGTCATCTGCTGACGTAACACAGCCGCGGCAGCTTGGGCGTCGCCGTTGCTGTGGGAAGGCCGGGAATGGGTTATCGACTCGCGATTCGCGTCCGGTACACTTCTCAAGCTAGACACCCGCAAGCCTGTAGCCTTGGCGCGCTAGGGAGCACGCGCTCGCAGCCACTCCCGCCGGCCAATAGGACCGTCATCTATGCACCGATGAGCTTGGCCAGGCGGAGAAAGGCAGGATGAACCATGACGGGTATGCCTGCTTGATCTCGGAGACCTCTGCGTCGAATAACTTCGATTGCGGCTTCAGCAATGCTGACATATACAGGTGTCTTCCCTCCTGCGCTCCCCAACGCGCTTTGTAATCGTACACGCCACCCCGCCCCGGACTCGACTGCCAGTTGAAACGCCGCACACCACGAGCGATGAACTGCTTGAAGGCTTCGTCGAGCAGGTACGTAGTCGGGAACAAGTGCCGATGTGAATCCAAGAATGCGGAAGAAAAGTAATGAGCTACGTCCTTGGACACCAGAAACATAACGCCTCCGATGAGTTCCTCACCGTCCAGCACGCCCCAGAATTCAACTAGTCCAGCGGGCACTCCGCGCTCGAATGCCCCACGGTGAAATTGCTCAGGATGCGGTACCGCGCCTATCTCTCGCAGTCGGCGGTCGTAAATCGCAAGCCATTGCTCGAACTGCGCTGATGTCAGACGGTGCACCACGCGCAGACCGAAGCGCTCGGCTCGACGGAGTTCAGCGCGGAAGGCGTTGCGACGCTTTCTTGGCAACTGCTCGATTGGGTGGAGAGCGAGGTCGTGTACCTGAACAAAGTTCTCGATTTCGTGCGTCGCACCAATGCTCCGCCGGTAGAGCTCTTCAACGTCGGGACTCGAGAAAGGAGAGGTCCCAACGCTTAGAACCTCTGCATCTAATGCCTCGGCCTCGGAGCGGAGGGCCTCGAGAAGGTAAGCCCCGGCTGCACCGGCGCCCTCCAGCTCTGCCGGCCCTCCGTATGCAATGAGCGGGGTAGAATTCACAACGGTGCCGAACGGGCCATGGTCCACTGCGTACAGAAGCCAGCCGAGCGCACGGTTTTCAGCAACCGCAACCAGGCCTCGGCACGAAATGCCAGCTGCAGAGAGGATATCCACCCACACCGGGTGATGTTCCGGGAGATTTCCAGGTTCACGTAGCCGAGCCTCGACCATCTTCTGTGTCTGCTCGTCCAGTGGAAGAACTTTCATGCCACTCCTGGGGGGGGGTAACGATCTTGGAGGGCAGTGTCGCTAAAACCTAGATCAACCTGTGCAGCAAGGTAGTGAGGACGTGCTCTTGACGGGCTTAGCTCGAACCCGGTGATCGGAGTAGCAGTGATTTTACGCGGCCACCTGTAGGCAAATCCGCTGCTCGCACTCACCGATTCAATGTACAAATTCATGTTCTCAGACCTGCACATCGTCGGCTATCAACATCGCACGTGCCTTTTCCCGCCGCCGATCGAGGTATGCTTTCATTCCCTCTGGCATTGTGTCGCCTGGATACGCCCATATGACGGGGTGAAGGAGAATAGAAAGCCAGGGATACCGCTCTCCATCGAACCACCTCTCCGGCTCGCCGTCGCGCCACACGCGGTTCGAATCTGAAAGATACTTGATATCCGAAAAGAACTTCGCCTGATATGCGCTATAGAACCCGGCGAACTCGCGGCGGAGGACGGATACGGGCGGATTATGAAAAGACACCACGCGACGAAAAACTCCCGGGAACGCCGAGTCTACAAGCTCGAACTCCTCCTCGACACGCTTCTCGACAGCCGGCACGTCTATGATGCTATCGCGTGATAGATGGATGTCACAATGAAGCCCGACTGAATGGCCGAGTTCACCCAGGCGCTGTACTGCTTCAACCCCTTCCCACGAAAACAGATTATAAAACCAGCTACGGGTCATCAGGAAGTAAGTCGACCGAATGCCCTCCTCAGCCTCCACTTCCGCCATGGAGATCGCGGCGGGAAGCTCCAGGTCTACATCGTGTCGCCACAGGATATACGGACCTGCCTCACCCTGCTCGTCGCCAAACGGGATTGGGCGATAACCTGCAGCGAGCGAGCGGCGGTACATGTCCCTGAGCCGCGAATGGGAAAAATTCGACATGGATCTGGTTACCCGAGTGAATCCCCGTAACGCTAGGCGCTTCCTCCGCGCTACTCAAGCCGCTTGCGCCGAGTCTGCCACCAGTCGGCGAGTTCGGCCGGCGACGCCCAGAATATATCGCCATCCCCTGCCAGCTCCAGTAGCACGCTGCTGAGTACCGGCCCAGCCCCGCGCAACCGTGCGGGATTGCATTGCTCCAGGTGCCAGTCCAGCACCGCCGCGCCACCCGCCGTGAAGACGCGGCGCAGGTGGGCCGAAATCGCCTCGGCTCCTTCGTCCGCAGTCACATCCCGGTAAAACACGCCTCCGTCCATCAGGGTAGGCGGAACTTCCAGAATCGGCACGATCTGCGCCCGCTCCCGATCGAATGGATGGAATGGCCACATCAGTCCCCGCCGAAAGCCGGGCGAGTCATTGAGGCCAAGGGAGGAATCGTACTCAAATCCGGCGGAAGCATGCGCCCACAACGTTCGCTCCGGCGTTTCCGCATCAGTCGCCCAGTAATGGTGCTCAGGCCCTTCAGCCGATACCCATCGAGCTGAGCCTCGAGAAGTTGCTCTCCTTCTGAACCGGATTGGGTCCTGCCTTGCGTTGACCGAGGCGTGCAGACCGATTTCCCACCCGTTTTCAATGGCTTTGCGCATGGCGCCGACCATCGCCGGATCGCGGAAGTCATAGTTGACGTCCACTGGTGCTCCGGTCGGATCTACGAAGCTCGTGACCCCACATAAAAGCACGACTTGGCCGTGAGTCTCGCCTGCAACTCCATCCATGCATCAAAGCAAAAGTTCGGATCCCGGCCGCCTGTGGTGAATGAGTGCCAGCGATTGCGTACGAAGCTCCGGGTCAGGCTGGCGAGACTACGCACGGCCGACAGCGGAGCTGGCTGCCGCATGTGCCTGCGGAACCGGCGGAGGTGGCAGCTAACCGGGTGTGAAAAGGGATTGTCCACGTCGTGAGACAGCACCACCCCGTACTGCTTGCCGTTCGGCCAGCGTGGGGCGGTTGGAAACCCGGCTTCTGCTGGCGCAGCTTTCCGGCAAGTTGATCCGCGTACATCGCCACGGCGGGCGTTTCCAGCACCCTGGAACCCCCCAGGCATCTTTTTGCTGTTGCTGCTCGAGGGCACCCGTCGCCAGCGCGTACGTTGAATACACGATGTCGCCTAAAAAATCCTCGCTCGCTTCCCCCGTGGATGTCGGGGGCTGGTGCTGGTACAGGAGCGGCAGATCGTCGAGCCAGCTCACCCGGGCGGTGGCGGCGTTCCAGTCCCGGACCTGATCCGCCTGGATCCAGACCGAAGCGCCCGGCAATGTGGGCGGCTTGTCGTACGAGTACACGACATCCGCATCCGCCGGATTGCCCACGCGAGTGGCCAGAACTCCTACACCCTCCAGCAAAAGATCTATCGCGTACCCAGCGTGATCCTCCCACTCTGGGTCGATTTGAACAGCGTACCGGACAGGCATGGGCTAGATTTCCTCGGGTTGATAGTCCGCTGGCAGCTGACACTTCTCACTGTCAATACCGGCCGGCCGCCAGCCTTCGAAGAGCTGTTTCGCGCGGCCTGCACGGACCTGTTCATCGACACCCACGCGCTCCTCGGCCGACATCCATGAGCACATGGGGAACTTCGTCGTTTGCTGCACCGCCGCGGGGACGTTGCCGTGAAGCAACTGTTCTACCACCACGTCAACCATCATCTCGGAAGTAAGCTGATCAGCACCGGCTTCGAGTTCGGCCAGAGCAATTTCCTTCCCGGTGACCGGCAACAGGCGGCGCTCGATCATTGCACCGGTATCGATCCCGCTGCTCACATAGTGGCAGGTAGCTCCGACCGGTATCCCCCGCTCAAGTGCTCTGCCCACCACTCCGGTGCCGCGAATCCAGGGAAGCAATCCGGGATGCGAATTGATTACGCCATGCCGGGCTACCTCGATCAGGGGAGCCTTCAAGATACCGACGCCGCCCAGGATGATGAAATCTGGAGCCAAGCCTTCCAGATCTCTCTTCATCTGTTCACTGTTCAGCGCGCCGGTTATTACCAGACGCTCTGTATAGGGCAGATAAGTCCTGCGTGCTCCAGCAACACGTCGTAGAGTCGCCAGCCATCGCTTCACGGCCCGTGGCCACGCCAACCATTTCCCACCCGAGCCGGCCGATTGAGTCAGGTAAGCACGCGGATGCAGAGGAGCTTCCAGCACGACAGCTGTAATACGTGCCTGTCGTTTTTCGAGGCCCTGGAGGATCCGCAGCCCGTGCGGGTTACCATTTGTAAGCATCACAATTCGGAACGACACAGCTTCTCCGTAGTTGACAGCAAGCAAGAGTTGGGCACTGCGCGTTCACACCGTCGGCCCGGTCTACTGCCGCGCACTCTGATACGCCTGCACCAGACGGGAGGCCACGATGCGGCAGTCATGTACGCGCTCCGCGTATTCGCGGGACTGTAGCCCGACTCGATGACGGTCCTCCGGACGCTGCAACCATTCTTCCAGCACCGTCTCGATCGTGTCGGGATTAGCATTAATGATCGGGAAGCCCTCCGGAAACGTGGGAACGAGCTCCGGCAGGGTATAGCATATAACGGGCTTCCCCAGGCTCATTGCTTCGGCGGCTAAAACACCGGGTGTTCCGATACGTAGCTGATCGATAATCAGGTCGGCCTGCCGGTAAATGCTGAGCGCCTGCGACTGCGGCATACCGATCACCTCGGTGTACTCGAACCGGAAGCCCCTGGCCCTGAGACTCTGCACCGCATCGCGGATGTAGCGTGTTCCCTTTACCGATGTGTCAGTCGGCGCATGCACCAGGTGCGGCTCGGCTACATCCGCGCGTGGGTAACTGGGAGCTAAATGCCGGGTATCGACCCGTTGCCGGACGACATGAATGTGCGAAAAGTATGGTTGCAGGAAGGGATCAAAATAATTGTCCGAAACAATCACGTGTCCGTCCGTGATTTCAGCCCAGCGTTCCAGACGTTTCCGGCTCAGCTCCTCGTCGACGTCACAGGCGTTCTTGAAGTACGCATTTCGCTGCGCGTCAACCGAAGCCAGGTGAACGTCGTTCCCCCAGAACTCCACCACCACGCACTTGCCGAGTCGCCGTAGCAGACGCGCATCGACATTTCCGAACGCCTCCGGCAGGAAGGAAAGTGCAAAGTGAAAGTGAAAAACGTCGTACCTTGGCGCTAGCCGGGCGAATTTCCCGAGCATCTCCACCAGGCGAATCCACTTGTCGCCCGCTACGACGGGGAAGTCCGCGGGTGCATGCCGGGGATGCCGTGGGAAAAACGTGTGGGCGGTGTGACCGATCTCACGCTGCCCGAAGGCGGAAAGCGCGCACTGTCCGGAGATTTCGACCGGACCATGTAGGATTCGCATCTGAGTTTAAGAAGACCCCGAGGCCAGATGTTGGCCCCGGGTATCTATGCCGCCGGACGGTTGGTTTTCATTCGTGGGGCCGGAATGCTTTCAGGTGCGCGCATGAGACGCTTCGAGCATCATGATCCACTTCTCGTTCACGAACTCTGAAGCGTTCGCGAAATGCTCATCCACCAGCCGCTCCATGGTCGGGAGTTTTTCCGCGTCGAAGTAGGAGGTGTTTCGCCAATATTCGATGACATTTGCAGGCTTGCTCCAGCTGATCCGATTGACGACGGTGCTAATGGAAACGTTTTCGAAACTCTGCGCAGCCCACGGTACCACTTCAGCAGACATAAAGTCCGTGGTTGTGTACCTCACATAGGCGGGAATGGATACGCCGCCCCGTTCCAGCAGCCCGTAAAGCTGTGCGTTGTTTTGGCCGAATGGCCCGACGACGGCGACTCTCCCGCCCGGACGCAACCAGCGCTTCATTTCGTCCAAGGTATTGCCGACGTCAGCGCTGTAGTACAGGCCATAGGCACAAAATGCCAGGTCGAAGTAGGGCGGCTCCAATCCCCATGCGGTCAGAGTCGATCTTAATTCGTCCATTCCAGACTGGACAACAGTGACTCTGGGACGGTACTCACCCGGAACCTTGCCCATCAGCGTGTCCAACGCTTGCTGAGAAACGTCGAGAGCTACCACCCGCCCTTCCTGTCCTACCCGTTCAATGAAGCGCGTGGTTTGAGCGCCGGTGCCGCTGCACAGCTCAAGGACCCGCGAGCCCGGGGGGACGCTGATTCCATCGAATATCCACTGAATCAGATCGACCTTCTGCGCGGCAACGTTCTCCGCGATCCTATTGTCGAGCAGGGTTGCAGCTTGGGCTCTGGTCAGAATCTCAGCTTGTTCGTCCACGATCCTCGAGAGTGTATAGGTTTTATTCCGCCCACAGGGCATGACGACTCACGCCTATCTTCACGCCGAATCCGGGCGCGTGTGCCGGAGGAATCTGGCAGGATTTCCCACAACTACCGTGTTCGGCGGCACGTCGTGCAGGACGACGCTGCCCATCCCCACCTGACTATAATCACCGATGCTTACATTACCGATGATTGTGCTATTCGTACCGAGGTAGCAGGATTCCCCTACGCGTACACCGCCCGAAATGCAGACGCCGCCCGTTATGGCAGTGTAGTCACCGACAATGGCATCATGACTTACCACCGCGTTTGGCAGGATCATCACATGTTCACCGATCTGGACCCGCGAAGTGATCGTCACGTTCTGGAATACCACCGTTCCCGCACCGAGCCGGGCTGTATCCGACACACTGGCCGACGGGTGTACGATCGTCTCAAATCGTTGCAAGGGAACACCCACGCCGGCAATAATCACCTTTTTCCTCCAGGTACTTTCAGGACTGCCGATCCCGTTTACGAAGTGGCAATCGGAGAACCGGCCCGCGGAATCCAGAGGGCCGAGCACCTCCACGCCCAGCTGCACTTGCCCCCAGAGACTCGGATCGTCGTCGAGGAAGCCTACGCACCTGTACTCCGGTCCATTGCCGGCCGAGTTGATGTCCTCCAGCGTATCGGCTATGTCACGCGAGGTCCCCCCCGTGCCGAAGATGATGATTCGGCGGACTTTGCTCATTTTGTTCACCAGCCCAACACACGCCCGACACCCGCACCCCGCCGGGAGCAACTCATCGTGCAAGCATCTCCCCGACCGTATCGATCACCAGAACCTGCTGGTCCATGGCAAGATCTTCATAGAGCGGCAGACTGATCGCCCTCGCAGCCACGTCGTCCGTCACGGGAAAGTCACCGGGAGCGAAGTCGCCTTGCGAGCGGAAATAGGTCGTGAGCGGCATGTGGTACGTGCCGATGGTCGTCTCGATCCCGGCTGCCTTCAAGCCGGCGATGATCGTGGCACGCTGCGGTGCGGCATCCTGAGGGAGCAGCGCCGCATACGATTGGTAGACATGCCGTGAGTCCGCGAGCACACCGGGAGCGCGAAGTGCGCTCCCCTGCAACAGCCGGTCATAAACAGCAGCCCGGCAGCGGCGGTTTTCCACAATTCGGTCCAGCTTGGCCATTTGTGCGCTGCCAAGCGCCGCCTGGAACTCCGTGAGCCGAAGGTTGTAGCCGGGCGCGACAAAGTCCGGAGCCGGAGCATCCGGATCCTGCCCGTGGTTGCGCAGAATACGCAGCCGGCGGGCGAGCGCGGCGTCGCTGGTGGTGATCACTCCGCCCTCGCCGGTGGTGATGGCCTTGCGCGGGTGAAAGCTGAAACACGCCATCGTGCCCCAGGCCCCCGCGCGCCGCCCGGCGAGCTCGGTTCCGAGCGCGCACGCGGCATCCTCGATCACCGGCACGCCCTGTTGATCCGCCAGCTCGAGAATGCGAGGCATGTCCGCCAGCCCGCCGAACGCGTGTACCGGAAGGATCGCCTTGACGGTGGTGTGCTGGAGAACCTCCCGCAGCATCTCCGGATCCATGTTGTACGTCACCGGTTCGATATCGACAAACACCGGCTCCGCACCACAGAGCGCGATGACGTTCGCGGTCGCCGGCCACGAGTAGGTGGTAACCGCCACCCGATCACCCGGGCCGACATCGGCCGCGAGCAGCGCGAGATGCAGCGCCGCCGTGCAGTTTGCCACCGCTACCGCGTGCTCCGTCCCCACATAGTCGGCGATCAGGCCCTCGAACTCGGCGACCCGGGGGCCCTGCACGAGATAGCCGGACTCGAGTACCTCCCGAACCGCCTCTAGATCCCGCTCATCGATCGACGGTATGGTGAGCCGGATCACGCCAGCTGCTTCTTATAAGAGTCGGCAGTAAGCTGGATTCCCTCGTCGAGGTCTACCTTGGCTTCAAATCCCAACAGCTCCTTGGCCTTTTCGACGGCCGGAATACGCAGCTCCACGTCAACATAGTCCCGGCGGGCGAACTTGATGGTTGATTGCGAGTCCAGAACGCGGACCACGGCGCTGGCGAGCCCGTAAATGGTAGTGACAGCCCGCTGGTTGCCGATGTTGAACGACTCGCCCACGGCTTTCGGATGGGTCATGGCGAGGAGCACGCCGTCGACCATGTCATCCACGTAACACCAGGCGCGGATCTGGGTGCCGTCTCCATGAATCTCGATCGTGCGGTCACTCATCGCCCGTTCGATGAAGATGCGAATTGCGCCTTCACCGATCTGTCCGCCACCGTACACGTTGAACGGTCGCACCACGGATGTCGGAAGACCCTCCTGGTGATAATAGGCGATTGCCAGGTGCTCCTCAGCCAGCTTGCTTACCGCATACGTCCAGCGTGCCTCACCCACCTGCCCTACCACGGTCTTGTCTGTTTCCGTCGACCGGAATGCGTGCTGGCCGAACACCTCGCTGGTGGAGAAGCAGACCACCCGGTCACAGCGCGAAAGCTTCGATGCTGCCTCCAGCACGTTTGCCGAGCCGATCATGTTGACGCGCATCGTATCCACCGGCTTCTTGATCACCGTGTCGATGCCGGCAACGGCTGCGCAGTGAACGACGATGTCCGCTCCGTCCATGGACCGGGCAAGGTGCTCCGCGTCGAGGATGTCGCCCTCGATCAGAGTCAGATTTGGATGGTTTCTATACTCCTTCTGGCTCAGAGAGTCGCGGGATAGATTGTCGAACGCGACAACCGTGTTGTTCTCCACTAGCCGGCCGATGAGAGTGGACCCGATGAAGCCCGCCCCACCAGTAATGAAGATTTTTTTCCCCTCTACCATAAAGTTCAGCGCACCCCGGTTCGTGGTTTGTTGTCCTGGCCCTGGCACAGGACCCATTGGATCTGCTGGAATACATCAGCGGTGTCGTCCGTCCGGAACGACACCGCTGAACACCCGATATGGGTGGCGCTCAGGCCACAGATCGGCGCAGTTGATCGACAATCCGATCCTGCGTTTCGTCATCCATCTGCGGCCAGATAGGAAGGCTGAGCACCTCTTCCGTGGCCTGGTCGCTCACGGGGAGGCTGGCACTGGAGCCCGAGTAGACCGGTAGCTTGTCCACGGGAACCGGGTAGTAAATCATTGTACCGATCCCTGCATCCCCAAGCTGCTTGTGCACAGCATCCCGCTTGCCATCCAGGACACGAATGGTGTACTGGTGAAACACGTGGTTGACGTCCGCCCTGGAGACCGGTGCCACGACTCCGGGCATGTCGGCAAGGAGCTCGTTGTAGCGGTGGGCCACCCGGCGACGCCCATCGTTCGACGCGTCGATCCGCGGCAGCTTGACACGCAGAATCGCGGCCTGCATCTCGTCCAGCCGGGAGTTATACCCTATGACCTCGTTGTAGTACTTGCGCTTGGATCCGTGGACTCTGAGCATCCGGGCGAGCTCGGCGAGCTTGTCGTCATCCGTGGTGATCAGGCCCCCGTCACCGTAGGCGCCCAGGTTCTTGGAGGGAAAGAACGACCATGCCCCGAGATCACCGATGGTGCCCACCTTCTTGCCCCTGTACTCCGCACCAAACGCCTGGGCCACGTCCTCCAGAACCTTGAGGTTGTGCCTTTCCGCGAGCGCCATGATCGCGTCCATCTCGGCCGGATGGCCGTACAGATGCACGGGCATGATTGCTTTGGTACGTGGTGTGATCCTCGCCTCAATGAGGGCCGGATCCAGGTTGTACGTTTCCGGATCGATGTCCACGAACACCGGCTCAGCGCCAACCATGCTGATGGACTCGGCGGTCGCGAAAAAGGTGAAAGGAGTGGTGATTACCTCGTCCCCAGCCCCAATTCCCATCGCCCGCAGCCCGATCACCAGGGCATCGGTACCCGAGTTGACCCCGATGGCGTGCCTGGTCCCGAGATACTCGGCGAGTTCCTGCTCGAGGGCCTTGACGTTGGGACCCATAATGAAGTGCCCGGAGCGTAGCACCCCCTGCATCGCGTCGTTCAGATCCTGCCAGAGTTCATCGATCTCAGGCGACAGGTCCAGAATCGGGATATTTTGTGTCAGTGTCGGCATGTTATTGGTCCGCTCGTACGATGGAATCCTCGCCGGTTTCCCGGTATGTCTTGCCACAATCCCCGCACGCGGCCTCCCCGCCCTCGAATCTCAGAGTCGCTCCGCATTCGCACGCCCAGCCGATGCGGCGCGCCGGGACTCCGGCCATGAGGGCGTAGGCGGGCACATCCTTGGTGATAACTGCTCCAGCCGCGACAAAGGCCCACTCACCAATCGTGGTCCCGCAAACAATGGTGGCGTTCGCCCCGATGCTTGCCCCGTAGCGAACCAGAGTCGTGAGGTAGTCCGCGCTCGTGTTCCGCGGAAAGGCACAACGCGGCGTCTTTACGTTGGTGAACACCATACTCGGCCCACAAAACACATAGTCTTCCAGGATCACGCCTTCGTAGATCGAGACGTTATTCTGAATCTTGACGCCGTTCCCGATGGTAACCTGCTTCGCAACGAATACATTCTGACCAAGAGAGCAATTGCTCCCGATCGTCGAGCCGCCGCTGACGTGGCTGAAGTGCCAGATTTTGGTCCCCGCGCCAATGCTGGCTCCCTCGTCCAGATACGCAGAGTCGTGCACCATGTAGTCGCTCATCCTGCTCCACCCAGCGTATAGTGCAGCCTGTCGCTCGGTTCTGCCCAGGCAGAATCGGCCTGGTGCGTCAGCAGCTGAATTGCCTGCTCCAGTACACGAACGACCTCCACGCCGCTCTTGCCGTCGGACAACGGCAGGGCACGGTCCGCCAGGCGAGCAAGGAAGTGCTCGACCTCGAGCCTGAGCGGCTCACCGGCGCCACCGAAAACCAATTCCTGTCCATCGTCCCAGCTTTCCAGGTTCCCGTGGATCCCTTTGTTGTACCGGGTGACAGTCTGGTCGAGCTCGTGGTACACCAGCATCCCCTGGGAACCGACCACCACCAGCTGCCGCTGCTTCTCAGGCCACAGCCATGAGGTCTGCAGGTGGGCCTGCACACCTCGCGGAAATTCCAGGTGCAGGTGTACATCGTCTTCCACGTCTCGCTGAAGGACGCGCTGACCACTCGCCCGGACCAGCGTGGGGGACGATCCAACCAGGTACAGCAGGACCGCGACGTCGTGAACACCCAGGCTCCAGAGGGCATTCTCAACCGCCCGCGCACGCCCCAGGTTGAGCCGCTTCTGGTGGAGGCTATAGACCTCCCCCAGCTTTCCGGATTCGATGTAGCTTCGAATCCACTGGACGGCGGGTTGGTAAAGGAGGAGATGCCCCACCATCAGCACCTTTCCGCGTTGCTCCGCAAGCGCCACCAGCTCCTCGGCTTCGCGCACAGAAAGGGTGAGCGGTTTTTCAACGAATACATCCTTCCCCGCCAGGAGCGCTTCCCGGGCAACCGAGTAGTGGGTCGGGACGGGTGTGGCGATCGCCACGGCAGATACATCGCTGTCCCAGAGCGGAGCGCAATCGCCGTATATGGGAATTCCCGTGTAATCAGCGCCGAGCGTCTCACGCAGCGCGGGGTTTGGGTCGACGATCGCTCCCAGCGCACCGAGTGAATGGAAGTTGCGGACCAGATTTTTTCCCCAGTTCCCCGCACCAACAACCGCAACTTTATTCATAGGAGAGCACCCATTGGCTCAATATCTTGTTCAGATGAGATGTCGTGTGTACTGTCTGCGGCTAGTCGGCCGCAGCCAGTGAGGGGACCAAATGGGTCCGGGTCAACGTCGAACTCCCATTCCGCCGATACTCGGACGATAGCGCCACGATTCGCGCTGAGCCCTCCACATCCCGCATGACTCCGCGGGTATCCATGATCAGCCGCGCCTTTTCGGCCACGCGTCTGTAGCTCACCACGGAGTGATCCGTCGTGATCACGACGGCATCAGCCGACTCCAACACGGAATCAGATAGCTGCACGCTCCGCATCGGCAGCCCCTGTACCGGAGTGTGCGCATCCGGCTTGATCTCGGGGCAGAAGGGATCATGATAAGAAATGATGGCGCCCTTGCTCTGTAGCAAAGCCATGATTTCCAGCGCGGGGCTCTCCCGCAGGTCGTCGATGTCCTTCTTGTAGGCCACCCCGATCATCAAAATACGGCTTCCGGAAAGTGGCTTGCGGTCGTCGTTCAGAGCGTCTGCAACCTTGCGGACGACAAACGCTGGCATTTCCGCGTTCACCTCGCTCGCCAGCTCGATCATGCGGGTCTTGAAAGACAACGTCCGCATCTTCCAGGAAAGATAGTGCGGATCCAGGGGAATGCAGTGCCCTCCGAGCCCGGGGCCCGGCGTGAATTTCATGAAGCCAAAGGGCTTGGTCGCGGCTGCATCGATCACGTCCCAAACGTCCACATCGAGCTTGTCGCAAACCTGCGCCAGCTCGTTTGCCAGCGCTATGTTGATCATGCGAAAGGTATTTTCGTATACCTTCACCAATTCCGCGGCCTCGGCGCTCGCCACTGGGACGACCGTGTCGAACACGTTGGAATAAAGCGCGAAACCTAGCTCCGCGCATGCCTGTGTAACACCGCCGAGCACTTTTGGCGTGTTCCGCGTGTGCCAAACCGGGTTGCCCGGGTCCACCCGTTCGGGACTGAAGCAAAGAAAGAAGTCCTGTCCCACCACCAGGCCCCTTTCTCCCAGGATGGGGAGAACCGCATCGCGCGTCGTACCCGGGTAGGTGGTGCTTTCCAAAATGATGAGCTGCCCGGGCCGAAGCGTGTGTAAAACCGCTCGCGTGGCCATAAGCACATACGAGAGGTCCGGATCCTTTGATTTGCTCAGCGGAGTGGGAACACAGATCGAAATCGCATCGCATTCGGCAAGGCGAGAAAATTCTGTGGTGGCCGCCAGCAACCCTTCACCGGTGAAGGCCGAAACGATCTCGCGCGGGACGTCCTGGATGTGACTCTCGCCAGCATTGATACCGGCAACCACGGACGCGCTGATATCGAATCCGATAGTCTTGTAGCCGCTCCGCGCGAATTCAACCGCCAACGGAAGCCCTACGTAACCGAGGCCGATAATCCCCACGGTGGCGGACCTGGCCTGAATGTGCTCGCTCAAATGTTCCCTATCAGCCGCCATGCTATGCATTCATACCTCGTGTGTTGAGCCTCATGCGTTGAGGCTCCGAAGAGACGTTTCCACAGCCCCGAAGGTCACGTTCAGCCACGCCCCAGTGCACCCATACATTTCTTTAGGGACAGCTGGCACCGGGCTTCAACGAAACCATAATCATAGCCTCCCCGCCTCGTGCACACAACCAGCTTGCACCCACTACTGAGTGCAGCTTGCACAACAAGTGTTCCCTCGTCGTAAAGGCCCTTGCCCATTATTCCGCCCGGGAAAGGTACCAATCCTGCTGCAACTGCTGGAATTCCCTTCCACTCCGGACATCACGCCACCACGTCGTGTTGCGATGGTACCAGTCCACGGTGTGACTCAGGCCCTCCCGGAAAGTCCACCGCCGCGACCAACCGAGGGCCTCCGCCTTGCTTGGATCCACGGAGTACCGGTAATCGTGGCCGGGACGGTCCGGGACGAGCCGGATCTGATCCGGGGACAGGCCAAGCAACTCCAGGATGGACGATGCAACTTCGATCCCACTGATCTGTTCACGGGCGCCCAGGTTGTAGACTCCGCCAGCAACGCCCCGCAGCAATACGACACCGATTCCCGTGACATGATCTTGTACATGCATGTAGTCACGGATTGCGCTACCATCGCCATACACGGGGAGATGCTTCCCTTCAAGAGCATTGGTGATGAACAGAGGGATGATCTTTTCCGGATATTGGTTCGGTCCGTAAGTGTTTGAGCCACGGGTAATTACTACATCAAGGCCGTACGAACTTCCATACGCGAGCACCAAGTGCTCCGCGGCCGCCTTCGAGGCGGCGTATGGGCTCCGTGGCACTACCGGATCGGTTTCTGTGGAGTGCTGGGTCGTGTGCGAAACGTCCCCGTAGACTTCATCGGTCGATACATGAAGGAACCGCCGGACCTCAGCACGCCGTGCCTCGTCCAAAAGAACCACGGTACCCTCGACGTTGGTCCGCACGAAGGGGCGCGGGTCGAGCAAGCTCCGGTCAACGTGGGATTCAGCAGCAAAGTTGAGCACCATGTCCGCGCCTGCCAGCGCCTTGCGGACGACGGTGGGGTCCGCAATGTCACCCTGGATGAACGCGATCCGATCCCATACGTCACGCAGGTTCTCCAAGTTGCCCGCGTAAGTGAGCTTGTCGAGAACCACGACCTCGATATGCGGATAATGCTGCAACGAGTAGCGCACGTAGCTGCTCCCAATGAAACCGGCACCGCCCGTCACCACGATCCGTCGGAGCCCGGCGGCCGGCACTTCGCCGTTTACGGGCGGCATCATCTGCTTACGGCCACTGCCCATCAGATACTCCCTTCATTAACCCCAGCGCGACTTGAGCTCCCGCCAGCGTGCGATATCGAGCGAAACGTCACGGGGCAGGTCAACCCCGGCATCGCCCTTACTCCCTGCGTGCACACCAGGGCACCGCCGCCGGGCCAGGTCGTAAACGGATTTGCGTTCCGTGGCGATGTGCAGCGTGTCCCAACCCACTTCCGTGCAACGGCGGATTGCCAAAGCGATCTCGGGGGCGATTACATCAATGTAGTCCTGCGATGTATACACGTCGGTGAACGCAGTGGAATAGGGCCATTCCGACGGCCGGAAGCTTGTGCGAATGATGAGGTGCCGCTCGGCGCACCGCGCAATTTCCTCGGCCGCGAGCTTCGTGAGCCCGTAGTAATTTCTGGTGGGCCCTGGAACATCGTCCTCCGCATATCCGCCCTCGGCCCCGCTGAAGACGTAGTCCGTAGAGATGTGCACGAGAAAAGTTTCCCGACCGGCCAGCGCACGAATGTGGTTTCGAGTTCCGCCCACGTTGACTGCCCAGCAGGTTGCACGGTCGCGCTCTGCCTCCCGGACGTTTGTATACGCCGCGGCATGTACCACCACGGCCGGATGGTAGCGGTCGAGTGCAGCTACAATGGTGTGCGGACGGGTGACATCGAGCTCCGTGCGAGAGGGCGCGACTACATTCGGGAGCAGATCCCGAAGGTAGCTTCCAAGCCGGCCTGAGCCGCCTGTGAGCAGGATCCTTCCGCTCACGGGTTCACCTCATGAAAGAGAACCAACGCGGTAGCACCGCGGAGAGCTGCCACCCGGCGACCAACGGCTTGCCTGAACAGGCGAATCAATCCGCCGTGCGGCGGAACCACTCGACAAACTTAGGGATCCCCTCCTCGATCTGGGTCTTCGGTGCGTAGCCGAGCAACGCCCGTGCCTTGCGAATGTCCGCGCAGGTGCGGACCACATCTCCGGGCTGGGGCGGAAGTCGCTTGATTTCCGGCGATACGTCAAGCGCTTCAGCAAGAACGCTGACCAGCCGGCTGAGCGGCCCGGTCGCGCTTTCTCCAAGGTTGACGATCTCGAATATGCTTGCCCCGGATACAGTGTAAGCGATCGATCCTGGCCCCGGCTCCAGTGCACGCGCTCGCTCCCTCACTGCCCTGCACGATATCATTCACGTACGTATAGTCGCGCTCGGTACTACCATCGCCATATACTGGAATCGGCTGGCCCGCAGTCATCAACTTCGCGAACTTATGGATGGCCAGATCCGGGCGCTGTCGCGGTCCGTACACGGTGAAAAACCGCAGGCAGACGATAGACATGCCATATAGATGATGGTAGGCATGGCAGAGCAGCTCACCAGCTCGCTTGGTGGCGGCATACGGCGAGATCGGCCTCTCGACGGGATCATCTTCCGAGAAAGGAACTTTTGAGTTATTCCCGTACACGCTCGAACTTGAGCCGAAGACGAAACGCTGCGCGCCGATGCGTCGCGCCAGTTCGAGCACCGCGACCGTACCATCCAGGTTCACCTGCGAGTAAAGGATTGGCTCGCGAATCGACGGGCGAACGCCTGCCCGCGCAGCGAGATGTACCACTACATCCGCTTCACTCACCGCCGCTCGGCTCACCGCAGCGTGCATTCCAGCCGAATCCCGGATGTCAGCTTCGATGAGCTGAACCGACCCGCCCGGCTCCATCTGCCGTACATTGTTCCGCTTGATCGCGGGGTCGTAGAAGGGGTCGAAGTTGTCGAGAATCACAATCGTGTGATTGGATGCCAGTAGCTGCTGGCACAGGTGGCTACCAATGAACCCAGCCCCACCCGTAATCATGATCCTCACCTGCCGACCCTGACTTCCCGAGTCAAAGCGTCCGTGCGGCCGCGCCCTGGCGCTCCAGCAGCTGCCTGAAGTACAAGATCGTCCTTTGGAGTCCCTCGGAGAGGTCTACATTGGGCTCCCATCCTAGCACCTGGCGCGCAATGGAGATGTCCGGCTGGCGCACCTTGGGGTCATCTTCCGGAAGGGGTAGCATCCGCAACTCCGACACACTGCCGGTTAGCTGCAAAACCGCCTCGGCAAGCTGCCGCACCGTGAACTCTCCCGGGTTCCCGAGGTTCGTCGGCTCAGCGCGACCAGAGTGGAAGAGCCGGTAGATTCCTTCGATCAGGTCATCCACATACGTAAATGAGCGTGTCTGCGTTCCATCCCCGTAGATTGAGAGAGGATCTCCGCGAAGGGCTTGCACGATGAAATTCGACACCACGCGGCCGTCGCGCGGACGCATTCTTGGGCCGTAGGTGTTGAAGATGCGGACAATCCGCGTTTCCACTCCATGGTAACGGTGGTAGGCCATCGTCATTGCTTCCGCGAACCGCTTGGCCTCATCGTACACCCCGCGCGGACCGACGGGGTTCACATGGCCCCAATAGCTTTCCGGCTGTGGGTGCACCTGTGGATCCCCATACACCTCTGATGTGGAGGCCAGAAGGAACCGAGCCTTCCTCGCCTTCGCCAGGCCGAGTGCCTTGTGAGTTCCAAGCGACCCCACCTTCAAGGTGGGGATCGGCTGCTCCAGGTAGTCGATCGGACTCGCGGGACTGGCAAAGTGAAGTACCCCATCGAGAGAGCCTTCAACGTAGATATACTGTGTCACATCGTGCTCGACGAAGTGGAAGCCTCTGCGGCCCCGGAGATGCGAAATGTTGTTGGGATTACCGGTGATGAAGTTATCCATCCCAACTACCTGATGGCCCTCATCGAGGAATCGGTCACAGAGGTGTGACCCGAGAAATCCAGCCGCACCGGTAATTAGCACACGCACTGCGGCCGCCCTGCTTACAGCCCGGCGAGAGACGGGACAGCGACACCTCGCGGGGCCACTGCGGAGCGTCCCACGGAAACGTAGCTGAAACCTTCCTGCAGCATCCTTTCCGGATCCCAAAGATTGCGTCCATCAAAGATTACCGCTGCTCGAAGTAGCTCCCGAATACGGGCAAAGTCAGGGTTGCGATAGGGAGCCCACTCGGTGAGGATGAGGAGCGCGTCTGCGTCTCGCAAGCACCCGTAGTTCTGATCCGACAGCATCAAAGCCCCGGACGCGATCAGGTCTGCAAAGTAATCTTCCGCCTGGTGAGCCGCCGCCGGGTCGTGCGCATGCACTCTCGCACCTCGTTCCACAAGCCCACGGACCATCGTGAGGGAGGGTGCTTCGCGCATATCGTCGGTTTCCGGCTTGAACGACAAACCCCAAACGGCGAACGTGAGGCCGGAGAGATCGTGGCCGTATCGTGCAACCACGCGCTCAAGTAAAACACGTTTTTGTGCCCGGTTGATCTGCTCCACCCCCTCCAGAATCGCTGGATCCACACCAATCTCCCGGAGGGTGTGCACCAGTGCTTTGACGTCCTTGGGGAAGCAGGAGCCACCATACCCGATCCCGGCAAAAAGGAACGAGTGACCAATCCGCTCATCCGAACCGATGCCCTGGCGAACCTGCTCCACATCCGCACCAACCATCTCGCACAGTCCCGCGATTGTATTCATGAAAGAGATCCGCGTCGCCAGCATCGCATTTGCGGCGTACTTGGTAATCTCCGCTGAGGCGACATCCATGAACAGGATCGGGTTGCCGGTCCTCACGAAAGGAGCATACAACTCGGCGAGCCGCTCGCGGGCATACTCCGAGTCCACCCCGACAATCACCCGATCGGGCTTCATGAAGTCCTGAATGGCTGCACCTTCTTTCAGGAACTCAGGATTGGAGCAGACATGAAACCGGCGTGCCGTGTGCCGTCGAATAACATGCCGTACCTTCGCTGCCGTTCCTACAGGAACCGTACTCTTCGTGATTACCACTTTCTCTGGACCATCGGAGGGCATGTTCCGCCCGATCGTTTCTGCGACAGCGAGCACATGTTGCAGATCGGCGGAGCCGTCCTCTCCCGGCGGAGTTCCAACAGCGATGAAGACAATCTCGCCCCACGCCACCGCAGCCGCGACATCCGTGGTGAAGCGGATGCGCGCCTCACTGAGATTGCGCTCGACGAGAGGCTCGAGCCCAGGTTCATAGATCGGGATCTCGCCCGCATTCAACCGGGCGATTTTGCCCGCATCGACGTCTGCACACACCACGTCATTGCCGGTCTCTGCCAGGCAGACTCCGGCCACCAGCCCAACGTAACCGGTGCCGACAACCGTAACCTTCATCTAACAGATCGTATCAGGTGACTAGGGACAGACCAACCCGGTTCGAAAGGCTTGCCTGGGGCAAGCCTGGAGATCGGCCCCGAGCGGTTCAAGGCGCGGGAAGGTATGCGCGACCCGTGGTTCGCGCAACTCATGTTTCTTGGGTGAACGGCTTACATGCCCACCGAAAAGGTGGCGTTGAGATTGAATGCATCCGAGCCGAAGTTGCGGTTCATCTCGTACACGCCGGTGAGTCCGAACAAGAACTGATACTTCGCGCGGAATAACAGTCGCTGAAGGTTTAGGGCGTGAAATACATCCGGCTCGGTAAAAAGCTGATCCACCTCCTCCAGCCCAACCAGCCGCGGCCGGCGAACCTCCCGTTTCCAGGAGAAAGTCCAGCGGCCGTGTGGCTCGTACAGATTCGCGGACAGGGTGGCTCCCGCGCCACCATGCACCGCGGGGCTTCCCAAGACCTGCCCGCGATGCGTATGTCCTTGCCTGGTCAGTGTATGGATATAGAAAGGGCTTTGAAAGCGCAGCTGTTCCAGAGGTGAGATTCCCGCGTTCAAAACCTCGACGCCAAGGGTGGCGAAACGGGACTCCGAGCGTCGCCACAGTTTACGGAAGCCGAGCATGTACGCGCTGATGTGGTCTGGCTCAGCAACGAAGTCGCGAAAATCATAGTTGTGGTCTTCGCGCCCGTACTCACCATAAAGTTCGAATCCACTCCCCGGTAGCACCCAGCGCCCGAACACAGAAGCGAGCTGATTGTCAGCGTCGGACCGAAAGTCGGGGCCCTCCCCTGTTTCTCTCAATCCGGACTTCAGCAAGCCCTCAAAAGGCTTGAGGAAGTTCCGTGCACTCAGCCCTCGCGAAGGCCACGGACTATGAAAGAACCGTCCCGCGCCGATCTCCAAACCCTCCAGTCCGCGAGGAATGAAGACGCCCAGGGCTCCGGACATGAAACGCCGGGACGAGTCCCCCTGGACCACCGAGAAGTCCGACTGCTCCAGCCCTCCCCAAACCACGCGGCCGTGAAGTTTTCCAAGCCCGATGTTCCAGGGACCGGAAGTGCCGATGAAACCGTGTGCGAAGCCGGGTGCATTGTTTCCGAGCAAGATCGGGTATACACTCGCAGGACCCCAGTGCTGATTCGCCGTGGAGACACCTACCGCGACCCCGTGTGCATCGACTCGCAGCGTGCTCTGCCCTGGATCAACTCGTGTGTACACACCATCGCCAAACCGCTGGGGCCGATCGATATATCCAGCATAGCCCTCGTCGGCGAACACCAAGCGTCCACCGCGCCCATTCGGCGCAAGCTTGAACGCAGCGTTCTGGGCAACGAAGACCGTCGGAGCGACCACAAGCGAAACAATCCCGTAGCGCGCTGCAATGCCTCCCTCGATCACCGTGGTGAGGCCACGACCAGCCCACACAGGGCCATCGTTCGCCCCGTATGGAAACGTCGAGTTGAAGATGAGTTGTGCCTTGGGGCGAACCCAATCCCAGCGAACACCACGTGAGGTGTCGTTTGCAAGCGCGTAGCGTTCAGCCCAGGGATGAGCCGAGTCCGGCGGCGCAATCCGGTCTACCTCCTGGGGGGAGAAAGCCCGAATGGACCAGGGATACAGCGGCGCGGTTCCTTCACTCTGCAGGAATCGAAGGTAATTTTCGAGCTCGCTGTTGACGAACACTTCGCTCCGCCCACCGACGCTCTGCGCCGCCAGGACAGCAGGCAGCAGGGCGAAGCTGGCCAGCGCGAACATGAGCCGGCCGAACTGGAATCTATTTGTATGCAGAGCCGGCAAAATAAAAGCTCTCGACAGCTGGTAGAGCGAGATAAAGAATACCCGGGAACCCCCACGGAGTTTATGGATTCTCCTGAAGCTTGTCCAGTGTCCCCCTTCGGCGCATTGGTGTGCGCGAATGCTTGATACGTGCACCACTGCAGGGAACACCGTTGCCCCGCCGCGGGTTTGACGCCATTGCCAGATTGTGACAGGTTGTACGCTTGGAGGCGCCGCTCCAACAGCCGAGGCCAGGTAAGTTTCAATGCTCCAGTTCGTTCTTGTGTGTACAGCGCTCGCGCGGGTTGTGAGCCCAACCCATGGGCAGATACCAACGGCTCCTGTGGGTGTGAGCACGCTGGATATCCGCTCGGGAGATCAGGTTTTCGTGGACCGAGGGGGCTGGTTCGAGCGCAATCAGCAGTTGGTGGTGGGTACGGTACTGTCGGTTACCGGCATTATCATCACCATCCTCCGCAGATAGCAGCTTTCCACACCGACGTGCTCGCGATCTTTCTAGGCCCATGTCATCACTGACCGCATACCACCGAAACGCTCTCTTGTACGCCTCGGCTGTCCTGCTTGGCGTGGCTCCAGCCGCGGCGCAGAGCACCGACTCCATTCCGGAGACCCGGCCGGACACGGCTGCTCGGCCGGCTGCATTAGTCGGAGGTCTCGTGACAATCGGGAGCCTCGAGGAAGATCGTCTGCGGCTGGACCAGCTTCTGGGAAAGCGTTCCTCCGACGGGTATTTGATTCGTTCTCCATCGACTGTGACGCCTCGCCTCGACGATCGGAGCGGTGCGCTCCGTTGGCAGATACTCGCCCCGGAACTCCATACGGTGTGGAACTCAGCCATCCCTTTTTCCTTGAACGACGGCTCTATGTGGGCGGGGAAAGGAGGGAACGCGCGGATCATGGCGGGCATCCGCGCCGCGTACGGTCCGGTGGTGCTCACCCTTGCTCCGCAGGTCAGTGTTCATCAGAACCCCGACTTCCTGACCGTACCGTATCCGCTGGCCGACCGCAGTGCGTTCGCCTATCCGTGGCATCGGGGACCGGAATCGCTGGACCTACCTCTTCGCTTTGGCGATGAGCCGTTCACCACGTTGGATCTGGGCCAGAGCAGCTTGTCGGTCGACGCTGGGCCGGTGGCGATTGGCGCGGCCACGGAAAACCTGTGGTGGGGACCGGGCATTCGGAGTGCGATCGCCATGAGCAACAATGCGCCGGGAATTCCGCACGCGTTTCTGCGGACGAGCAAACCCGTGCGCACCGCGATTGGTGAGCTGGAAGGGCGCTGGATCGTCGGGAGCCTCCAAGAATCCAGGTACTTTGATTTTGATCCAGGAAACGACTCCCGTTCGATCAGCGCGTTGGCAGCCACCCTCCGCCTCCGGTTCGACCCTGACCTGACCCTGGGCTTTGCGCGAGCCGTGTACGCTCCCGCCGATTCCCGAATCCCACTCGCCGCTGCGTTTGACGTGCTTCGGAGTGCTGGAGGGCCCAATACGGCGTCAGCGACGGACACAACCCGACGGCCGGGGCCGGATCAGGTCTTTTCGCTCTTTGGCCGGTGGATTTTCCCGGAATCCGGCTTCGAAGCTTATGCCGAGTGGGCACGGTTCGAACAGCCGAGTTCCTTGCGCGACCTGCTCGCCTCACCCAATCACTCGCAAGGGTACACGCTTGGCCTGCAGTGGGCGAAGCCGTTGGCGTCCTCCTCCGCTATCCGGCTGCAGACGGAGGTCACGTACCTGGAGCCGAGTTCCACGTTCCGGGAGCGAGGGCTGGTCAGCTCATACACCAGCCGCCGGGTCCTGCAGGGCTATACGCATGGCGGGCAGGTGATCGGAGCGAGCATCGGCCCGGGTGCATCCAGCCAGTGGATTGCCACGGATTACCTTCGGCCGAGCTGGCAGGTCGGACTGTTCGGTGGGCGGGTTCGCTGGGACAACGCAGCGTTTTACACGTCGGCACCCTTCCGGCACCCGCGTGCTCACGACGTATCGCTATTGGCGGGCGCACGGGGGGGTTACCGCTTCGGGAGGGTCGATGTGTCAGCGGAGTTGACCACGGCCAAACGATACAACTACCTGTTCCAAAGTCCCTCGGGTTCCTTTGCGGATGACTCAAGATACGCGCTCGATGTGCGGAATCAGACGCTGACACTGATGGTGAGCCCGGTTGGCACACTGCGGTGACATGGTTCACGACGGCCGAAGCTGGGGCGCAGCCACGCGGTGACCGGAACCTTGGGTAGAGGAGCGGTTACAAAGGCCGCGGCGCCACGCGCCTATGTGTCAACTCGCAAAGGATCAATGCCCAAATCGGTTCTGCTGCTCGCTTCGTTGCTCGTGCTGTACCCGGCCGCAAGCCGTGCGCAATCTCCGGCGCGGGTGGATACCGTCCGCGTGGATGTCGCACGTCCCGGTCCGGGCACCTCTCTGCTCGATGCACCCATCAATCGCACGGAGTACATTCTCGGCCCGGGTGATATGGTTGATGTCTCTATTTTCGGGGCACTGAATCGCCTGCATTCGGTCTCGGTAACGCCAGAGGGTACAGTGGTGATCCCCGGCATCGGTGTAGCAAGAGTGCTGGGTCTGAACCTGGACCAGGCACAGGAACGGGTCCGTGATGTCGTGTTCCGTGAGTACCGCAACGTCGAGGTTAACCTGACCCTGGCCCAGGTGCGTACATTCAAGGTTTTTGTGCTTGGCGACGTTCCAGCACCGGGTGTTCGGGCAGCCTCCTCCGCGACGCGTGTCAGCGAGGTGGTCCCCGGAGTGGGAGGCAATGGCGTCGCCCGACGCAACGTTCTCCTCCGGCGCGCGTCGAACGACACGGTGAAGGTCGACCTGGTCCGCTTTCTCCAGACCGGGGATCTAAGTGCCAATCCTACCCTTCGCGAAGGCGATGCGCTGGTGGTGCCGACGGTGGACGAAACGGTTCAGGTATTCGGACGTGTCGCCTTTCCCGGAACGTACGAGTACCGGCAGGGCGAGTCGCTTGCCCAGCTGGTTTCAATCACGAACGGTGGCCGGGATTTTCCCTCTGATGCAGCGGACTCGGTCCGACTTACGCGGTTTGTGAACCGCGAACAGCGGGAGTTCCACGTGTTTTCGCGGGCGGAGGCCCTCGGCGCGGCAGGGCGGGGATTTCTCCTGCAGCCCTTTGACGCGGTCTACGTTGCGGCGCTCGCGAACTTCAAACAGCAAAGGACGGCCACCATTCAAGGCCAGGTGGTGCGGCCGGGCACCTATCCAATCCGGCCGGATACTACCACGGTTCGCGATCTGGTCATGATGGCGGGCGGGTTCACGCCGGAAGCTTCCTGATCGATGCCACGCTCCGTCGTCAGCAGCAGGAAGGGGGCGTAGCGGGCTTACGTCAGCTGCAAAACACGCCCACGGAGGCTTTGAGCAGGACCGAGCAGCAGATCCTGCAGATCCGGTCTCAGGGTGATCAAACCAATGTGGTAATCGACTTTCCGACGCTTTTCGCTGGGGGAAGGGACGCGTACAACCAAACCCTCGAATCCGGTGACTTGCTCACCGTGCCAAGGCGCCGCAATGAGGTAGTTGTGTTGGGTGCGGTGCCGCAGCCCGGGATGGTGCAACACGCTCCGGCACGTCGCGTCGATGACTACGTTGCGCTGGCGGGTGGCTACAGTCGGCGGGCGAGTCGTGGAGGTGGTGATTCTCAAGGCGAAGCTGGGGACCCGGATTGATGCGAGGGAGGCCCGCTCCATCGATCCCGGAGACCAGATCATCGTGCCTTTCAGGAAAGGCGGCAGTTCGCTCAAACCCTGCAGACGGTCGGCACTGTCGTCACGACTGTGACCTCGATTATCCTGGCTGTGATTGCGATTGACCGCTGACCGTGAAGCTTTCAGCCTGTTCGGATGCCTGAGCTAAAATCTACTCCGCGAAGATCCCGCTACGGGGGTGCCCCGAGGCAAGCCTCCGCAGCGTGTTCCAGGCTCTGCGGCGGAACAAGTGGCTCGTGCTGGCCGTCACCGGGACAGTGGTGGTGCTGGTGGCAATCCGCACGGCCCTGGTCACGCCGATGTACGAAACCGAGGCCATACTCCGCATCACCACCAAGGACGCTGGCCGCGGGATGGCCGAGCTGGCCGGGCTGGGGCTGCCGGGGATGGGCCAAATGAACTCGAAACGGAGCTGGGATCCTGCGAAGCCACCGAATCGCGGCAGCCGTGGTGGATTCCTGGACATGCATGTGAAGTTGCTCGCACCCCGCGAGCCGCGGACTCGGTACTCCGTGTTCTCCGTGCTGGGCAAGACGCCATGGAGGGCGTTTACACTCTGCGGTTGCGTGACGACGGAGGCTACACCCTTCGGGCGGAGAAAGCTCGCAGGGGGCTTCGCGTTCCCGAGCGCGTGCAGATCGGGCAACCTTTCCAGGTGGGCAACGTGACCCTGGCCCTCGCGCCATCGCTTCGCAAGGCCGCTCCGGACAAGATCCGCTTCGTGGTACAGCCGTTCCACCAGTCAGTGGGCGAGCTTCGCGGGGGGCTATTCGTCTACCGCCGGGAAGGCACGCTCGTCGCGGTGCGCTTCCGCAGCTCCGATCCACAGCGTGCCGCGGCGGTCGCGAATGAGGTTGCGCAGAGCTTTGTCGATTACAAGGTCGGTACGGCTGGAAGCGCGGTGGCCTTTTTGACCGAGCAAACCGCCAGCTACGCGCGCCAGTTACAGGAAGCTAGTGCACGGCTCAGCGGCTACCGCGAGCAGGAGCGCGTGGTGAGCCCGGGCGAAGAAGCCACACAGCAGATCCGCGGTGTCGCGGCACTGCGCGGGGAGCGGGAGCGTCTGCAAACCGAGCGGGAGTCGCTCGCCCGGATTCTCGCCGGCGCAAACCAGGCGGTTCGGCGGGGGGGCGCTACCTCTGCCTACCGCCAGATCGCCACCTTCCCGTCCTTCATCGCCAATCCGACCGCGCAAAGCATGCTTCAGGGCCTTACCGGGCTGGAGCAACGGCGCTCCGAGCTGCTGGCGTATCGCACCCCGGGAGCGGAGGAGGTCAGGCAAATCAACCAGCAGATCGGCGAACTCGAGCTTCAGCTTTATCGGTTTGGAAGCAACTACCTGCGGAGCCTCGACAGTCAGATCGCCTCCACGAACCTGGCCCTGGCCCGGTCAGGGCGTGAGCTCGAGCAGGTTCCCGGGCGAGATACCCGCTTTGGGCAGCTTGCCCTCGGGCAGGACCTCCTCAAGGAAACGTTTGTGCGCCTGCACCAGCGGCTCACTGAGGCGGAGATCCAGAATGCCACCGAGCGCGAAGACACCCGTGTCATCGACCCGGCCCTGGTTCCAGGCGCACCGGTTTCTCCCAGGCCCATGGTCAACCTGGTCCTGGGCAGCGTGCTCGGACTGATGATGGGGCTAGCGGCCGCTTTGGGGCGCGAAATGTTGGACACCAAAGTTCGCTCCGCGTCGGATACGGAGTCCGCGACGGACGGAATGCCCGTGCTCGGGATGATTCCGCGAATCCAGCTCGCTTCGGGTAGTGCAAACGGAAACCGCCTTGCAAGCGGGAGCAACAAGCTGCGTAGGCTTGCGCCGTCGCCTGAGATGTTACTCGCGCAGCGGCTCGTCACGCGGCAAGACCCCCGAAATGCAGCTTCCGAAGCGTACCGCGCGCTCCGCACCAACATCACCTTTGCTAGCGACGAAGGGGCACCGCAGGTGCTGGTGGTGACCAGCGCGGGTCCCGGTGATGGAAAATCGACCAGTTCGGCCAACCTGGCAATCACGCTGGCGCAGCAGGGCCGCCGCACCCTCCTCGTGGATGCTGATCTGCGGGATGGTCTGCTGCACCGCGTTTTCGGCGTGCGCCAGGAGCCGGGCTTCACCGACCTGCTGCTGGAACGCACCTCCGTTGATGAGGCCGTGCGGCAAGTGGACGTGGGAGAGATCGGAGTCCCCCTGGACTTCCTCCCCTCCGGAACGTTTTCGCCCAACCCCGCGGAACTACTCGGATCGGATCACATCCGGCAGTTGATGGCGGAACTCAGGGAGCGATACGAGGTGGTTGTTTTCGACGCGGCATCACTGAACCGGGTGACTGATGCCGCGGTGCTCGGCAGAGCGGCGGACGCAACGCTCCTGATCGCCCGCATGGGTGCCACCGACAAAGAGGCGCTACAGCATGCCACCGCCCAGCTGCGCCATCTTCGGGTGCCAGTGAGCGGCGTGGTCCTCAACGACTTCGGCGGAACGTACTCGGGCGGGCTGTATGGGGGCAACGGCAGGGACGGAAAGTCCGGGTTAACTGCGCTCTAGAACCCGGGCGACCACTGTCCGGGTCTCATGAGCGCACGCTTCCCAGGTGAACAGGCGTGCCCGCTCGATCCCCCGCTCCTTCATCTCCGCTCGCAGCGCCGCACTGCTCATCAGCAAGCGGATCTTTTCCGCGAGATCCCCCGGACTGAGCGGATCGCAATACAGGACTGCATCCCCGCACACCTCGGGGAGTGACGCGGTCCGCGACGCGATCACGGGGCAGCCGCACGCCATCGCTTCCAAAGGGGGAAGCCCAAATCCCTCGTAGAACGATGGGAACAACAGCGCGTCCGCGTGCGCGAAATATTGCCGGAGAGTTTGGTCGTCCAGATACCCGGTGAACCGAACTCGATCTCCGAGTGCCGCTGCCCTTTGAGCGACGTGCGTGTCGCCAGTGATGAACCCCTCCCTCTTTCCTACAATCACCAGATCGTGCGGCAACTCATCTCGCAGCAGCGCGAACGCGTCGACAAGACCACTCAGGTTCTTGTGCGGCTTGACATTGCCCACCGCAAGAAAAAAGGGCCGGGCCTGGGGACGCACACCCGGCTCAACCTCGAACCAGGAAGCATCCACGCCCTCGTGAATCACCGCGATGGAGCCGCGATCTGCTCCAGTCAAACGAACCAGCTCGTCGGCCGTGAAATGTGAAACGCAGATAATGCATGCGGCTTTGCTCTTCACCACACTGAACATGGCTCGCGCGTAGAAACGCCGGTGAAAACCCCTCACATATCGCGGCAGGGCGAGGTGCAGCACATCATGGATCGTGACGAGCAGCCGGCCACGATGCAGAAGGGGAATGTTGTAGTGCGGTGCCCAAAACAGGCGCGTATCGGCGGAGCTCCTTCGGGACAGCTCGATCTGCTCCGAGAGAGAATAAATGGGTGCCCGGCAGTCGGTCAGCCGCACGTTGTCGCACTGTGTCCAGCCATATCGGCGCATCGCCGGCACGTCGCCCAGCAGATCGTATCGAGTGTTGTCGCCAGACATGACCAGATACGGCAACAGGTGCTGAAGGTACGTACCGATCCCCGAGGCGTGCAGCATCCGCAGATCGACCGTGATCACCGAGATCAGCTGGCTGGGCTACGTTGCAGACTGGACGCCAACCAGAACGGGTTCTCCCGATGCGATCTCAGTAGTGGCGGGCAGAACGGCTCGATCATCTGGACCCGCCGTACCAAGGTCCGTCCACACGGCGGCCAGCACAAACCAGAACATCGGCTCCAGGATCGATTGGTAGAAGAGATTGAACACGATGACGGCCACGAGCAACGGCTGATAGGGACCGGCCCAGACCAGTGGGCCAACGAGAAGGATCAAGCAGAGTAGAAGCGACACGACACCCGTCTCCGCCAGCAGCGTGACATACAGGGAGTGAAAGTTTCCGTACTTGTTGCCGGGGAAATAGTCCTGAAGTACCACAAAGGCATTTCCGAATCCCACCCCCACAAGCGCTTGCTTCAGATTGGCAGTTCCTACCTCGATGCCACGCTGAATCAGCGCGACGTGAATGTTGGCCGACTCGTCGCCACCCGGCATGAAACGCCGTGCAATGGGCTGGGCAAACTCAAGCAGCAGGTCCAGCCTGCGTGGGCTTGCGAGCAGCACGGCCGTGATCAGCGCGACCGCCACGCTGATGCCGGCTGCCTGGACCAGCGAGAGCCGCACTTTGCCCGTCCTCCAGAGCAGGAATGCTCCGGCCACTGCAGCGGCGAGTAGAACCGACCTCGAAAGCGTGGCGAGCAATGCTCCGGTCCCGAGAACAAGGAACACAGCCCTGAGCCTGGAGGGCTTCGCAAACGCAAAGAGCAAGAGCATGTAGAAAAGAAAGAGCATTCCACCCCGGTTCATGTCCCCGGCCTGGCCCGATAGCCGCGGTACGAGGGCCCCGTAGGTATTTGGCCAGAGATTGAGTACCCCTCCGAACATCTCGCCGTAGCCCACCAGGCCATACAACCAGATGGCGAGCTGGACGAGATTGAACACGAAGCCCAGACACAATCCCGCGTATGCTCCCGCTACCAGGATTTTGTCCGGCGAACTCCGATTTGCCAGCACGACGGCGACGGCAAGGGTGAAGTATGCCTCCACAAACACGAGGATGAACCTGCGGCTCGACATCTCGAAATCGAAGCTGAACAGCACGGAGAAGAGGAGCACGCACAGCAGGCAGGTCACCACCAGGCAGTAAAGCGCTGCGCGCCCCGGCAGCCGGAACCGGCCACCTTGCAGTGCGATGCGCACCAGCTCAGATGCGATGACGAGCGGGGTGAGGATGAGAAATGGCGTGAGCACGAAGCTTCCACGCCCGCCGAGCAGATCGATTCGATCGGCCCCGATCAGCGCAACCCACAGGACCAGCAGACCATTGCTCATGGTGACCAGCAGAGCTTCGCGATCATCCGGACGCGATCCCACCGGCCCCGACGGGCCCGCCGAAGCAGGGCGACAAAGAGGGCGAAGTACACCGTCGGTAACATCGCCGGGAGGAATTTACGGGTGAACACGATTCGGTTCCGGATGAAGTGGTAGT
Source organism: Longimicrobiaceae bacterium (assembly GCA_030447645.1). Classification (GTDB taxonomy): domain Bacteria; phylum Gemmatimonadota; class Gemmatimonadetes; order Longimicrobiales; family Longimicrobiaceae; genus JAUJOM01. Next base: position 68,837 of record JAUJOM010000012.1, on the reverse strand, counting down.
CGGCAACCCAGCTCTTCTCGACCTCCGTGCTCCGTGCACCGGCGGTTCCACCTTCCTTGTGGTAAACGACGCTTTCCGGAGCATAAGCCAGCTCGAATTTACCCTTTGCCCGCGCCGTCCAGTCCAATTCCTCAAAGTATAGAAAGTAGTCCTCGCTCAGAAAGCCGACTTCCCGCAAGAAATCACGCGACACCAGCATGGATGCTCCCGATACGTATGCCATCCGTGCAGTCACCTCGGACGCAGACACGGGGAAGCTAGCGGATTGCAGCGCGCCAATGTGTCGAGGCAACGCCAGCCAGCGGTTGTAGCTCGCGCCGCCTAGAGTTTGAACGGTATCCGGTGCGTGGTAGTACAGCAGTGTCGATCCGACAATTCCGACGTGCGGATTCTGCTGTGTCTCGCGAATCAGGCAGCCGAGGGAGTCCGGCCGTACAACGGTGTCATTGTTGAGAAGCCAGACGTAATCACCGTCGCCTCGGCCGACCACGTAGCGTAGCCCCACGTTGTTTCCGCCGGCGAAACCCAGATTCCCACCCGTCTGGATCAGCACGAGCGGAACGTCCGGTGCCGCAGAGTCGCCCCCCCGCTCCGCCACTGCACGCTCGTACTCGACGTACGGGACCGGCTTCCGGATTGGGGGAAAGGAGAGTGCGCGGAGCGGGTTGTCGCCTGAAACTCGCGCTTCCAGCCGCCCCTCCGCCCAGGCTTTGATGTGCTCCAGCGATCCGTCGCGCGAATCGTTGTCACACACGACCACCCGACAGTCGGGATAGTCGCTACGAACGACGGTCTCCAGGCACTCGATCGTGTCTGCCCACCCGTTCCAGTTGAGGATGACGATCCAGGCGCTCATCAACGCGGGCGTGCTCTACACCGGCGCGGGCGCGCTCAGCTCCCCGATCTCTTTGAGATAGCTTCGCAGGGACTCCTTCCAGTGGGGCATGATGTCCAACTTGTGCGACTGCAAGTGCTGGTTAGCGAGTACCGAGTAGGCCGGGCGGGGCACCTTGGCTGGAAACTCGGAAGAAAGCGCCGGGTGAACACGCACCGGTACGTCCGCCAGCTCGAAAATGGCCTGTGCGAATTCGTGCCATGAGCACTCACCCTGGCTGGTGGCATGAACGATCCCGTAGCGATCACTACCTGCAAGCGCTACGATCTGCCGGGCCAGATCACGGGTGTAGGTGGGTGTTACAGTCTCATCGGTGACAACCTTCACCTCGCCACGCTCACGGGCGAGCTTCAGCATCAGGCGTACAAAGTTCAGCCCACCCTTGGCTCGACATGGCGCTTTGCCATAAAGCCCCGACGAGCGGACGACGTAGTGCCGTGCTGCGATCGCCTGAACAAAGTGCTCGCCGCTCACCTTGGTGTTGCCGTACACGTTCAGCGGACGAGGGCAGTCCCGCTCCGTGTACGGCTGGCCCTTGCTGCCGTCGAATACATAGTCCGTGCTGACGTGAACGAGCAGGCAGTCCAGGTCGCGTGCCGCCTCGGCGAGATTCCGGGCGCCGATCCCATTCACCGCAAACGCACGCGCAGGCGATGTTTCACAGGCATCGACGTTGTGCATCGCAGCGGTGTTGACAAGCACATCGGGCTGCAGCCCTCTGCACGTGGACGAGACCGAGTCTGCATCCGCAATGTCGATCTCATCGTGAGTCAGAGGGCGCACTTCATGTCCGGCTTCATGGAACGCTTCACAGCAGTCACTACCAAGCTGACCATTGGCTCCGATGATCACGATTTTCATGGCTGCATTCTAGACCGGGGAGGTCGCCAGCTCAAGATTCTTGAACGTGGAGATGTTGTAGTAGCGAGGATCGTCAAAGTTCTCGAACTCCTCCCGGTGCTCAACCAGGTCGCGTATAATGTCCACAACGCCGGACCGGGGTTTGTAGCTGAGGATGTTCCCGGCTTTTTCGAAGCTTACTTTATAGTTGCGGAGATCGTGTACATGCCGGATATCCAGCTTGGCATCGATACCAACCAACTCTTTTACCCCATCATGCACCTGATCAGCCAGCTCCCCGAGCGTGAAGTTCCCGGACGCAACATTGAATACGCCTGAGATGGTTGAACTGCATTCGATGGCACGTACGTACGCGGACACGGCATCGTGCATGGCGAGGATTGGCCGCCATATCGCCGGGTTGTTCACACGAATGACCCTTTCCGTGACCGCGGTCTTGAACATGGAGTTCACTACCAGGTCCAACCGCATCCGAGGGCTGTACCCGCACACGGTTCCCTTGCGCAGAGCGATCACGGAAAAGCTGTCATCGCAGAGCTGCATCGCGGCGGTCTCGCCCTGCAGCTTGGAGATCCCGTACGGGTAGTTGGATATAGTCGGCGCGGACTCGTCGTACAGCTCGTTGACCGTGTACCCGTAGATCGAGCAGGAGCTGGCGTAGATGTATCGGCTCACTCCCGCCCGCTTCGCGATGTAAGCCAGGTACGCCGGGCAGGCGGCGTTCGCCACGAAGTTCTTGCTCGGCGAGTAATCAGCCATGGGATCATTGGACAACCCGGCGAGAAATACCACCTGGTCGTAACCCTCAAGGTCGGCGAGTTCCAGTTCAAGGATGTCCTTGTCGATGACAGGGACGTCGGCGGGTAGGTGGTTGCCGAACCAGCACTGGTCCACGACGGTCACGCCGTAGCCACGCTCCACCAGCTTCGGTACCAGGACGGAGCCGATGTAACCCGCGCCCCCTGCAACAAGAATGTTCATGGATGCACTCAGGTGGTGATGCCAGCCGCCTCAGCCTGCAACGTACCTGAAGTTATCGGACTCGGGCCGGCCAAGCCACTGGGCGAGCGTTTGTGCGCTGGTGTCTTTTTCCGACAGGATGGGGTCTGACACGGGCCAATCGATTCCAATCGCGGGGTCGCTCCACAGCACGCCGGATTCCCCCTCCTTGTTGTACGTTCCGGTACACAGGTACTGGATCTCCGCGTACTCCGACAGGACGCAGAAGCCGCGAGCGAAGCCTGCCGGCGCCCAGATCTGGCGCTTGGACGCAGCGGAAACTTCGGCACCAAACCACCTGCCCAGCGTCGGCGAGCCCTTGCGAATGTCGACAGCGACCAGATACGCGGTACCGAGCGTGACGCGCATCAGCTTTCCCATAGGGGGCTCCCACTGAAAGTGGAGTCCGCGGACCACGTTTCGTGCCGACCGCGAATGGTTGAGCTGCACGAACGTGTCAGGAAGGCCCGCCTTCCGAAACTCCTCCTGGTGGTACACCTCCATGAAAAATCCACGCTCATCCTCAAACACCTCGGGCACGATGACCAGCAAATCCTCGATGGGAGTGGTTTCTACATGGACCCGCATGTCGCTTCCTCTTGAAGGGTGAATCCAGCAAAATCAGCCACAAGCCGTGTCAAGCACACGGACGATTTCATCCGCAATCGCGAGCGACGCTGTGGCCCCGGGACTCGGCGCGTTCAGCACGTGCAAAGCTCCGGGACGGGCAACCAGGTGAAAGTCCTGGACCAGGGTGCCATTGGGCAGCATTGCCTGCGCCCGCACACCGGAGCCGGCCGGAACCAGATCTTCAGCACGAACCTCGGGTACCAGTCGCCGGAGTGCGGTCGCAAACAGATCCCGGCTAACGGACTGCTTCAACTCACTCCACGACATCGCCGGGTGGCGGGCCACAAAGCGCCACAAGCCGGGGAACGATAAGGCATCCGCCAGATCGCGCAAGTCGATGGTCGACTTGCGGTACCCTTCGCGCGCAAACGCCAGCACCGCATTTGGCCCCGCTTCGATACCTCCGTGGATCATCCGCGTGAAGTGCACGCCCAGGAATGGAAACTCGGGGTTGGGCACGGGATAGATGAGGTTCCGCACCAGATACTGGCGGTCAGGTCGAAGCGTATAGTACTCCCCCCGGAAGGGGACAATCCGGAGCGCCGGCCTCTCTCCCGCCATGCGAGCGACCCGGTCGGAGTGGAGCCCCGCACAATTGACAAGCAGATCGCCGGCAAACTCCCCGGCATGTGTCTCCGCTATCCAGTCGGATGGTCGCCGCTTGATTCCCCGCAGCCGTGCTCGAAGCGCAATACGGCCACCACGCTGCTCGATCTGTGCCGCGAGTGCGCGGCAAACGCCGGGGTAGTCCACGATCCCTTCCTCGGGGACCCGAACCGCGGCCACCCCACCGACGTGCGGCTCGATCTCCCGCATCTGCGCGGGCTCCAACCAGGCGAGCCCCGCAAGGCCGTTCTCTGCCCCACGTCGCATCAACTCCCGGAGGCGTGGGAGTTCCGCCTCGTTCGTGGCGACAACCAGCTTCCCACACACCTCGTGGGCTACCTCATTCTCAACGCAGAAGGCGGTCATCTGCCGAATGCCGTCCACCGCGAGGCGAGCCTTGAGCGACCCGGGCTTGTAGTACAGACCGGCATGCAGCACACCGCTGTTGTTTCCGCTCTGGTGGCTCCCCACCGACGCTTCCTTTTCAAGCACGGTCACTCCGGCTCGCGGATCTCGCAGCAGAAGTTTGTACGCCGTCGCCAGGCCGATAATACCGGCACCGACTACAATCACCTCTCGATCGCTTTTGGGCTGCCGGCAAAGGCATGCTCGCCATGGAGAACTTATCGTTGTGTCTATGAACTCACGGCCGGTCGAACATGCGAACGACCCGCCAGCCGCAGCACCACGCCGGCACCGACCCGCCAGCCGCAGCAACTCGTGGCAGGAAGTCTGCCTGGCGGTCTGATCCGCAGATCATCAATTCAGCGCCACGGCCAGAGACGTGCGAGGATTGATCGAATGTCACAACGTGGTGTTTCCTCAGATCGTCCGGTCGCTTCGTCGGTCTGGCGTGACGTTGACGAATGGTGCCGGCCAAGGCAAGTTGTGTGGTTTTTAATTTCGGCGTGATGGAGCTGCAGGGTACGGTTCATCATGTGTGGTGTGATCCGAGCTTGAAGTCTGCGCACCTTGGGTTATGGCGGCTTACCTGACTCCCGGCCCACAGAAGAATTTCGGACGGCGGATGTAGGGTCAATCAGCAACCCGACCTTTCGGGTGTGGCATTCACGCCGTATCGGAAGCAACGTGGTACCTCTAGGGACAATAACGTATACAATGAGTAGTCACACTTTGTCCGAGAACTCGATCCGGCATTGGATCAACTGCACCGGATGCAGGCGTCCATCGGTGCTCTCATTGCGCGTCGTGGCACTCGGACTGGTTCCGCGCCTCTTCCCGGCGTTATCTTGCAGATTTCCCCTCTCAACGACGGGGGGTTCTTCACCTCATGACGCGGAAATCCAGCGTGCGCATTACGCTCTCCCCGTTTACACGTCGTACAATCTGGCACAGATCCCGTTGCCTACCCGCCGCTGGCATTTTACCTCGCGGGCTTCATTTCAGACATTACGAGGTGGCCGCTACTCGACGTCATCCGGCTGCTTCCGGCGATCGCCAGCGTGCTGACCATTCCAGCTTTTTTCCTGTTCAGTAGACAATCCTTCGATCGTGGACACAGTCGATCTTTGCTGTCTTTGCCTTTGCGATGCTCCCACGAACCTTCGTGGTTCATCATGGGGAGGGGCTCACGCGCGCACCGGGATTACTCTTCGCAATTTTGATGTTGCACCAGGCGCACCTGCTTTACACCCACCGCGAGACACGCTTTGTCCTCTCGACCATTCTGTTCGCCGTCGCGACGGTACTACCCATGCGGAGACAACTTGGTTCGCGGTATACAGCGCGGTGTTGCTGTTCCTCTTCTATGGACAGGATCGCATAAGGAGTGGTCAATTCACTCCTGGTTGTGGTAGGCGTGTTGGCACTCACGGCGCCGTGGTGGGCCACGGTGATAAGCCGTCATGGGCTCTCCCTTTCCCTCTCGGCTGCGGGTCCGGAACGCAGGATCGGTACGCCTTGCCTTTGCTGAAGACGTTCAGCTTCACCGACGAGCCATATTTGCCTCTCTTCGCGGTGTTCGGTTTGCTCGGGATCTTCGTTCGCCTGGCTGAGAGGGATTTTTCTCCCCGTGGTTGTTGGTGATATTTTTCACATCAATCCTCGCAATCCCGGCACGCCGGCGATGCTGCCACTCGCTATGCTGGTCGGGGTCGCCATGGACCGCCTCATCCTGCCGGGAATACTCCGAGTGGGCGCAGCCAATCACCTCCAGGTTGGTGAAGAGGAGCCGGCGGCGGATCGGGAACAAGTCGGAAAGATGTGCATCGTGTGAGCCGGATGCTTCCTCATCGTGCCCGTCGTGATGCTCGGCTATCTCCTTGGCTACGCCTTCAAATCGGCCTGGACCGTCGCCTCCGCCTCATCCGCGCTCAAGGTTCTCCCGCGAGAGGAGCGCGACGCGATGCGGGGGTCTCGGGAATACGCCGGAGACGAGCACCTTCCTGGTACTCCGTTCGTCAAACTGGTTCGGGGGAGATCAACATCGGAGTGGTTTCCGGCGCTCGCGCAGCGTGTGAGTCTGGCAACCGTACAGGGATACGAATGGCTTCCCAACCTCCAATCACCCACGGGACGCCAAAAGCCGTTCAACGCGCTTCAGGCATGTGCCAGCAGCGATGCGTCCTGCCTTACGCGGTGGATGGCGCAGACGGGAATCACAGCGTCACACGTCTATCTCGGCGCCGGGATGCTGCAAGCCCCTCGAGCAGTCCTTGCGTTCCTCCCCGGATTACGCCTTGGTGTACGATGGTACAGGAGCGACGATTTTTGCGCGCAGCACCGGCGGTCTACCGATCTCTCGCTGAGTGCCACTAAACACACTGGTGGAGATTGACGCCGAGCCCCCTATATGGATCAGGAAGGAACTGTTGACGAGTTGCTGGAATTCACACAAGTTTGTGGACTTGATATGGCGGGCTGATCAGCGAGAGCTAGCGATTCGCACTCCCCAAAACGAAACCTGGTGCTGGCAATGCGTGGCAAGAAACTGCTTTCTGTAATCGTTCCGTGTGTACAACGAAGAGGCGGTCATCGAAGGAACGCACCAGCGGCTCACTGAGGTGCATTGTCGCCGCTGGATGATCTGGAGAGTACGAGTTGATCTACGTCGACGACGGCAGTCGTGACCGAACGGCCTCATCCTCCAGCAGCTGCACACATCCGATGAGTCCGTTCGAGTCCTACGCTTTTCCCGCAACTTTGGTCACCAGATGGCGGTTACCGCGGGCGTCGAGCACGCCATGGCGATGCCGTCGTTCTGATCGATGCCGACCTGCAAGATCCGCCCGAGGTCATCCTGCGCATGGTGGAGCATTGGCGCGAAGGGTACCACGTGGCGTATGGCATACGCACCGACCGGGACGGCGAAACAGCGTTCAAGCTCGCCACGGCAAAGGGGTTTTACCGGGTGATGAATCGCCTGAGCGAAACTCCCCATCCCGCTGGATACCGGCGACTTCCGCTTGATGGATCGCAAAGTGGTGCAGGCGCTCAGGCAATGCCTGAGCGCGACCGCTTCGTGCGCGGGATGGTTAGCTGGTTGGGTTTCGGCAAAATCGCAGTCCTTATCGTCGTGCGCCACGCCTGGCCGGACAAAGCAAGTACCCGCTCTTCAAATGCTCCGCTTTGCGCTTGATGGAATCGCTTCGTTTTCGGTGGCCCCCTGAAGCTCGCCACCTGGATGGGCTTTGCGACCTCCGGCCTGGCGCTGGTCGGAATTATCTACGCCCTCGTTCTGCGGCTCTTTACGAACATGTGGGTGACCGGCTGGACCGCGCTCTTCATTGTGGTGCTCTTCATGGGTGGTGTGCAGCTACTTTCGTTGGGGATTATTGGCGAATACGTTGGCCGCATTTATGGCGAAACCAAGCGCCGCCCCTTGTATCTGGTGCAGGAGCGCCTGGGCTTCAAGCCGGAACGCCGCCAGTCCGAGAAACTGTTTTCGGTCCATCGCGGCTGATGCCGGGAAAGCGCTGGTTGCGCCCCCATCGGGGGCGTGTTGGTTGCGGCCGCGTTCGTATATCTCGCCTTCGGGCGACTGCAGTGGAGCGAGATCGAGACGGTGCTCCGATCGGCGTCCACACCTCGCTGGTGCTCGCGCTGGTCGCGCTGGGCGCGGGCTTCTTCGTCCGCATCCTACGTTGGTGGTGGATGCTTCGAGCTCTGGAGCCGGAGCTCCGTCTGCACCGCTGCGTTCGGCCCTTCCTGGTCAGTATCGCGGTCAACAACACGGTCCCGCTTCGGGCTGGGGACCTGGTCCGTGCGTTCGGCTTCGCGGATACGCTCCGCTCGCCGCCGATGCGGGTGATCGGCACGCTGGTGATCGAGCGTGTGCTCGATATGTTCGTTCTCCTCGCCTTCTTCTTTGTCGGGTTGCACGGGTCGCCACTGGAGCATTTCCCCGGCCTTCGTGACCACCGGCGTGGTCCTCGGCACGCTGTGCCTCACGGGAATCCTGATCCTATTCTCGTCCCGAATCAACTCGAGCGGCTTTTCTGAGATTGCTGCAGAGCCGTCCACTGGCAAACCGGGGCTGGACACATAAGGCAGGCACCCTGATCGAGCAGTTCTTTGCCAGGACTTTCGCTTCTCCGGTCGCCTACGCGTGCGCTGGGAGCTGCTCGTCGCTGGTCGCGTGGACGCTCGAGGGGACCATGTTCGCCACGGTCGCCTGGTCGCTGCGGACGGATGCATCGCCGCTCGGGCCGTGGTTCGCCCTGTCCACGGGCACGCTCGCCACGCTGCTGCCGAGTTCACCCGGCTACGTCGGGACATTCGATTACTTTGCCATGCTGGGCCTGGTGGCCTACGGCGCGAGCCGACGGCCGCGGCCGCGTTTGCTCTTTTTGTACACCTCATCCTCTGGCTGCCCGTCACACTGATCGGTGCCGCGTACCTGGCGGCACCACGGGGCCGGCTCGCACTGCGGCAGGCCCAGAGCGTGCCAGAACCTACATGAACTTGAACACGACTAACGCATCGGCCGACCGCCCCCACGCAGTGATCATCGGCGGTGGCTTTGCCGGGGCTGGCGCAGCCTGGGAGCTGACCCGCCATGGGGTCAAGCCGATCTGTCTCGAAGCGGAACGGCGAAGTGGGGGTCTGGCAGGTAGCTTCGAAGTCAATGGCGAGCGACTGGAGAAGTTCTATCACCACTGGTTCACCAATGATGCGCACGTGGGGTGATCTGGTAAAGGAGCTCGGCGCCGAGGATCGAGTGCTGTATCGCGCGACGCGTACCGGGATGTACTTCGCCAACAACTTCTTCAAGCTGAGTTCGCCCCTCGACGTGCTCCGCTTCACCCCGCTCAGCTTTGCCAACCGGATCCGGCTCGGGTTGCTCGCACTCCGGGCGCGCGCCGTTCGGGACTGGAAGGAGCTGGAAGCGCTGACCGCCGAGGAATGGCTGGTGGCTCGGTGGACGCCAGGTTTACCGTGGTCTGGGAGCCCTCTCCTGCACGGCAAGTTTGGGCCGTTCGCGTCCCAGATCTCGGCGGTTTGGTTTGGAACAAGCTGAAGCTGCGGGGCAGCCGCGGCAAAGGCGGCGCGGAGATGCTTGCCTATTACCGCGGGGGCTTCGCGGCGCTCGCGGAGCATCTTGCGAGTGAGATTACCGCTGCGGGGGCGAGATCCGGACCGGGGTTGCCGCAAGCGGGCTGATGGTGGAAGATGGCAGGGTCACTGGCGTGGAGACGAGCAAGGGCGCGCTGCCGGCCGATGCGGTGATCGCAACGCCAGCCCTCCCCATCTCGTGGAGCTGGTTGGAGCCTCACGTGTCCACCAACTACGTAGCCCAGCTCAGAAAAGTCGAGTACCTGGCCAATGTCTGCCTGGTGCTGGAGCTGGACCGGAGTCTCTCAGAAACATACTGGCTCAATGTGAACGATCCGGGATTTCCCTTTGTAGGAGTCATTGAGCACACCAACTTCGAGCCGGCGGAAACCTACGGTGGCCGGCACATTGTCTACCTGTCCAAGTACCTCCCGGAGAGCGCCGAGCTGTACCAGATGGGAAATAATGAGGTACTGGAATACTGCATTCCGTACCTTCAGCGCATGTTTCCGGAGTTCAACCGGAGCTGGATTCAGGGCTCGCACGTCTGGCGAGCGCGCTACTCACAGCCGATTGTGGCCCGCCACTACAGCGGGCTGATCCCGGCGATGGAGACACCCGTGGAGGGACTTTACCTTGCCACCATGGCACAGATTTATCCGAGGACCGGGGGCACCAACTACGCGATACGGGAAGGCCGCCGGGTAGCTCAAGCAGTAGCCGCAGTGCTCGACGGACGGGAGCAGATAGCGCAAACGGCGCACGGAGGTGCCAGGAATGCTTAAGAGCCCCCGCAAGCCGTCCGACAGCGGCCATTCCGACGCATGACGAGCCGCACGAGGCATCAGACCAGCGATTCCGTCTTGCTGTGCTTGCCGCGCTCGGGCTGGTTCTGGTGCGAGCGGTGCTCGTGCTGTCCGCGGACTTCCCGCTGAACGACGGCGGGATGTTCTATGCCATGGTCCGCGATCTCCAGAACGCTCATTACCGTCTCCCCCGCCGTTGTATCGTACAACTCCCTTGCTATTCCCTTGCGTATCCTCCACTTGGCTTCTACGTAGCAGGGATTCTAAACGATCTTACGCCACTGACCCTGGTGCATGTATTCCGCCTGCTTCCGCTCGCGGTGACGAGAGTCTGACAGTAGTTGCGTTCTTGTTTCTTGCCCGGTCCCTGCTGCCCTCCAAGCGTGCGGTAATTGCCGCTGCTTTTGCGTTTGCGCTCCTGCCATCAAGCTTTCTTTGGCTGATCATGGGGGAGGGCTCGCTCGCTCATTCGGGTTCCTCTTTGCGATTCTCGCGTTGCACCAGATCCATCTGCTGTATACGCGCCGGCGATGGCGGTACGTTCCTGACGGCTACCCTGTTCTGCGGGCTGACGGTGCTGAGTCACCTGGGAACGGCTACGTTTCTCGCCTTTAGCATCGTATCTTTTTCCTGGCCCATGGCCGGCACCGCTACGGGCTGATTGCATCGGTCATCGTGGCTCTCGGGACTGTGGTGATCACCGCTCCGTGGTGGGCAACGATGGTGGCGTGGCACGGTTGGGAGCCGTTCCTTGCTGCAAAAGAATCAGGCGGTTCCGTGTTCGACATATTGATGATTTTGCATTGCTGCGGTCGCTCGTGGTCAGCACTCTGCGCCTCACTTTGGGCTATACCGGGAACCGCTTTTCCCTGTCCTGCTGACTCGGCGCTTTGGGTGCTTTAGCCTCACTCGCGTCGCAAAAATATCTGCTGCCGGCTTGGTGGGCGCGATCTTCGTGTTGAGGCTCGATCCGCTCCACTGTTCGCGAGCCTTCCGGTTGCAATGCTGGCCGGAATTGGCGTTGTTGAGGTCCTGCTCCCCGTCTTGAACCGTGCGCGGATGCACCTGACCTCTCGCGTAGAGGCCGGACCTCACATGGATGGACCCAACAAGATCTTGCGGCAAGACAAGGTGCCTGCTGTGAATTGGCTGCCTCTTCTTGGCACTGGGAATCTTGCTCAGCTATTCCAGCCTTGCTGCGCTCACGCCCTAAAGAAAAGCCCATCCGCGCTAGTCGCTGAGGGGCGCGTGCTGCAAAGCTTGAATACGGAGGAACGTGCCGCAATGCGGTGGGTTGCCGAGAATACGCCAGCATCAAGCCGATTCTGATTGTCACAGGGCAGGGTTGGGAGCTCCTGAACGTGTGGGCCTGGAGGGTGGAGAGCGGGTGGCAGGACGATCGAGTGTCCGAGTGGTTCCCTGTGCTCGCGAGGCGGGCAAGCGTGGCTACCGTTCAGGGGTCCGAGTGGCTGCCCGCCCAGGCGTTCGACCGCCGTGCCGCTGCTTACAAAAGCGCGCAGCGATGTGCGAACTGGGACACGTCCTGCCTTGATGCCTGGTCGAAGGAGACGGGAATCACTTTTACTCACCTGTATATACCGAAATCACCCTTCGTTCACATCAATCCGGATTATCAGTGCTGCCGCCACCTGCTCATTGGGCTCGGAGCGGATCGCCGGTATACGTTAATCTATGATGGACCTGGGGCGGTAATTTACACGAGGCGGTAAGTTCTAGATCAGTGGCAAGTCCGTGTAGCGCGGGGGCCGGTACACCGGACTCATCATCGCTCACACACACCTGTGAACACACGGAGGTGTGGCCGTAGTCTCCACTGACGGAGATAAAGGTAAGTTGGTGGTTGTTGTGTCGCCCCGGCGCTTCGTTCTGTTGGCTTGAATTCTTGAGCGGCTTGGACGGCATTTCGTCAGCGGACGCCCTGTGACGCCTTCCGGCTCCTTCGCGTTGGGGAGGTCTCCCGTGAACGACCCGCTCTCATTCCGTAGCCGGTCCGTGGTCCTGGCGTTTGTCGCGCTTCTGCAGGTGGGGTGCGAGCGCCCCACGGCGCCTCCTCCCGACGTGAGCCCCCCGGCGGTGGCGCTCGGCTAACCCGGCCGGCGACACGATCGCCAGCGCCGCTTCTCTGACGCTCAGCGGCACCCTCACCGACAGCGTGGCGTGCGCCGCGCGACTTACGAGCTCAACGAGGGCACCGAGCAGGAGCTTGCGATGACACCGGGCGCCTCCGCCAGCAGTCACCGTGGACTCTGTTTTGTCGTCTCTGAAAGACCCTCATGACCGGTCGATTGCACCCATCAATCGCCAGCAGCCTGATTCCTCTAGAAGCGTATACCTCCGCTGAATTTCCGCGCCGTAGATGCTAAGCATAGTCTGGTGCGTTAGCTCGACCAGCCAAGGAACTTCGGAATCAGGACGTAATCGACTCCCGGGAACAGCGTTTCCGGTTGCGGATGGACACTGGCACTGAAGGTCCGCCCGGATCCCACCATGAGAGTTCGTTCCTTACTGGAGGGCCGCCGATGAGCATCGGGAAGGGGTTCGAAAAGGTCAGGGACAGCACGCGAGCGTCGGCCGACGGGTGCTTTTTCAGCAGACGAACGCCGTCCTGAATGACGGAAAGATACTCGCGATCTTCTCCGACCTTGGGTGGTTCGCCGAGACAGCCTCCGCCTGAGAGCACGCGGTTCGGCCTTGCAGATAATGCCAGATCTCTCAACGGAGTCTCTTGCAGCCAGTCGACGTCGGGGCCAGGAGCGGAAGGAGACAAGCTTTCATCCAAGACACCCATGGCATCGGCAGCCATCGGCTTGAGAAATAGCAGCAATACCACCGCGCTGACGGCTGCTTCGAGAACGCCCGGCTTCGTGGGGACAGCCAGGCGGCTACCGAACAGCTGGAACGCAATGAGCGCCGTCACCGGAACAAGCGGAATTTCAAAAGCCCGATGATTCTGCACCGCTATAGCCAGTCCGGCGCCGATCAACACCAGGAGATAGATGATGTGGCCAACCGATGCTTTGGTGTTTGAAAGGAAGGATGCTGCAATGGTTGCAATCAACAAGATCAGGACGTGATCGGCGGTATTGTGATAGGTGATCATGAACAGCTGTTTCGCCCGCGAAGTACCGCCTTGCGCTTGAGCGGTGCGCTGAAGGTCGGCGATGTAAGGAAGCAGAATGCCGAACTTCAGCTCTACGGCGATGATCAATAGCGCAAGCGCTACCGCCGTAGTGAGGCTGTAAAGCCGCGTGTGCGCGTTCCGGCGCACGGTAACTACACTGGCCAAGATCAAGCCCAGGCCGACGACGGCGTAGGTAGCCTTCGTAAAGAACAACAGCGCCATCAGAACCGCGGTCAGGAGACCGTCCATCAGTGCTGCCCGAGGTCTCTCCGCGTCAACACGGGGCAGCGAGACGACCACCGCCAGAACCGCGAAGATGGCCCAGCTCCAGCGATTGTAGGCCGCGTTGAACGAAAGGAATGTTTCGCCGAGCTGCCGGGGCGAAATAGCCACGAGGCCCACGTAAAGCATCAGTGCGGCTGTCCAACCAGCGTGCAAGCGCCGATAGCCCGCCAGCAGCGCGAGACCCACGGCGAGGCCGCCGACGAGGCCGTTTGCGTGAACGGCCGTATAAGCGGAAGGGGCCGCAAAGTACGTCGTGAGGTAAAACGTAAAGTAGTAGAAGGCGCCGACCGGCGTGCTGAACCCTATGTGCGGCAGATTGCCGGCTTCAATGTGAAGTATCCCGTTGAGGTGAATGTAGATGTCCTGAACCCAATCGTCGTACAGCACGCTGCCCCTGAGAAGCTGCAGCGCGAACAAAGACGACAGAACCAGTAGAGCGAGGCAGATCAACAGATAGGATTCCCTCGTGACCCTGTTCGCCCGAGTCCAAAGGGAAGCCCCCAAAGTGGCCGTGGGTCGGTGCTCAGGGCCTACCTTTCTGGTAATTCTTTCCAGCAACGCCGCACCATTCGTCATCGGTCGCCAGTAACTCCATAGAGTGCACAGTGATGGTATTCGCCTGACAGTAGCCCGCGCCAGGGAGTAGGTCAAGCGGCCAGGGTGACCTCCTTCCGACCGCTCGGCCTCAGATGCTCATCCAGCAGGGTACGGTGGAAACGCTCGAGAAACCCGTTGCTCTGCGGTCGGTCTACGCACTGCGTGGTGCGATGCTCGATTTCCTCCACTGCGGTTACGAGCTCGCAGGGATGCTGGTCCGCTCGCCCAGCCGATTCTCTCGGCGTCGGACGCCCACGTCTTATCTGAAAAGCAAGTTCGGAAACCAGCATTATTCCGTTGGCCTGGAGTGGACGGGTGAGCAGCGTGCGCCGCGGAGGCGGCGGGCACGGGGGGAATGATGCGGCGGGGGATGCCCTTCGTGCAGGTGTGGCGCGGGGCTTACTGCTGGATCAAGCCCGGGCCGCTGTCGTTGTTCTCCCGGGGCATGAAGAAGGACCAGGAGCACCATCGTGCTCGCTCATCTGTCACGGAAGGAGCTTGTGGGTAATCGGAACCCGCTAGTTGCCGATAGCGTCCGAAGTAAAGCTTATCCGGAGACAGCGTGCTCCAAACGCGGCGGCACTGGCTACTCCTATATCCGAATCCTCGACCACTAGGCACTCGGCCGGAGAGAGGTTCAATCGCGCGGCGGCAAGATGATACGCTTCCGGGTCGGGCTTATGCCGCGTCACCTCGCTCCCGGTCACGATCGTGTCGAACAGGTCTTCCAGCTGATGATAACGGAGAACGGCCGTCACGTTGGGGCTCGAGGCTGTCGTCACGAGCGCCGTGCGCCAGCGGGGGCGACCCGTTCGGAGGAGCGCAACGAGCGCCTTGTTGACCAGGGTGAGCGGGATCTTGCTCGGATAGATCTCGGCCTTGTGTGCCGCTACCGCCGCCGGATCGGCACCGCTTCCAGCGGCCCCGAGCAACGCCGGCAGGAACTGCCGCCAGTTCCGCCCCAGCGCCACTTCGTCGAAGGCTTCCCGCGCCACGGACACGCCGCCGGCCCTAAGTGCCGCAGCATAGGCCTCGTAGTTGGCGGTCGCGGTATCCACCAGCGTTCCGTCCATGTCGACGAGGAGCCCATTTATCGGATTCACCCGTAGCGCTCCTGGTAGCGGCGCAGGAGAAGGCTGCAACAGGCGAAAAAGCCGAGGCCCCGGTTCTGCGACTGGCGAATCTTATAGGTGGTCAGCCTGAGGTAGTTCACCAGTTCGTGGAAATAGACCTCACGCAGGCCGTCCTCTCCGAAGCGCGACCTGACTTTCGCCTCCAGCGTCTCGTGAAGCTCGGCGTAGGCCTGGGATCGCGCCGTGGTCAACTGGATAACACCGCCGTTGGGGCTGCATGAGAGGCTCCGGTTCAGCGTTTCATAGCCGAGGTGGAGGGACTGCATCATCTTGGCCCAGTCGATCAGGGGAGAGTCGAACACGTTCTCGGGGTTCGGGTCGATGATGTAGAGACCGCGGGGGTGGTCGGGCGCAATAATGACGTTCTCGATCGTCAGATCGCCGTGGATGGTTGCGACGCGGCGATCGCCGAGCTGCGCAAGGAGCCAGTTGCGATCGGCGAAGTGGCGCCACTCGCCGAGGTCGTATGCGACGTCATTGATGCGGTAGTCATCCCTGCCCAGGGTGTGACGGGCGAAATCGAGAATCGTCGCGGCGTTGCGGCTGACCTTCTCTTCCAGGTACCTCACGACCAGGTCCGGATCGCCTTCGTCGGCCGCGGTTCGGGTGTGGAGCACATCGATGCAGTCCAGAACCTGAACCAGCCGTTCCCGGTTCCTCTGGGTCGGCGAGCTGTGGATCACGTCGTAGAAATCGTTGGTAGGCGTCACCAGCGGCATGTCGTAACTGTACAAGCTGCCGTTGCCCCGCTCGCCGATCACCTCCACAAGGGGAAGGTTCGGGGCAGTATGGCGCTGCAGCCAGTCCGCCTGGACCTTGAGCTTCTGCGCTGCGCCCCCGACCGCAAACTTCCGGATGATGAGGCGCTGCTGATTGGTCTCGACCAGCGCGGTTAGGGCGTCCGAACCGCCATGGTAGAATTTGTGCACGATGCAGTCGTCGACCGCCTCCATTCCAAAGCCGCTGACCGCCTGGCTCTCGCCGCTGAACAGCGCCCCGAGGAAGCTTTCGTAGCTGCTGGCGGCACTGAAGCGGTCCCTGCGCGCGCTTGGCGAGCCCCGCCCGGATCTTCCATGCCTGAGGACCAGGTCGGCGGCGCGCGCAAAGGTATGGCTCCGCTTCAGCCAGCCGTAGCCGAGGATGAGCAGAATCGGAGTGAGGACGAAGATGAACAGGCTGGTCCGATCGGGGATGGTGCCGGCACCCCCCAGGCTGTCCGCCAGCGACCTCAGCGGCTGCTGCAGGATTGTCGCCACGACGTCCAGCACCGGGGCGTCGATCACCCGGCTGAACGCGGAGTAGGCGGCCATGTAGAGGCCCCACATGACGATCGTCGCCGTCAGGAACCGCCACCGCAGCAGGGCGCCTCCCAGCAGCATTTCCGTCGCCGTCCAGACGAAGTCGGCGATGCCCAGTTGGATCCGGCCATTGAAGACGCCGGCAGCGTTCCACACCAGCCGACGGGCAGAGGCCGAGCGACGTACGAGGACCGCCAGGGTTAGAGCCACCGCGGTCGAGGTCGCGAAGAGGGCCGCGGTAGCTAGAGCATAAGAAGGATTTACCGCCACTCCTGCCGTCGCCGCAGTGAGCAGCGCCAGCACGGCGAGGTCCGCCACCCGCTCGCTGACGATCGTCGCCATCACGAGAGAAAAGCGCACCTTCCTGAGGCGCGCCGCGACCACTCCCCGAATGATCTCGCCGGCCCGCAGTGGAACGAGGGCATTGACCGCGTACCCGACGCCGAGGCTGATCAGCAGGCTCAAACGGCGCGCCGCGTCGTTTCTCGGGACCAAAAAGGCCCAGCGCGCGGCCCGGGCGCCGTGCGCCACCATCAGCAGCAGCACGGCCAGGGCGAGGAGAATGGCTTTGTCCCGCGGCATCAGGGAGCCAGCCAGTCCCGTCCGATTTCGAGCGAGCCCTGATCAATACGCGCGAGTTCCTCAGGCGTGCCGAAGGAGAGATGGCGCGAGGCGACTATCTTTCCGATCCGCCCGCCTGATGCTGCGAGCCTGTTATAGACGCCGCTTACGAACAGTTCATCATAAGGGCAATCCAGGCGGTACTCCTCGTACAGGGAGAGAAAGAGCGAAGGGTCGGAGAAGAGATAGCAGCCGGCAATCGCGTAGGCACTGACCACGCGCTTTTCGACGGTCCCGACCACTCGGCCCTCCTCGTCCAGCTTGGCGTATGAGAACGCGGGGCTGTCGGAGGTGAAGCAGAGTAGGGCCGCGTTGAGCTCTTTACCGAGCGCGTCTATGATTCCCATCAATTCCGGACAAAGAAAGGCGTGGTCGCTGTCGTTGATTGCGACGGGACCGGACGTAGCCAGGGCGCGCATGCCAATCATCGCGGTCTCGGCGGCCCCGCTCGTCACGTCGGGGATCTTTACGACGGATGCATCGGGATAAAGTTCCAGGACACGCCGGTCGATCTGGAATTCGCGGACATGCTCCTCAAGGACCACGAAGGCCATTTCGCGGATCGGAACCATCCGGCGAAGGCTCTCAGTCGCCCACCAGAAGAAGGGCCTGCCCGCCAGCTCGACGAGCGGCTTGGGTTGAGTGACCCCTTGTCTCGCGAAGCGCGAACCATGCCCCGCCATGGGCATCACCATCGCAAGATCAGCCAATGCGGATCCCATTCTCGAATGTTGCGATCGCGGCGAAGGCGTAACGATCATGCCTCACCGAGCGATAGTCGTCTGTCCGGAAGCGGCGGCGGTTGAGGGCGTATTTCTCGGCGGCCCCGAGGGTTCTCAACGCTTGCGACACCATATTTACGTTCGACACCTGATCGTCCTCGCGCCAGGAGATGGGGAAGAACATCACCTTGTTCCTGCGGGCGAACATGTCGAGCAGGAGGTAGGGGTTGAAGTGGAGGGATGCCCAACGCCTTGCGCAGTGCGTNTGAACGACGGCGGGATGTTTTATGCGATGGTGCGGGACCTCCAGAACGCTCATTATCGTCTCCCCGCCGTTGTATCGTACAACTCCCTTGCTATTCCCTTTGCGTATCCTCCACTTGGCTTCTACGTAGCAGGGATTCTAGACGATCTTACGCCACTGACCCTGCTGCATGTATTCCGCCTGCTTCCGCTCGCGGTGACGAGTCTGACAGTAGTTGCGTTCTTGTTTCTTGCCCGGTCCCTGCTGCCCTCCAACCGTGCGGTAATTGCTGCTGCTTTTGCGTTTGCGCTCCTGCCATCAAGCTTTCTTTGGCTGATCATGGGCGGAGGGCTCACTCGCTCATTCGGGTTCCTCTTTGCGATTCTCGCGTTGCACCAGATCCATCTGCTGTATACGCGCCGGAGGTGGCGGTACGTTCTGACGGCTACCCTGTTCTGCGGGCTGACGGTGCTGAGTCACCTGGGAACGGCTCCATTTCTCGCCTTTAGCATCGTAGTCTTTTTCCTGGCCCATGGCCGGCACCGCTACGGGCTGATTGCATCGGTCGTCGTGGCTCTCGGGACTGTGGTGATCACCGCTCCGTGGTGGGCAACGATGGTGGCGTGGCACGGTTGGGAGCCGTTCCTTGCTGCAAAAGAATCAGGCGGTTCCGTGTTCGACATATTGGATGATTTTGCATTGCTGCGGTCGCTCGTGGTCAGCACTCTGCGCCTCACTTTGGGCTATACCGGGGAACCGCTTTTCCCTGTCCTGCTGACTCTAGCCCTTTTGGGTGCTTTAGCCTCCCTTGCGTCGCGAAAATATCTGCTGCCGGCTTGGTGGGGCGCGATCTTCGTGTTGGAGGCTCGATCCGCTCCACTGTTCGCGAGCCTTCCGGTTGCAATGCTCGCCGGAATTGGCGTTGTTGAGGTCCTGCTCCCCGTCTTGAACCGTGCGCGGATGCACCTGACCTCTCGCGTAATAGAGGCCAGACCTCACATGAATGGACCCAACAAGATCTTGCGGCAAGACAAGGTGCCTGCTGTGAATTGGCTGCCTCTTCTGGCACTGGGAATCTTGCTCAGCTATTCCACCCTTGCTGCGCTCACGCCCCTAAAGAAAAGCCCATCCGCGCTAGTCGCTGAGGGGCGCGTGCTGCAAAGCTTGAATACGGATGAACGTGCCGCAATGCGGTGGGTTGCCGAGAATACGCCAGCATCAAGCCGATTCTTGATTGTCACAGGGCAGGGTTGGGAGCTCCTGAACGTGTGGGCCTGGAGGGTGGAGAGCGGGTGGCAGGACGATCGAGTGTCCGAGTGGTTCCCTGTGCTGGCGAGGCGGGCAAGCGTGGCTACCGTTCAGGGGTCCGAGTGGCTGCCGAACGGAGAGTTTGACCGGCGCAGTGTCGCCTATAGCGACGCTCAACGGTGTTCAAACTGGAATACGTCCTGTCTTGATGCCTGGTCCAAGGAAACGGGAATCACTTTTACTCACCTGTATATACCGAAATCGCCCTTCGTTCACATCAATCCGGATTATCAGTGCTGCCGCCACCTGCTGGTGGGGCTCGCAGAGGATACTCGCTATGCGTTAGTCTACGATGGACCTGGGGCGGCAATTTACATGAGGCGGTAAGCTCTAGATGAGTGGCAAGTCCGCATAGCGCCGGGGCCGTGACACTCAAGCGCGGGGGGCGGCATCTCGTCCTCTGCCGCAAGCCGCCGGGCACCGCCTCGTGAGGGCGCCCGTGGCTGCCCCGGCAGCACTGCGCTGGAGTGCCGCGGGGGTCCTCGCTGCGGGGGTAGGCGGCGCTATCGCCGCCACGCTGCTCCGGGCCAGACCGATCGGGCATCCGCGTCCGGATTCGACGAACATTTTCTTCCACCTATACGCGCTACACGAGCGGCCATTCTTCATCTTGCTGGCCGCGTTCGCGCTGCTCGTGTGGGCGTTCGCTCGCCCCGCGGCGGGGGCGGCTGCCGGCTCTCCGCCCGCAGCGAGCAGCGGGACTGGCCTCCCCGGGCGAGTTACGCTGACGCTGGGTGCTCTGACGATCGGCGTCCTGAGCTGGGTGGGGAGCCGCATCGTGCTGCACAATTTCCCCTTCTCCATGGACGAGTTCAACGCTGTATTCCAGGCGGAGATCCTCGCATCCGGCCGGGTGGCGGCACCGGTTCCCGCGGAGTGGCAGCCCTTCGCGCCGGCGATGATGCCGGTGTTCGTGAGCTATTACCCGGAGGCGCAGAGCTGGCGGTCCGGCTACCTTCCGGGATACGCGGCGATCCGCGCGCTCTTTCGCCTGCTGGGGGGCGAGTCCCTCACGAATCCGGTCCTCGCAGCGTCGACGCTACTGGGGCTGGCCGGAGTCCAGCGCCGGCTCTGGCCCGAGCGCCCTCAACCGGCCTTGCTGGCGGTACTGTTCCTCGCCACATCGAGCCAGTTCCTGTTGACTTCGATGAGCTGGTACTCGATGCCGGCCCACCTATTCCTGAACCTCGTGTGGCTGTGGCTCTATCTCCCGAGACGACGTTGACCTGCTGCACCGCTGGTGGTGCCTTCGCGCTGGGGCTCCACAATCCGTTTCCGCATACGCTATTCGCCGCGCCCTTCTTGATTCGGGCGCTCACCTGCCGCTTCTTCCTGGCTGTCGTACGCAGCCATCGTGTACAACATGGGAGCACTGGTTGTTGCGCATGGCTACATTCCTCGACGGGCTATCTCGCCGCGGCGGGCGAGACCCTTTGGATGCGTTCATGCCGCCGCGGGCCCCAGGACCTCGGCGTGCTGGGCCCTGCCTGTCGCTCGTATTATCCTGGCAGCCGCCGGCGGTCGTGATCTTCGCTCTGCTCGCGCTCTGGCATCATCGCCGGCTGTCGGAGACGGAGCGCGGTGGCCAGGGCTCCTGCCACACCGCCGGCTTTTACCTATTCGTTTCGTTCTTGCAAGGGCGAGGACATGGGTGAAGTGCGCTTCATCTACAGCGCCCTCGGGAGCGTCGGCCGGGTGACGATTAATTGGCTCGTGGGTGTGTCGACAGCGGTCGCTGCTCGATCAATTCCCTGCGGGTCCGTACAGGCGGAGCAGTTCGTCCGTCCTTCGCCGCGCCACGGAGTACGTGGCAACCCTCAACGGCCCGACCTCGCGGTGGTCGTCCACCCTGATTCGTCGTACTACGGCCGCGACCTCGTGCGCAATGATCCGTTCCTGCGCAACAGCCCGAAGCTTTTCTTCGCCCCGGTACTCGCTGACAGCGGAATCGAAGTGCTCTCCGGCCGCTTCGGTGGGCGGGTGCACCAGCTCCGGTCCACCGAGCTCGCTCGGCTCGGGATCAAGACGTTCTGAGGGAGACGTTCGTCCTGGTTTTCTCCTTCTTGGGCCGGAGCACTCTCGCTGCGGCCTAAGTGCGAGGTACTGGCCGCACGCTTGTGGAAGATGTACCCGTTGTGGTGCCGGATCGTGTGGGGGAGTGGAATGGACTTCCCTCGCCGGAATGGACACCCGATAAATCCGGGGTTTTACCGGGCAGGAGGTATTCACGATGGGAGCTTCGCCGATTAATTTGCAGTTTTGGAGCGGTTCAGGCGGCACGTCGTCAGAGGTCCGCCTGTTTGCGCCTTCTGGGCCCTTTGCATTGGGAGGCTTCCCGTGAACGACCCGCTCTCATTCCGTAGCCGGTCCGTGCTCCTGGCGCTAGTCGCGCTTCTGCAGGTGGGGTGCGAGCGCCCCACGGCGCCCCCCTCGGACGTGACCCCGCCTGCGGTGGCACTCGCCAGCCCGGCCGGCGACACCGTCGTCAGCGCCGCTTCCCTGACGCTGAGCGGCACGCTCACCGACAGCGTGGGCGTGCGCCAGGCGACTTGCGAGCTCAACGAGGGCCGAGCGAGGCTGGCGATCACGCCCGGCGCCTCGGCCCAGCTTCAGCGCCACGGTCACGCTCCCGCCCGCGCCGAACACCCTGCGGGTCCACGCCTACGACGCCGCCGGAAACCGCGGCTCCAGCGCCAGGTTGGCGTCACCATGGACACGCTGCCGCCTGCGCACTTGCCGCTTCCGGCCAGGCGTATTGCTGGGACACAACGTGGCAGGTCAGCTGGGGAATGGATCCATCGCGAGCAGTTCCGTACCAGTTGTCGTCGTGGGTGGGCACACCTTCGCGGCGATCTCGGCGGGCGGAGCCGTCACCTGCGGTCTCAAAGCGGATGGGACAGCCTTCTGCTGGGGCAACCTCGAGTTCGTGAGAGCGAAGCAGGTCCCCGCTGCCGTCCCGGGCGGCTTCACCTTCACCTCGCTTACCGTGGGAGGCGCGCACGCCTGTGGGGTTACGGTTTGCGGGGCCGGGTACTGCTGGGGGAGCAACCTGTCCGGTGAGTTGGGCACCGGGTCACCCTTCGAGTCGGTCCCCGCACCCGTCTCCGGCGGTCTTCGCTTCACGCGGATCCGCTCGCAGGGGAGCCACACCTGCGGGGTTGACGCAGAACGGCGCCGCGTACTGCTGGGGATACGGGCCCAACGGCCAGCTCGGAAACGGGACCCACTTCAACGCCTCGGTGCCGGTCCGGGTACTGGATCCCATGTAGCAGACCCGTATGTCCCCTGCGTCTTCTCCCGCCGCCAACGAACAGGGTGGAGCCAAAGCCGCCTGCAATTCACGTGGTGGTTCTCCCGGTCAAGCACGCAAGATCAGCCCAATGTTCCGCGCGAGCCCGTGCTTGAGCGTCCCGAGTTCCAAGAGCCGCATCTTCCGACGTAGTGGGCCGACATGGGGTATTTCCGCGTACTGCCCGACGAGCCGGCGGTGCTGCGGGTCCATCTCGCTCCCGTAGCGGCGCAGGAATGCCCCTGCTTGTGCCGCAGTGCGCCGAAGGGTGTCTTGGAGCCGCATCGTATCATACGCGGTCAGCGCCTTGCGCAGCAGGTAGGCCGCGCCATGACGGCCTGGCCCCGAATCGTTCCGCCCGTGCTGGCGATAGAGGATTGTCGGTGTTGAAAGACAGACGATGCGCCCGAAGCAGCTGGCCACGAGCGCAAGCCACCAATCGTGCATGAACGCTTCAGGCGGAACAATCCCGGCAAGCTCCCGCAGCGGCCGGTTGACCATGGAGGCACATCCGGTCACGCAGTTCTGCATTAGGAGCCGCTCCAAAGTGTCGAATTCCGGCTGGATTCCCTGATAGCTCCACAGCGACTCGTCAATTACGCCCAGATGCTCGTCCACCACGGCAAGGTCCGTGTGCACCAGCACCGGAGTGCGGGGAGCCACTTCGGCTTCCGCCTTTTGCATCGCGGAAAGCGTATGCTCAACCTTCTCCGGCAACCACACGTCGTCCGCGTCACAGAACATCAGGTAGTCGGCACCGGGCGCCGCATGCTCCAGAAGCCAGGCAAATCCTCCCAGCGCACCCAGCCGCGCGCCTCCTCCCTCCAACAGCCGGATCCGCTCGTCTTCTGCTGCAAATGCCTGCACTGTCTCCACCGTGCTGTCGGTGGAGCCATCATCGCGCACCCACAGCCGCCACTCCCGGTGCGTCTGCGCTTGCAAGCTCCGCAGCTGCTCCGGCAGGTACGGCATCCCGTTGTACACCGTCAGCAAGATGTCAACCGTCATACCTGCGCTAGCCTCATAAGATCACGTCGCGAAGAGCACTCGAAAGGCCCCTTGAGAAACGGTTATACCGCCCACTGATTACTTCCCTGCTGATCGGTCCCACACGGCGGTATCTCCGACGCCCCGGAAGACTTGTGCGGAAAGCCAGGTGCTCGACGGCACCCTCGATCAGCGTCCGGCTTCGTGGTGTGAGCTGAGCGCGGTAGCGTCGCAAGAACTCCTCCCCCTGTGCCGCGATACGCCGGATTGCCCTGCCACGTTCCCCGAGGGCGCTATAAGCGGTAATTGTCTTGTCGAGGGTACCGTGCTGGTGTCGCTTTGCCCCGGTATCGTTTCGGCCATGCTGGCGGTAGAGGATGGTCGGCTTGGATAGGCGAACGATCCGCCCGAAGCAGCTCGCCACCAGTGTGAGCCACCAGTCGTGCATCACGGCTTCCAGGGGGATCGGGCCGGCTTTCTCCCGCAGAGACCGATTGATCATCGCCGTGCACCCGGTCACACAGTTCTGAATCAGCAGCCGCTCCAACGTGTCCAGCTCCGGCTGGATTCCCTGATAGCTCCACAGCGACTCGTCAATTACGCCCAGATGCTCGTCCACCACGGCAAGGTCCGTGTGCACCAGCACCGGAGTGCGGGGAGCCACTTCGGCTTCCGCCTTTTGCATCGCGGAAAGCGTATGCTCAACCTTCTCCGGCAACCACACGTCGTCCGCGTCACAGAACATCAGGTAGTCGGCACCGGGCGCCGCATGCTCCAGAAGCCAGGCAAATCCTCCCAGCGCACCCAGCCGCGCGCCTCCTCCCTCCAACAGCCGGATCCGCTCGTCTTCTGCTGCAAATGCCTGCACTGTCTCCACCGTGCTGTCGGTGGAGCCATCATCGCGCACCCACAGCCGCCACTCCCGGTGCGTCTGCGCTTGCAAGCTCCGCAGCTGCTCCGGCAGGTACGGCATCCCGTTGTACACCGTCAGCAAGATGTCAACCGTCATTGCCGGTATTAGCCCGCCTCCTGGGTCGGCACGTTGATTCTGTGCGTCCAAGGACGCAGGGTCCGGTTCAGCAGTTTCCAATCATCGGCCGATGAGAGCCACGCCGCTATCGTGCCACCTAGAAAAAGTCCGGCTGCTAGACGAAGCCATAACGATGCTTCTCTGCCTAGCACTTCACATCCGACAGCGAGCATCGCAAGCCCGAGCAATGGAATCAGGAACTCGCTCCATGGCCCGATCGAGGTTCCAAGCGCCCGGACCGCCAGCATGCGCTGCGCGGCGGCATCCAGCGTGGCTCGCAACCCCCAGGCAACCGCTGCACCGGTGATGCCCCAGGCACGGACCGCAAAGTACACCACCACGAGGTGCACGACCAGTTCACATGCGTACAGGAACGAAAGAGTGCCTGGACGACCTCGAGCGCGAATTGCGGCATGCGCGGCGTTTGCGGCCGTGTTCGCGAATAGCGCCACCAGAATCAGCCGTGTCGAGAAGCCTGCATGTAGAGCGAAGTCTGAGCCGACCCACCAGGTCAGCAGCTCGGGCACGACGGCGACCAGCGGAGCCAGCACGGCGCCCATGGTAATGATGATGAGCCGCGTAGCGCGGTGCGTGAGCGCGGCAGCCGCGGTGACATCTCCCGTAGCGGCAACGCTGGATATGCGGGGGACCAGAACCGAGGAGAGTGCAACGGTAAGAACCGTCAGCCGCATGGCCGCGTTGAAAGGCACCGTATAGTACGCGAAGTCAGCCACGGATTTCGCCAGGCCGATCGCCAGCTTCTCCGCGTCGACCAGGAGCGCACTCAAAAAGTCGGCAGCCGCAAACGGGACCCCGAGCCCCACCAGCTGGCGTGCTGCATGTCTGACTTGCGTCGGAGTGACCGGGCTTTCGGCCCCTGCCCTTGCACTCAGGCCAGCGACGAAGGTTGCCGCGAGATCCGTGGCCGCCTGCGCCCACAGAAGTGCTGCAAGGCCGCCGCCGAGTGCCGCGACCCACACTACCACTCCAACCCGGACGACGCCCTGCACGGCCCGCATCAGTGATACAAGACCGAAGCGCTCCTCACCGAGCAGTACAGCATGAGAAACACCCAGCACCGGCTGGGCAGCAGCAAGAACGGCGGCAGCCGGAACTGCCGCCAGGGCCTGACCGAGCACTGCCGGGGATCCACGGAACCCATTACTCCAGACCCATGGCGCGACCAACGAGAATGCAGCAGCCACGAATGCAGCAGCACAGAACCCCAGCAAAAGGACAGCCCGGAGAATCGCTGCCTGTTGCCGGGGATCACGCCGTCCCCGCGACTCGGCAACCAGCCGTACCGCGGCGGAAGGGATTCCCAGCTGAAGTGCCCCTAACTGGCCGGTCAAGACAGCGACCGCGATTAGAATACCGTAGGTCTCGAGCCCGAGCGTGGCAATGAGATACGGAGTCGCCGCCAGAGTCGCAACGGCACTCAGCACCTGTGCAGCAACGGAAGCAAGGGTGGCCTGACTCAGGGTCAGCCTGGCGAACCGGCGCCCGCTCAACGTCCGTCCCCCCCCGAATGCGCGACGCTCATCCTGGTATACGCTCGCCTAGATCGGGAAAGCGTTCTGCCACGATCTCCGCCACCCGGCGTCCCCAGCTGTCCCAGTTAAGCCGCTGCTCGAACTCATTGCGGCTCGATTCGCAAAGCTGCGCATAGCGCTCCGGATCGCTTGCCAGCTCGGCAATTACGGCGGCGTACTGCGCCCCTCCCGATTCCGGAGGCAGCGTGTACCCGTTGCGCCCATCCACCACCAGCGAAGGGACCCCACCGGTACGGGTTCCCAGCGAAGGAATACCGTGTGCGCTCGCCTCACAGAATACGACACCGGCAGGTTCGAACCTCGTCGGGAGCAGAAAAAAGTCAGCCTCGCGCCAGAGTTTCTCGAACTGAGCGCGTTGCTCCGGGATCGCCTTGTTCAGGAACGGGATCACCCGGAGCCGCGGGTGGCTTAGGCTGGGGGGAGCCGTACACCCGAGCACCGTCAACTCAGCATCGTGGCCCAGCCCGAGAAGCTTCAGGAGAGCTTCATAGGCGATCTCGGCGCCCTTTGAGTACCAGTCGATCCCGACCAGCAGCAGCCTGAGCTTCTCTCCGAGACGGCGGGGCAGCACCTGTTCCCGAGTCGGGGGATGTGGGAGGTTGGCGCCGATGTACACCGTGTGCACCTTGGCCGGATCAGCCCCGTAGTCGCGCACCGCCGACTCAGCCGCCCAGTCGGAGCTGAAAAGCGCCACGGCTGCTCGGTCCAGTGTGCGCTGCTCGAGTTCTTCGCCACTCCGCGCGATCCGTTCCACAACGTTGCAGAGGCCGGCATAGTAGTCGAGCGAGGCGCGCCACGTCGTGTCCGAGTAGTAAACGATCGGGACCTCGGTCTCCAGATGCGCAACGCACGCGGACCCCGAGGGAGCAAAGATCAGGTCGGGCTTGATCTGCGTTACGCGTCTCGAGAAGTACCAGCCGAAGTACCGCGCGAGCGCCGGATCATGGTCATAGCTGTACGACTTTCCGGTGGCCCTCCGTACAAGCCCACGGGCAACACGGAACGGAAAGTAGTTCATGGGAACCGGGGAAAGATCAGTGACCGGCCCCACGTGCCGGGCCATCGCTTGCTTGGAGAAGTACAGGGTGCCAGACCAGTTGCGAACATCACGGCCGTCGCGTTGTTGCACAAAGGCAACTTTCAAGGGCCGGGTCATCGGCTCTGCGTCATGCGTTCGGCCAGCCTGGGAATACGCTCTGCCACGATCTTTGCCACCCGGCGTCCCCAGCTGTCCCAGCTCAGGCGCTGCTCGAACTCATCCCGGCTGGTGTCACACAGGCGTGCATAGCGCTCCGGATCACCGGCTACCTCCGCGATCATGGCCGCGTACTCCGCCCCTCCCGCTTCGGGCGGCAGGGTGTATCCGTTGCGCCCGTCCGCCACCAGCGAAGGGACACCGCCGGTGTGTGTCGCCAGCGCTGGCAATGCGTACGCGGCTGCCTCGCAGAATACCACTCCCGCTGCGTCAAACCTGGTTGGCAGCAGAAAAAAATCAGCCTCGCGCCAGAGCTGCTCAAACCGGGCGCGCTGCTCCGGGATCGCTTTGTTCAGGAAGGGGATCACTCGAAGCCGCGCGTGACTGACACCGCGAGGTGCCCTGCACCCCACGACCGTGAGTTCAGCGTTATACCCCCGCTCCAACAGGCGCAACAGCGCTCCGAAAGCGATGTCCGCACCTTTTGCCTCCCAGGACACTCCGACCAGCAGCAGCCTGAGCTTCTCTCCGAGACGGCGGGGCAGCACCTGTTCCCGAGTCGGGGGATGTGGGAGGTTGGCGCCGATGTACACCGTGTGCACCTTGGCCGGATCAGCCCCGTAGTCGCGCACCGCCGACGCAGCCGCCCAGTCGGAGCTGAAAAGCGCCACAGCGGCTCGGTCCAGTGTGCGCTGCTCGAGTTCTTCACCTCCACGAGCAGTCCGCTTCAACACGTTGGAGAGGCCTCCGTGATAGTCCTGCATCACCCGCCAGGTCGCATCCGAGTAGTAGACGATCGGCACGTGCGTATCCAGAAACGCCACGCAAGCGGAGCCAGCCGGGGCGAAGATCAGGTCCGGTGACACCCGCCGAACCTGTTCGGTGAAGTACCGGCCGTACAATCGAGCCACGACGAGGTCGTGGTCATAGCTGTACGACTTCCCGGTGGTTGCCCGAACCAAACCGCGGGCGATACGCAGCGGCAGGGGGGTGATCGGAACCGGAGACAGGTCGGTGACCGGCCCCAGGTAGCGGGCAATCGCTTGCTTGGAAAAGTACAGGGTGCCAGACCAGTTGCGGACATCACCGGCGTCCCGTTGTTGCACGAAGGCAACTTTCAAAGGCTCGATCGTGGCTGTGGAGCGGGCGATGCTCAACTTCTCCACAGCGGCTTCGGACAAGCGGGCAGTGGGTCTACGCGGATTCGAGGTAGGCTCCGCGACGGTGATCTCGAGGTTGGGAAGCCAGTGCTACCTGATGGTCGACGGTGCGGCGGAGTCGAGTGCGGAACCGCTCGGCGCTGAACCGCTCCGCATTGCGCCGACAGAGCGCCGCGTCAAAGGAGGTCGCTTCGAGGCGCGTGATTGCTGCCACAAGCGCCTCCGGTGTTTGCATCGGGAACAGCACACCCGTTTTTCCATCCACAACGGTTTCCAGAGCCCCACCCGCTCCAAAAGCGATGACCGGACGCCCGGCCGCCTGCGCTTCAACCGGAGCGATCCCGAAGTCTTCGAGCCCCGGGAACAGAAATGCCCGGCAGCGAGCATACAGTTCCGCGATCTCCTCATCCGTCCGACGGCCGAGGAACTCGACCGTAGGTCCCGCGATCGACTCAAGCTTGCGCCGCTCCGAGCCTTCACCCACGATCAGCAGTCTACGACCGAGCCGATTCGCTGCGGCAACGGCCAGGTCGACCCGCTTATACGGGACGAGGCGCGCCACAACCAGATAAAAATCCTCCGGGTCTGCCCCACTGGGTGTGATGCGCTCTACATCCACCGGCGGGTAAATCACCTCCGAGTCACGGCCGTAATGGCGTCGGATTCGCGCCGCCACCTCGTGGGAATTCGCGACGAAGTGGTCCACGCGGTCAGCCGAGACGCGGTCCCACAGGCGGAGCCAGTGCGCCACGGGTGCAATCAGCGGCTTGGAACGCTTCCCGCGGGTATACTGCGGGTATAAATCCCAGATGTAGCGGCACGGCGTGTGGCAGTAGCACACGTTCACGGTACCCGGTCGGGTGATTACCCCTTTAGCGCAGGCGCTGTTGGTGGTCAGGACCAGATCATACTCGCTGAAGTCGAACTCTTCCCATGCCAGTGGCATGAGGGGCAAGAGCCGCTGGTGCCGCCGTCGAGCGAAGGGGACCCGCTGGAGGAATGAGGTCCGGACATCCCAGTCCTGCATCTGTGCCGGAAGGCCACGCCGATCGTGTACCGTGGTGTAGATCGGCGCATCCGGGTACATCTTGTGGAGTTCAATCAGAACTCTTTCCGCTCCGCCAAACGAATTCAGCCAATCGGTGGTGATCGCAACCCGCATCAATATGCACCCCAGCCGCGGAAAACCACCGCAATCGTGCGGAACAGAATCTTGGCGTCCAGCAGTAGCGACCAGGAGCCGATGTATGCCCGCTCCATTTGCACTACCATCTCAAAATCGGTGATCAAATTGCGACCGCCGACTTGCCAAGGGCCTGTAATCCCGGGCACCACGCTCAACCTTTCATAGTGGTGCGGCTCGTAGGTATCGACTTCACTTGGAATTGGCGGCCGCGGACCGACCAGGGACATCTCCCCGCAAAGCACGTTGAACAGCTGTGGAAGTTCGTCCAGACTGCTCCGACGTAGGAACTTACCCATCCGTGTGACCCGCGGGTCGTCCGGCAGCTTGAACAGGCGCGGGTTGCCGTAGATGTTGAGGTGGGCCAGCTCGTGCTTTCGCTCTTCCGCATCCTGAAACATGCAGCGGAACTTCCAGATCGTGAAGGTGCGTCCCCCAACCCCTACGCGTCGCTGCCGGAAGAAGACGGGGCCCGGTGAGTCCAGCTTCACCGCGAGCGCGATGAGCAGCATCAACGGGGCTGCCAGGATCAGTGCCAGCAATGCTCCAATGACATCGAACGCGCGCTTCAAGAGCAGGGCCGGAAATTCAAGGCGCGCGGGGTGCAATCGGAGCACCGGGCAAGCAGCTACCCTCGTCGGCTCGGCCCAGCAGTTGACCGTGCCCACGACTGAGGGCATGACGTAAAGCATCGTTCCACGCTCGAAGCACGCGCGGATGACCCGCTGCATTTGCTCCGCGGGCAGCGTGGCAGCTACGAGAATTTCTTGAACGTCGGTCTGATCCAGAAGCGCGCCAATGTCGGAAGCAGCGCCGAGCGCTGCGGGGTCGGGCTGGTCGTCCGGTGCCAGGTGGCCCACCACGTACTGATCGATGTTGCCGTGGTCCCGGAGCTGGTGAATCGCACGGCCTACTTCGTCCAGATTTCCTACCAGAACGGCCCGGCGGAGGCCAATGCCGTGCAGGTAGGCCTGGCGGACAACCTGATCTGCGCTCGCCCGCCCAGCGGCCAGTGCCAGGCATGCAAGGCCTCCGAAGGCAATTAGAAAGTACGGTGCAAGAGAAAGCTTTGGTGGAAAGACAGTGAGGCAGAATAGGATCAGCAGCGCCAAACCCACACCGTAGAAGAGCCGGCGCCAGTCGCGCCGTGCGTCGCCCGGCGCATAGGCGGACAACGCATTAAGACTGAGCAGGACCATAGCCACGATCGCGGGCGCCAGGGGGCGCACGGAGGCGAACGTGGGGCGTAAAGCGCCCAAGAGAAGCACCACACCGAAGATGAGCGCCGCATCCAGGGTGTGCAGCGTGAGCACACGTATCATCCGGCGGACGAGCGATACGGCGAGTCGACGGTGGGTTAGCTCCCGTCGAAGACGTACATCGTACGGGAGCATTGCATGAGCCGACGGAGTGCGTATTTTTGTACGATAGCTCGCCTGGTCGGTCGGGTTCATCGTCGGCTGCGTCCTCTGTTCTTGCTGTCGTCGGGCTAAGCTATGCACTGTCTTGCTAGGACGCCCGCCAAGACAAGAACGTCACACCAGAGGCTGCCTCCGTAATTTATGTTCATTACGCGGTACCTTCCACGCGGTAAGCGCGAGCGAACTCCCGCGCATAATACGTCAGGATCATATCTGCACCAGCACGCCGGATGCCAAGCAGTACCTCGTTCATCGCACGGGATAGGTCAATCCAGCCACGCTCCGCGGCTGCCACCAGCATCGCGTACTCACCTGACACGTGGTAGGCGTAGACTGGGTACCCGGTTTCGCCTTTGACGCTCGCGATCACGTCGAGATAGGCATGGGCCGGCTTCACCATCACGATATCAGCCCCCTCAGCAATGTCCAGCTTCGCCTCACGAATCCCCTCACGCCCGTTGGCTGGATCCATCTGGTAGCTCCGTCGGTCTCCGAAGCTGGGGGTGCTCTCTGCCGCATCCCGGAACGGGCCATAGAATGCCGAGGCGTACTTTGCCGAGTACGCGATGATCGGCGTCTCATCAAAGCCCTCGGCATCCAACCCTGCCCGAATCGCGGCAACTCGCCCGTCCATCATGTCGGAAGGAGCGACCAGATCTGCACCCGCGGCTGCGTGGGACACAGCCATCCGCGCGAGCAGCGGTAGCGTGGCATCGTTATCCACGGTGTCACCGCGGAGCACACCACAGTGACCGTGGGAGGTATACTCGCAGAGGCAGACGTCGGTAATCACCGGCAAGTCCGGCACCTCCCGCTTCAACGCACGCACAGCCTTCTGAACTACGCCGTCGTCCCGGTATCCTGATGTTCCCTCCAGGTCCTTGTAGGGAGGAATCCCAAACAAGATGATCGCGCCGAGGCCGAGTTGATGGGCGTCCCCGGCGTCCCGGAGCAGTTCATCCACAGAAGTCTGGTCAACCCCCGGCATGGAGGTGACCGGCCGACGCACGCCGGAGCCTGGCACCACGAACAGCGGCAGGATCAGGTCCGATGGAGCGACGGTGGTTTCCCGCACCATTCCACGTAGTGGGCCGGTGCGGCGCATGCGCCGGGGGCGGTGTGCTGGATAGCCCGCCATTAAAAGAACCGGGTTACTCCCGCCCGGAGCTGCGTTTCGCTCCACCCGCTTCCTGCTTCTCGCGAAACCGATAGATGAGCGTCTGCTCGACTCCAGCCCCACCAGCGGAACTGGCCGGCCACGCCCCAGCTCCTTCCCTCACGAGCAGGCGTGTACAGGTTCTCGGGGCCTCGCTCACGCACCCAGCCGCGTCCCTGCAGGCTCAGTGGCAGGCGCGCGAGATCGACACGCGTCCATGCGAGCGACTCCGAGCCCTCGCCACCCAGCGGGTGTCCGAGCGGCAGATCCCGGTGCGCCCATCCACCCGGGAACGCAAAGTTCCGGTACCATGGCGGGTTGCCACAGCACGAACTGGCAAAGACAGCACGCTCCACACCGGCTGACACGCGCGGCGCCCCAGGAATGGCAGGAGCAAAGATCCCGGCGATGTAGCCCGGAACATCCCGTATCGCGCCGGCGCTGTCGTCAAACCCCCACTCGAGATAGACGGAGAGTGGGAGCCACGGATCCGTCGGCACCCGGTAACGTGCCTCAAACGAAACAACCTGGTTCTCAAAATCCCCGGTGTGCAGGCCGCCGACCAGGCGCGCGAAATTCCGGAGCGTGAACGGCGTTTCTACGCTATCGCCGCCGAACATGGCGGCGCGGTTGGCCGCAAGCGTAAACCGGCGATGAGGTCGAATGCTTGCACTGGCAGTCCAGAAGAAGGGATCTCCCGGATGTCGTTCGCTGCCAATCTTGCCCAGGCTGGTGTGAAAAGCCGCCAAGCCGAGGAGGCGAAAGGGTCCGGGCAGCGCCAGGGGCTCAATCGTTTCCAGCTGCACGCGGTGCCAGGGCTCCGGTGAAGCCAGGACCACCCCACGCTCGCCGCCGTACAGCACCGGCTGCCGCCCGGCGGAGAGTGCAACAGCGCTCCCTCCGAGCGTCACATCCCATTCACCCCGCAGACCTCCAGCACTGCTGATCTCCGGCGCCAAGAGCAGGTGCAGCCGTGGGTACACGGATGCAACCAACCTGCCCTGGACACCGATTTCCCCCCGTTCCGGAAGCACTTCGACCTCGAACGGCGGGTGGAGCCCGCGCCCCGCGCGAGCGATCCCACTCCGCCACCCGGACACCAGGCCGAACGCTCCATGCTGGATGCCCATGCTCGACACCGAAGCTGGGCTACTGGAGCTGCGCGGAAACTCCCGCTCAAACCGGTGCTCCCACTCCGCAAGTAGCTCAGCCAACTCCGGCCGCTCGCTCCATGCACGCTTCGCCGCCTCATTCAACGCCCGCCGGACTACAGCGAGCGGTACCGCGCGTTGCGGCGGCAGATAGTCGTCGGCCAGCCCGAGTGCTTGCGCGCGGCGTGCGGCAACAACCGCCCAATGGTCCGCCCTCAGCGGCGCTGACACCATCATCGGCCCAGAATCAGCCACTTCCTGCGCGCGAAGAGCACCGGCGAAAGTGCCTACGAGCAGGAGGGCCCATACGGAGATCCGCCTCATCCTTGTAGCTGCGTGTAGTGCGTCACAATGGCATCGGTCAATCCAGGGATGGTGTACTCCGCCGCTTCCACATGGACCGGGAGCCCCAGCTGGCGCGCGGTGCGAGAAGTGATCGGTCCGATCGACGCCACCTCTGCGCCTGCCACGTCGGCGCCAAGCAAGTCCACGTAGTTGCGAACGGTGGAGCTTGCGGTGAAGGTGATCAGGTCGATCTCCCCCGCCATTAACCTTTTACGCACCTCGTCGGCCTCCGCTCCATCGCGCTCGGTACGGTACGCGGCCACCTCATCAACGACTGCGCCGTGAGCGCGGAGACCGTCCGGGAGAGCCGCGCGCGCAATCTCCGCACGCGGCAGCAGAATCCGGCACCGTCGGAGATCGCTGGAACTCGCCAGTGCCTGAACGGTTGCCTCGGCGACAAACTCACTCGGCACCAGGTCGGGGCGAATTCCCTTGCCGTGCAAGGCCGCCCCGGTGGCGGGGCCAATCGCACACACCCGCACACCACGAAAAATCCGAGCGTCGGCTCCAGCGGTTCGCAATGCGGACCAGAAACGCTCTACACCGTTGACACTGGTAAACACTACCCAGTCATAACTTGCAACGCCCGCCGCGACGGTACGGAGCGCGTCCGGATCAGGAAGATCTGTGATCCGGATGGTGGGGAACTCGATGACCGAAGCCCCCATCGCCTGCAGAGGAGCTGCGAATTCGCTCGCCTGAGACCGTGCGCGGGTGACCACAACCGTCTTGCCCCGTAACGGACGGCGAGAAAGCCGGGTCAGGTGGACCACGCCCCAGCTTTCTCGTTGCAAGCGAGTAGATCCGAAAGGGTCTGCTGCAACGGAATCGCGGGGCTCCACCCCAGTGCCCGGATCCGCTCCGGGTTTCCGCACAACAGCGGGATGTCTGCCGGGCGAAAGCGATCCGGGTCGACCTCGATGCGCGCTCCGGTTCCCGAAAGCCTTACCAGGGTTTGCACCAGGGCGCCCAGATTGTGGGCTTCGCCGGCGCATACGTTGTAGACCGTGCCGTTCTCGCCCACGTCCATAAGCCGTCGATAAGCTCGAACTGCGTCGCGAACATCAAGATAATCGCGGCGGACCGACAGGTTGCCCACGCTCAGGACAGGCGTGGTGAGACCTTCACGCATCCGGACGAGCTGCTCTGCAAAGCCCGCCAGCGCGAAACGGGCGTCCTGTCCAGGGCCGGTATGGGTAAAGCTCCGGGCGACAACCACCTCGACGCCAGTGGCAGCTGCCACCTGCAATGCGACCATCTCCGCAGCGGCCTTTGAGGCGGCGTACGGGTTGATGGGACGGATTGGGCGCTGCTCCGGAATGGGCTGCTCCGCTTCGGGCACCGTGCCGTAAACCTCCGCGGAGCTTACGACCAGGACCCGAAGCTTTGGCCGCTGAAGACTGGCGATGGCATAGAGCAGGCGTGCCGTTCCGGTTGCATTCGCATCCCAGGTCGCGAGCGGATCCGCGAAGGAGGCACCAACGGAGCTTTGCGCAGCGAGATGGAATACCCGATCGGGGCGAGCGCGCCCAAGCGCCGCAGTTATGGACCGATCCGAAGCAACATCCAGAGGGAGCCAGAATACACCGGCAGCCTCATCCGCCGCGAGCAAACCGCCGTCAGGTGGGACCCCTTGAAGAGTACTGCCGAACAACTCGTCGCCATACCCGAGCAGGCTGCGAATCAGATGCTGTCCCGCAAACCCGCCTGCCCCCGTGATCAGGGTTCGCACCGACTCAGCCGAACAATGCTGGCGGAGGGAGCGGGTGTCCCCGAAGCCGGGCGAGGTCGGCGTCCACCATCATGCCAACCAGCTCCTCGAACTCGACTTCCGGAGTCCAGCCCAGTTCAGTGCGCGCCTTTGCGGCATCGCCGACGAGCAGGTCCACCTCAGCAGGCCGCATGAAGCGCGGATCCTGGAGGACGTGCTCCTGCCAGTCGAATCCCACGCGGCGGAATGCGCTATCAACCAGATCCCGTACGCTGTAGGTGTGACCGGTCGCAACCACATAGTCGTCTGGTGCATCCTGCTGGAGCATCAGCCACATGGCGCGTACGTAGTCGCCCGCATATCCCCAGTCGCGCTGCGCCCCCAGATTTCCCAAGCGAAGCTCCCGCTGAAGCCCCAGCTTGATCCGCGCGACACCGTCCGTCACCTTACGAGTCACAAACTCAAGACCGCGGCGGGGCGACTCGTGGTTGAAGAGAATGCCGCTCGCCGTGAACATTCCATAGCTTTCGCGATAGTTCACCGTCGCCCAATGCCCGTACAGCTTGGCCACTCCGTACGGAGAGCGCGGGTAAAAAGGTGTATCCTCGTTTTGGGGAACCGCCTGCACCTTGCCATACATCTCACTGGAAGATGCCTGGTAAAAGCGCGCTTCAGGATTGAATGCGCGAACGGCCTCCAGCATGCGAGTCACCCCAAGAGCGGTCACATCGCCGGTAAGCACGGGCTGCGTCCAGGACGTTTGTACGAACGACTGCGCGGCCAGGTTGTACACCTCTTGGGGCTGCGCTTCCCGGAGGGCATACAGAAGCGAATTCTGGTCAAGTAGATCACCTGACAAAATCTCGATGCGATCCTGAATGTGCGCGATCCGCTCGAAGTTCACCGTCGAACTCCGCCGTACCAGCCCATAAACGCGGTAATCCTTGTCGAGTAGCAGCTCCGCCAGATAGCTTCCGTCCTGACCCGTGACCCCAGTGATCAGCGCGCGTTTCATCGGTATTCATGCTGGTATGCACTAATCTTTGAAGGTAGCCGGACACCTGAGGAGTGTCAATGCGCCGGCCATCCCCATGGCTTGACCACCACCCATATTTCTCTTAGCTTAGATAGTTTGTGTAGACCCCGATCCAGCACCAGGAGATTCGATGGCGGCTTTATGCGCCGTTTGCGGCAAGGGCCCGCGCAGCGGGAACAACGTCAGTCACGCGAACAACAAAACCAAGCGGCGATGGCTGCCCAATCTGCAGCCCGCGCGGGTTGTGACCCCGAACGGGACGCGCAAGCGTATCCGGGTGTGCACGGCTTGCATTTCGGCTGGCAAGATTCGCAAAGCCGGCTGATCCGCGCCACTGAGAAAAGAGAAAAGCGGCAGCACCGTTGCTCGGTGCTGCCGCTTTCTTCTGTGGGGGTGGGCGCCCGCTTTACTCGCCGCGTTCGACAAGCTCGATCATCGCCATCTCGGCACCATCACCCTGGCGGTGGCCCAGCTTGAGGATCCGGGTATAACCACCTGGACGCTCCGCGAAACGAGGGGCGATCGTCCCGAAAAGCGCGAACAACACTTCCGAGTCCGCGATCTTGCGCCCGGCCTGCCGGCGTGCGTGGAGGTCACCCCGCTTGCCAAGTGTGATCAAACGCTCCGCGAAGGGACGAAGCTCCTTGGCCTTAGCGACCGTGGTGTTGACTCTGCCATGGCGAAACAAGCTCATCGCCATGTTCCGAAGCAGCGCCTCACGGTGGCTCGCCGTCCGGCTTAGTTTCCGTCCCTTGGTACGATGTCGCATGGCAAATTATCCGTTGTCGTTCGAAGATCCGGAATCGTCGGATCCTTCAAGCTGTCCGCCATCCCAGTAAAGCGTGCCATTCTCTTCCTCCACCTTGATGCCGAACCGAAGGCCCTGGGCGGCAAGAAGGTCCCCGATCTCCTGCAGCGATTTAGGACCGAAGCCGTCGATCCCGCGCATCTGCTCTTCAGTTCGTTCCACCAGCTTCCGGATTGTCTGGATGTTTTCCTTCTTAAGCGCGTTCAAGCTCCTGATGCTCAACTCGCCGACTTCCTCGACCGGACGCCGGAGGAGTTCCTCGACACGCGCCGGTACAGGGGTACGTGTCGCGGCACTACCGTGGCCACTCCCGTTGCCGCCGGATGCGCCCCACTGCCGCTCGTCGCTCCACTCCGGCCGTGATCCCGCCAGGAAGCTGAAGTGCTCGATCGCAAGCTGCGCCGCATACTGCACCGCGGTCGGCACATCAATCGACCCGTTCGTCTCCACTTCCAGCACCAGCCGGTCGAAGTCGGTGCGCTGGCCGACTCGGGTATCTTCCACCACGAAATTCGCGCGGCGCACCGGATTGTAGATGGCGTCGATACGAACCAGATCCGCCGGGCTCCCCCGGGGGATCGCGTGCTGCTCGGCGAGGACAAAGCCACGGCCCTTGTTGACGAAAAGCTCGAGCCGCAGCTCCCGGTCATCCTGCAACTCGAGGATGTGATGGTCGACGTTGACGACCTCCACACCGGCGTTCGCGCGAATGTTGCGGGCCGTCACCTGCCCTGCGCGAT
>JAUJOM010000012.1:4255-30311 GCA_030447645.1 Longimicrobiaceae bacterium | reverse complement strand
CCTTCGCGCGGCTGCTCCGGGAGCGTGGGCATCTGCAATCCTGCAAGATCCATTTCCACTCGATGTTCCTCCGCGAACGAGTCGCTTACTTGCTGTAAAGCTCGACGATCAGCTGCTCCTGCACCGCGAGCGGAATGTCTGCGCGAGTTGGGCGGTTGACCATGCGGCCGGTGCGGGTCTTTTCATCCACCGCAAGCCACGACACGGACGACGGCTTGGTCTGGGATTCCAGACTGCGCTGAACCGGGAGGATGTCCTTGCTCTTTGGTGCGATGCGCACCTCGTCGCCAGGACCCACCTGGAAGCTCGGGATGTCGACCGTGCGACCACTTACCTGCACGTGGCGATGGCGAATGAGCTGCCGCGCTTCGCTCCGTGTAGATGCGAAGCCCATCCGGTACACCACGTTGTCAAGACGAGTCTCCAGGCCGACGAGCAGGTTCTCGCCCGTTACGCCCGGCTGGTGTGCGGCCTTTTCGAAAAGATTGCGGAAGGGCCGTTCAAGCACCCCGTAGATACGCTTCACCTTCTGC
Source organism: Longimicrobiaceae bacterium (assembly GCA_030447645.1). Classification (GTDB taxonomy): domain Bacteria; phylum Gemmatimonadota; class Gemmatimonadetes; order Longimicrobiales; family Longimicrobiaceae; genus JAUJOM01. The sequence continues at coordinate 29,778 of JAUJOM010000012.1, read as the reverse complement.
TTTTCACGTAGCTGGTGGGCGTACTCGGATGCCTTCTTGCGGCGTTGTCCGGCGGCGCCGTGCTGGCCCGGCGCATAGGCGCGCCGCTCGACAGGACACTTTTCAGTGAAGCACTTGGTGCCTTTGAGGAACAGCTTTTGTCCCTCCCGGCGGCAGAGCCGGCATACGGGTCCGGTATAACGGGCCATGAACCGTGATCTCCTTGAGATTGTTTCGCGGGCTTCCTCCCTCCGACGGTCGCGGAGGTTTACACCCCGTACCTGAATTAAACCCGGCGCTTCTTGGGCGGGCGGCAGCCGTTGTGCGGGATTGGCGTCACATCGCGGATGGAGCGAATGCCAAGCCCCGCGGCCGAAAGTGCCTGGATCGCGGACTCGCGACCGGAGCCAGGGCCCTGAACACGCACGTGGACGCGACGCATACCCGCGTTCACCGCCTCACGCGCAGCCTGTTCGGCCGCGAGGGTAGCGGCGAAGGGCGTGGACTTCTTGGAACCCTTGAAGCCGGCCTTTCCAGCACTTCCCCAGACCACCGAGTTTCCGGCCATGTCGGTGATGGTGACGATCGTGTTGTTGAAGGTCGCCTTGATAAAGGCCATTCCTTCGCTCTCCGCCACGCGCTTCTGCTTGGGGCGCGGTCCCCCCTTCGGCTTTGCCATTCGTTCGCTTCTTGGCTCGGTAAGACTACTTCTTGCCGACTTTCTTCTTGCCGGCAATCGCCCGACGCGGACCCTTCTTGGTACGCGCGTTGGTGTGCGTGCGCTGGCCGCGCACGGGCAGACCCCGACGGTGGCGCATACCCCGGTACGATCCAATATCCATCAGGCGCTTGATGTTGCGCGCGATTTCCGAGCGCAGCATACCTTCCACCCGGATCTGCGTGTCGATTACCCTCCGCAGCCGGTTGATCTCTTCATCGGAGAGCCGATGCACACGGGCGTTCGGATCAACACCCGCTTGATCCAAAATCTTGAGCGAAGTCGGCCGCCCGATGCCAAAGATATAGGTCAACCCGATTTCGATACGTTTGTCGCGCGGAAGGTCCACGCCAGCAATACGAGCCATAATATTCTTCGCTTGCGGAGGTTATCCCTGGCGCTGCTTATGTCGCGGGTTTTTCTTGCAAATGATCCGGATCACTCCGCGCCGCTTTACCACTTTGCAGTGCTCACAGATCGGCTTGACGCTGGCACGCACCTTCATCGTGGATCTTCCTCGTCAGGGTTTGGCACAGCCTTTTAAGCTATGCCGCTCCGGTACTTCACGCAACCCCTCCGGCAGTCATGACAGCTCCCTGGTAGGCCTGGGTCAGAATGCGTGGCCCGGCGGCAGTGATCGCCACTGTGTGCTCGAAGTGCGCCGAAACCGAGCGATCGGCAGTAACCACCGTCCAGCGGTCCGGCAGGGTACGCACGCGCGCGGTGCCCGCATTCAACATCGGCTCGATGGCCAGCACCATCCCGCTACGGAGCAGTTCACCCTTGCCACGCTGACCATAGTTCGGCACCTGCGGATCCTCGTGGGGCTGCCGACCAATTCCGTGCCCCACCAGGTCGCGGACGATCCCATATCCCGCGCCCTCCGCCTCCGCCTGAATGGCGGCACCGATGTCCCCTAGACGCTTCCCGGGGCGAGCTTCGGCGATTCCAGCCTCGAGGGCACGTTGGGTGATGTCGAGCAATCGTTGCACGTCCTCCCCAATCTCGCCCACCGGCAAGGTCACGGCTGCGTCGGCAAAAAACCCGTTCCGCTTCACGCCGCAATCAACACTGACGATGTCTCCCACGGCCAGGCGCCTCGCAGGCGAAGGGATCCCGTGGACCACTTCGTAGTTCAGGCTGATGCATAGCGTTGCCGGAAATCCGTACAATCCCTTGAATGCCGGCTCGGCGCCGTCGTAATCCCGAATGAAGCTTTCAGCGAATTCGTCCAGCTCCGCTGTGCTCCGCCCGGGTCGCAGCTGGTCGGGCAACTCTGCGTAAAGTGCGGCCAGGATCGCACCAGCCCGCGCAATCGTATCGATTTCCCCTGGTGTCTTAAGGTGAATCAACGCTCGAGCCGTTGGAGAACCTGCGCCTGCACCTGCTCGACCGCCCGGTCACCGTCTACCCGGTGCACGGGCGCATCGCCCATCTCGTAAAAAGCGATCAGCGGTTCGGTCGCCTCGCGGTACACGGAAAGCCGGTGCCGCACCGTTTCCTCGCGGTCGTCCGCCCGCTGGGACAACCTTCCACCGCAAACGTCGCACACATCGCTGCGCGTGGGCGGATCGGTATGGAGGTTGTAGATGCGTCCGCAGTTCGCGCAGGTGCGCCGGCCGGACATGCGCTGCACGATCGTTTCCTCGGGCACGTCGATCACCACCACGGCATCGAGTGGGCTGCCGAGTTCGCGAAGCATGGCGTTCAAGCTTTCCGCCTGGGGGACGGTGCGGGGGAAGCCGTCAAAAATGGCGCTCCCATCCCTCTCCGCACCCGCGAGAGTGTGCCGCACCAGATCAAGGATCAAGGCATCCGGCACGAGCTCGCCCGCATCCATGTACGACTTGGCCCGACGCCCGAGCTCACTGCCGACACGAACTGCTTCTCGGAGAAGATCACCCGTGGCAAGCTTGTGGGCACCGATCCGTTCGGCGAGCAGTGACCCCTGGGTGCCTTTACCCGCCCCCGGAGCGCCAAGAAAAACCAGATTCATTCCCCCTAAACGAACCGCTGGCGCCCACGCATCTTGACACGGCCCTTCTTCATGAAGCCGTCATACCGCCGCAGCAACAGGTGCTGCTGCATCTGCTGTACGGTGTCTAGCGCAACACCGACGATGATCAGCAAGCCGGTTCCACCGAGCACACCGCCGAGGAAGGGGACCCCGACCGCATCCAGAAGCATCACCGGAACGATTGCAATCGCCGCCAGAAAGAGTGAGCCGGGCAAAGTGATTCGTTCGGTCACGCGCTCGATGTACTCGGCCGTGCGGGCGCCGGGCTTGACCCCGGGGACGAACGCGCCCTGCTTTTTCAGGTTTTCAGCCAGGTCCACCGGGTTGAATACGATGGCCGTATAAAAGTAGGTGAAAAAGACGATCAAGAGCCCGAAGACCACGTAGTACAGGGGCTCGCCATACTGCATGTACGAGGCGAACCCCGTGACATACTGGTTGGTTGTAAGCGATGAAAGGGCGGACGGCACGGTCACCAGTGTTTGCGCGAAGATGATCGGCATCACGCCCGCCGCCATGATTCGCAGCGGCACATAGGACTTCTGCCCCTCCCTGATTCGTCCGCGCCCCATCACCTTGCGTGGAATTTGCACTGGAATTTTGCGGGCAGCCATGGTCACCGCCACTGTGGCTGTGATCACGGCGAGCATCACCGCGAGCATCAGCACAAGGGCAATCACCGAAACTTCGCCAAGGCCGACAAGTTTGCCGGTTTGTACCAGCGCCCCGGGAAGCGCCTCGATAATCGAAAACAAGATGAGCAAGCTCATCCCGTTGCCGATCCCACGCTCCGTGATCTGCTCACCGAGCCACATGATGAACACGGCGCCGGTAACCAGCGTCAGGATTACGATCAAGCGGAAACCCCAGCCGCCGTTCGGCACCGCACCGGGGATGCTCTGCAGGAAGATGGCGTAGCCGTATGCCTGCATGGTCGCCAGTCCGACGGTGGCGTAGCGGGTGTACTGCGTCAGCTTTTTGCGCCCGTCCTCCCCCTCCTTCTGCATCTTTTCGATCTTCGGGAACACCGCGGCCAGCAGCTGAAACATGATGCTGGCCGAGATGTAGGGCATGATCCCGAGGGCGAACACCGTCGCCTTGGACAACCCCCCACCTACGAACATGTCGTAGATCCCGAATACGGTTCCTTCCAGCTCTCCGACGTACGCTTGCAGCGCCCGCACATCGATTCCCGGCGCCGCGATATGTGCGCCGATGCGGTAGATCACCAGGCACAGCAAGGTGAAAAGGATCTTGTCCTTTACCTCGGGAATGCGGAACAGCGTTACGATCGGGTTAGCCATGGTCAGGCGATCTCCTGAATCCTTCCGCCGTTCGCCTCAATCTTTTCACGCGCAGTCCGGCTAAACCGGTGTGCGCTGATCTGAATGGAGCGCGTCAGATCACCGGTGCCTAGCACCTTGACCGGGCGGTTCGCATGCCCGATCATGCCACGGCGCGCCAGCGTTTCCGGCGTGATCTCGGCATCTTCCATGGCGTTTAGCTGGTACAAATTCACTACCTGGTACTCGGTGCGATCCAGCGGAGTGAAGCCACGCTTTGGAAGCCGGCGCTGCATGGGCATTTGACCACCCTCGAAGTGCGGCTTGCCGCCGCCCGGGCCGTGGTGACCCGCACGAGCCTTGGACCCTTTATGGCCTTTTCCGGAAGTCTTCCCGGTCCCCGACCCCGGACCCCGTCCGAGTCGCTTACGGTCCCGGTGCGACCCTTCAGGCCGACCGAGTTCGTGCAAATCAGCCATTCTCTCCCTGCCCTTCCGTCTCGGTTACCCGGACCAGATGCCGGACCTGAAACAGCATGCCGCGTATCGCGGGCGTATCGTCGAGAACCACCGAGCGCTGGTGCTTGAGGCCAAGCGCGACCAGCGTGCGGCGATGGGTGCCTGGCGCCCCTACGCCGCTCTTGACTTGTGTAATGTGCAGGCTAGGCATGCGCACCTCCCAACACCTCGACCGTGATGCCGCGCTCAAGCGCTACCTGCTCTCGGGTGGTCAGGCTGGTCAGCGCGTCCACCGTGGCGAGCACCATGTTGAACGGGTTGTTGGACCCAAGGCTCTTCGTCAGGATGTCGTGCACGCCGACGCACTCGAGCACGGCACGCACCGCTCCGCCCGCGATCACCCCGGTACCGGGTGCAGCCGGTCGAAGCAGCACTCGACCTGCGCCCGCCTCGCCGACGATCTCGTGCGGGATCGTACCGTTGCGCACAGGGATGGAAACCATCGCGCGTCGAGCGCCTTCCAGCGCCTTCCGCACCGCTTCCGAAACCTCGTTTGCTTTGCCGGTGCCAATCCCCACCTTGCCCTGCTGGTCGCCCACCGCCACCAGCGCCGTGAAGGAAAACCGGCGCCCCCCCTTTACTACTTTGGCGACGCGGTTGATGTGCACCACATTTTCCTTAAGATCGGACTCCCGTTCGGTGCGGCCACCCCGAGCACCGTCTCGGCCACGTCCGCCGCGCCCGCCGTCACGTCCACCCGGTCCGGCGGGTCCCCGTCCACCGGGGCCGCCCTGACCAGACCGCCCCCCCGGACCGCCGCTCCGACCGCCACCCGGACCCCGCGCGCCTCCCTGTTGTGCCATCGCTCCCCCTAGAACTCGAGGCCGCCCTCTCGGGCGCCCTCAGCAAATGCCTTTACGCGGCCATGATACAGATATCCGCCGCGGTCGAAGACTACCTGGGTCACACCCGCCTCACGGGCGCGCTCCGCGAGCACCCTGCCGGCCGCGCGGCTCATGGCGCTCTTGCTCGTATCGTCTTCGCCTGCACGCTCGCGTACGGCCACAGCGTTTGTGGAAAGACCGACCAGTGTCACACCACGCGTGTCGTCGACGATCTGCCCCTCCAGGTGATTGAGGGACCGGTAAACGACCAGTCGCGGCCGTCCGGTGGTCCCGTTCACCTTCTTCCGTACCCGCTGGTGGCGCCGAAGACGACGCCCATGGCGGGTGTTTGCCCGTGTCTTTCGCATCAAACCCGTTTGGTTAAGTGACTATGCGGCGATCCGCTACTTGCCGCCGGCCTTGCCAGCCTTGCGCCGGATCACCTCGCCCTGATACTTCACGCCCTTGCCCTTGTACGGCTCGGGCGGCCGGAGACTGCGAATTTCAGCAGCAACCTGGCCCACGACTTCCTTGTTCGGGCCGGATACCTCCACCACCGTCGGTGACGCAGCGCGAAGCTTGATACCCTCGGGTGCCCGATAATCGATCGGATGGGAGTAGCCGAGAGAAAGAGTCAGCCCGAACGGCTTGTTTTCCGCCCGGTAGCCGACACCAACGATTTCCAGCGTCTTCTTGAAACCACTGGTGACCCCCTCGACCATGTTGGCGACGAGAGTGCGCGACAGGCCATGCAGGGCCCTATGCTTCGGGTCATCCGACGGGCGCTCGACCAGAACGTCAGTGCCCTCGCGCCGGATCCGTACGTCCTGATGCAAGGTACGCGTGAGTTCACCGTTCGGACCCTTGACCCGTACGGTAGATCCATCGATCGCCACATCCACCCCGGCGGGGATGGCGACTGGCTGCTTTCCAATTCGTGACACAGTGCCTCCGCTTAGTAGACGATCGCGAGCAGCTCGCCACCGACACCGGTAGCGCGCGCCTCGCGGTCGCTCATGACACCCTTGGAGGTCGACAGCACGGCCATGCCCAGGCCGTTCCGCACCTTGGGGACATCCTCATTGCGAACATACTTCCGTAAGCCGGGCCTGGAAACGCGCCGCAGCTCGCGGATCACGGACTTGTCCTGGTAATACTTGAGGTAAAGGCGCAGCGTCCCGAATTTCCGTCTTCAAGCACTTTGTACTCGTGAATGAAGTGGTTTTCCTTCAGGATCCGCGCGACTTCGACTTTCAGCTTGGATACCGGCATGTCCACGCGGCGATGCTTCGCATCCGCCGCGTTGCGAATGCGGTGAGCATGTCGGCAATCGGGTCTGTCATCATGGTACGGCTTCTCCTAGGGTATCCGGGCTCACCCGGACGGCAAGGAAGTGGATGGCGAGCCTACCAGCTCGCCTTGCGTACGCCCGGGATTTCCCCCCGAAGCGCCATTTCCCGGAAACAAATCCGGCAGAGCCCGAACTTCCGGAGCACCGCCCGTGGGCGGCCGCACCGGTTACAGCGGGTATACGTCCGGACGCCGAATTTCGGCTTCCGCTTTTGTCTTTCGATCAGGGCCTTGCGTGCCATTGTTCTAAGCTCGGTTTCAGGCGGCGGACTGATTGATCGTGACGGGCGTTCCACCGCGGAACGGCATGCCCAGCTCGCGGAGCAGCGCACGTGCCTCGTCGTCACGGTCCGTGGAGGTCACAATGGAGATGTCCATGCCATGAATCTTTTGCACCTTGTCGTAGTCGATCTCCGGAAAGATAAGCTGCTCCCGAACGCCCAGCGTGTAGTTTCCGCGCCCATCGAAGGAGCGGTCGGAAACTCCCCGGAAGTCGCGAATCCGCGGCATCGCCACGTTGATCAGCCGATCGAGAAACTCATACATGCGCTCCCGACGCAGCGTAACCGATGCGCCGACCGGTGATCCCTCACGAAGTCCGAAGTTGGAGATCGCCTTTTTGGCGCGGCGGACGGTTGCCCGTTGGCCGGTGATCTGGCCCAGCTCGCCGATCACGTTGTCCAGCAGCTTGGCGTTCTTTTGTGCTTCGCCAAGGCCGACGTTGATCACGATCTTTTCGAGCCGCGGAACCCGCATCGGGGTGCTAAACCCGAACTCGTTTTGCAGCCGCCCACGGACCTGGCCCTCATAAAACTCCTGCAGCCGCGGACGAGCCTTGCCGTTCTCATTTGCCATAGCGTGCCTCAAGCCTTCGGAATGACGCGGCCAGAGCGCACGGCAACGCGCTCGCGCTTGCCGTCCTCGCCCGCCTGGCTGCGGATGCGCGTCGGTTCACCGGATGCGGGATCAAGCAGCATCACGTTGGACGCGTGAATCGGAGCCTCGAACGACACGATCCCACCCTCGGGATCCGTCTGCGACGGCTTGCGGTGCCGCTTACGTACGTTCACCCCCTCGACGACTACACGGTTCTTGTCCGGCTCCACCCGCAGGATGGTGCCTTCCTGACCGCGGTAGTTCCCGGAGATCACGCGGACGCGATCCCCCCTGCGGACGCGCACGCCCGGCATCACACCACCTCCGGCGCGAGCGAAACGATCTTCATGAACTTTTTCTCGCGCAGCTCCCGGCCGACCGGCCCAAAGATACGCGTCGCACGCGGCTCGTTGCTGTCGTTGATGATGACTGCCGCATTTTCGTCGAAGCGAATGTACGAGCCATCCTTGCGACGCAACTCCTTGGTGGTACGCACGACGACCGCTTTAGCGACATCACCACGCTTTACCGTACCATCCGGGAGTGCGTCCTTGACCGCGACCACCACAATGTCGCCGATCCCGGCATAGCGCCGCTTGGAGCCGCCCAGCACCCGGATCACCAGCGCCCTGCGCGCTCCACTGTTGTCCGCGATGCGGACCATGCTTTCTTGCTGAATCATTATTACCTGGCCCGCTCCACGACCTCGGAAACCCGCCAGCGCTTCAGCTTGGAGAGTGGCCGGGTTTCTGTGATCCGCACCACGTCTCCAGTGCGGTACTCGTTGTTTTCGTCGTGCGCGTGGTACTTCTTGGTACGGGTGACCTGCTTCCCGTACAGCGGGTGCGCATACCGGCGCTCCACTGACACCACCACGGTCTTATTCATCTTGTCGGACACGACGGTCCCGACACGGGTTTTGCGACGGCCGCGCTGCCCGTCGACGCTGTTTTCTTCTTGGATCATCACCGTGCACTCTCCCCAGCGAGCTCGCGCTCCCGCAGCACCGTCTTGATTCGCGCGATGTCGCGGCGAATCGTGCGGAGCAGGACCGGATTTTCAAGTTGTACCGTGGCGGCGCGGAACCGAAGCCGGAACTGCTCTTCCTTGAGCTGCTCGACGCGGCCACGCATCTCCTCGGTCGTCATTTCACGAAGTTCCTCACCCGTCATGCTGCATTCTCCTCCGCGCTCTGGGCTTCTGCCCTTTCACGGACGATGAATTTGGTCTTAACCGGCAGCTTGGCAGCGGCGAGCTGCATTGCGCGCTTTGCCACGTCCGGCGTCACGCCTTCGAGCTCGAACATCACCCGGCCCGGCTTCACCACGGCAACCCACCCCTCGGGATTGCCCTTGCCCTTGCCCATCCGCACCTCAAGCGGCTTCTTGGTGATGGGCTTGTCAGGAAAGATCCGGATCCACACCTTCCCGCCACGCTTGATGTGGCGTGTCATGGCAATACGTGCCGCCTCGATGGTGCGGTTGGAAACCCAGCCCGGCTCGGTGGCCTGCAGCCCGTACTCGCCGAAGTCGACCTTGTTGCCGCGCGTGGCCTGGCCACGCATGCGGCCCTTCATCATCTTGCGGTACTTGACCCGCTTGGGAGATAGCATTCTTGGATTCCTTTCCTACGCGTCGGATGAGTACGTCCGACCGCGGCGATTTTCAACTACTTCGCCCTTGAACACCCACACCTTGACCCCGATGGTCCCAAAGGTAGTCCGTGCGGTGGACTGAGCGTAATCGATGTCTGCACGCAGAGTCTGCAGCGGGATGCGGCCTTCCTTGTAGCCCTCGGTGCGGGCGATCTCGGCCCCGTTCAAGCGGCCGCCCACCTGGACCTTGATGCCTTCGGCACCGGCACGCATGGCTCCCTGCACAGCGCGCTTCAGCGCCCGGCGGAACGAAACGCGCTGCATAAGCTGGTGCGCGATGCTGTCGGCGACGAGCTGCGCCTCCATTTCGGGGCGCTTGACTTCCTCCACGTTGATGGCGACTTCGCTCTTGGTGAGCTTGCCGATTTCGTCGCGAAGCTTGTCGACCTCGGTGCCTCCTTTGCCGATCACCACGCCGGGACGTGCTGTATGCACGGTCACGATCACCTTGGAGGGCTTCCGTTCGATCTGCACCTCGGAAATGGAAGCATGCCCGAGCCGCTGGTGCATGTACCGGCGGATGGTTTCGTCTTCCATCAAGAGCGCGGGGAAGTTCCGCTCCGCGTACCACCGCGACTTGTACGTGCTCGTGATCCCGAGCCGAAAGCCGCGGGGATGGGTTTTCTGTCCCACGTCGTTACTCCTTGCGGTCGACGATGATGGTGATTTGCGCTGTCCGCTTCATGATCGGCGTCGCCCGTCCCATCGCTCGGGGGCTGAACCGCTTCATCGTCGGACCTTCGTTCACGTACGCTTCGCGGACCACCAGCTCGTCCACGTCGACATAGGCTTTCTCAGCGTCGGCCTTTTGCTGCGCGTTGGCGACCGCGCTACGAAGCGTTTTTTCAATGGGCGCGGTCGCGCGCCGCTTGCTGAACTTCAAAATCGAGTATGCCTCGTTGACGCTCCGGCCCCGGATCAGGTCCACAACCATGCGGACCTTGCGTGGGGACATTCCAACTTTCATTGCGCTTGCGCGGGCTTGCATGCGAAATCTCCTTTGCTAACGCGCTTTGGCGCGCTTGTCGGCCAGCTTGCCGCCATGACCCCGGAACATGCGGGTCGGCGCGAACTCGCCGAGCTTGTGCCCGACCATGTTTTCCGTCAGGTACACCGGGATGAACTTGTTCCCGTTGTGAACCGCCAGAGTGTGACCAATAAAATCCGGAACGATCGTCGAGGCGCGAGACCAGGTCTTCAACACGCGCTTTTCGCCGCGCTCATTCATCGCGGCAACCTTACGAAGGAGGCTGTCCTCCACGTAAGGCCCCTTTTTCAAGCTACGAGGCATGTCGTCTTCCCTTAGGTGGTAGCCCGACCGCGCTTGCGCCCGCGGACGATCAGCTTATTGGACTGCTTCTTGTTCTTGCGGGTTTTAACACCCTCCGGCTTGCCCCAGGGGGAAACCGGGTGCCGGCCACCAGCCGCCTTGCCTTCGCCGCCGCCGAGCGGGTGGTCCACAGGGTTCATGGCAACGCCACGAACCTTGGGCCGCCGGCCGCGCCAGCGGTTAGCACCGGCCTTGCCGATCGACTGCAACTCGTGGTCGCTGTTGCCGACCTGACCGACAGTGGCCTGGCACTCGCGCCGGACGAGCCGAACTTCGGTGGAAGGTAGCCGAAGAGTGACATAATCCCCTTCTTTGGCGACCACCTGTACTCCGGACCCAGCCGAGCGCGCCATCTGGGCGCCCTTGCCGGCTCGCAGCTCCACATTGTGGACCGTGGTGCCCAGCGGCATTTCGCCGAGTGGCAGCGCGTTTCCAACGCGAATGTCGGTGCCGGGACCTGATTCGATGCTGTCGCCGACGCTGAGCCCCTTGGGATGAAGAATGTACCGCTTCTCCCCGTCCGTGTAGTGGATCAGCGCGATGTTGGCGCTGCGGTTCGGATCATACTCCACCGCCGCAACCGTTCCGCGTACTCCGGTCTTGTTGCGCTTGAAGTCGATGATCCGATATAGGCGCTTGTGACCGCCGCCCATGCGGCGCGACGTGATGCGGCCATGATGGTTCCGCCCGCCGGTTCCCGCCACCGGCTCGGTGAGCGACTTTTCCGGACCCTTGCGGGTGATCTCGCTGAACTGGGCGATCTGCCGGAAGCGGGTACCCGGCGTGATCGGCCTGAATTGTTTGACCGGCATCGTGTTATACCCCCTCAAAAATCTCGATCGTATCGCCCTCGCGGAGGGTGACGATCGCCTTTTTCCATGCCGCGCGTCGGCCGATATTTCGCCCAACGCGTCGTTCCTTGCCGCGGTAGCGCATGGTGCGGACGTCCTTTACCCGCACGCCGAACTGGCGCTCGACAGCCTGGCCGATCTCGATCTTGTTCGCGTCGTTCGCGACCACAAAGGTGTACGCTCCATTACGATCCAGCGCGTCCGTGGAACGCTCGGTGACGACCGGCCGAACGATGATCTCGTGCACACTACGCATTGTTTACCTCGGAAGCAGCAGCGGCCTGAAGCGCGCCGGATTCAATCAGCAGACTGCTCGCGCGGAGCACATCGTACGCCGAAGCTTCACGCATCGGCATCACCTTCGATATCCGGCAGGTTGCGCGCAGACAGATATACCGCCTGGTTGCTGCCATCCGTCAGGATCAACACCTTGCGGCCCGCAATGCCTACCTTGCCGAGCAGCTCCGTCACGACGGGTCTTGGGTGCGTCCAGGTCGAAGCGCTCAATCACGGCGATCTGCTCCGCCAGCGCACGACTATTGAAGGCGGACCGACGAGCCAGCGCGCGAACTTTCCGCGGCACTTCCTGACGGTAGGAGCGGGGGCTTGGCCCGAAAACAACTCCGCCGCCACGCCATTGCGGTGCACGGATGGAGCCCTGACGGGCGCGCCCGGTACCCTTTTGCCGCCAGGCCTTGCGACCGCCGCCTGAAATCTCACCGCGCGTCTTGGTTGACGCATTGCCCTGTCGCTGATTGGCAAGGTGAGCCTTCACCACCTGGTGAAGGACAGACTCATGTACGATCCCGTCGAACAACTCTTCAGGGAGCTGGAAGGGCTCGCCTGGGTCACCGGCGGCGCTGAAGAAACGCGCGCTGAGCATTGTCAATTCCTTAATGCTGCGTGATGTAAACGTATCCGTTCGCCGCGCCCGGCACCGCGCCCCGGATGTAAGGAGGTTGCGCTCGGCATCGATCTTGGCAACCACAAGGTTTCGTACGGTTTGCCGTTCGTCACCCATGTGACCGGGCATCCGCTTTCCCTTGATGACGCGGGATGGATTGGTACCGGCGCCGATCGAGCCAGGTGCCCGGTGGACACGTGAAGCGCCGTGCGAGGCCCGCCCGCCCCCAAAGCCATAGCGCTTCATCACGCCCTGGAAGCCGCGGCCCTTGGTGGTACCGGTCACCTTCACCCGGGTTCCGAGTGCGAAGCGCTCCACCGTCACCGACTGCCCGACTTCAGGCGACTCACCGCCGTCCAGCGGAAACTCGCGGAGTACCTCGGGAGCCGCTTCCAGGCCAACCTTGGTTGCGTGGCCCATCTCGGCCTTGCTGGCCCGGTTCGCCTTCTGGCTTCCGAAGCCGAGCTGGACCGCCTGGTACCCGTCCTTTTCAGCGGTACGCACCTGTGTCACCATGCACGGGCCGGCCTGTATCACCGTAACGGGCACCACTGCACCTGCCGTGTCGAAGATCTGGCTCATGCCGAGCTTTCTTCCAATGATTCCTGGCATCGTCGTCCTCTTAGCCCACCTTGATTTCCACGTCGACGCCAGCCGGCAGATCCAGCTTGGTCAACGCTTCGACAGTTTGCGGGCGTGAATCGAGAATGTCGATCACCCGCTTGTGCGTCCGGATTTCGAACTGTTCGCGGCTCTTTTGTCCACGTGCGGCGAGCGCAAACTGTCCACCGCTGCGTACGAGTCGGCAGCGGAATCGGGCCGCTGATACGCGCGCCGGTCTTTTGAGCCGTCCTCACGATGTCCGCCGTGGTCTGGTCGATCACCGCGTGATCGAAGCTCTTGAGGCGGATGCGAATCTTGTCGGCCATTTCTACTCAGTGATTTCGGTAACGACACCCGCGCCCACCGTGCGGCCGCCCTCCCGGATGGCGAAGCGCAGCTCCTTCTCCATGGCGATGGGCGTAATCAGCTCCACCACCATCTGCACGTTGTCCCCGGCATCACCATCTCCACCCCCTCCGGCAGCGTGGCGGTGCCCGTCACGTCCGTGGTGCGAAAGTAGAACTGGGGGCGGTATCCGTTAAAGAACGGCGTGTGACGCCCGCCTTCTTCCTTGGTCAAGACGTACACCTCGGCCTTGAACTTGGTGTGCGGCGTGATGGTCTTCGGCTTGGCCAGCACCATCCCCCGCTCGATCTGGTCCTTGCCCACGCCCCGCAGCAGCAGCCCTACGTTGTCGCCGGCTTCGCCCTGGTCCAGCAGCTTCCGGAACATCTCCACCCCGGTGACGGTGGTGGAGGCGGCGGAGTTCATCCCCACGATCTCCACGGTCTCCCCCACCTTGATGATGCCACGCTCGATCCTGCCGGTGGCGACGGTGCCCCGCCCGGTGATGGAGAAGACGTCTTCCACCGGCATCAAGAAGGGCCGGTCAATCTGCCGCTCGGGCTGCGGGATGTAGCTGTCCACGGCGTCCATCAGCGCGGTGATCTTGCTCCCCCACTCGCTGCTCGGATCTCCGACTCCAGCGCCTTGAGCCCGGAGCCGTGAACGATGGGGATCTCATCCCCAGGGAAGTCGTACTCGCTGAGCAGCTCCCGCGCCTCCAGCTCCACCAGCTCCAGGAGCTCGGGATCGTCCACCATGTCCACCTTGTTCAAAAAGACCACGATGTGCGGCACGTTCACCTGACGCGCAAGCAGAATGTGCTCTCTTGTCTGCGGCATGGGGCCGTCCGCGGCGGACACCACCAGGCGCGCCGTCCATCTGCGCGGCGCCCGTAATCATGTTCTTGACGTAGTCGGCGTGTCCCAGGCAGTCGACGTGCGCGTAGTGGCGCTTCTCGGTCTGGTACTCCACGTGCGCGGTGGCAATCGTGATCCCGCGCGCCCGCTCTTCCGGGGCTTTGTCGATGTTGTCGAACGAGATGAAGTCCGCTAGCCCTTCGCCGCCTGAATCCGCGTGATGGCTGCCGTCAACGTGGTCTTCCCATGGTCCACGTGCCCGATCGTGCCCACGTTGCAGTGCGGCTTGTTGCGCTCAAACTTGGCCTTCGCCATGATTTTGAATATCCTCTGAAGGTTAGGTTAGCCGCGGACCTTGGCGATGATCTCGTCCGCCTTGCTCTTGGGCACTTCTTCGTAGTGCGCGAACTGCATGCTGTATACAGCCCGGCCCTGGCTCATCGAGCGCAGTGTGGTCGAATAGCCGAACATTTCGGAAAGCGGCACCGTGGCGGTGATCACCTGCGCATCGCCGCGCTGGTTCATCCCGGCGATCTTGCCACGCCGGCTGGACAGGTCGCCGATCACGTCGCCCATGTAGTCCGACGGCGTAACCACTTCCACATCCATCATCGGCTCCAGCAGCACGGGAGCGGCACGGCGCACACCTTCCTTGAGCGCCATCGAGCCCGCGATCTTGAAGGCCATTTCGGACGAGTCCACGTCGTGGTACGAGCCGAACACCAGCTGCACTTTGACATCGACCATGGGATGCCCGGCGAGCACGCCGGTGTCCATCGCCTCGCGCATGCCCTGCTCGGAAGGCTTGATGAACTCCCGCGGAATCACACCACCGACGATCTTGTCCTTCGAAGATGAATCCCTGGCCTGGCTCCGCGGGCTCGATGTTGATCACCACGTGCCCGTACTGCCCGCGGCCACCTGATTGGCGAACAAACTTGCCTTCCACGTTTTGCACCGGCTTGCGGATCGTTTCCCGATACGCCACCTGCGGCCGCCCGACGTTCGCGTCAACCGCGAACTCGCGCCGCATCCGGTCGACGATGATCTCCAGGTGAAGCTCGCCCATCCCGGAAATGATCGTCTGCCCGGTTTCGTTATCGGTGTGCACACGGAAGGTCGGATCTTCGTCGGAAAGGCGGTTTGAGTGCCTCGCCCATCTTGTCCTGGTCCACCTTGGTCTTCGGCTCGATGGCCACAGAGATGACCGGCTCCGGGAAGGTCATCGACTCCAGCACGATCGGCTTCTCCGGATCGCAGAGCGTGTCGCCAGTGGTGGTGTCCTTGAGCCCGATGGCGGCGGCGATGTCGCCGGCAACCACGTCCTCGGTCTTCACGCTTATTGGCGTGCATCTGCAGGATGCGGCCGATGCGCTCGCGCTTGCCCTTGGTGGAGTTGAAGACGTACGAGCCGGAGCCCAGCTTGCCGGAGTACACCCGGAAGAAGGTCAGCTTGCCGACGTACTTGTCGGTCATGACCTTGAAGGCGAGCGCACTGAACGGCTCGTCGTCGGAGGCCGGGCGCTCTGCGTCTCCACCGTCCGGCAGATGGCCGCGAATCGGGGGAATGTCCACCGGCGCGGGCAGATAGTCTATGACGGCGTCCAGCAGCTCCTGCACGCCCTTGTTCTTGAACGCGGAGCCAGCGAGCACCGGGACCAGCGTGTTCGCGATGCAGGCAGTCCGGATCGCGTGACGAAGCTCATCCTCGGTGATTTCCTCACCCTCCAGGTACTTCATCATCAAGGTTTCGTCGTGCTCCACGGCTGCCTCGACGAGCGCGGTACGCAGCTCTTCGACGCGGTCCTGAAGCTCCGGACGGATGGGGAGCTCTTCCCACTTCCGACCCTGGCTGGACTCGTCGTAAATCAGCTCGAGGCGGCGAACCACGTCGACCACCCCGGTAAAATCTTCACCGGAGCCGATCGGGAGGTGGATGGGGTGCGCGTTGGCACCGAGCCGCTCGCGGATGGTAGCGACGGCATTGTCGAAGTCCGAGCCCACCCGGTCCATCTTGTTAATGAAGCAGATGCGGGGCACGCCGTACTTGTTCGCCTGACGCCACACCGTCTCGGACTGGGGTTCCACACCGGAAACCGCGTCGAACACCGCCACCGCGCCATCCAGCACGCGAAGGCTGCGCTCCACCTCGACGGTGAAGTCCACGTGACCCGGCGTGTCGATGATGTTGATCGTGTACATCTGCTCAAGACGGCTCCACTGGCAGGTGGTCGCCGCCGAGGTAATGGTGATGCCGCGCTCCTGCTCCTGCTCCATCCAGTCCATGGTCGCGGCGCCTTCATGCACCTCGCCCGTCTTATGGATCCGGCCGGTGTAAAGCAGGATCCGCTCGGTGGTGGTCGTCTTGCCGGCATCGATGTGCGCCATGATGCCGATGTTGCGCAGATGCGTCAACGGGGTGGTGCGTGGCATATCTATTCTTACCAGCGGTAATGGGCGAACGCCTTGTTGGCCTCGGCCATCCGGTGAGTATCGTCCTTCTTCTTGATGGTCGTGCCCTCGTTGCGGCTAGCGGCAAGCACCTCGGCGGCCAGACGATCCGCCATGGTTTTTTCGCCCCGGCTACGAGCACTGCCGATCAGCCAGCGCATGGCGAGCGCCGTGCGCCGCTCCGGGCGAACCTCGACGGGGACCTGGTAGGTTGCACCGCCGACCCGGCGGGACTTCACCTCCAAAACCGGCTTGACGTTGTTCAGCGCCTGCTTGAACACGACATCCGCGGGCTGACCGGCGCGCTGCTCCACGAGCTGCATCGCGTCATAAAAGATGCCTTCGGCGAGCGACTTCTTGCCGTCGTACATCAGGGCGTTGACGAACTTGGACACAGTCTCCGACCCGTATACCGGGTCGGGAAGGATCGGGCGCTTGACGGCGCGATTGCGGCGGCTCACGACTTACCTCTTCCCTTTCGCGGGGGCACCCTTGCCACCCTTGCCCGCGGCTGCCTGCCCGGGCTTGACCCGCTTGGCCCCGTACTTGGAGCGTCCCTGCTTACGGTCGTTCACACCGGCGGAGTCCAGCGTTCCACGGATGATGTGGTAACGCACACCGGGAAGATCCTTTACGCGCCCGCCACGGATCAGGACGATCGAGTGTTCCTGCAGGTTGTGACCTTCGCCGCCGATGTACGCAGTCACCTCGAAGCCGTTGGTCAACCGCACACGCGCGACTTTGCGCAGAGCGGAGTTGGGCTTTTTCGGCGTGGTGGTGTACACGCGCGTGCAAACGCCGCGCTTCTGCGGATTGCTCCGCATGGCGGGCGACTTGCTCTTACGGACCAGCGATTGACGTCCCTTCCGGACTAGCTGATTGATCGTCGGCATGCGTCTTGTGAAGCCGTGGTATACAGAAAAGCTCGAGACCGCCCCTATGCCTTCCCCGGGGCGGTCAAGAGCCTTATAACATAGTGCGGATACACCAGCCTGTCAATATGCAGCAGCGGCCCCGGAGGTACCCCGGGGCCGCTTCCGTGCCGTCCTACATTGAAGCCCAGATTACTCGTCGCCGCCCACCAGTGCCACTAACCGCGAGGTTTCGGCGGCTGGCAACGCGTAGCCCGCAGCTTCTTCCGACCCGAACACGACCTACTGGTACCGGTAGATCCCCGTTCCCGCCGGGATCAGGTGCCCGATGATGATGTTTTCCTTGAGGCCGATCAGGTTGTCCCGTGCGCCGCGAATGGCGGCGTCGGTGAGCACCCGCGTCGTCTCCTGGAAGCTGGCCGCGCTGATGAAGCTTTGCGTGGTCAAGGACGCCTTGGTGATGCCCAGCAGCAGCGGCTCGGACCGCGCCGCACTGCCACCGTTCGCTTCGGCTTCCTGGTTGGTCTCCAAGAAGGTGGTGCGATCCACGGTCTCGGCCTCCAGGAACTCGGTGGTGCCCGGATCGGTGACGCGCACCTTCTGCAGCATCTGACGCACGATGACGCCGATGTGCTTGTCGTTGATCTTCACACCCTGCAACCGGTACCTCCTGCACCTCGTTGAGGAGGTACTCCTGCACCGCACGGGGACCGTTGACCCGCAGGATGTCGTGCGGATTGACCGGACCTTCGGAAAGGCGGTCGCCTGCCCGCACGTTGTCCCCTCGTGTACGCGCAGGTGTTTGCCGACGGGCACCTCGTACACGTTCGTCCCCGTCCTCCGGCACCACGATCACTTCGCCTCGCCGCGCTTGATGTCGCCGAAGCGTACACTCCCATTGATCTCGGTAATCACCGACGGGTCCTTGGGCTTGCGCGCCTCGAACAGCTCTCGGCGATGCGCGGCAAACCACCGGTGATGTCCCGCGTCTTGTACACCGCGCGATCTTGGCGAGGGTCGCACCGGGCTGAATCGCTTCCTTGCCGTCCCGCACCGTGAGCTGCGCCCCCACGGGAATGATAAACTCGCGCAGCCGCACACCCGTTTCCGGATCGTGAATCTCGATCATCGGGTGCAGCTTCTTGGAGCGGTCCTCGATCACCACCAGCTGGCGGCGCCCGTGGACTCGTCCAGCTCCTCCCGCACCGTCTGCTCATCGAGAATGTCCACGAAGCGAATGGTGCCGCCGAAGTCGGCAACGATCGGCTCCGCATACGGATCCCAGGCAAAGAGCAGGTCGCCTACGGCAACCTGGTATACCGGGTCCATCGGAAGCGGAGATGGTGGCGCCGTATGGCACCGACAGCCGCGAGCGCATAGTCCAGTCCTCGGTGCGCATCAAGATTTCACCCTCCCGGCTGGTCACGATGCGCGTGCCTTCCGGCGTCGTCACCGCGGTGATGCGCTCGAAATGCGCGGTCCCCTCCACCTTGCTCTTTCGTCCGCGTGGTCG
Source organism: Longimicrobiaceae bacterium (assembly GCA_030447645.1). Taxonomy (GTDB): domain Bacteria; phylum Gemmatimonadota; class Gemmatimonadetes; order Longimicrobiales; family Longimicrobiaceae; genus JAUJOM01. The sequence goes on along the minus strand of JAUJOM010000012.1, from coordinate 10,833 downwards.
CCGCGATGCGCGCCGCCGTACCCCGATGTGGAAGGTGCGTAGCGTGAGCTGGGTGCCCGGCTCGCCGATGGATTGCGCGGCCAGAATACCCACCGCCTCGCCCACGTCCACCATCTGCATGGTGGCCAGGTTGCGCCCATAGCACATGCGGCACAATCCCCGTCGGCCTCGCAGGTCAGCACCGAGCGGATGCGGATGGTCTGAATCCCGGCGTCCTCGATGGTGTCCGCGGTTTCTTCGTCGATCAGCTCGCCTGCCGCGACGATCAGCTCGTTGTCGATCGGGTCCACCACATCTTCAAGCGCAACCGAGCCGACGATCCGGTCCTTGAGCGGCTCAACCACGTCCTCGCCCTCCTTGAGTGCCGCCACGTCCAGCCCGAGAACGGTGCCACGGCCTTCCAGGGCGATGGTCATGTCCTGCGCGACGTCGACCAGCCGGCGGGTCAGGTAGCCCGCGTCCGCCGTCTTCAGCGCCGTATCCGCCAAACCCTTGCGGGCACCGTGCGTGGAGATGAAGTATTCCAACACCGACAATCCCTCGCGGAAATTGGCCTTGATCGGGGACTCGATGATTTCGCCGATGCCACCGGTCAGCTTCTTCTGGGGCTTGGCCATCAGGCCGCGCATTCCAGCGAGCTGCCGCATCTGGTCACGCGAGCCACGCGCCCCGGAGTTCATCATCATGTACACCGGGTTGAAGCCGCCGCGCGACTGGGCGAGCCGGCTCACCATGGCGTCCGCCACGTCGTTGTTGGCGTGCGTCCAGGTGTCGATCACCTTGTTGTACCGCTCGCCGTTGGAGATTCACGCCGTTGTTGTACGCACGCGTGAAGCGGGCGACGTCTTCGTCGGCTTCCTGCAGGATAGTGTCCTTTTCCGCTGGAATCTCCATGTCCTCGATGCCCACCGACACACCACCATGCGTCGAATAGCGGAAGCCGAACTCCTTGAGACCGTCGAGGAAGACAACCGTACGCCCCAGTCCCACGGTTCGATACGCACTGAAGATCACGTCGCCCAGCTCCTTCTTGCCCATCGTCTTGTTCCAGAAGCCGAGCTCCCGGGGGACGACGGAGTTGAAGATGGCCCGGCCGACGGTGGTTTGTACCCACTGCGCCTTGCCCGTCTCTTCGTCCTCGGTGGCCGGACGGGCTGGAATCCAGAAGTAGATGGGCGTGTGGAACTCCACCTGGCCGTGCTCCACCGCCAGCTCCACCTCCGCCACGCTCCCGAAACGGCGCACACGCTTCGCCGCTCACCCTTGAAGGCATCGCCGAAGTCCGCTGCTTCCTTGGTGAGCCAGTAGCAGCCGATCACGATATCCTGTGACGGAGCCGCGATCGGCCGTCCATTGGACGGGAGCAGGATGTTGTTGCTGGCGAGCATCAGCACCCTGGCTTCCAGCTGCGCTTCAAAGCTCAGCGGCACGTGCACGGCCATCTGGTCGCCGTCGAAGTCCGCGTTGAATGCGGCGCAAACCAGCGGGTGAATACGGATCGCTTTGCCTTCCACCAGCACCGGCTCGAACGCCTGAATGCCCAGGCGGTGCAGCGTCGGTGCACGGTTGAGAAGCACCGGGTGATCCCGAATGATGTCTTCCAGCACCTCGTACACCTTGGGATCATCGCGCTCACGATCTTTTTTGGCGCGCTTCACCGTTTCCGCTTCACCACGCTTTTCCAGCTCATGGATGATGAACGGCTTGAAAGCTCCACCGCCATCGCCTTGGGCAGACCGCACTGGTGAAGCTTCAGCTCCGGCCCGACACGATCACGCTACGGCCGGAGTAGTCCGCCCGCTTGCCGAGCAGGTTTTGCCGGAAACGCCCTGCTTGCCCTTGAGCATGTCCGACAGCGACTTGAGCGGGCGCTTTGCCCGGCCCCGGATCGCCTTGGAGCGGCGTCCGTTGTCGAAGAGCGCGTCCACAGCTTCCTGCAGCATGCGCTTTTCGTTGCGCAGATCACCTCCGGCGCCCGCATCTCCATCAACTGCGCAGACGGTTGTTGCGGTTGATGACGCGCCGGTACAGGTCGTTCAGGTCCGAAGTGGCGAAGCGCCCGCCATCGAGCGGCACCAGCGGACGCAGATCCGGCGGGATCACCGGAATCACGTCCATGATCATCCACTCCGGCTTGTTGCGCTCGGAGGGCGTCGCGCCGGAGCTGCGGATGGCGTCGATCACCTTGAGCCGCTTCAGCACCATCTTCTTCCGGTGCTGGCTGGTCTCCGTGGCAACCTGCGCGCGCAATTCTTCCGCCAGGGTGTCCACGTCCAGGCTGCCCAGCAGGCTGCGCACCGCTTCCGCGCCGATGTCGGCCCGGAATGCTGTGTCGCCTTCTTCCTTCGCCAGGTCGCAGGCGCAGGTACTCGTCTTCGTCCAGCACCTGCACGGAGTGCTTCACGTCCTGGTTGCCCGGCTCCACCACCACGTAGGCGGCGTAGTAGATCACCTTTTCCAGGTCGCGCAGCAGCGTCATCCCGAGCAGATAGCCCATCTGGCTCGGGAGCGTCTTGAACATCCAGATGTGGGCTGCCGGCACCGCCAGCTCGATGTGGCCCATCCGCTCGCGGCGCACCTTGGCGAGCGTGACCTCCACGCCGCACTTGTCACAAATGTGCCCACGGAAGCGGATGCGCTTGAACTTGCCGCAGTGGCACTCCCAGTCCTTGACCGGTCCGAAGATACGCTCGCAGAACAACCCGTCCCGCTCCGGCTTGAAAGAGCGGTAGTTGATCGTTTCCGGCTTGGTGACCTCACCAAAGCTCCAGCCGCGGATCTCCTCCGGAGAGGCGATCTTCACCTGGATGAAGTTGAAGTCCTGCGAACGTGTTTCCCGGCTACGGGGAAAATCGATCATCCGCGTGTCCCCTTTCGTTGCGTTATCGTTAGCTGCCCAGCGTGACGCTGATGCCGAGTGCTTGAAGCTCCTTAACCAGCACGTTGAAGCTTTCCGGCAGCCCCGGTTCCGGCAGATTTTCACCCTTGACGATCGCCTCGTAGACACGGCTACGGCCGTTCACGTCGTCCGACTTGACGGTCAGTATCTCTTGCAGCGTGTGGGCGGCGCCGTACGCTTCCAGCGCCCACACCTCCATTTCCCCGAAGCGCTGTCCGCCGAACTGCGCCTTGCCGGCCAGCGGCTGCTGCGTGACCAGGGAGTACGGTCCGATGGAGCGCGCGTGGATCTTGTCGTCCACCAGGTGCGAAAGCTTGAGCATGTAGATCGCACCCACCGTCACCGGTGACTTGAACTCCTGCCCACTCCGCCCGTCCCGCAGGCGAACCTTGCCACCGGGGGTGAGCCCGGCACGCAGCATGTGCTCGTCCAGCGCCGCGCTCAGGCCGGCGCCATTCTTGGAAGCCGCAAGGGCTGCCGCGGCCGGGAACTGCTCTTCCAGTGCGCCGTCACCGCGGGCCGCCAGCTCCCTGGCGGCGGCGACGATGTACTCCCGCAGTGATCGCAGCTTGTCTTCCACGTGCTGCGGCGTACCCGGTGCGCCCAGAACCCTGTCGATGGAGCGGCCGATCCCCTGCTCGGGGCGCGGCTCCGGGGCACTCGCCGCGTCCGATACGGATTGGAGCGCGGTGGCGAAGTGCCGGGCGTCGTCGGCGTCGAAGACGGGCGGCTCGGCACTGATGCCGAGCGCCTGCTTCGCCCACTGGGCTCCGGCGAGGCGAATCAGCAGCCCGATTTCGTCTTCCGAGGCTCCCTGAAAGACCGGTGTTTTCGCCTCAAAACCGAGCGTACGCGCTGCCCAGCCAAGGTGCGTTTCCAGGATCTGACCGACGTTCATCCGGCTCGGCACCCCGAGTGGGTTGAGGCACACGTCCACCGGGGTACCATCCGGAAGGAATGGCATGTCCTCTTCGGCGACAATTCGGGCGATAATACCCTTGTTGCCGTGGCGGCCGGCCATCTTGTCACCCACGGAAATCTTGCGCTTTTCGGCGAGGTAAACCTTGACCAGCTGCACCACCCCCGGCGGGAGCTCGTCCGGCTGGAAGACCTTGTCGATCTGGTCCTCAACGCGCTGCCGCACCCGCTCGATGCGGCGCTTGCTTTCATCGATCACCAGGCGCAGCCGCTCGTTGGTCGACCGGTCGGTCACCTTGAGGGTAGTGAGATCCACGTCCCCAAGGTTCAGCCGGTCAACCACCTGGTCCGTCAGCTCGGTGCCGTCCACAAGGAAGGGCTCAACGGTCCCGCGCTTCAGGAAGAGCGCGACCTGCTTGCCCCGGATCAGGTCCCGGATTTCTTCGTCCCGTGCTTCCCCGATGCGGCCGATCTCCGAGCGCTCGGTGGCGCGCAGCTCACCGATGCGTAGCCCATGCTCCTTTTCGAGGAGCGGGTCGTCGATGCGCCGCGAAAATATCTTGACGTCGATCACGGTGCCTTCCACACCCGGCGGCACCTTGAGCGACGAGTCCTTGACGTCCTTGGCCTTTTCGCCGAAGATCGCGGTGAGCAGCTTTTCTTCGGGCGACAGCTCGGTTTCACCCTTGGGGGTGATCTTGCCCACCAGGATGTCACCGGCCTTTACCCGGCCGCCGATCCGGACGATACCGCGCTCGTCCAGATCGGTGAGCGACTCTTCGGCGACGTTGGGAATTTCGCGGGTGATTTCTTCCATCCCCCGCTTGGTGTCCCGCACCTGCAGCTCCAGCTCCTGGATGTGGATGGAGGTGTAAACATCGTCCTTCACCAGGCGCTCGGAAAGCACGATGGCGTCTTCGAAGTTGTTCCCGTACCAGGGCATGAACGCCACCAGCAGGTTCCGCCCCAGGGCCAGCTCGCCGTGGTCTGTAGAAGCGCCATCGGCGAGGATGTCTCCACGCTCCACGTGCTGTCCGCGCCGAACCAGGGGGCGCTGGTTGATGGCCGTGTCCTGATTGGTCCGCCAGTACTTCTTCATACGGTAGCGGTCGAACTGAGCCAGCCTCCCCAGCGGCTCATGGGAAGCGACGCTGCTCCCCGTGCCGGTGTCGACCAAAATGTGGTCCGCAGTCACCTCCTTGACCACCCCGCCGCGGCGTGCGAGCACCACCGCACCCGAGTCACGAGCCACCACCGATTCCAATCCGGTGCCGACCAGGGGCGCATCCGGGAACAGAATGGGAACCGCCTGCCGCTGCATGTTGGAGCCCATCAGCGCGCGGTTGGCATCGTCGTGCTCCAGGAACGGGATCAGGGCGGCGGCGACCGACACCAGCTGGTCCGGCGCCACATCCATGTAGTCGATCTCGTCCGGGCGAAGAAGCGGGAAATCACCCCGTTCCCGGCAAAGCACGAACTCGTTTTGGAAGCCGCCTTCCGGGGAAAGCGGCGCGTTCGCCTGGGCGATTCGGGCCGACTCTTCCTCGTTGGCCGAAAGCCACGCGGTGATCTTGGTAACCACCGGCAACACCGCGGCAACCTCCACGGGGGCTCCAAAAGCGAAGCGCCCCACATCGGACTCAGCCGGAAGCGCGGGAACAGCAATGCTGAAATCGAGCGCCACACGCTCGGGCACATCCTCCGGCAGCAGATCCGCCGGGGTCAGACCCTCCATCTGCTGCGTGTGCAGGCCCTCGGCGACCTCGTCGGTGAGCACCGTCCCGGGGACGGCCAGCACCGCGGAAGTTTTGGGCTGGAAGACACGTACGGGCAAGGACAGCGGATTGCGAATTGCCTCCGGTGCCACGCCGCGGGCCGCGGCTCCGGCACGACGCGACACCACCCGCACCAGGTTCACCGGCTGCTCCGAGATACGCCGAGCCATCTCTTCCGTGATCCGGTCCCCGCGGCGGGCGAGCACCGGCAAACCCTCGGCCATGGATTCAAAGTCGGACTGGGCAACTTCACCGGCAAGCAGCCGCTCAAACGCGGCCGACCAGTCACGCACGTCCTCGGCGAGCTCGGCGCCGACGATCATCTGCCGGAAAAGGTCACGGCCACGATCCGCGTCGATCTCTTCTCCCTTTTTGGCAAAGATCTTGGCTCGTTCGCCGAGCACCAGCCGCACGGACTCCGACAGCTTGGCACTGGACGGATAACGGGGGATGGCGCGGATCACCTTGCGGTACGGCGTCTCGATAAAGCCGAGATCGTTGATCCGGGAGTAGGTAGTGAGCGAGTTGATCAGCCCGATGTTCGGGCCTTCCGGCGTTTCAATCGGGCACATCCGCCCGTAGTGCGAATAGTGCACGTCCCGCACTTCGAACCCTGCGCGCTCGCGGGTCAACCCGCCAGGCCCCAGTGCGGACAGCCTGCGCTTGTGAGTCAGCTCGGCCAGCGGGTTGGTTTGATCCATGAACTGGCTGAGCTGGCTGGAGCCGAAGAACTGCTGAATAACGGCTGAAACCGTGCGGGCGTTCACCAGGTCGTCGATGTTGATCTTGTCGGCATCGGACACGATCGACATGCGCTCCCGGACCAGCCGCCCCATGCGAGACAAACCGACGCTGAACTGGTTGGCGATCAGTTCGCCCACCGACCGTACCCGGCGGTTGCCAAGGTGGTCGATGTCGTCGGTGAACCCACGGCCGTCGTTGAGCTCCACCAGGTAACTCAGGATGGCGAGCACGTCCTGCGCGGT
>JAUJOM010000012.1:0-4155 GCA_030447645.1 Longimicrobiaceae bacterium | reverse complement strand
TACCCTTGTCGAACACTTCGCCGGTTTCCGGCAGCACCACGTCGCGGAAGAGCCGCGGCCCGCTGGGGCCGAGCAGGGCCGGATCGGGTACGTCCTGCGCCAGAAAGCCCTGGAATCCTTCGCTCCGGCGCCCTTCGCGCGTCCTTGCTCCCTCGAAGGACGCGAGCTCCGTCGGTTCACGCTCGAAGAAGAGATCGAGCACGTCCGCCGTCCGGCTGTACCCCACGGCACGGAGCAGCGCGGTCGCGGGAAACTTCTTCTTCTTGTCTATATGGACCGCGATCACATCGTGGATGTCGATGGTAAACTCGACCCACGAGCCGCGGAACGGTATGATCCGGGCGCTGAAGAGCTTGGAGCCGTTCGGGTGCGTGTTTTCCTCGAAGACCACACCGGGTGAGCGGTGCAGCTGCGACACGATGACCCGCTCCGCGCCATTGATGATAAATGTGCCAAGAGGCGTGAGTACCGGGAGGTCACCGAGATACACTTCCTTCTCGATGATGTCCTTGGGCCTCCGCTCGTCCTCGAGTTCTTCCCATACGACCAGCCGGAGAGTAGCCTTCAGGGGCGCGGCATACGTCATGTCGCGCTCCATGCACTCTTCCATGTCGTACTTCGGCTCGCCCAGCGTGTAGCGGACAAACTGGAGCTCGAAGTTCCCGTTTACGTCGGTGATCGGGAAGATTTCATTGAACACCCGCTCGAGTCCGACGTCCTCCCGCTCGCGAGCGGCGGCATCGGTCTGGAGAAGGGTTTCGAACGCTCGCAGCTGCACGTCTAGAAGATTGGGTAGATCCATCCCCGACGTCAGCTTGCCGAACGTTACTATGGATTTATCTGGCGTTGCCAAAACACGTCTCCGTGCAACAGGAAGCGCAAACATCCCCGGCCGAAAGCCTCGGCGGGGATCTCAAACATTCAAAATGTACTCGGGCGATCTGCCATGTAGTGTGTCGCGCTGAAGGTGCCGGACCGGGGCTGCGGCTTCCGCTCAAAGTGCGAAAGCCGCAGCCTTCGGACCTGCAACTACTTCAGCGTGACGGTCGCACCCTGCTCCTCGAGCTTGGCCCTGATCTGACCAGCCTCGTCCTTGGACACGCCCTCCTTGACGGTCTTCGGAGCACCATCAACCAGGTCCTTGGCTTCCTTGAGGCCAAGCGCGGTGATCTCGCGGACCACCTTGATCACCTGGATCTTCTTGTCACCGACGGCCTGCAGGACCACATCAAATTCGGTCTGCTCTTCGACCGGCGCGGCGGCGGCGGCACCACCGCCCGCACCACCCGCCGCGGCCATCGCCACCGGCGCAGCCGCGGTCACACCAAACTTGGTTTCAAAAGACTTGACCAGATCCGCAAGCTGCAGCACCGTGAGGTTGCCGATTGCGTCGAGGATTTCTTCGTTGGACATCGTGGCGGCCATGTTCGGCTCCTAGCGTGTTTGGGTGTCTACAAAAAGTAACAATTCGGCAGTTCAGGATGCCGGCTCCTCGCGCTGCTGCCGGAGCGCGTCGATCGCACGAGCCAGCCCGGCGACGATCTGGTTCATCCCGCCGACGAGCTGCGCCATTGGCGCCTGCAACCCCCCGGCGAGCTGGGCAAGCAACGCTTCCTTCGGCGGCAGACTGGCAAGCTGCTTGACCTGGTCCGGGGCGACCTCCCGGGCTTCGACGACGCCAACCTTGATGGCGGGCTTGTTGTCAAAGTCCCGAGCAAAGTCGGTGAGTGCCTTGGCGGCGACCACGGCATCCTCCCGCCCGATCACCACGCCTGTGGGGCCGTGAAAGAACGAGGCGATATCCGGCAGCTCCAACCCGTCCAGCGCCCGCTGGGCGAGCGTGTTCTTGACGACGACGTACTCCACGCCCTGGGTACGGAGGCGGGCCCGGAACTCCGTCATCTGCTTGACGCTCATCCCGGAGAAATCCGTCAGGTAGAATGCGCTCGCACCGGAAAGCTTCTCGTGGAGAGTTCCCACGAACTCTTCTTTTTCTTGTCGTTTCATTGATTAGCTCCGGCGGTACGCAATGGAGTCCACCGACACTCCGGGACCCATCGTGCTTGCGATTGTCACCCCACGCACATACTGCCCCTTGGCCGCACTCGGCTTTGCGCGCAGCACCGTGTCCATGAACACCGCCAGGTTTTCTTGCAACTGTTCACCGGAGAACGACACCTTGCCGATCGGCGCGTGCACGTTGCCCGAACGATCAACGCGGAACTCGATCTTACCCGCCTTGATCTCCCGAACCGCCTGCGCAACGTTCATGGTGACCGTCCCCGCCTTGGGAGTGGGCATCAGACCCCGCGGCCCGAGGATGCGCCCAAGCTGCCCAACCTGCCCCATCATGTCCGGGGTGGCGACGGCGGCGTCGAACTCGAGGAAGCCGTCTTTCACCCGCTGAACGAACTCCGGACCCACGAAATCCGCACCCGCTTCCTCAGCTTCGCGCGCCCGGTCTCCCTGGGCAAAGACCAGCACCCGAGCCGTCTTGCCGGTACCGTGAGGGAGCACAACCGTGCCACGGACAATCTGGTCCGCGTGCCGTGGGTCCACACCCAGGCGAACCGCGACCTCTACCGATTCATCGAACTTGGCGAAGCTGAGCTCCTTCACCAGGCCGACTGCTTCAGTTGGCCCCAACATCGCGCCCGCGGGGACGCGCTCCTGCGCTTCGCGAAACCTTTTCCCGTGCTTCGGCATGCAATCCTAAAGGCGAATGGGAGTACAGGTCCTGCCACCGGTCGTCGCCTGGCGACGGTGGTCATCGGACTTCCAGCACTACCGGTCAGCGACTTCGATGCCCATCGAGCGGGCGGTGCCGGCAATCTGGCGCATGGCGCCGTCGATGTCGGCCGCGTTGAGGTCGGGCATCTTGGTTTCCGCGATCTGCCGAAGCTGATCACGTGTCACCCGCCCGACCTTAGTCTTCTTGGAGGACGCCGAGCCCTTGTCCAGTCCCGCCGCCTTCTTCAGGAGCACCGCGGCCGGCGGTGTCTTGGTGATAAAGGTAAACGAACGATCCCCGAACACAGTGATCTCCACGGGAATGATCATCCCCGGCTGCCCCTGTGTGCGAGCGTTGAACTGCTTGCAAAACTCCATGATGTTCACGCCGTGCTGACCCAGCGCGGGCCCAACGGGCGGCGCGGGGTTGGCGGCTCCGGCGGGAACCTGAAGCTTGATGAACCCGGTGACTTTCTTCGCCATCGCTCGTTCAGTATCCCTTCAGCTGCGTGTAATCCAACTCAAGGCTGGTCGGTCGGCCGAACAAGGACACCTCGACCTTAACCTTGCCCTTGTCGTGATAAATTTCCTGCACGGTTCCGCTGAAATCGTTGAACGGCCCCTCGACTACTTCGACAACCTGCCCCACGGTGAAGGGGATCGTCTCGACTGGCTGCTCTTCGGCGACCCCGCCTTCCTGCTCCATCCCCAGGATCTTGCCGAGTTCCTCGTCGCGTAGCGGCTGTGGCTCCGCACCGGTGCCAAGGAACTTCAGCACACCCTGGATGCCGTTGATGATGTGGGCGGTCTGCTGATTGTAGACCATCCGCACCAGAGCGTAGCCGGGATAAAGGCGTCGCGTCACCGTGACGCGCTTGCCGTTCTTGAGCTCCACCACGTCCTGCGTGGGCACCAGCACTTCACGGATCGGCTTTTCTTCCAGCTCGCCCTGCTCTTCATCGATCTTGCGCTGAATGAGCCGCTGCACCTTCTTTTCGTGCCCGGAGTACGTTTGTATCGCGTACCACCGGGCTTCCCCCGAAGGTGCGCTCATCCCCCGAACACACTGCGGATAAGATTGAGCAGCAGATTTACCGCCGTGTCGATCCCGAAGATCAGGGACGCGACGATTACCATGAACACCAGGATGACCCCTGTGGCGTTCTGCAGCTGCGGCCAGTCCGGCCAGGTAACCTTGCGAATCTCGTCCTGCACCTCACCCACGAACTCCACGGGCCCCGTGCGTCCAGTCGCTTCCGTCGCGTCAGCCATCCGGAGCTACTTGGTCTCCTTGTGCGCCGTGTGCTGGTTGCACCGCGGACAGTACTTGCTGTACTCCACCCGCTCGGGGTGCTTCCGCTTGTTTTTGGTCATATGGTAATTCCTCTCCTGGCACGTCGTGCAGGCGAGGATGATGTTATCACG
>JAUJOM010000053.1 GCA_030447645.1 Longimicrobiaceae bacterium | reverse complement strand
TGAAGGCGAGCCAGGAGCCGAGCGCAAGGGCGGTGCTGATCCGCACACCCTGCGACGTGACGTTCAGGTCATTGCGCGGCATGCCGAAGCGATAAACCCCACCTGCCTGTATGGAGCCAGCGCGCCCCATAGCGGCATCGACGGCCTTCCAGTCGATGTTGCCCGCGGGTTGCCGATCTGCCTGTTGAGCGAACGCACCACCAACGGCTGCGAAGATCAGCACAGCTCCTGCCACAATATGGGCAAGCACAAACCATCTGGGACTTTTGTTCATCTCAACCTGTTCCCTTCCTGATGTGAGTTGCACGAGCAACCTCACGCTCCAGTGAGAACCCGCGGAGCATTCTCCCTTCGTGAGCAAGACCCGCTCCCGTCGACAAACCGAATGGGGGAGCGGAAAACCCGGAATGTTTTCTTGCAACTCACCCGCAGGCCGAACTCATTCGTGCCTGCGCACACGCTGGAGCGGCTGCTCCGGCTTCCCCAGAAGCCGGACGAGGAACGCCTCGGCTTGAACTGGACCATGCACTGGGGCCAGGGTATCCTGCTCGGGGCAGTGCGTGGCCTGATGGCGGAGCGTGGGATGCGCGGTCCGGTTGGGTCCAGTACAACGCGAGGGGTGGACGGTCGGCGAGCCGGCTTAAAACTGCCTACCAACTTGAATCCAAGGTTTACGGACGGCCTGATGCTGTAGATCGCAGCCTCTGCGGCGCGTCCGCAGAACCCGCTAAACCATGAAGCTATTCTATCCGCCGGGCAGAGCGGCCGGAACTCGGTGTGGCAGATATCCAAAGGCCGGAATTTCTGATACGGCCTTTGGATCAGAGGAACACATGTTGCATCGTTCGCCCTGGATGAGGCAGAATAGCGCCCGCTATGGAGCGGGCGCAGAGAGCGGGTGTCGCTAACCCCACCGCTCTGGTGAGAATGGTTAGCCAACGCGGAGGAGACAGCCAGATGTCGAAACATGATCCGGAACGCGAAGAGCCTATGGTGCTGGCGAGCGCGGACCAACTGATGCGCCCGGCGACGCGCCGCGGCTTCGTACGCACGCTGATCGCGGGCGGAACGGTCGTGATGTTGCCGACTGTGTTCACCGCCTGCAATGACGACGATGACGATGGCGATGACGGAAATCCGCTCGGGCCCAACGTTCCGGCGCCAGTCACCGGGATTTCGTTCGATCTGCGCACGGACGTGGGCATATTCCAGCTTGTCGACCTGCTGGAGCAGACGGAAGCCGCGCTCTACACCGCCGTCGTGGCGAGCCCGGCCTTCAACTCCTTCAACCCCGATGAGAAAGAGGTCTTTATCGACCTCCGCGACGCGGAAGTCATGCACAGCGAGGTCGTGCGGGCCTTTCTCGGCGACCGGAGATTGCCCGACATCAGGGGCTCGATCAACACCACGACGTTGAACACCATCCTGTCCAGCAAGCAGAACATCATAGCGTCCGCGCGCATGTTCGAACACTTCGGGGTTTCGGGGCTGAACGGCGGCGGCAAGTACCTCCAGGATGCGCGCAATCTGGCCTTCGCGGGCAAGCTCGCCTCGGTGGAGGCCCGGCATTTGGCCGCCCTGCGCGAGCTCCTGCCGCCGCCCGGGGTGAACGCCAACACCGCCTTCGCCAGCGACGAGACCATCGATCCCAACGGGCGCGACATCAAGCTCGAGGCGGGTGACGTCCTCACCCGGCTGTTGCAGACCAACATCCTCATGGCGGGGACACTCGCCAACCCGCCCATCAGCAACCCGCCGACGGCGGTGCAGGGCGTGCCCACGCAGAGTTTCTTCCCAGCGAACCCGTAAACAGACCCAGGAGAAGGATCAATGGATAATCAGCAGCAGAAACCGATTCTCGACGGGATCGATCCCGAGATCATGGATCGTCTCGTCACGCGCCGCGACGCGATCCGGAAGGGTGCGTCCGTGAGCTCACTAGTCGCCGCCGGGCTTGCCCTGGGTTCGGTGCCGGTGGCGCTCGCCGCACTGGCCAAGGACGCATTCGCGCAAACGCCCACTGACATCCTGGACGTGCTCCAGTTCGCGTTCATCCTCGAGAACTTGGAGAACGAGTTTTACAAGGCGGTGCTCGGCACCAGCGCGGTGGCGGCACAGAACACCGCCTTCGCGCCGGTGCGGGCGCTGATCCCCGCCCCCGCAAGAGAGGCGATCCAGCAGATCCAAAAGCAACGAGCAGCAGCACACCGACTTCTGCGGGCCGTGCTGATGTTCGGCGGCACGGCGCCGACGATCACAGCCAACGATTTCGACTTCACCGGCGGCAACGGGAGCAACACTGGCCCGTTCGCGAGGGTAACGACGGAACTCGACTTCCTGCTGCTCGCGGCACAGGCGTTCGAGGCGTACAAGGGGCAGGCCGGGCGGCTCCTGACTCGGCAACAATGAATGATGACGCTGGAGAAAGGGTGCATCCACACGGTAGAGGCACGGCATGCGTCCGAGATCCGGGCGGGCATTCGCCGCCAGCGGAACGCCGGCGACACCCTGCCCTCCAGCGGCTACGTGCGCGGAGGTGGCTTGGCCGCGGCGGGCGCGGGGAACATCAGCAACCCGCCGGCGGCGGTGGTGGCGGCCCTCAACCTCATCTATGCAGGTGAAGACAATACCACGCATACCTTCTTCAACGGCACGTCGGAAGTAACGGTGAATGCGACGACGCTTTCCAACATCGAGGTGATCGGCGATGCCCGGCGCGCACCGCCGCCGCCACCATGGCGGTGATGAGCCACTGACCAAGGCACAGGTGATCACCATCGTCCAGGACTTCATCAAGAACGACCCGCGCGCGGGCTTCCGTAGCCAGCAGGTGAGCCGTGGGCGAACGGGCGGTCCGGACAGGGCCGCCCGTTCGCCCATCAATCCTTCACGAATCAATCAGAACACAATCGGTAACAACATGAGATCCGGGGACAATCCCCGGAGCCGTACCAGGCGCACAGCCGACGGGGATTCCTGCGGAGCGTGGGCTTGGCACCGCGGCACTGGCGGGCGCCATCCGGCTGCTCGGTGCTGAACCGGATCGACTCGCGCACGCTGGACTTCAATTCGATTTCGGCGTGCTAAACTATGCGTACACGCTCGAGGGTCATGGAGTCGGACTTTTACACCCGCGTGGTGAACAAACCACCGCGGGACCTCCGCCCCGGCGAGCTGGAGGTGCTTCGCGACATCTGGGACACGAGGTGTCCCACCGCAAGTTCTTCCGGCGCGCGATCGGCCCCTTCAAGATCGATGTTCCCGACCGGGATTTCAGCTCGGTCAACTTCAACCGCCACCGCGAAAGCGTGCTGCAGACGGCGCAGATGTTCGAAAATAATGGAACGGCGGCGTACAACAGGGCCGCTGAAGTCCTGAGCCTTCCCGAGTTCCTCATCATCGCCGGGAAGATCGTTTCGGTGGAGGCCACGGCGCCGTGCTCCGCGATCTGCTCTTCGACGGTCCCCAGGGCATTCGCCGACGACACGCTGGTGGACGAGCGCGGCATGGACCAGGCGCTGGAGCCGCGGGGAGATGCTGGAACGCGTGGCTCCCTTTTTCAAGCAGCGGCTTCGCGTTGTCGGAGCTTGGAGAATGCTCGCGAATCCCAGAACCACATCCAGTCAGGAAGACCCGGATATCACCGAGCAGCTCGCCACGCGCCGGGACGCGATCCGCGCCGGGGTGAGCGTCTCCTCCAGGGTGGCGGCCGGGCTCGCCGTGGGCTCCGTTCCCCGCCGCAGTGGCGGCGCTGGCAAACGACGCCTTCGGGCAAGACAACTTTCCGGCATCATTGTGGAGGTACTCAACTTCGCCCTCACGCTGGAGCACCTAGAGGCTGAGTTTTACACCGGGGATGGCAGCCTCCCGGGCTGCTTACACGGGCAGAGATCGGGAAATGTTCGACCAGATTCGCAAGCACGAAGTTGCCCACGTGGAGTTTCTCCGCTCCACCCTCGGCGGCCGGGCCGCACCGAAGCCCACCTTCGACTACACCGGAGGAATGGGGCGCGGCAATGGCCCGTTCGCGGACGTGTTCTCCAACCCGCGCACCTTTGCCGCTCTCGCGCAGGCGTTCGAGGATACGGGAGTGCGCGCGTACAAGGGGCAGGCGTCGTTCCTGATGGCCAACAAGACGGTGCTGCAATCCGCGCTCCGCATCCACTCGGTGGAGGCGCGTCACGCCGCTCAGGTGCGACGGCTGCGCGGGCAAAGGTGGATCGTGCGGGACTCGCGCGGCACCTCCCCCACAGGCACAGCCCGTGTACTCAGGGGGAGGACAACATCTTCCACTTCATCCTCGGGCCGCTCAGCAAGAGCGAGGAAAACACCTGGGCTTCGACGAGCCGCTCACCAGGGGCAGGTGCTGATATAGTCTGGCCCTCGCCACCGGCCGATGAAAGGAAAGCTGATGGCGGAGAACTCTTGACCGCCGCCCTGCTGGTTTCCTCGGGCTGGGGCTTCACCTCCCGCGGTGACGCGCAGGAACTCGGGCCGCAGCGCCGGTTCATCATGCCGGGGATCTACGGGAGCGGCTGATGCTGGACCGGGGTGACAACGTGGATCGTCAGCTCCAGGGTGGGTCGGCGGGCGGCTCATGATCAACCTGGCCCTGCTTTCCGGACCGGGGCGACCCGGGCTTTCGACGAGCCGCTCACCACGGTCGGCGGTTTTGGATATCATTCGGCCCTTTCTCGCCACCGGCCGATGATGGCAAAGAAACTCCTGACCGCCGCCGTATCTGGGCTTCGCCTCCCGAGGGACACTACGGCGTCGGTTCATCATGCCGGGGATTTACAGAGGCTGATGCTGGATCGGGGTGACAACCTGGATCGTCGGCTGCAGAGTCGGATGATCAAGGCTCCGCTCGACCGGGGCGTTCGGACTTCACCACGGTGGGTGGGTTTATTTCCTTTCTGTCGGAGCTGGACGGCGTGTCCGCACGGCACTACGAACGTGCACTTCACCGACGTGCCGATCGCGCTCTCACCGTACTGGTGGGTGTGGGCGCGTTGCGCGAGTTTGCGCGCGGAGTGCGGATCCGCTCCCCGGCATCTTCGAGCTTCGGGCGGACGCTCGCGACGTGATCGTCTTCGGCAGCAGGACGACCCACAACCCAGAATTCACGGCCGGCCTGAACCTGCGGTTTTAAACGGTGGTTCCCCTGACGCAATCGCCGACGCACTTGAGCGCGCCCCGCGCACGATAAATACGCTGCTGCAGGAAATCCCCGCGGCTCCCTGCTCAAACGTCGGCCGCAACCGGCGAAGTGGTCGGCGCACGAGCACGCCTGCCATCTCACGCTGGTGGATCCTGATCTTCCGCGCCCGTCTGGAGCGCATGCTTAGCGAGGACATCCGCTCATCGTGTCGTACAACCCCGACGCCGACGAGTCGCCGGACTGCACTCCCTGCGGATGGAGCTGGCTCACGCGGTGGCGGACTTCACCCGGCACCGGGCACAGTTCGTTGCCCGTGTGCGGGCGCTCGCGCCCGTGCACTGGGAACGGCGGGCAAGCACACGGAGCACAGCCACTATTCGGTGTTCATCATGCTCCGGGCACCTCGCGCTGCACGACATGCTGCACGCCTACCGCATCGAGGAGCTGCTACTCAAGAAGGAGTGGGCGGCTGACCACAAAGCACGTCATGGCCTCCTGAATTGCCCTATCAGCCGGACACAAAAGAGCTAACGTAGCGGCTGCGAGGAGGAGATCATGACCGGTAGGGCGGCAGTACACGGGATGGTCGCGGGGGCGGTGGGAGTAGCGGCGATGACCCGATTGCGGAAAAGGTGGAGCAAGTGTTCACCGGCCGGCCCAACTCGTTCGTGCCTGCGCACACGCTGGAGCGGCTGCTTGGGCTCCCACAAAAGCGGAACGAAGCCCGTTTGGGACTAAACTGGACCATGCACTGGGGCCGGTGAATCCTGCTCGGGGCAGTGCGTGGGCTGATGGCGGAGCGCGGAGTACGCGGCCCGGTTGGATCGTTTCTGTTGGGCGAACCTGCGCCTGCTCAACGACCAGTCCCTGGAGAATGCTACCGGCGTGGGAGCGCCACCCTGGACGTGGCCGGTTGACGAGCAGGTAATCGATCTGCTGCATAAGGGGATCTACGCCTTCGCCACGTGGGCGTGACCGCCGACCTGCTCAGCGCCGGTCCGCCGACCCTCCAGTGCAGCGCGAGGGTGGACGACCGGGGAGAAGGCGTGACTGCGGACAAGTAGCGCCCGGACGTACTATCCTTCCACGGCAGGGAAGCCAAAGGGTGAAGGTCGAGCCTTCTCCCACCGCGCTGCGCACCGTGATCTCTCCCCCAGCGCGCGCGATCTTTTGGCTGATGGCGAGTCCGAGCCCGCACCCGCCCCGCTCGACGGCTCCAGTCGGCTGAACTCCCGGAAGAGCAGGTGGCGTTTTTCCTCCGGGATGCCGAGTCCCCGCCACGTCCACGGCGAGCCACGTTTCGCCCGGCTGATCATCGCGTTCACGGACGTCCGCACGAACCACGATCCGGCCTCCGCTTCGGTTGTACTTGACCGCGTTGGAGATCAGGTTCCCCAGGATTTGCCGCACTCGGCTCGCGTCGGAGCTGACCACAGGAATTGGTGGGGAAGTCCGTTTCCGGGGGTGAGGTCCGCCGTCTCCACCTGTGCCCGGTACTCGCCCGCGATCGTTTCCGCGACTTCACGCACATCCATGGGAGCATTTTCCACGTGGATCTGCCCCGCCTCCGCGCGAGCGTGTTCCAGCAGGTCTTCGATCAACGCGAGCGCTGACCGGATCGAAGCCCGGATTCGGGCTACGCTCTGTTGCTGCCTGGGCTCCAGCGGGCCCAGGATGCCGTCATCCAGCAGCGCCGCATGACCGTCCGCCGCCCCGAGCGGGTTCTTCAAATCATGGCTGAACCCGCGCACCAGGCGGGCGCGGCTTTCGGTGATCTGCTCGATTTCCGGTGCCGCCGCTCCGACTCTTCCAGCAGGTGGATCTTGCGAAAGGCGAGGGATGCCAGATCCGCGAACGTGCGGGCACGCGCGGATCTCGTCGGACTGGAATGCCCGCCCGTTCGGGCGTTGCAGCAGGATCAAGGTCCCGATGGGTTCGCCGCTACCCGCCAGGGCCACCAGCACCGAACAATCGGCGCATCTTTCCACCAGATCTCCCCGGTAGCGGCCGGTCCGTCACCGATTCTGGGTACGAACTCCGGCTCCAACCGCTCGATCACCCGCTCGGTGTAGAGCCGTGGTATGGCACGGTGGCACCGAGCGGCGCCAGCTCGCCAGCGGCGGCGATCACTTCCACCACTCCTTCTTCAAGGTTTACTCGCTCCACGAAGGCAGCATCCGCCCGAGTTGCATCCAGTGCGCTTTCGGCGATACGGAGACTCGTCTCCTCCACGGTGAATGTAGCGGTGACGGCTGCGGCTGCGCGCCGCAGGGCCGCTTCTTCCAGCGCGGCCGCTCCGCCTCTTCCCGCGCCTTTCGCTCCTGCTCGAGCAGGCGAATCCGCTCATCCTGGATCCGGCAATCGCTTGGCGACCTCGGTTCGCAACTCGATCTCCCGCATGGTCGAAGCGGCCACCTCCACCAGCACCTCCACGTCGGCTTCCTTCCACTCCCGCGGCTGGAAGTCCACCGCGCAGAACAGGCCGATGGTGTGGCCATCGGAGGTGACCATGGGAATGCCCGCGTACGCCGCCACTCCAAGCGATTGCACGGTGGGCACTTCGCGGTAAACCGGGTCCGCGCGCGTGTCGTTGATGATCAATGGGCGGTCCAGCGGGATGGCGTAGTGGCAAAACGTGGTACCGGTAATTTCGCGAGTGGAAGCGAGCAGCTCTCCGAACCCGGACTGGCTCTTGTAAAGTCGCGGGTTTCATCCACCAGGGTGATAAACGAAACCGGCACGCCCAGAATGCGGGTGGCGAGCCGGGTCAGGCGGTCGAACAGCTCCTCCGGCGGCGTGTCCAAAAGCCCGGTTCGGCGAACCGCGGCCAGGCGCTCGGGATCGTGTGCGACGGAAACGGGATCGCTCATCGAGCCCCACTGCACCGGCAGGCGCACCGTGAAGGTGCTTCCCCGCCCCATCTCGCTTTGCAGCTCCATCGTGCCCCCAGCAGGCGAACCAGCCGCTCCGTGACCGTAAGGCCGAGGCCGGTACCCCCAACTGCGCTGCGAGTGTGTGACTGTTCCAGCTGCCGAAAGGAAGCCGAATATGTCGGCCTGGTCTTCGGGAGCGATGCCCATGCCCGTGTCCCACACACGGAAAAGCATTTGCTCGTTCTGGAGAGAAACCCCCCAACCCTACCTCGCCTTCGCTGGTAAACTTGATCGCATTGTCCAGGAGGTTGTATGATTCAAGAAGCTGCCGGGATCTGTTTCGATTCGCGCAGGTCGTCAGGGGCATCAATCACCAGCCGGAGATTCTTTTCTTCCGCCACCGGAGCAATGATCGCGTGGAGCTCCGCCACCAGCGCCTGCAGCTGCACGGGCTTGGTCCGTGTACGCTTTCACGATCGGTTTCCAGTCGGGTGAAGCTGAGGATCTCCTCGATCAGGTGGAGCAGATGCTGGGCGCCTGCATGATGCGTTCGACGTACTTGAGGGACTTTTCGGGGAGGGGCTCGGGGATGCCATCGCGCAGCAGCTCAGTGTAACCCGTCACCGCGTTGAGGGGCGTGCGCAGCTCGTGGGAAACCAACACCGGCAAGGAACTCGGCCCTGGTGCGGTTGGCTTCCTGTGACCGGTGAAATAGCCGGGCATTGTCCACCGCGAGAGCCGCGCGATGGGCGAACTCCTGCGCGACTGCCAGGTCTGCTTCCGTACCGTCGGGCGGACTCCGATGCACGCAGGTCAGCGATCCCAGCGTGCGCCCGCGCGCCTTGAGCGGAACCACCATTCCGGAATGCATTCCGCTGGCGGTGCTTACAAGTGCAGGTGCCTGCTGTTCTGGGCAAGCCCTTCCACCAGTGTATCCGGGATCTCAGGGACCAGAATGGGCTCCGGTTCGCAGCACCTCGAGCGCGGATGCGAGCTCGTCGGGTCAACCGGGTAGTCCCGCAGTTTCTGGGCGATCGGCTCCTTCGGGTCCGCGGGCGATCTCCAGGCTGCTCGATGCCGCCATCCTCCCGAGCATGTAAAGGCTGCACCAGTCGCCGAGTGCGGGAACGGAAAGCCGGGTCAGCATCCGGAGCGTGGCGGTGTAGTCGGAGCGTCGATTCCGCATGAGTTAACTTGCTGGCGCGGCTGAAAAACTGCTGGGTGTCTTCGTTCCGCTTGCGCTCGGTGATGTCCGAAAAGGTCACTACCGCGCCCTGACCACTTCCCTCCCAGATGGGCGAGGATGAGTACAGGGCGACAAAGCTCGTCCCGTCATTGCGCCAAAGCACCTCGTCCTGCATCCGGACAGCTTCGCCCTTTTGAAATGCGCGGAATACCGGGCACTTGCTTCCGGGTACGGCGTTCCATCGGCATCGGTGTGATGGATCAGCGCGTGCATGTTTCGCCCCAGGCACTCTTCCGGGGTAGGCGTACCTGAGCATTTCGGCGCCCGCAGCGTTCAGGAAGGTGCATCGCCCCCGGGAAATCGATCCCGTAAATTGGCGTTCGCCGGCCGATCGCCGTTGGTCAGCGTCGCGGCGTTCCCGCTCCGCGACATCCGCAAGCTGCTCCGCTTCCTCGGTTTCCCGGACCTGCGCACGAAGTTCGATTTCGGTCACCACGGAGACCGCCAGGTCGTTCAAACCTTCGATGTCATCGAGCGTCCATTCTCGGGGCCGAATGTCGCCTACGCAGAGCGTTCCCAGGACGTGCCCCCCTGAAGTAATCAGCGGGATGCCGAGGTACGAAACCAGACCCTGGTGGGTCACCATTCGACTCGAGCAAACCCGGGAATCCTGCCGCGCATCCCGGATCGCCAGGGGTTCCCGGGAGCCGACGGCATACTTGCAGAAGGAGTCGGCGAGCGGAAGGCTCGATTCCTTTGGCCAGCCATCCGGAGCGAAGCAGCTCTTGGAAAACTGCCGATCCGCGGCGATCAAGTTGACGAGCGACAGCGGAGTGCCGGAAACCCGAGCCGCAAGACGCGTAAGGCGGTCGAAGGCTTCCTCGGGGCCGGAATCCAGCAGCCCCGTCTGCGCGAGAGCGTTCAACCGGGGCGGGTCATGAATTGCACGGAGATCGTCTGGCAACATACGGACAGTTCCGCGGTAACGTACCTCTGGAGCCCGGCGCGAACTCTGGTTCGCACCGGGCGTGCCACGTGCGCGGGTAAGGAGCAGGCCTGTTGCCTCGCCCTGAATCGCCTACGTGTTCAGGGTAGTGCAAAGACGTGAAGCGCGGTTCCCCGAGGCGCACCGAACATCTCCGGGGCGAATCCCTCCACCCAGCCCCCCCATCCGGCCGGTACCGCGATGTACTGCTTCCCGCCGACGCTGTAGGTGACCGGGTTGCTGTGGATCCCGTTTCCGGTATTGAACTGCCAGAGCGGGGCCCCGGTGCGGGCATGAAACGCGTTCAGCATTCCGTTGGGCTCCCCGGCAAAGACCAGATCCCCGGCGGTGGTAAGGATGGAGGCCACGATCGGGTGCCGCGCCCGCCAGGACCAGACCTGGCGCCCAGTGGCGGGATCAAAGGCCTTCACCTCCCCCCACTGCTCATGGGGCCGCACGTCCGCTTCACCCCCGAGGTAGAAGAGCCCCTCCCGGTAGACCGTGGGACCCCGCTTGAACCGCGCGCACGCCTCCACCACGGGTGTGTACAGGAGACCGGTGCGCGGGTTGTACGCCGCGTGCGGCCACTCTTTGGCGCCCGCGGGACCGGGGCAGATGTCGGTCCCCTCCGGAGTGGGAATGAGCCGCCGGGTCACCGCCCCGGTAACGGGGTCGATGCTCCCCCAGGTGGCGCGGGCGAACGGCACCGCCCGCACGAACCGCCCGTTGGTGCGGTCCAGCACGAAGAAGTAGCCATTCTTGTCGAAGTGGGCCAGCAGCTTCCGTCCGCCCTGCTCGAAGAGGATGTTCTCGTTGACCCCTTCAAAGTCCCACACGTCGTGCGGAGTCCACTGGTAGTGCCACACCAGGGAGCCATTATCCGGGCGCAGGGCCACCACCGAGCTGGTGTACAGGTTGTTTCCGGGCCGCGGGCCGCCGTCGAAGACCGGGCCCGGGTTGCCGGTCCCCCAGTACAGCAGGTCCAGCTCCGGATCGTACGTCCCTGTGATCCAGGCGGTGCCACCCCCCCTCGCCCACTCCTGCGCCGGCCAGGTCTCCGCCCCAGGCTCCCCAGGCTTCGGCACGTTGTAGCGACGCCAGACCCGGCGGCCGGTGTTGAGGTCGAAGGCGTCGATGTGCCCGCGCACCCCGTACTCCGCGCCGGAGCTTCCGACAATTACCAGGTTCTTTACTACCAGCGGAGCCACCGTGGCGCTCTCTCCCGCACGGACGTCGGCGAACACCTGCTGCCACACCTGCCTCCCATTTGTAGCATCCAGTGCCACGATGTGGCCGTTCTGCGTCGCGAAGAACACCTTGCCGTTCGCCACCGCCACTCCGCGGTTCACATTCCCGCAGCAGAGCGGCACGTCCAGCGGGATCTCGTGCTTGTACAGCCAGAGCTGCCGCCCGTTGGTGGCGTCCAGCGCCCACACGTACCCGTCCCACCCGGATACGAACATCACACCATCCACCACGATGGGAGCCGCCTCGAAAGAGTAAGTCGCGGGGGCCGCCATCAGGCCGATGGGCGCGAACTGAAATGTCCAGGCGGGCCGCAGGCGCGCCACGTTGGTGGTATTGATCTGGTCCAGCGAGCTGAAGCGCTGCCCGTCATATGCCCCGTAGTAGGTGAGCCAGTTGTGCGGCTCGGAGCGGGCGCGCTCGATCCGGGCGCTGGTCACCGTGCGAACCACCGGGGGGGCGGAGCCCACGAGCGCCTCGTTCAGGGCGCTCATCGGCTTGCTCGTCTCGGTGACCTGCCAGTTCGGAAGCGTCCGGGCGCAAGCGGAGATGCCGAGGGCGAGCAGGACGACTGCCGCCAATCGCAGTTTGTATCGAACGTCAATCATCAGTGGCCCCCTTACCCTCTCGGCTGCCGTGGACGATCCAGCTTCGCTTCCGCGGGCACTTCCCCTTCGACAATGATCAAGCCCAGCATTCCCCGGGGTGCGTGATTGGCGACCGGGCATCCGAACCAGTAAAGCCCGGGTTGATCCAGGCGAATGCGCGCGCGCCCTCGTGTATTGATCGGTAATACCATCGCATGTCGCTCCCCAACATTGGGAAGGAAAGCAGCATGGTGGGAGTAGGGGTCCTGGTTGTAAAAGTCCAGCTCAAGCTCCCCGCCACGCTTCATCACGATGATGGCTGGGTACCACATGTACTCCCCGGGCGGCACCCGGATCACGTCCCGGAAGACCCCATCGGCTCCCTGCTTTGCATGGGAAAGGCCACCGTGGGCAAAAAGGCGAGCCACAATGGCCTCATTCTGGTCGTCCACACGCGGAAAGTAGTTGACGAGCCGGACGACACGCGGGTTGAGCTGCTTGAGCACACTGGGGCGCAGCAGGCCGAAGTACTCGCAGCCTGACAGCGTGACCAGCGCGAGAGCCGGCAGGAGCGCACGCAGAATGAGACGCCTCATGACTTCACCTCGGGGAAAAGAGATTCCGAGCACCGAATTAGCCTGGGGATTGCACTCCAGGTCTCCTCAACAACTATGCCAATGTTTTTGTTTGCATAGTCATCCTGCCCAGGGGCATTTCGGATGCCGTTGACCCAGCGGGCGTTGGCCAGTACACGCGGAGAAATCCTCTCGCTCCTCTGTCATTCACCTTACACGGTAGG
>JAUJOM010000052.1 GCA_030447645.1 Longimicrobiaceae bacterium | reverse complement strand
TTACCCGTACACGGCTGGAGGAACCGGCCTGGAGGCGACCATTGCCGCTTGGGCGCACGAGGGCGGGGCGGACTCGCTCCGCGCCCGGCTGGCCCGCCCCGAGGTGCGGGAGCGGTTGAAGCGCGAGCTCGAGACCGGCTCTGCCGGCTGGTGGAATATCGTCGAAGCGTCGGGGGGGTGGGAGAACGTGGTGTTGGTTAACGCCCGAAACGCGACCAACGCCCGCTACGAGGGCCGGAACCTGGTAGAGATTGCCCGGGAGATGGGCCAGAGCCCAGCCGATGCAGCCTTCGATCTAGTCAGCCAGGGCGAGGGACGGGTGATGGCCATTTACCACATGATGAGCGAGCCGGACATCGAGACTGCGCTCCGCTTTCCCTGGACCAGCATTGGAAGCGACGCCGGGGCGGCGCTGCAGCCCGGAGAGCAGGACGGGCTCGGCCTCCCCCATCCGCGCAGCTACGGTACCTTTCCTCGCATCATCCGGCGCTACGTGTTGGAGCGACGGATCCTGACGCTGGAGGAGGCCGTTCGCAAGATGACCTCCTGGCCAGCCACCCGGATGCGACTCCCGCAGCGGGGGCTGCTCAAGGAGGGGTTTTGGGCAGACGTGGTTGTTTTCGAACTGGACCGGTTGTACGATCGCGCCACCTATGAGGAGCCGACTCGCTTTCCCACAGGTGTCGACTGGGTGCTGGTCAACGGTGAAGTGGTCATCGATCGGGGGCGGCACACCGGTGCCCGACCCGGCCACGTGCTCTACGGTCCTGGGCGCACGCAGCAGGGCAGTGTGGCGCGCCCCGCACCCATCCCGGCCGCTGTGGACTCTATCGCCGAGACGACGTCTCATTCAACGGTGGGCAGCTCGTCGGCCGCTCGCCGGGACCATTCCGGCGAAGGACACGCGCCGTCACCCGCACGTCGTGCTGCTCAACTGGCGCCTGAGAGGGCAAAGCATCAGCGGGACCGTAACCCGGGACCTCCTGGTCAGTTCCACGTATCGCCCGTGGAACTCCATTTCTAGCTCAAAGACGGCGTTACGGTCCAGTCGGTCGGCGCGGGAGACTTCGCGCAGTGCTCAGCTATTTCAGCTCCTCCACTACCTCGCGCGGTGGCGGGCGCCACGCCCTCCTTCTCAACGATTCGCACCCCGGGAACGCGCCGCCCACACACAAGAAATCGCGCAGCCGGTGGTAACGTGAGTCATGAAGTGCTCGCGGGCCCTTCGACCCGGCTGCTGCTTGCCTCGTCTGCGGTGTAGGCCATGCGCGTTCGGTCCTTGAGGCAGACAGAAGCCGCTCGTAGAAGGTGCTACCAAGCAGTTGGTCGGCCCGCGCTACTGCTCGGCGTCCTGCGGCACAACAGCAGGATATGGTAGGTATACTGAATTGTATTACTCTTCGGTATACACTTGTTGCTTTCTAGACGGCTCATTAGCTTCCTATGGTGAACTATGCCATTCCAAGCCTGTTGTAGGTCAGTGCGACACCGGTGAATCCTTTGAGATTTCCGGCGGAGGCGCCCTGGCCGACTTCAGCCGCAGCGCGGCAGCAGGTCGAGATCCGACCACTGCAAAGCCACGACGATTTCCAGGCCTGCAGTGCATTGCAGAAGCTGACTTGGGGTGAGCACTTCTCGGAGTGCGTGCCCCCGACAATTCTGAAGGTGGTGCAGCGAGTAGGCGGGGTGGCGGCCGGTGCCTTCGATGAACGTGGAGCGCTGCTTGGCTTCGTCTTCGGGATCAGCGGTGTGCGCAACGGCCGATTGGTGCACTGGTCGGACATGCTGGCGGTGCGGGAGGACGCACAGGGGATAGGGATCGGGCGCCGGCTGAAGCAGTTCCAACGGGAGGCGCTATTGGCTGAGAGGGTGGAGGTGGTCTACTGGACGTATGACCCGCTCGTCGCGCGCAACGCCCATTTCAACCTGAACCGGCTGGGCGCGCGGGTGGAGGAGTACGTACCGAATATGTACGGAGAGCACACCGCGAGCAAGCTGCACGACGGTATCGGGACCGACCGGTTCGTGGTGGCGTGGGAGATCGCCACCTCGGAGTCATCCGCGGAGGGAGCACCGGACGATCGGGCCGTGCGGATCGAGATCCCCGCCTTGTTGCAGCGTGTCGTCGACGAGGCCCCGGACGAGGCCCGGCGGTGGAGGTTACAGACGCGCGAGGCGTTCCAGCACTGGATGGGGCTGGGCTATACCGTGAGCGGCTTCCACCTGGACCCCGAGACTGGCCGCTGCTTCTATCTTCTCACGCCACCGACTGCCGAGCCATGCTGAGCTTCGCCTCCATCCGACTTCGCGAGATCCGACTCCCGCTGCGCGAGCCATTCCAGATCTCCTCGGGCACGGTGACCGAGAGGCGCATCTGCCTGCTGGAGCTGGAGAGCGCCGACGGGATCACTAGTTGGTCCGAGTGCGTGGCGGGTGAGCAGCCGAACTACAGTCCGGAGACCATCGACACCGCGTGGCATGCCATCGCGGAGTGGCTAGCGCCACGGGTACTCGGGCGGGAGTTCGCGGGCCCCGAGGAGATCCTCCCCGCGTTAGACGCTAGGGTGCGAGGCCACCGCATGGCCAAGGCGGCAGTGGAGATGGGGTGCTGGGCGGTGGCCGCGCAGCAGGCCAGCGTCTCGCTCTCGAGTATTCTGGGCGGCACGCGCGATCGGGTGCAGACAGGGATTTCGCTAGGAATTCAGCGCACGCCCGAGGCGCTGGCGGACAAGGCGCTGGTGGCGCGTGCTCAGGGATACCGCAAAATCAAGCTCAAGATCAAGCCAGGCGCGGACGTAGAGTTCGTTCGTGCGGTGCGCGAGGCGCTCGGTCTGGACACTGATATCATGACGGATGCAAACTCCGCATATACCTTAGATGACGTTCCGCACCTGGAGAAGCTCGACCGGTTCGGCCTGATCATGATCGAGCAGCCGCTGGGGCCGGAGGACCTGGTCCGTCACGCCGCGCTGCAGCGCCGCCTCCGGACACCGATCTGCCTGGACGAGTCAATCACGGACGTAGAGCGGGCGGAGGACATGATCGCCTTGGGGAGCGGGCGGATCATCAACATCAAGCCGGGGCGCGTCGGAGGCTTCACCTCCTCGAAGCGCATCCATGATCTATGCCAGGCCAACTCTCTTCCGGTATGGTGCGGCGGCATGCTGGAGAGCGCATCGGCCGCGCACACAACGTGGCGCTCGCCCTCCTCACTCAACTTCACCCTCCCGGCGATGCTCGCCTAGCGCGCGCTACTGGGAGCGCGACATCGCGGCCCGAGTGGACGATGGACGCCGAGGGCATGGTGCCGGTACCGCGCGACCGCCCGGGGATCGGCGTGGAGGTGGACCGGGACCGGATCGACAACCTCACCGCGCGCAGCCAGGAACTCTCCGCTCGCGCCCTGGCCACCACATAGGAAGCGATATGCCCCGCACGACGGCGGGTGCGCTCCCGCCGGGGTCGAAGCGCCGCTACGACGCGGTGCTGCGGAAGCGATCCTTGGCCCTGCGGCACGACCTGCACCGGCACCCGGAGCTGGCGTTTGAGGAGCATCGGACCGCGGAGCGATTGGAGCACGAGCTCGCATTGCTGGGCCTGGCGGAGATCCGGCGGGTGGGCGGGCACCGGGGTAGTCGCCGGGATCCGGGGGCGCGACCCGGAGGCGCCCATGGTGGCAGTGCGCGGCGACATCGACGCACTGCCGATCCAAGAGGAGACCGGGGCTCCTACGCCTCGGAGGAGCCGGGCATCATGCACGCCCGCGGGCACGACGTGCACGCTGCGTGGACGGTGGGCGCAGCGCACCTGCTGGCCCGGGAGCCAGCCGCGGGCGATGTGCTGGTACTGCTGCAGCCGGCGGAGGAGACGGGGCGAGGGGCCGCGGCGGTGCTGGAGAGCGGAGCGCTGGATGGGGTCGGCGCCATCTTCGGGGCCCATGTGGACCGGCTTCCTGGTGGGGGAGGTGGTTGCGCAGGCAGGGCCGCTCACGGCGGCGGCCGACGAGTTCCGGGTGGAGTTGGCGGGACGGGGAGCGCATCGGCGCTCGGCCCCACGAGGCAGCTGACCCAATCGTGGGGGCGGCGGCGCTGGTGACGGCGCTGCAGACCATTGTCTCGCGCCGCCTCGACCCCGCAATTCCCGCGGTGGTCAGCGTGGGCGCCATTCGGGGCGGCAGCGCCGCTAACGTGATCCCGGAGCGCGTGACATTGAGCGCTGCGTGCCACCGATCCCCGGACGCGCAGTCTGTTGCATGAGGAGGTTCGCCGGATCTCGGACACGGTAGCGGCACTGCACCGGCTGGAGGCGCGGGTCGAGCTCGGCCCACCCCCCATTGTCAATCCGGCGGAAGCGGTGGGTTGGGCACGGGAGGCGGTGAAGGCGCTGCTCGGACCTCAGGCGCTGGTCCCGCTTCCAACGCTGAACCTGGCGGGCGAGGACTTCGCCTGGTACCTGGAGCGCATGTCCGGATGCTTTCGCGGGTGGGCGCCCGCGAGCCGGGGGAGAGCCCACCCCGCGCACACGCCGCGCTTCTACGCGGCCGACGAGAGCACGCTGGTGGGGGCCGCCGTGCTGGCCGAAGTCGCACGCGTGGCCTCTCGGGCGCTGCGCGCCCGGGGCGGCAAAGCGCTCCCGCCCCAGCGCCCCTCACCCTGGCATTGTCACACCGCTCCTGCAGGGTGGCATGGTACTCGGAGGCATTCGGCAGATGACGGCGGGGGCGGAACAGGCTGCAAACGCGGGCGAAGGCAGAGAGGAAGCACTCCGATGACGAGGGGCATCGGATCTGCCCCATCCTGCGTTCTCGGACCCGAGTGGGTTGGTGCGCTTGCTCCACCCGATTGTTGCAGCGCATCGCGGAGCGCACCTTGCAGGTGCTCCAATCCCGTGGGCTGCGGGAGCCGGCGGATCGCTGCGGCATAGCTACCGAGCTTATCCCATGGTGATCCGATCGGGTGTATCACCCACGTGACCGAGCAAGGTAAGAAAGAACTGCGCGGCCGCCCAGCGATCCCCACGGCAATCTCGTCCAGGTGCCAAGTCCTTGCGGCCGCCCAGCGATCCCCCACACGTAAATTTCCCATGCCATGAAGAGCGGCCATCGAAGTGAAGTTGGGGCCCGGACCCGGACGGTCTGACGCGACATTCGGATGCCACGCTCGTGCAGAAGTTCCTCCACGTCGCGGTGACTCGTAGGAAACGGTAGTCCGGCCAGACGGTGTAGGACATGACCTCAGCCGGGAAGCGGTGCTGGTGGAAGTGATCGGGGCGGTTGGACATGGCCGAGCGGAGCTGCGGGAGAGATCAACGGATCGTCTCCATCTACCCTGAATCCGCTAACTTGTCAAAGCCGTTAAACGCAAATCGCCAAGATTCTTGTGGAGCTACCCGCTGGCGAGCAGATTCATACGGTTCTTGCCGGTTGCCCCCTGATCTCCCTCAAGAGTTCAAATGACCCGATTCTTAGCGCTCGCGCACATTATGCGCCGCGCTATCCTGGCCCCTCTCGCCCGTCGGCGCACAATCACTCGCCGCCCGCGTCGATTCGCTCCTTGCGTTCGCCACCGATGCGACTCCGGGCTGCGCCGTCGCTGCGATTCGAAACGGCGCCGTCGAGTACGCGCGGGGCTACGGGATGGCCGACCTCGAGCACAACGTCCCGATCACGCCCCGGACGCCGTTTTACATGGCCTCCGTATCGAAGCAGCTTGCGGCCGCAGCCGTCAGCCTCCTCGTGCTCGACGGCAAGCTGTCGCTCAACGACGACGTCCGGACCCACGTGCCCGAGCTGCCAACGTTCGGATCGCCGATCACGATACGCCATCTCCTCACCCACGAGCGGCCTGCGCGACTATCTCACGCTATTCTCGATGCGCGGCATGCGCGACTTTCCGATCACGAACGCCGACTTCTGGAGACGCTGAGCGCGCAGCGCGAGCTCAACTTCCCATCGGGCACGGAATACTCCTACAGCAATACGGGCTACGTCCTGCTCAGCATCGTCGTCGAACGCGTCTCCGGTAAATCGCTGCGAGCGTTCACGCAGGAGCGCATCTTCGCACCGCTCGGCATGACGTCACACGGTTTCGCGATGATCACAACATACTCATCCGGGACGGCACTTCGCTTACACGCCGTCCTCGCGGCGGATATCTGCTCCAACGTGCCCCATTTCGGTGTGGTAGCGACGGAGGTCTATTCTCAACCGTGGAGGACCTGGCGCGCTGGGAGGGCAACTTCTGGAACCCGCGCGTGGGCGGCGCAGAGTGGTTGAAGCTAATGGATCTTCGCGGGCGTCTCGACGACGGAACTCCGCTGACCTACGGCATGGGGCTCTCGCACGGCGAATATCGCGGCGAGCCCATTGTCGAACACGGCGGGGGATTCGGCGGATATAACACTTACCTGATGCGGTTTCCGAAGCAGCGATTCTCGGTCGTGGTACTCTGTAACAGCCAGACCGCCTCCGCCGGTCGGCTGGCGCACGGTGTTGCCGACGTGTATCTGCACGACGCTCTGAGCCTGCGGGAGCTCGGCCGCGGTCGCCATGTCCGCCCACTCGACGCCTGTTGCCGGCCGCGCTGGAGCGGAGGCGCTCAGACGGTACGCGGGTGTTCATTGACGACCGGACGGCCCTCGTCGGCAGGTTCCTCGTTCGGGAGGGAAAGCTGTATTTCAGCACCGGCGGCACTGGTGGGCAGGAGATCGTCCCTCTGGGCGCCGGCCGGTTTCAGATCTCGTGATCCCCGCGGGTCATTGGCTTCTCAGCGGGCGCGGACACCCTGCGCATTGAAGTTCCCAGCGGTCCGCCGCTGGCCCTTCACCGTGTCACACCCCCCGTTACGCGTCAGGACCTCGGGGGCTACGTGGGAGCTTTCACAAGCGGTGAGCTCGGTGTTCACGTGGAGGATTGCCGCCAGTGATACCGCTCTGGTGCTGCGGCGAACACGCCGAGATCCCGTCGAGCTGGAGCGCGTCTCAAAGGATGCGTTCAGGCGCTCCGGGCCTCTTTGTCCGGTTCACGCGCGACGAGCGGGGACGGGTCGAGGGGATGAGGGTGAGCGCAGGTGAGCGAGTCCGCAGGATACGTTTTGACCGGCAAGCTCAGTAGAGTTGGGCTTGCAAAAGCGCAGGGAGTCACTGGAGTGCGCGACGTATTCTCGGGGCGGATCTCAGGGAGGCACACGAGTGTGACAGGCGATCTCCCGGGGCATGTTGCTCGGG
This sequence comes from Longimicrobiaceae bacterium, assembly GCA_030447645.1. Classification (GTDB taxonomy): domain Bacteria; phylum Gemmatimonadota; class Gemmatimonadetes; order Longimicrobiales; family Longimicrobiaceae; genus JAUJOM01. The sequence goes on along the minus strand of JAUJOM010000052.1, from coordinate 18,405 downwards.
GCGCGCCTGACCTACACGGGGGCTATGCATTGCCGCCCAGCACTTTGCCTGCGGCCGGCCGTGCTGAACGGGCGAGCACTGGCGCATCGAGAGGAGAACTTCGGGAAGTCGGATCGAGCGAGCTCCGAAACCTGCATCTCGCACCGAGTGTGACAATGCGCTTTGGAGAGGCCCACGGGATCGCGGGAGCACGGCGGCCATGCATCGCCGACGAGGTGCGGACCGGCTTCGGCCGCACAGGCGAGCACTATTGGGGATTCCAGAACTTCGGGGTTGTCCCCGACATCGTCACCATGGCGAAGGGAATCGGCAACGGTGTGCCGTTGCAAAGTCACCACGCGTAGGAGATCGCGGAAATGCTTGCCCCGTGATCCACTTCAACACCATGGTGGAGGGGGTCTCCATGGCCGCAGGGTCAGCGGTGCCGACGTAATCGACGCGGGAGGTTTCGACTTCGAATGCCGTGCTCGACCGGGCGCTAGCGAGCGTTGAGGCAGCATAAGGGCCAGTGTATTCACGGCGCGTTCTGGGGTGATCTCCCCGCCCGCGAGGAACTCGCCGATGCCCTCGATGGAAACAGCGGTCACCCTGGCGCGCCGGGTCGCTTAAAGGTTGTAGAAGCTCCTCCCGAGCACCCGGTCGCGCCACCGGGCGCGATATATGTCGTGATGCCAATGCTCCAGGTCCCCTACATAGCCCGGAGCCGAACCGGGTAACCAGCGCGCCCTTCTCCACACGCACGTCGACGTCGCCGTAAAGGCTGTCCGTGTAGGTGCCGGCGTACATTCCGAGTGGTAGCGAGGGGCGGGTGTTGACCACCCGTGCCGACTCGGCCTTTTGAACGGCAATTCGTCGCTCTCTCGCTTCCCCGTACAGATTGCGCGCAGCTCCGCGCTCCAGTCCCTAGATGTACCCCCGAGGTGTAGATCAAACGCGTGGTACATGAGCGCGTGCCGGAGTTCGGCATGATCCAGGTTGGCCAGGACGATGACGCCGAGCCGCTCATCCGGGAGCATCCCAATAAGCGCACTCATCCCATCGATGCTCCCGGTGTGCATCACCAGCTTGCGGCCGCGATAATCCTGGAGAAACCATCCGAGTCCGTATGCGATGAAATTGGGGCGGACAAGCCGCGCGGCGGGGTAGAATGACTCCGGCGGGATAACGAATTGGGGCGCTAGCATCTCTCGGTACGAGGTACTGTCCACCAGGCGCCGCCCGCCAACGCGTGCGCTGTCGAGCTGAAACCGCACCCATTTCGCGAGGTCGGCCACACTGGCATTCATTGCGCCGGCCGGGGCGATGTTGTCCAGATCACGGTACGGAATCGCCCGAATCGTGTCATCGATGGGTCGGTGTGGCGTCGCCACGTTTGGGCGAGTGGCAAGCCCGCCGACTCCGGTCAGGGTTGACGTCATCCCGAGTGGGAGGAGGATACGCCGGCGGACGAATTCCTCCCATGGCATTCCCGAGGCCGCAGCGATCACCGCACCCGCGACTGCATACATGTTGTTGTTGTACGCATACCGCGAGCGCAGGCCGGATGCCGGCTTGAGGAAGCGCAGACGGCGAATAATCTCGCCAGCGGTGTTGGGGGAGGCGTACCAGAGCAGGTCGGCAGTGGGAAGCCCGCTCCGGTGTGTGACCAGGTCGCGTACCGTGAACTCACGCGTGACCGAGGGATTGGCGAGCTGAAATCCAGGTAGGTACTTGGTCACCGGATCATCCCAGCGCACCTTTCCCTCGTCTACCAGCATCGCCAGTGCGGTAGTGGTGAACGCTTTCGTCGTCGAGCCGATGGCGAAGAGCGTATGCTCATCCACCGGATCAGGCTTGCCCAGCGTTCGCACCCCGAAGCCGCGCATGAATACCACAGAGTCGTTTCGCACTACCGCGATCGCCAGCCCAGGCACCTCCCAATCCCGCACTGCTGTGGCAACATACCCATCGAAGCCCTGCAGCGGCCCACCCTGCGCGCCGGCCGTGGGTGCGCTGAGGAGGACGAAGAGAAGGCAACACGCGGATGCTCGGATCATGAATCCCCTCCCCAGGCGTTAATCAGGTCTTCGGCGATTTTGCCGATGCTCGCTTCCAGATCGAAGAAGCTCCCTCGGTTTTGATTGGTGAACACCGACACAATCGTCGGTCCCCCCTGGTGGTAGATGATCCCCACGTCATTTCCCGCGTAGGGAGGCCAATCGCCGGTCTTGTGCGCCACGCCGGCCCGGAAGGCGATCCGCTGCGGCAGCCGGGAGCTGTAGAACTGCCGGCGCAGGATGCGAATCATCTCCTGGCTGTGCTCCTTGGATGCCAGCTCTCCCCTGTGGATCTGCTCCAGCAGGCGCGAGATCTCGCCGGCCGTGGTCCGCCCGAGCCACTGGGTGGAGTCACCTTCCAGGGCGAAGCTCCGCGCTGCTGCTCCCGAATCTGAGGGGAAACCGCGCTCAAAAACCTCACGGTCGGTCATCCTGGCGTGCGCGGGATCTTGCCGCTCCCAGACGCGCCGGAAGAGATCGCCCGTGGTCATTCGGAGGCGCGTCTCCCGATAACCGAGACCAGCCAGCATCGCGTTCACCCGCTCCCGCCCCAGCTTTTTGATCAGGATGTCGGTGGCGGTGTTGTCGCTGGTGACGATCATCTGGGTGACCAGATCCCGATAGGTGGGCTCCAGTCCCGGCACGAAGGTCTGTAGCAGACCGCTCCCTCGCCGCAGGTCTTCCGGCTGGATGCGCCGACGTTCGTCCAGATTCAGCCGTCCCGCCTCCGCCTCCCGGTACGCCAGCACCATGACGGGGAGCTTGATCACGCTCAGTGCGTTCATCGGCTGGTCCGCCCGGATCGCGATCTCCCTTCCCGACGGAAGGTGCTTCGCGTAGAGCGAGCTTTTGGCGTTGAGGCTATCGAGCCGGGTACGGATGGAGCTTTCGAGGGCTGCCTGGCCCCGGAGCGGTGCACCCACCAGCAGCCAGGCCCCCACCCAGAGCAGCGCTACGCTTTTCTTCATCATGGTAGGCTCACTTCCGCGCCGTGCCAGCAGGGATCTTGTCGAAGGTCAGGTTCAGTATCGGGTACTTTTGCCATTCCCCATAATCGAAGTGCCACCACTCCGCCTCATAGACCGTGAAGCCCTGCTCCTCCATCACGTCCCGCAGCAACTCGCGTTGCCAGCGCTGCAGTGAGGTGCCACCCGGATAGTTGGGGTAGGAGCGATCGGAGAACTCATCATAGCCTCCCACCATCTCCACCGGCTTCCCTGTCTTCAGGTCGTACAGAGTGAGATCCACGGCGGCTCCGCGATTGTGGCGGGAGCCCTTGGAAGGATCCGCAACGAAGATCCGCTGGCTGTCCGGGGTTGCCTCCCAGAACATCTTGGTCACATACCAGGGGCGATAGGCATCATGGATTAGGAGTCCATAGCCCTGCTCCTTGAGCTTGCGATGCGCCCGCAGCAGCCCCTCCGCCGCAGGCCGCTGCAGGAAGGCGCGGGGGTGATCATAGAACACCGCACTCATGAAGTTGTTGGTCGTAGCGTAGCGGATGTCGAACTTGATGGTGGGGTCGAGCGTGGCGAGGTCTACGAGGTCCGGCGCGCGGAACTCGCCCGTTTCCTGAGGGGGCTGTGCGGCGAGCGCTTCGCGCCGCAGCTCTGCCACCGGGCGCCTGGGGATAATGCGAAAGGTCTCACCGGCTTCGGTACCCACCGCGCGACGCGGGAAGAGCACACTCGCCGCCCGCACCTGGGTGGCGCGGCCCCGGGCGTCGCGGGAAAAGACCAGCTCCTCCCCATCGTACAGCCCCCAGTTCGGGAATCGGAACACATTCTCCGAGATCTGCTCTAGCGGATAGTCAAAGAACCACTCGATCAGCGCGTGCAGCCTGCCATCCTTCTCCCGGATGTAGAGGGTGTTGTGCTCCCAGCCGTACTCGCCGATCAGTCCCTGCCAACCGGCTGCGGCAGACTTTGGCTTTGGGACCGGAACGCGCTCCAGAGTGTCCCGCCCCACCACAATCCGGCCCCCCTCGAGCGGGAAAACCCGCAGCCCATGCGACAGCACGTCATCCACCACCAGCGTGTCCCCCCGCGCGCGGAGCCGCATCTGGAAGTCTCGGCGTGTGAGGTAGAGGTGGCTCTCACGCTCAGTGAGCTCAACGCTGTCGCCGCCTCGCATAGCGCCCTTCTAGACGGCGGGCGCGTTCCGCGGGGATGGGCGCGGTCGTATCCGGGTGTGGCGCTGCCCGGTGCGTGCAGCCAGCATCAGGCGCAACGCCATGTCGGCGATCCGGGTGGTGACGGCGTTCGCGATATCCTTGGTCGCCACGACCACCACCCCGAGCTTTTCGTCCGGCAGCGCGGCCAGCTCGGTCGCGAAGCCGTAGATGGCGCCCCCGTGCCCAATCCGCGGGTGACCTTCCAGCTCCGCAAGGGAGAAGCCGATGCCGAACCCCGTCTTCTGGCCGGGCGGCGCGAACTGCGGCGTCCACATCTGCCGCAGCGTTTCCGGCCGCAGGATCTGCCCCCCGGGTGCACGCCCCCCGCGAAGAGGGCACTCAGGAATCGCCCCAGATCGTTGACCGTGGAGTACATGCTCCCGGCGGGCGCCATTCCGAGCTGAAAGTTAGACGCCGGGAAAACCTCGCCGTGGTACGTCCACATCTGCGCTTTGGCTAAATCGCGCATCAGCTCCGGGCGCGGCTCAAAGGAGCTCTTCTGCATCCCCAGCGGCTGGAGCACCCTGCGCTCCAGGTAACGGGCGAAAGGCTCGCCCTGGGTGCGCTCCAGCACGTAGCCGACAACGGCGATGCCCGCGTTCGAGTACTTGCTACGCGTCTCCGGCGGATACACCAGCCGGGGTCCCATTCAGGCTCGCCACCGTCGCGGCGAGCGACGGCTCGCCTGGCTCGAAGTAGTTTCCCACGGGCGGCTCGCGCACCAGACCGGCGCGATGGGACATGAGCTGCCGAAGGGTAATCGGCTCACCCTGCGGATTCTCCGGGCGGAAATCCGGGAGATAGCGCTGGATCGGGGCGTCCAGGTCCAGCTTACCCTGCTCCACCAGCTGCATGACGGCAATGTCGGTGAAGAGCTTCGACACCGAGCCCACCCGGTGCACCGTTTCCGCGGTGGCGGGAACGCTATCCGCCGGGTCCGCGAAACCGAAGCCTTCGGCCCAGACGATCCTCTGGTCATCCACCAGGGCGATGGAAAGCGCCGGCAGCCCCTTGTCGGCTATCTCGTGGGCGATGAATGGCCGGAGAGCCGCGACTGCGGCAGCGTAGTTTTGCTGCTGCGGTTGGGGAGTGGGAAGTGCGGCCGGGTGGCACCCAGCGCCGACGGCGAGGAGGGATGCGATGGCGACGGGGAGCCGACGGGAGTAGATCATCGATCCCCTTCCGCCCTTCTTCCGGAACGCGCCGGTACGTTCTCACTCCGCCGACATCCATCCCAGTCACGCTCCCGTCATGCGCGAACGAGAAGGTTACCAGCGACCATCCCGTCGTTGGCCTTCGCCAGGTAGCCCAGAAGGTATTGTGGTGGTAATGCTCCAGATCCCCGGTGTGGCGTGGACCGAGCTTCATCACCAGCCGCCCGTTCTCCAGGGTCACGATTGCCGGGCCGAATGCCTCATCCCGGTAGGAGCCGGCATAGCCCCGGAGGGGCAGCGACGGCTTGGTCCCGCGAATGCCCCGCCCGGATCTTCCGTTCGTATGCCTCAGCGTCTGCTTGTTCTTGCCTGGCCCGGGCAAGGTATTCCGTACTCCAATCCCGCTCTGCAGCACCCAGCAGCGCATCAAGGAGACGGTTCCGGAGCGCGCATCCATGGTGTTTCCCCACCCGCGATTGGTAAGAATGACAAAACCAACGTTCTTCTCTGGAATCATAGAAAGCCGTGCCCGCATACCGTCGAATGCACCGCTATGCTGCACCACCTTTTGCCCGCGGTAGTTCAGGATCTCCCACCCAAAGCCGTAGTTCAGGAAGTGAATGTCCGGGTAGGCTTTGAGATGCAGCTCGGTGATGGGAATGATGGTTTGCGGCGTGTGGGCTTCCTTGAGCGTGGCCGTCTTGATGAGCTGCTTTCCGCCGAACGTTCCGCCAGCCAGCTGCAGCCGATCCACTTTGTCATGTCCATGACGCTGGAGTTGATGGAGCCTCCGGGCGCCCATTATCCAGATTCCCGGGCGGAACTTTGCGCAATTGGCCGTTGAGCTTCTCGTGCGGAGCCGCCACATTCTCCATCCCCGGCAGATCACGGACGCTGGTATTGCTCCGGGTCATGCCAAGCGGACGGGAAGATGCGCTGTTTGATGAAATCGTCCCAGCTTGTGCCGGACACTTCGTTGATCATCTGGCCGGCGGCGATATACATGTTGTTGCTGTAGCCGTACACTGCGCGGAAGCCGCCAACCGGCCGCAGGTAGCGCAGGTGCTGCACCACGCCGGCACGGTCGTAGTCGGTTCCGAACCACAGCCAATCTCCCCTTTCCAATCCTGACCGGTGGGAAAGCATGTCCCTCACGGTAAACTCCCGGGTCATCCAGGGATCAGCGAACTGGAGGTCCGGGAGGTGCCGGACCGCCTGATGGTCCCACGCAACCTTTCCCTCATCCACCAGCATCCCCACCCCTGCGGAGGTGAACGACTTGGTGATGGAAGCAATGGCGAACACCGTGTTTTCATCCACGTGCGGGCTTCCCAGCTCCCGGACACCGTAGCCACGGGCGAAGATCACGGAGTCGTTCCTCACGATCGCGATGGCGGCGCCGGGAACTTCCCAGTCTCGCATCGCCTTTTCAACGTAGGCGTCGAGAGCCTGGAAGGATGCCTGTTGGGCCAGCACTGGTGCCGCGGCCGGTACGACGAGCACCAGCAGCGAACACATTCGAACGAATAGGTTTCTTGACATGTAGAATCGCCTCAAAAGAACGTGCGGATCGCCGACACGACATCGTACTGGTCATTCACAATGGGAAGAAGCTGCCATTTGTCGAAGGTGGTGCAGGGATGTGAGATCCCCGGATACCACCATGTCACCCACCGCGAGTTCCGACTCGCCGGCAGGCGCAGAAACGCATGCTGGTCATTCATGTTGGTGATTTCGTAGCCGGCGGCGAGCGGCTCCGGCTGGGTGTGCTGCCCTGGACGGAACCACGCGAGCGGCACCGGGAATCCGAAATCGAATCCACAATCACGCTTTCCCATGGTCGTGATTGCCAGCTCCGGCTCGGGACGGGACTGAACGTAGGACCAGACCTCCAGGGCGGGGCGCAAGCCTTCGCCGATGGACCTCAACTCGGGCGAGCGCACCAGCATCTCCCTGAAGGCATCCTTGTACATGCGTGAGTCATGCGTCAGATAGCAGCCGCTACGCACGACCATCTGGAGGCGACCGTTCAGGCTCGTCTGGCAGAGGCGGTCGGTCACCATGTCGTAAAATGCGATCCGCCCGCGCTCAGAATCACCGGTCCGGGCGAAAACAATCCTTCCTCATCGCAACCCGCGGCAACCTCCACCAGGAAATCGAGGAATGCCGCCACCTGCACATTGACTTCTTTCGAGGAGTCACTCGGAATCAGTCCCTCGAAGCCCTCGACCCCGGAGTGCGAGATGGGGCTCTGCCTCCTTCACCGCTCGCGCTACTTCCAGCGCCTGCGGCAGGGAGCGACATCCTGCCCGCCCGCTCGCGTACCCACCTTCCACGAGTAGTTGAACGGGCGCTGCAATGGGTGCTGGCGCGCAGCCTCGCAGAGCATACGAACACCCTCGATGGAGTCTACCAGGCAGTAAAAGTCAAAGGCGGGATCCCGGTGAAGCTCGTCGAGTACGTATCGGATCTCCGGCTTTCCGACAAGTTGGTTCGCGAACACGATGCGCTGAATGCCATGCTCCCGACAAACTTGCAGCTGCTGCACTGTAGCCACCGTAATTGCCCAGGCACCATCGTCGAGCTGCCGCTGGAAGAGCTGCGGGCTCGCCGTGGTCTTCCCGTGTGGAGCGATCACAGCTCCGGAGAGACTGAGGAAACGGCGCATCCACTGACTGTTGTGCTCCAGGGCCGATTCCTGGAGTACTGCCAGGGGAGCGGTAGATCCTCACGGAGAACGTTCCACTGTCGCTCGCCGATCTCATCTAAAGGAAATGGCGCTGTTCCCCCGGGAATCCCTTTGGTGCGGTGATCCACCAGGCTACGCTCGATGTCTTCGATCTTCAAGGGCAACCTCATCTCACAGCCTAGCGGCGGTGCCGGAGGACCTTGCCGGGCTTGCGTCCGGTCAGGCGTCCTTCGTCAATGACCAGGTCCCCGTTGACAACCAGGTATTCGACTCCTGTGGCGTAGGAGAGCGGCTTGGTGAACGTCGCTGTATCCTGGATCTTGTCGGGATCGAACAGGACCAGGTCCGCGGCCATGTTCGGAGCGATGCGCCCGCGATTGTACAATCCCATACGGTTCGCGGGCAGGGAGGTCATTCTGCGGACAGCATCCTCCAGCGTAAGAACCTTCTCCTCGCGGACGTACTTCGCAAGCACACGGGGAAATGAGCCGAACGCACGGGGGTGCGAGCTGGCGGTGGTTGCGGGATTGGCGGGGGAGAATCGGTTTCGATGGCCACGAATGGCGCCCGCAACGCCTCCCGCTTCTGCTCCTCGTTCATGCTTTCTGAGCGACTTCCACCCCACCCTGCTGTACGAGATCAAAGAACGTTGTCCACATCGCCACTACGCTTCTGTGCAGCCTCCTGCACAGACAATCCCACAATGCCGCGATCTCCGCGTGGCCCGACGGCAGTGATGAGCACCTTGTTCCAGTCCTTGCCAACGTGCCGGTACCAATTTTCCCAGTTGGAGGTGGTTTCGATCTCCCGGCGCAACTCCTGGCGGACACGTGGGTTGGAGTGTGGCGCGAAACGCCTGCTCGCCGGCGGCGAAGTGCCTCGGGTGCAGAAACGATTGCAGGCCGAGTCCGTTGCGGATGTACGGGTAAATGTCTGAGGTTACATCCAGGCCACGATCCCGCGCACTCTGAATTAAGGCGAGCGCCTGCGTCATCAAGGGCCAGTTCTCCTGGCCCGCCGCCTTGAGATGGAAGATGTGCACCGGAACTCAGCCCCCTCGCCGATGCGGATGCTTTCCCGGATCGCGTCCAGCAGCTGGCTACTCTCGTTGCGCATATGTGTGAAGTAAACACCGCCATATTGCGCGACGACCTTCCCCATCTCGATCAGCTCTTCGGTGGTCGCGTATGTCCCGGGGGGGATAGATCAGGGCCGTCGAGAACCCTATGGCCCCGTCCTCCATCGCCTGCTTCACCAGATTTCGAATCTGGTCCATCTGCTGCGGCGTGGGCGCGCCCGCCTCCTCGCCAATCACGACTCGGCGCACCTGGGCCGCACCGACGTTGTGGACTACGTTGAGTGGGACTCCCTGCTGCTCAATCAGACGGAAGTACTCGTCGAAGGTGCGCCAGCGCACCGGCTTTCCTCCAAGGGTGACGTTCCCAGCGTGCGCTCGTTTTGCGGGGCGTGCGAGCCACCCTCACCCGCCATTGTGGTGGTGATCCCCTGCGGAGCCTGCTTTCTGCGCTTGAGGATCAGCTAGAAAACGAAGGTGCTCACTCCCATCAGGTCCACGAACCCGGGGGCAATCACCATCCCTTTGGCATCGATCATCCGCTTGGCAGTATGTCCCGCCAGGTTGCCGACTTCCACGATCATCCCACCACGAACGCCGACATCCCCCTTGTACCATGGGTTCCCTGATCCATCCACGATGCGCCCGTTGCGCACCACTAGATCGAGTGCCTGGGCAGCCACGAACGAGGGAAGTGCGAGGCTGCCCACCAGCAACCACAGCAGGAGCAATAACCGACAAGCAGGCTGCAGGACTGCATACAAATTTGTAGACATCACACTTCGTAGCGTTGCCGATCTCATAATCTGCTAGCCTATTTCCTTACTTGTATTGCGAAAAGAGGTCGTGTGCAGGCCAATCGGTTACCTGCCGGACAGCCTGCCAGATTGCTGAATCAGTCTCGCTGTGGAAGTTCACCCAGTTCGACCCAGGCACCATCGTCCGAGAATTGAAGAGGACCGCCCAAGCGATCCCACCACCCGTACGCACCAGTAACGCCGTGGTGCCGGGGGAGGAGCCATTATGCCACCAGTTCCCCTCGGCAGGACGGACCAGCCACCCCATTCCATAGTGGTAGGCGGAGCCCTGCCACAATGGTGGCAGCGGGGGAGCGACCATGAGCTGAATGGTGGCCGGCCTAAGAACGTCCGGACGGGTGGAGAGGCCGTCCACCGCCGTCAGAAAGCGCAGGAGGTCGATGGTTGATGCGATCCAGCCACCGTTGCTATCCATCGCCTCCAAGTAGAAGCCGCCATAGGGAAACGGCACCGTACCTCCGCCGGGAAACACCGATGACGCCGAACCCAGATCGAAGTACTGGATTTCGCCAGGATGTCGATCAGAGAGCAGCGTGCGTCCCAATCGCATTTGAGTCGCCCCCACAGGCGCCAGAATCGCTCGCTTCACATACTGTTCGTAGCTTTCACCGGTCACCTTTTCGATGACACGCCCCAGGACCGCATAGCCGAAGTTGGAGTACGCGTAGCGTGAGCCGGGAGTGAAGTCGAGTGGCTGCCCGAGCATGTAGCGCATCACCGTTTCCGCACTTGCAGGGGGCGGGAGCTCCCACGGCCTGTGCTGCCGTGGTGGAGCGAAACATCGGGTCGAAGCTCACCTCGCGGTCCCAGCCTCCGGCATGGTAGAGGAGCTGCCGAATGGTTACGTCATAAATCCGTGGATCGGTGGTGGCACCCTGTGGAGGTGGAAGGTCGTTGCGAAGCACGAAAGCCTTGGCATCGAGATCGAGGCGGCCCTCCTCCATAGCTTCAGAATGGCCACGGCGGTGAGCGGCTTCGAAACGCTAGCGATGCGGAAGAGCGCGTCCGGCTGCACGGACTGCTTTGCCTGATCGGCATAGCCGTAGCCGCGAGCGAGCACGAGCCGACCGTCCTTGACCACGGCTACAGCCCCGCCCGGAATCCCCCACTTCTTCATCAGGTCGGGTATGATACGGTCGAAGCTCGCCATCCCCGGCGCAGCGACCCCGGTGATGGGGAACGTCTCCGCCGGAGGTGGAGCGGTCGGGGGTGCCACCCTTTTCCCCACATGCGGCCGTCAGCAGGACAAGTACGGCAGCCAGGTGCCGCACGACCAGATCTCCTCTCATACGCTGATCACCGCTCTCCCCGATACCCCGGTCCCCGTACCACCCGACCCGGCTTGGCGCCCGTGTGCCGTCCGCCACGCACTACGGCCACCCCATTCACGAAGACATCGCGCATACCCACGGAGAGCTGGTGCGGCTGGTCAAAGGTTGAGCGGTCACCGATTGCATTGGCATCGAAGATTACGATATCGGCATACATCCCCGGACGGAGCACCCCACGATCAGGAATAGAGAGCCGTGTGGTCACCGCCGAGGTCATCTTGCGGATGGCGTCCTCTAGCGGAAGCACCTGCTCTTCACGCACGTACTTCCCCAGGATGCGGGGAAAGGTGCCGTAGGCGCGTGGGTGTGCCATCGGGTTTCCCACGCTGTCGGGGTCCACCCCGCCGGCATCGGTACCAAACTTCATCCATGGCTGGCGGAGCTGGAGCTTGACGTTCTCCTCGCTCATCAGAAAATACAACGTCTCCACGCGGGAACGGTCCGACAGGATCAAGTCCATGGCCGTCTCCACCCATTCCTTACCCGTCGCGGCGGTCACTTCAGAAAGGCGCTTGCCAATCCACTTGCGATTCTCCGGTTACGGAACCCGACGAGAAGTACCCCCTGTGGCGTCGCCTGCGTGCAAAGGTTCTCCCAGTCCGTGGTAGGGCGGAGCACCTCACTCTTGATCCGGGCTCGCTCCTGGAGGGTTCGCCAACTTCTCGAAGAGCCTTCCCCCCTCTGCCGAAGCCGGGGGAAGACATGCGCTCAGCCCGGTTCCTCCAGCAGTGTACGGGTACATGTTCGCCTGAACGTCCAACCCGGCCGCACGCGCCGAATCGATCTTGGCGATGGCGCGCGGCGCCTTGGGCCAGTTTGCCTGCCCTGCCGCCTTCAAGTGGTAGATTTCGACGGGGACACCTCCTCCCGACCGATGCGGATCGCCTCGTCGAGCGCCTCCAGATAGCGATCCGCCTCCGAGCGCATGTGGGTGATGTACACCCCGCCATACGGCGCCATCGCCCGTGCCACCTCGACTAACTCTTCAGTGCTCGCATAGTTACCTGGCGGGTAGATCAGGGCGGAGGCAACGCCGAACGCACCGTCTGCCATCGCCCGACGAACGATGCCACGCATCGTGTCCAGCTCCGCCGGAGTGGGTGGGCCAATCTCCATCCCCTTGGCATACTGCCGGACTGTCGAAGCCCCCAGGAAAGAGCCCACATTGGGGGAGATGCCGTTCACCTCCATGGCGCGAAGCCACGCGTCGAAGCCATGCGGTCCCTGGAAGCTCTCCAGGGTTCGGGCATGCGCTGGATCGCTCGGTGGCTCGGCGCCCGTCGTCGTCTTCTGGTTCGCGGGTGCGAGCGTGGCACCCTCCCCCAGAATCTCGGTGGTAATCCCCTGCGTCAACTTGCTCACTACCCGGCCGTCCCCGAAGAGGAACGCACCCCCGGAGTGTCCCTGGATGTCAATGAAGCCGGGGGCGACTACCAGCCCGCGAGCATCGAGCCGCTCTCGCGCCGGAGCATTGCGGAGCAGTCCCGCCGGTGTGACTCGGGCGATCCGATCTCCCCGGATGGCGATGTCGCCGTAAAACCAGGCGCTGCCAGTCCCGTCCACCACCCGGCCACCCTGGATGACCAGATCGTACGGCGCACCGCCCGGGGCAGATGCGGGTGGGGTACTCGGCGCGCAGGCCGCCAGGGAGGCGGCGAGCAGAGCAAATATCCGTCTCATCACAATTCTTCTGAGACCATCAGGTCGATGGCGCTCTCACAGGAAGCTGATTACAAGTGTGCAGGAAAAGACGCGACTTCTACTCTCCCATGCCTCCAGAGAGTAGAAGCCGCGCCGTCAATCGAACCGCTCTAGTCGTCAAGTAAAGCTTGGGTTGTTGAACCGCTCCACGTCCGGCAAGGGAAGGCAGGTCGTGGGGCCGTACGTACCACCCTTGGGGAACGCCGCACCTACCGCGGGAGTGAACGGAAGGTTGAATCGGCGAATGTCATACAGCCGCTGTCCCTCGAGCCAGAACTCGCGACGCCGCTCCTCGACCAGCGTATTCTGATTGACGCTGGTAACCTGCGGCAGGTTGTGCTTGGCGCGGAGTGCATTCACCACGTTTACCGCCGTCTGCCCACCTTCGATCTCCGCAAGGATGAGCTGTGCTTCCTCATAGCGGGTAACGGGCATGGGACTGCCGAGTGACGTATACTTGTTCTGCATTACCGTGGGCCGGCCATCCGCCGCACGAGTGGTGGTCACGGTCACTGCTGTCCGCGGATCCACTACGCCCCCGGTCGTCAGGTTCCGTGACTGCTCCTCCACCATATGGAAGCGATTGCGGTTTACGAAATGAAAGATGCGGTTCCAGCGCCGGCTGGCGGAGGCATCTTCGGAAGCGGTCGAGTTGAAGACGAACCCGGCGGGCACCTGTCGGGCGTCGGCGGCAGCACCCGTCCTGTTGCCCAGATAAAGCCGAACCCGTGCCCGGCCGGCGTACGCGGCGTTGCGCAAGGCTGTCTCAGTCTGGCTAGATCCCGTGGCTGTCTGGATTACCCGATCGAACCGCTTCTCTGCTTCTCGGAACAGGTCTGCCGATTGCATTTCAGGACCCCGATCAAGAGCCGCCGAGCACATGATCATCCCCATCTCGGTGAGGCTAAAGCCAGCATAGACCGCTGCCGTGGCGATCATGGCTTGGCGATTGGGTACCTGCTGGTCAGTCCACGAGTCGAGCGCAATTATGAGCTGGTCGGCAGTCCAGCGTGCTGTCGAAAGCGGTGTGTAAACACCAAAGATCTGCCCGTTGCAGACGCCGGTACCGTAAGCGCCACCTGGCTCCGCATTGAAGGTTCGGCGATCCCACGACCACACTGCAGCCGCGAGCTGCGCATCTTCCAGTTCGTCGGCGATCAGGGCGCTGCCGGCGACGAATGCACCGTGTGCGCAATCGAAGTTGGCAATCACCCCGTTCAACAGAAGCTGCGCCTGCGAAGGGTCAGTCAACTTGGCGGCATCGAACAACGTCGGAGTTTCCGCCTCAAGCAATCTATCCAGATCGCAGGCGGCAAGCGGAAGTACACCCACAATCAGGGGAAGGCACCACAGAGAGGCAGCCCGGAGACAGCGCCTGTGTTTCCCTAGGGTAATCCTCATGTTCATCCTAGAAGTTCAGGTTGATCGTGGTCACGAAATGAACAGGGTGTGGAACCTGGTTCTGCTCGAATTGGAAGGCAATTGAGCCGCCCAGGAACATCGCTTCGGGATCCAGCCCGGTGTAATCCGTCCAAGTGTGAAGGTTCCGCCCCGCGAAGTTGATCGATGCGCTGCGACCGCCGAACCTGCGAGCCCAGCTCTCCGGCACGTCCACACCGAGCGACACCTCACGCAACCGGGCGAAGGTGGCGTCATTAATCACGAAGTCCACCAGCGTGCCACTGGTCTGCATTTGGGCAAGGACCCTCGGATCCGCGTTCTGTGGCTCAATGTTCTCGATGCACAGACTGAAAACCTGGCAGCAGAGCCCGCAGGTTGTTGTCGAACTTACTGAAACCACTCTTGTAGTCCAGCATGCCGGACAATCGGAAGGCCTGGAGGAAGCTCAAGGTCGAGGAAACTGAGCCCTCGAATGTCGGCGTGGTGCGGCCAAGGAAGACGCGCGGTGCGATGACCCGACCCGCCGCGTCGAAGCAGGGTGTCGTGCCACCCTCACCGTTATCGCACAGGGCATTGATCGTCCTGCCCGTGCTGGGGTTGAACTCTCTGCTCACCACACGCTCGCGGAACCAGGAATGCGCGGGATAGCCGATCCTGTGTTGAACGCTGCCGACAACGAGGGTAGTCTCGTCACCGGTAAGCTTTCTCACCTCACTGTCATTGGTCGCAACATTCACATTCATCTCCCAGCCAATGTTGCGCCGGCTGAGAAGTTGCGTCCGAAGCTGCGCCTCGATTCCGGTGTTCAAGATCTCGCCCCGCATTAACCCACTGGTTCCCTGGGAAGCCTCCGCGAGGGCGGAACGGGCCGGAACAAGATCGCGTCTGTGGTGCGGGTGCGATAATAGGTGAAATCGAGGCCGACTCGATCGTTCAGGAAGCCGGCATCAAAGCCCAGCTCGATCTCCCGTCCGCGCTCCGGCTTAAGCTCGGGATTGCCCACGGAAGTCGGCATCACCGCCGAGGTGCCACCCGGGCCCGGAACGGGACTGAAGGTCCGTAGCGCGGAGTTGAGCTCCGGCTGTGTCCCCGATTCGCCGTAGGCGGCACGCAGACGCAAGGTGTTGAGGAATGATGGCTGCACCCGAGAGAACAAGGGCTCCTCATGCAGTACCCACGACACACTCGCCTTCGGATAGGTTACGAAATCGACCTCGGAACCGAATGCGCTGTTGTTGTCGACCCGCACCGCGCCGGTCAAGAACAGGCGATCTCGCCACCCGAGCTGCTGCTGGAAGAAGACTCCAAGTGTTCGGTTCTGCCAGTAATCCTGGTTCTGGAAGGTTCTGGCCGCAGCAGCGGCAACCGTTGTAACACCGGGCCCAGGGAACCCCTCGCCCTGAACGCTCGCAATCTGAAAATCCTTGGTGTAGTACTGCACACCAACGGAGGTCTGGGAGTTCAGCCCCTCGCGCACGTTGAGGTTAACGGTGCCCGAGTAGTCGTACGTATCGAAGATCACTTCCCGGAGGTTCTGGAATCGATAGCCATTGCCCAGTGGGCCTGCCCAGAAGTAGCGGACGGTATCGTTGGTTGGGTATTCGAGGGACTCTACGTTGTTCTCGTTGGTCAAATCCTGCCCACCGTGACACGATGGCTCATCCAGCGAAACGGCCTCCAGTTCCCGGTAACGCTTCCAGTGAAGCGATTGATCCCCTGCCTGATCTGCCAGACGTCAAGCGGCTGCAACGGCCAGCTCCGGTAACCACGTGAGAAACCGCATCCCAACGGAGCATTGGGAGCGCAGTTCTCGCCGAAAGCCGTGGGCTGCTGAACATCACGCCCCACATACGCCCGCCGCAACCTGCCTCACACGCCAATCGTGTGTCGCTGTTGATATACCCCGTGCTGACGTTCATGTCGAAGTTCTCGCTCGCGTTAAACTGGACGTTCGCGCGACCGCTGAACTGCTGCTTGTCGTTGGTAGGGTCGATCCCCTCGTCGTTGTCGTAGTCTGCGCTCACAAAATAGCGTGCAGCCTCACTGCCGCCGCTCACGCTGCCGGTATATCCCTGCACGCGGCCGGTGCGGAAGACCTCGTACCCAAGTGCCGTCTCCCGCTCGTAGATATCCAAAGACTGGACATTCCCGGTCGGATCTCTCCAATAATTGGTCGGAAGCCTCCCCTCGGGATTAGAAAACCAGCTGGCGCCCTGGCGGGTGACAAAATTAAAGCGCGTCCCACCAACCGAGCCCTTCTTGGTGATGATGTTGATCACGCCCCGGGCCGCTTCGGTGCCGTACAGGGTGGCTGCGGCCGGGCCTTTGAGGATCTCGATGGTCTCGATGTCCTCCGGGTTGATGTCGTTTAGACGAGAAACCGCACCCGACCCAAACCCCTGAACCGAGATACCGCTCGACGATTCGTTGTTCACCCGCAGACCGTCGACGTAAATCAGCGGGTCACCCGAGAGTGAGAAGGTAGACTGGCCGCGGATACGAATTCGCTGGCCGGTGCCTACGTTTCCCGAGGAAGGCACCACGAAGACACCGGGCGCGCGCCCAGTCAGCAACTGCTGCATGTTCCGGACGGGGGACGCGGCAACAACGTCCGCTGCCCGAACTTGGGTCACTGAATTACCGATTTCCCGCCGCTGCTGGGCACCTGCGGTCCCGGTGACAACGAGCTCGTCCAGGGCAACGGCGGTTTCGGCGAGCGCGATCCGAACATCCGTCGCACCGACACGAGCGGTCTGCGTGACCGCACGTCGGCCGACAAACGAAGCCTGGAGCCGCACCTCTGTACCGGTGAGCCCAGTGATGGTGAACCGTCCGCGGGCATCCGTTGCAACCGCTCGATTCGTCCCTTCCACTGCCACCCGCGCCCCCGCAAGGGGACGCCCCGATGTCTCCTCTACCACCGTGCCAGTCACCGCGCCTCCCTGTGCCACCGCTGTGCCAGCCGCCAAAACCACCAGGCAGGCCGCGAGGGCGGTACGCAATGCGCTACCACGCAATGCGCTGACGAAGCGCACAAGCTGTTGCATCACTTGCCTCCTTGTTACTGAAAGGGTTTTTGCCGGCGGCCGCTGATGGCCGATTCGATTATCGGTCAAGAAACAGTGCCGGGTCCATCTGCACAGAGCCGAAGCTGCTCCATGCACCTGCGAGTCGTAGGAATGGTCAGCAGGATTTGTCCTGCTATCTGGAGGTGTGGGCCCTATAAAAATAGGTGGTGGCATAAGCTTGGCTCCGGCGCTATAGGGGAGTGTACGCACCTGCAGATTAAGCAGTATAAATGTTTGTGTTTGTATTTGTATACAATAATGGGCAAAAATACGCGAGCCCCGAACTAGATGTTCTGTACACTAATCTCGGATAACCTCTTAAGCAAGCACGGTCACCAAGTCCCGCGTTCACCAACGTTGATGATGACCTTGCTTAATCGCTCAGCGGCGTTGTGGAAATTCAGCTGCACCGCCTGGTCCGCGCCGCCCGGATCCCGTTCGCCTATGCTCCTGATAATCTCTTCGTGTTCATCGACAGAAGTGTGGATTTCAGCCACAAGTGTATTGGTATACAGGCGATTGTAACGTTCTGCCTGTGGTTTGATCGCCCGGTGGAGTGTTAACAAGCGGGGACCCGCACCCGCCTCCACGTAGCTTTGATGAAAGTTTAGATCGAGGTCAAAGATCAGGTTTGAATCTGGGGCCTGTGCCTCCGCGGCGCGAAGCAACTCACCATTGAACTCTCGAAGTGTCCGAACAAGTGCCGCTCGAGTCATCTCGTCCAGTTCGGCGGCACGGCGGGCAGCAAGACCCTCCACTACCCCCACGATGCTGAAAAGCTCTCGAGCGTCCTCGACCGTAAGAGGTGCCACACTGAGCCGGGCCTGCTTACCGCCATCCGAAACAAGAATGTAGCCTTCCTGCTGTAGCCTCTGCAGCGCGCTCCGCACAGGTGTCCGACTGATATCAAGCCGAAGCGCGATGTCGCTCTCAATGATGCGTGTGCCCGGTGCCAGTTT
>JAUJOM010000051.1 GCA_030447645.1 Longimicrobiaceae bacterium | reverse complement strand
GGTCAGGGGATCACCCCCGCCGCCAAACCCGCGCCATTTCGCCAACAGTATCCGATGGTTTGCGGAGCCCTGGCGGCTTGGATGTGCCGGGCACCGAGTCCGTGATCGCCGAGCATCCAGATTTCGCTCAGATACCCGGAGGGGCAGCTCAATAGCCTCATCGCGATGGTAGGCGGGTGCCGTGTTACAGGACTGTGACGTCATTGAAGACTGAACGCGACATGCCCTCATTTCTTTGATTTGAGTCAACTCAAATCCATCACCCGTGGTGTGCCGTCGATTGATCCGGCACAGGTCTTGGTCCGCAGAGGAGCAACTGCCTTGGAATCACCGCTTTTGGCCAGCATACAGGTTCTGATCGCCGATGCCGATCCCGAAAGTGCGGCAGTGGTCGCCTACGAGCTTGCCCGGCGGGCGGTTCGTGTGCGTACGGTGATTGCCGGCGATGCAGCCCTCCACATGATAGAAGACGAACCCCCTGATCTGGTCATCCTCGATCTGGTCCTCCCTCGAATGTCTGGCTTCCAGCTTCTACAGGCGATCCGGAGCCGAATGAACACGCAGGATCTCGCCGGCGTGGTCCTGACGGAGCGAAATGGCAGGAATGACCGGATCGAGGCGTTCCGGCTCGGAGCCGACGACTATGTAACGAAGCCGTTCGATCCGGAGGAGCTTGTTTTACGGATTATGGCCATACTGCGCCGGGTTCGGTTCGCGCCTCCATTGTGTCCAGGTGGAAGGATCGTCCGGGCGGGACTGCTCGAGGTGGACACCCGATCCATGGCCGTGCGGTTGGATGGGAGCGAGATCCATTTCACTCCCCTTGAGTTCAAGCTGCTCGCCATCCTCATGGAGCAGCGAGGGCGTAGCGTAGGCCGGCCGGCGCTTCTGGAAGCCCTCCAGATCCACCCGAAGCGTGGTGCCCGTGCACTGGACATGCACGTCCAGCGGATCCGGAAGAAGCTGAATGGCAGCGGGAATCAGATCGAAACACTTCGGAGCTTCGGGTACCGCTTCAGGACTCAAACGCCCCCATGAACACGCCGGTGCGGCTCCATTCCGGACAGCGTTTATTTCTCAGCTACCTGGTGCTGAGTGTCCTCACCGTCGTTGCACTCACCCTGAGCATCGGCGGCACCCTTCGCCGCCATCTTGCGAGCCAAACCGCCGATGCGCTGCGGCGTGAGCTTCGGCTAGCGGGGGCGTTCTACGACGCGCGACCCACTTCGGCGCCCGATGCCGTAGCAAGACAGATTGGCGCGCTGCTCGGCCGTCGCGTAACCATCATCGCACGGGATGGCGTTGTACTTGGAGACTCCGAGGTACAGCCCGCTGGGGTTGCTTTGCTCGAGAGCCACCGTACGCGACCGGAAGTGCGCGAGGCGCTCCGGGGCCAAATCGGCGAGGCCGTTCGGAGGAGCGCTTCCGTCGATGCCGAGCAGGTTTACGCTGCGGCGCCGACCCGCCGTGGCGAGGTGCTGCGCCTAGGCGAATCGCTGGGTGCAGTCCATAGCACCGTCGGACAGATCCAGCGAGGCATGCTCGGCGCCGGCATCGCTGCGCTGGTTGTGGGCACTGCACTCTCGCTCGCACTTGCCCACGCCGCAACCCGGCCGCTGCAGAGGGTGGGCAGGGTGGCCCGCGCGATGGCAGCCGGCGACCTGTCGCGCCGGGTGCGGTCGCGCGAAGGCTATGAGATTGGCGAGGTCGGCGATGCGCTGAACACGCTCGCCGACGAGTTGCAGCTTCGCCTGGAGCAGCTGGAAGGCAAACGCGGGGAGATGCAGGCGTTGATCGATGCTATGGCGGAAGGCGTCCTCGCCCTGGACCGGAATGGCATCGTGCGGCGGGCCAATCCCGCTGCTCGGCACATGTTTGGCCTAGCAGGTCACGTGCGTGGTATCCCTACGCCTGCGGTTTCCCGACGACCGGCGTTTCTGGAGTTCGTCCGTAATGCACTGAGCGGTGCCGCGATTTCCGCGACGCAGCTGGTGCACGGTTCCTACCACCTTCTCGCGACAGCGCAGCCGCTTGCGGATGGCGGGGCGGTGCTTGTCTTCCTGGATGTGTCCGCCCTACGGCGCGTTGAGGATGTACGGAGAGATTTTGTTGCGAACGCTTCGCACGAGCTGAAAACGCCGCTGACGGCGATTCGCGGCTTCAGCGAAACGCTGCTCGATCCGGAGCTTCCCACGGAGCTGCGACAACAGTTTACGAAAATAGTGCAGGCGAACACCCAGCGCTTGCAGCGGATCGTCGACGATCTGCTCGATCTGTCGCGTATTGAATCTGGCGGGTGGCGCTCTGAACCGGAGCGAGTTTCGGTGGAGGAGGTATCGCACGCCGCATGGGCATCGTTCGCGGACGCCGCCAAAGATAAACATGTGTGCTTCGACGTACAGACTGACCCCTCCCACGGTGAACTACTCGCCGATCCGAGTGCACTCCATCAGGTCCTGACGAACCTGTTCGGCAATGCTCTTCAGTTTACACCTCCCGGTGGCTCGATCACGATTGCAGTGGCTCCCGTGTCCGGACGCGCAGAGTGGATGCAGATCGAAGGTCGGGACACGGGCATTGGAATCCCGGCGCCGCATCTGCCTCGCATCTTTGAGCGCTTCTACCGCGTTGATCCCGCTCGCTCACGTGCCGAGGGCGGCACTGGACTCGGCCTTTCCATCGTGCGTCACCTGGTCGAGGCCCACGGGGGCCAGGTAGAAGCAGAAAGCCAGCTAGGCCGCGGCACCACGATTCGCTTCACGCTTCCCACGGCTCCCGCAGAGGCAACCTTGTAGCCGCTCCCTGCTCAGCGGCCATCAGTATTACGTCAAATCCGTGGGCAATCCCGACAATGTTACAGCTTTGTGACTGAACACGGGCCGGCCTGATATAAGGCGCTGCCAATTTCCGGTATCCAAAGGGACAACGGGAGCTTCCCGGGGTCCGTTCCATACCGGAACAAGGTATTGTCTATGTTACGCAAACTCGTGCAGAACCCGCTTCTACTCTTCGCGCTTGTCCTCGCACTCCCAACCGGTGCCATCGCCCAGGCGACGCAAACCGGCCGGATGGTCGGCCGCGTGGTGGACGCGTCTTCCGGGCGCGGGCTGGCAGCGGTGCGTGTGGCCGTCCAGGGAGCTTCCCAGACCGCCACTACCAATGCCGAAGGCCGCTACGTGATCGAAGGCGTGCCGAGCGGAAGTCACACCCTTTCGGTGTCACGGGTAGGCTACGCAAGCAAGTCGGTCACGGGGGTGAATGTCCCGGCCGGAGGAAGCGTCACCACGGATGTGTCGCTCGCTGAGGCCGCCGCCGAACTCGAGGCGATCACGGTGACCGCGGAGCGGGAGCGGGGCAGCGTGAGCCGAGCGCTCGACGAGCAGCGAACGGCGCTCAATGTGACGAGTGTGATCACCCGCGAGGAGATTCGCCGCGGGCCGGACGACAATGCGGCCGAAGCCGTACAGCGCGTGAGCGGTGTCACAGTGGAAGGCGGGCGGTACGTGTTCGTGCGCGGTCTCGGGGAACGGTATACCACGACCGAACTGAACGGTGCGCGGCTCCCGAGCCCGGAGCCGGATCGGCGGGTGGTTCCGCTGGATCTCTTCCCGGCTGGCGTGCTCGAGTCCATCCACGTCTCCAAAACATTCACTCCCGACCAGGAGGCGAGCTTCACCGGCGCGCAGGTGAACCTGCGAACGCGGGTGTCTGGTTCGGCCCCCTTCACTCAGTTCGGCGCCTCGATCGGATATAACAGCGCCTCGACCTTCAACGACATCGTTCGCGCGCCTGGCGACGGGGTGAACTTCCTCGGCATGGCCGGCGACGCGCGCCGTCTGCCGAACGGGTTCAGTGGTGATCTCCGGCGGGTTACGGATACTCAACAGGCGGAGATCCTGAGTTCGTTTCGCCCCGTTTTCCTGGCCGGTAGCGAGACCGCCCTCCCCAACTTCACCCTTTCTGCGTCCCGTGGGGACGCGATCGGCGTCTTCGGGCGTGAACTTTCCTACCTGGGCGCCTTGAGCTACCAGCGGCGACAAGAGGCGCAGGTGGATGAGGTTCGCGCCACTCCCACACTGCGTGGTACTGAAACCGTGGCGCTGAACCAGTATACCGCGAATACCGGTCGCGAGGGAATTCTCTGGGGTGGTGTGCTGAACCTGGGAACGGAGATTGGCGAGAACACCCGCCTTGAGCTGAACAACACCTACGATCGAACTTCCGACAACGAGGCTCTTCGCCTCGTCGGCTCGAGCGAAGAGCTGGGAAGGGATGTCAGCGTCACGCGGCTGCTCTTCGTGGAGCGCAGTATCCTGTCGAACCAGCTGCGTGCCGAGCACGCCTGGGGCAGCCGGCACACGGCTGATTGGAGCGCAACCTTCTCGCGGGTAACCCGGGACGAGCCGGACCGCTCTGAGCTTGCCCTTACCCGTGAAACGGATGCGGCCGGACGGCAGGTATGGGCATTTGCCGGAACGGCGCTCGCCCCCACCACCCGGGCGTTTAGTACGCTGTCCGAGTACTCGGGTGGGATCAAAGCAAACTATGCCCTACGCTTCGGCGGCGAGTCGCTGCCAGCGCAGTTGAAGGTGGGCGGATTGTACCGGTATACGGACCGCGACGCGGAGAATAAGTCGTTCGACTTTGCGAACGTAGGTCTGAGCCTTGAAGAGCGCACGCTTCCCCCGGAGCAGCTCTTCGGTGGCCAGTTCTACGACCCGAACAACCTGGGCATTCGTCTCCGGTCCAACGTCTTCGGCAGCACGTACACGGCGAACGAGAACCTGGCGGCGGGCTACGCCATGGTGGACTACCCGCTGACCTCCCGGCTCAACCTGGTTGGCGGGGCGCGGCTAGAGTGGGCTCACATCGAGGTGGATGCGCTCGACGTGGTGGGCCAGATCAAGACCGGCAGGCTGAACAACGCGGACGTCCTCCCGTCGGTTGCGCTCAACTACCGCCTGACCGACCGGCAGAACCTGCGGCTCTCGGCGAGCCAAACCCTGTCCCGGCCGGAGTACCGAGAGCTGGCGAACATCACCTACCGTGACTTTGTCGGCGACTTCCTGGTGTTCGGCAACCCGAACCTGGAACGGGCGCTGATCCAGAACTACGACCTCCGCTACGAAAGCTACCCGTACGCAGGCGTGGCGATGAGCGTGGCGCTCTTCGCCAAGCGCTTTCAGGATCCGATCGAGCGGGTGCTGATTCCGCAGGGCTCCAACGCGGTGATCAGCTTCCGCAACGCCCGCCAAGCCACCAACTACGGGGTGGAGCTGGAGCTGCGCCGTAGGCTCGGCTTCTTGACAGAGCGGCTGGATAACCTGACTGCGATTGCCAACGCGACGCTGGTGAAGAGCGAAGTAGATTTCGGCGGCATCGGCGGTGCCGAAGCGGCCACGAGCCAGAGTCGTGCACTGCTGGGACAGGCTCCCTACGTCCTGAACCTCGGCTTGACCTACGACGCACCCAATGAGGCGAGCGCCACGGTGCTCCTGAACTCCGTCGGCAGACGCATCACGGAGGTAGGGCTGGGGGGGCTCCCCGATGCGTACGAACAGCCGCGTACCGCGCTCGACTTTGCTCTGGAGTATCCGCTTTTCCGCAATGCCGCCCTTCGATTCGAAGGGGAAAACCTTCTGGATGCCGGCACGGAGATTCGGCAGGGTGAGCTGACGCGAGTTCGCTACAAGACGGGGCGAAGCCTGTCTCTGGGGTTCTCCCTCCGCCGGTAACCTACCTGCGGGACCGCAGGTGTTACAAAGCCGTGGCGGGCGCGATACGAAGCGATTGCCACGGCTTGGTACGTTGCAGTACGAAGGACCTCGAAATAAGGGGCCTTGCAACCCGAAACTTGGAAAAGGCGATGAAGATTGATCCGCGTACGCTGTTGCGAGCAGGGCTGGTGGGGCTGACGATAGGCGGCTTGGCCGCCTGCGACGATGATCCCATCGGTCCGGAGCCGATTCCCTCCGGTGCCGCAGTGATCGAGGGAGAGATCGGTAGCAACCGCACCTTTGTTCCGGAGACGACCTATGTGCTCCGCGGCTTTGTGAGGGTTACCAACAACGCCACCCTCACCGTCCTCCCGGGCACTAAGATCGTCGGCGATTCGACCCGGCTGGGAAGTTCCCTCTTCATCACGCGTGGGGCCAAGATCATGGCCGAGGGGACTCGCGAAAACCCGATTGTTTTCACCTCACAGCGTGCGCCAGGAAATCGCAAGCCGGGGGACTGGGGCGGCATCGTCATCATTGGAAACGCCCGGATCAACCGGAACATCGCTTCCGCGCTCACTGAAGGTCCGCAGGAAGCCGCCACCAACTACGCCGGCGGCACCAATGATGACGACAGCAGCGGGCGCCTGCAGTACGTGCGCGTCGAATTCGCAGGGTTCGACGTGACCGGCACGGGGCAGGAGCTGAACAGCCTTTCCATGTACGCCGTAGGGCGTGGCACACACCTGCAGTACGTGCAAACGCTTGCCGGACTTGATGACGGCTTTGAGTGGTTCGGCGGGACGGTGGATGGTCAGTACCTGGTCTCTGCGGAGTCCGGCGACGATCACTTTGACTGGACGGAAGGGTACACGGGCCGCAACCAGTTCCTAGTCGCCTATCAGAGCACGCGTCTGGAACCCGCTGACCGTGCAGGGACGCAGGGGACTGATCCGCGTGCGTTCGAGGGGGACGGGTGCGAGAGCAGGTCTGGATCCGGCTGCGACGCCAACTTCCTGAACAACCAGCCGCTTTCCAGCCCACTGTTCGCCAACTTCACCCTGATCGGCACCAAGCGGGCTGGGTACCCGACGGGCAGCGACGCGGTGGGAATTTTCCTTCGCCGCGGCACGGCCGGTCACTTCTACAATGGCATCGTGGCGAACTTCAACGGGTTCGGACTGGAGGTTCGCGACGCCGCGACCAACACCAATCGTGAGCAGAATCGCCTCGCGATCAACGGTGTCGCCTTTGTCGACAACGGGGCTCCGTTCAGCACCGCGTCGAGCCGGGCGGCGTTCTCGGCGGCAGCCAACTTCCCGGGGATCAGTGTCCAGCCCGGCGCCGTGGCAAGTGTATTCACCAGCCTGGGGGCTATCCCAAACTTCACACCTACCGCACAGGCTCAGTTCGCCGCGAACAGGCAACGGTGCCGAGCCACTGTACGCGGGCTATCGCTACGGATGGCAAGGGCATGAGCTACACGGGTGCCATCGCTCCGAACGGCGGAACCAACTGGTTGAGCGGCTGGACGAACTGGCAAATCAACTGATCAGGCGTTCCGGAGTTACACGTTGCGGCGGGCGCACGGAGCGCCCGCCGCATTAATATCTATGGGAGTACGCCATGAAGTTCATAGCTCGCCTGCTGGCTCCTGCAGCAATCCTGCTGACCCTCGGCTGCGGCGAGACCGAACTCCCGGTGAGCGATCCGCTCAACTATGGTGTATGCCGACGGCTCCCGAACCCCTGAGGCACATGCAGCGAAGGTTACGGCGGATCGTAGACACGCTTTCCGGGGGCGGCCTCGGCCTGCCGTCGCGGACCATCAGAGCCATTCAGCAGACCGACAGTGCGGCCCTCATGCGAACGCATCTGTCTCGGGCGGAGTTCGCGTACCTTTATTACCCGACGCATCCGCAGGCACAGCCTCCGTACTTACTTCCCCCGGACCTGATGTGGATGATGCTAGAGGCGCAGAGCGTTAAAGGCGTCTCCGTAGCGGCCTCGGAACTCGACCGGGGTGTGGCTTACGTAGTGGAGGCGGTCCAATGCGATACGGTGACCCGTCAGGGTGAGAACCGTGTGCACGCCGGATGTCAGGGGGTACTGCGGGAGGAAAGCGCGAAAGCGACTCGCAGGGCGCTGCCGTTGGGCCCGATTGTCGAGAGAAAGGGTCAGGTCAAGTTTGTTGCGTTCGGAGTAGGGGGCTAGACTGCTTTGAGCGCAGCCGACACCCCTCTGATCGGCGCGCGGGTGCTCGTCGTCGACGACGAGCCTGAGATCACCGCGCTGGTGGCATACCACCTCGCCCGTGCCTCGTACCGCGTCCGGACGGCAGCGGATGGCTCCGAAGCTTTTCGGGCGGTGGAGAGCGAGCGGCCGGATCTGATCGTGCTCGACGTGATGCTCCCCGGCCTTTCAGGGCTGGAAGTGTTGAAGACGCTTCGTACCCGCCTCGAACTCCAGACGGTTCCCGTAGTCCTGCTGACGGCACGCGGTGGCGAGGCCGAACGAATCGAAGGGCTGCGACTGGGCGCGGACGATTACATCACGAAGCCCTTCTCTCCGCAGGAGCTGGTACTCCGTGTCGGTGCGATCCTCCGACGCGTTGCTCAGGAGCCGTCTACCCACAGCGGGCGGGTGCTTCGTTCCGGTCCCTTTATGGTGGATCTGGATGCAACCCGGGTGCAGGTTGACGGGCGCGCCCTGGAGCTGACGCCCATCGAATTTGGCCTTCTGCGGGTACTGGTCGAGCGGCGTGGCCGCGTGCAAAGCCGCAGACAGCTTTTGGAGGTGGTATGGGAGACCTCCGCTCAGATCACCACCCGAACGGTGGACATGCACGTCACCCGGCTGCGGGCCAAGCTCGGTGATGCTGCAGACTACCTGGAGACAGTGCGGGGGTTGGGCTACAGGCTGCGAGCCGAGCATCCGGCCGATGGGCGGCGCACGACATCATCGCAGGGACAGTTACAAGATCCGGTGGAGCCCTGATTGCCGAGGGTTTGGCGCGATCAGCTTCTGCCGGCGCTGATGTATGGGAGAGGCCTATGCTCCCGCCCCATGGGTTGCGCGCCTACAAGGCAGTGGGCGTGTAGCCCAATGGGGGTGAT
Source organism: Longimicrobiaceae bacterium (assembly GCA_030447645.1). Lineage (GTDB taxonomy): Bacteria > Gemmatimonadota > Gemmatimonadetes > Longimicrobiales > Longimicrobiaceae > JAUJOM01. The sequence continues at coordinate 2,412 of JAUJOM010000051.1, read as the reverse complement.
CTGGACGCTGGGTTCGGCCGGCCCGGCGTTCAGCACATTCGGGCCTAGGGATCAGCGTTCTTGGCCGCTTGGCGCCTCCACACGTACGAGAAGCACGTCGCGTCCGACGCGGACGGTCACCGGCCCGGCCACCGTAAGATGGACGCCCCGGGAGCGAATCGTGAGTCCATGCAGCGTGTGATCGCCCTGCGGTAGGGGGGACGCTCGTTCGATTTCCGGTAAGGTGGGAAGCAGAATGGTGAATCTGACCCGCGGCGCATCCCGTGACCCGCCGCGTGCGTCCTGCATCACCGGACGGCCGCGCACAACCAGTGAAACGCGCGGAAGCTCCACCGAGAGCACCCGTGCCATCGGGAACAGGATCACATTCTCCTCGGGTTGAACCACCCCACCCTCCCCGACAAGGAAATTCGTGTCGAGCGCGGCACGCCCGTCCTCCAACGGTACGGCGACGTCCAGCGTCAGGCGGATGGGGCTGATCCGGAGGAAGTCCTCGATTGAGTCCACCCGATCCTTCACGTTACTGGCGTCCATCATTGCCCGCGCCTCCAGCTCCGCCATTCCGAATCGCTCCAGTGCGGCCGGAGCAAGGGTGTGAGCGGTGGTGGAATCGAACGCCACTGCCTCAGCAAGGAGAGCGTTGAACGTGGCCCCCGCCTGGACGCGGGAGCGCCAATCCAGGCCGAGGCGCTCAAGCAGGAGGCCGAGTGCGGCTCCAGTTCCATACACGCGCCAGCGGATCAAGCGCTCCGAAGGCCCACCCGGAAAGCGTTCGAGCGGGAGATTCAGATAGGGTAGGAGCAGGTCTGCCAATTCACCCGGAGTGGCCCGGGTGGCGAGGAGTGCGGCCTTGAGCCCGACGAGGTGGGCACTTCCCTCATCCCGCTCCAGAGCTTGTTCTTCTAGCGGAACCTGCGGATCCAGGGAGCGAGTCCGAATCCGGCGCACCGCGAGGTAGCGACGCAGGATTCCGGGGAGGCTATCCGGAGCGAGGGAAAGTGCGGAGATCAACATCCGACGCTCAATCTCCACCAGAGCCCGGAAGCGCGGACTCGCGATCAACGCCGGGTCGACGTAACCTCTGGGCGAAGCCGGGGCACCCCCTTGCTGGAGAAGAGGGGCGAGGTGGCGATCCTGGTAGGCATGGAAGCTCTCATGGTAAAACGTTGCGAGCGTCTCTGGGATGCCCGCAGAATCGATGGCAACTGCCATAGCACGCACGCCCCCGACGGGGTAGTCGATGTGGAAGGGGCCCGACAGCCCCGGCAAGGGGCCGGGGTGCAGGTGCGCGCGTCCCGCCAGTCCCTCCGGCAGACCAGGATCTGGCAACTGCGAAAAGCCTGGCGGCGCCTTTGGTCCAACGAACAGAGCAGCCCCATCCAGTTGGTAAACGAGGAAAGCCGGCTCCGAAGGCCGGAAACCCGGCCAGATGTGGGCGACCCGCGGGGCGGCATCAACGACCACAGACGCCACTCGGATCAGCGGCGCGACCTCGGGGCCCGATGCTCCGAGACCCGGCTCCGCGCCTGAGCGGTCCGTGCAGCCCTGCAGGAGCGATCCAAGCGCACACGCCAGCAGACTCCGCGCGGCAGGTCCTCGCCGCGTGGCACGGACACGCTCGCTCGTCGCGCGCATCATCCCATCAGCAGGACGCTTGGCCTCCTGCAAGGACTCCGATCACCGCTGAACTCTTCGTGGATCATGGTGACCACGCCCCCACTAGCTTGCAGGGCTGGTGGCAAGGGGTCCACCAAAGGGCGTCGGGGCGACTGTCCTGACAGCCGGAGTGTACCAGGTGAACCGGCATCGGACGCAAGTCCCTTGGGCAGTCCTCGAGCAGCGCATCCCAGACCATGCAGGTTTCGTTCGTTCTGGGGATGAAGGAGGCCAGGTACCTTGCAACGTTTTTTGCTTCCGCAACGGCGCGGCGCACCTTCGCTACAAGAGCCTGTACAGGGTTGGAAGTCTTCTGCAACAGCGGGGTGCACATTCCCGTAACAAATTGGTCAAGCGCTTCGTGGGGTAGAAACCCTCTGTCGATCGGGGCTACGGGATCGGTACAAACATGTGACGCACAGCGCGGCGGATGTGACGGATGGAAATTATGCTTGGCTGTCGATCAGTCCGGTTCGTTCACCCGCAAGAATCCATGAGCAAAATCGTAGACCGCCGGAGCTTCTTTCGCCGGGCCGCGTCGTACAGCAGCGCAGCGATCATGGCCCCTTCGCTATCTGGCCTGGCCGCCTGTTCGGAAGACACTGGCGGTGCGCCCAGCCGAGCCCGCGCCACACCGACCCGGCGAGCCCCACCCGGCGCCCCCCGGGCACCGCCCGGCGCAAACGGCCGGACGGGACGGGGGTGGACACCATCGACCCCCATGCCACCCCCAAAAACAGATCATCGAATGGGCGT
>JAUJOM010000011.1:105621-116000 GCA_030447645.1 Longimicrobiaceae bacterium | reverse complement strand
GCCGAAGCGCAGCAAGCGCAGACAGGTTACTGTGGGGGAGGCGCGACGCATCCTGCTTCAGGACGAGCTGGATAAGCTGGTCAACATGGATGAAGTGGTGAACGAAGCGCTGGAGCGCACGGAAGAGATGGGAATCATCTTCCTCGACGAGATCGACAAGATCGCCGGCGAGCGCGGCGCCATGGGGCCGGACGTATCGCGGGAAGGGGTTCAGCGCGACTTGCTGCCCGTCGTGGAAGGGAGCACGGTCCAAACCAAGTACGGGATGGTACGCACCGACCATATCCTTTTCATCGCCGCGGGCGCGTTCCACGTGTCCAAGCCCTCGGATCTGATCCCGGAGCTGCAGGGCCGCTTCCCGATTCGGGTGGAGCTCAGCAACCTGTCGGAGGCCGAGTTCGTGCGCATCCTGCGCGAGCCACGCAATGCATTGCTGACGCAGTACACCGCCCTGGTGGCTGCCGAGGGAGCCACTCTAGAGTTCAGCGAGGACGGTGTTCTGGCTATCGCACGGACGGCGGCGACAGTCAACGAGCGCATGGAAAACATCGGGGCACGGCGCCTCCACACCGTGCTCACCACGTTGCTCGAAGAAATCTTGTTCGAGTTGCCCGACGGTAACGGCAGTACCATCATCATCGACGCGGAAACGGTGCAATCGCGGCTCAAGGACATCGTGGAGGACGAAGATTTGCGCCGCTATATCTTGTAGTCCGTTCACCAGAATGAAAAGCGCCCGGCGTGCTCATTAGCAGGCCGGGCGCTTTGCTTTGGTGGATCTATTCTAGTCCGGGAACATCACTGTTTCCGCGGACTCCGCCGTCACAGGTCCACCGGTAATCAGTTCGATCATGGCTCCCATCTCCGCCCCGATGCGGTCTACCCTATCGAGCACCGTGCGCACATGCGCATAATCGAAGTAAAGGTTCACCGCCTCCTCGTGCGCTGGATTGTACTCCAGCACGGTATTGTCCAGCCTGCCGTGGAGCTGCTCACAGATTGCTGCGACAGCCTCCCGAACTCGCCGCTGCTCGGCGAGGGTTGCGATGCTCAGGTCGCCCGTTAGACGGGGAAGCAGAGCTTCCACGAGCGACGCTCCTTCACACGGCGCCACAACTGTCGCGCTCGGGGCAGCACACACGCCGCCGACAAGCAGTTCCGCACCAGCGGCGAGCGCGCGAAGCTCCTCAAAATTGCAGTGCAGAATCATCAGGCCTCCTCGCCAGTGTACACCCCTGGTAGAAGCAAGGGGTGGGCCATCTCGCCGTATGCTGATACACCGGCCTACGGCAAATGTTTTGGGTTCAGACCGACCTGTTTTCCGCACGCCGTGCGGGCGATTTGCGTCCCCTACCGGGGACGTGGTGTCGGGGCCGTGTCCGTCACCGCGGGCGCCGTGTCAGCCGCGACGGTGGGGCCGGCTGCGGCAGCCGGGGGAGCGGCCGCACCGGCGCGCGCCGTGTCCATGATACCCGGCATTCCGGTGGTGGACACCAGGGTGTCCTGACCAGCCAGATTCAACCCGCCGGTCTGCGGAGCGGAACGCTGGGGAGCGACCGATACGCCCGCCGGTATCGGCTCCTCCACCTCGCCGTCGCGTGGATCAATCCGGTCACTACATGCTACCAGGGTGAGCGCAAGCACGCTGGGGAAGGCAAGACGAACAACAAACATGGTTCCGAATCTCCGGTGTGAAGGTGATTCATGCACAAGCATCATTCTCCCAGCAGGGCCCGCGCGGATCGTACCCGCTCCTCCGCTTCGTCCGGTGTGGCCGCAAGCGCAGTCAGGTGACCCATCTTCCGGCCAGGCCGCGAGTGCCGCTTTCCGTACAGGTGCAGCGCTACACCCGGGGTGGCGAGCGCCTGCGCAATCCCGGGAAGCGACCCATCCGCCTGGAACCTGTCGCCCAAAAGGTTCGCCATCGCGGCTGGGCGCAGGAGCTCGGTCGAGGCGAGCGGGAGCCCACAAACCGCCCGTAGCTGCTGCTCGAACTGGGACGCGGCACACGCCTCCCAGGTGTAGTGGCCCGAGTTGTGAGGGCGCGGTGCGAGCTCGTTCACCAGCAGGCACCCGTCTGCGGTCACGAACATTTCGATCGCCAGCAGCCCGATCACACCCAACCCTTCGGCAAGTGCCTCCCCGATCTCCCGCGCCGAGCTCGCGATGGAGTTCGGAATACGCGCCGGTACCACGGTGACGTCCAGAATTCCGCCCCGGTGCGCGTTTTCCGCAATGGGAAAGATGGCGACTTCGCCGCGCGAATTTCGCGCGCAGATCGCCGACACTTCCAGTTGGAACGGTACAAAGGCTTCCAGGACCATTTCGGTCGCGGGGGCCAGCGAGCGGATGGCTTCTTCAGCATGATCCGCGCTTCGTACCACTATCTGACCCCGGCCATCGTACCCGCCCCGCGCGGTCTTCAGAACCGCGGGCGTACCGATCTCGGCGAGTGCGGCGCGCAGATCCTCGACGGTTCCAACGGCCCGGTATTCTGCGGTCGGGATGCCGAGGCGCCGTACCGCGTCCTTTTCCCGCAGCCGGTGCTGTGCAATCTCCAGCACACCCGGGGCAGGGTGGACCGGGACCCACTCAGCAACCTGGTGGAGCGTGGCGACGTCGGCGTTCTCCCATTCCAGCGTCACCACGTCGCAGCCGTGCGCCAGCTCACTCGCCGCGTCCGCGTCGTGAAGGGGAGCGCAGACGTGCGCGTCCGCAAGCTGTGCGGCAGGGGAGTGCGGTGCGGCAGGGGAGTGCGGGTCCGGGTCCAGAACCCGGGTACGGTATCCCATCCGGCGGGCTTCAAGCGCGAACATGCGCGCGAGCTGTCCGCCACCGATCAGGCCAAGGGTAGCGCCCGGGGCGACGTTCACACCGTCGGGGGGCGAAGTGCTTCGGCCTCCATGCGACCGCGGTAAGCGTGCAGCCGCCGACGCAGCTTCTCGTCCTGGCACCCGAGAATGCGTGCGGCGAACAGCCCGGCGTTCGCGGCACCCGCCGCGCCGATCGCCACCGTCGCCACCGGAACGCCGCGCGGCATCTGCACAATTGAGAGGAGGGAATCCAGCCCATTGAGCGCCGCTGATTGGACGGGCACACCGATCACGGGAAGCACGGTCTTGGCTGCGGTCATCCCGGGGAGATGCGCCGCGCCTCCAGCACCGGCGATGATCACCTGGAGCCCGCGTCCTTCCGCCGCTTCCGCGTAGGCGAACATGCGATCCGGTGTCCGGTGCGCGGAGACGATCTCGGTTTCGTAGGGGATGGCAAGCTCGTCCAGGACGCGCTCCGCGTGCTCCATGGTGGCGCGGTCCGAATTGCTCCCCATGATGATCCCCACCCGCGGCGGCTCCGGTTGCATGCGGCCCAATGTACGAGGGGTTGAATGCGGCGGCAACGCGGCCTTGTCGCACTCCTGCCGCGATTGTACGTTGCGCCCATGGATCTCCGCACCGCGCAGGCTGAGGTGGATGCTTACATCGGCCAGTTCAAGGCAGGCTACTTTCCGCCGCTGGTGAATCTCGCGCGTCTTGCCGAGGAAGTGGGCGAGCTGGCGCGTGAGCTGAACCACCGCTTTGGACCCAAGACAAAAAAGCCGGACGAGCCGGAGGGTGACGTCGCGGGAGAGCTTGGCGACATCCTGTTCGTGACGGTCGTGCTCGCCAACCAGCTGGGTCTGGACCTGAGCACCGCCCTTCAGCGTACCCTGGACAAGTACCGGGTGCGAGACGCCTCCCGCTGGGAGCGAACGCCGTAGCGCCAGCCCGCGGCACGTGCCCGCCATGCCCGGGGTAACAGGCGGCATGGTCTTCCCGTCCACAGCTGCTTTATCCAAGAGTATCCGGGCACGCGCCTCCGAGATCGGGTTCGACGCGGTCGGCATCGCGCCTGTGGAGCCGAGCGCGCATGCGGAGGTGTACCGGCATTGGATCGACTCCGGCCACGCCGGAGAAATGGCGTATCTCGCCCGTGAGGATGCAGTCGCCAAGCGCGGCGATCCGCAGCTGGTGGTCCCCGGGGCGCGCTCCGCCGTGGTCCTAGCAAAGAACTATTATCCCCAGAGCGAAGAGGCCCACGCGCAGCCGGACCCTTCCCAAGGCATGTTCGCGCGCTACGCACGCAACGAGGATTACCACGAGATCTTGAAGGCTCGCCTGGTTGCACTACAGGAGTGGATCAACGCTGAACTGGTGCCGATTCAGGGCAGGGCATATGTGGATACCGGCCCGGTCCTGGAGCGCGAACTCGCGTTGCGGGCGGGCCTGGGATGGTTCGGCAAGAATACCATGCTGATCCAGCCTCAGCGCGGTTCGTACTACTTTCTTGGTGTCATCCTGCTGGATGTGGAGCTGGAGTATGACGCCGGATTCGAGCGGGATCACTGCGGAAGCTGCACCCGCTGCCTGGACGGATGCCCGACGGGAGCGCTGCTCGGCCGTGATGCGGCGGGTGCGCCTGTAATGGACGCGCGGCGCTGCATCTCCTACCTTACAATCGAGGCGCGCGGCCCCATTTCGCGCGCTCTCCGGCCCCTCATCAGCAACCGAATCTACGGCTGCGACATCTGCCAGGAAGTGTGCCCGCACAACAATCCGCGCTTCGTTCAGATCACGACCGAGGAGGCGTTTTGGCCGCGTCAGGGCGTGCACGGTGCAAAGCTGGTAGAACTGATGGGCATGGATCAGGGGGAGTTTTCTCGTAGATTCAAAAACTCGCCGGTGAAGCGGGCGAAGCGGCGAGGACTGCTCCGCAACGTGGCGGTGGCGTTGGGCAACTGGGGATCGCCGGAGGCGGTGCCAGTGTTGTCGGCTTCCCTTTCCGATCACGAGCCGCTGATCCGCGGGCATGCGGCCTGGGCCCTGGGACGGATCGGCACCCCAGAGGCGCTGCAGGCGTTGCGGTCAAGAAGGCTGGTGGAGGAGGATACCTGGGTGCGGCAAGAGATTGAGCTGGCGCTCGGTGCTGCGGGAGTCACGTAAGCCGCCGTACGGCTTTCCGACAGGCCGGGTAGACCATACCTTCCGTAGCTCCGCTTGAGCAATGGGGAGGGCGAACCCGATGAAGAAACTTTCTCGCAGCATGTTTGGAATCGGCTTGCTTGCCGTTCTGGCCGCAGCGTGCAGCACTACAGCGCGGCAGGTGGGGCCGGTGGCGGGCGTGCAGCCCCGGGTCTCACCAGTAGCTACCGACGGTAGGCAGCCCCGCTACACTGCGGCGGACGTGCGGTTCATGCAGCACATGATCGCCCACCACGCGCAGGCCCTGGCGATGAGCGGCCTGGTGCCCACCCGTAGTGGCCGCGACGACATCCGTCTGCTCGCCCAGCGGATCGAAGTGTCCCAGAAGGATGAGATCGCGCAAATGCAGCGCTGGCTCCGTGACCGGAGCCCGGAGATCCCGAGCGCGCATCCGCACCACGGGCACCACCGTGCGGGCGCGCAGCAGGCCGCGATGCCGGGGATGCTGACACACGAGGAGCTGACCCGGCTGGCGGCGGCCACTGGAAGCGAGTTTGACCGCCTATTTTGGAGTTCATGATCCGCCACCACCAGGGCGCGCAGGCCATGGTGGCGGACTTCGCCACCGCTGGTGCGGGCCAGGAAGCGGAAATCTTCCGCTTCGCGTCCGAGGTCGACGCGGACCAGGGGTCGAAATCGCGCGCATGCGCGGATGCAGCCTCGCTGACGAGCTTCCGGATGAAAACTCGTCAGCACCTTTCCAACCGTTCAACTACAAGCGAAATGGGATCTGAACCGATGGCGTGGATCGGGCGCGAGATGGATGCTCGCGCTGGTATCGCCCCTGCTTCTGGCGGGCACGTTGTTTTCCACGGCCACCCGGGCGGAGGCGCAGACGAGTGGCCCCGCCGTCAGCTCCACTGATCCACGGGTTGGACTCCGCCCGGGCTGGACTGATGCCGAGCAGGCCGCCCGCAATCTCGAGCTGGTGGCACACCGTCCACGCCCGGAAGGCTTTTTCAACCCGGCGCAGATGGGTGACTTTGGCGTCGTGAACACCGACCTCGCATTCAGCGGGAACCATGTATTCGTGGGCAGCTACAACGGCTTCCAGATCTGGGACATCTCCAACGTCGGCAATCCGAGGCTCGCTCCTCCCTGGTATGCCCCGGTGGCCAGGGCGACGTTTCGGTGTACCGCAACCTGTTGTTCATGTCCGTGGAGAAACGCGCGGTCGGATGGATTGCGGTACGCAGGGCGTCGCGGATACCGTGAGCACCGAGCGTTTCCGGGTGTACGCATCTTCGACATCAGCCACCTTGACCGTCCGAGGCAGGTCGCCGCGGTTCAAACCTGCCGGGGCTCGCACACCCACAGTCTCGTGACGGATCCGAGAGACAGCGCGAGCGTGTACGTCTACGTTTCCGGAACGGGGCCGGTGCGGCCGAGCGGCGAGCTCGCCACGGGAGCGTGCTCGGGGAACGGAATTCTCCTGGATATCCGCGATCCAGTGAATCCCGTCCGCATTGACGAGGTTACGGACCCGAACTTCGCCTTCTGGCACTCGGCGACGTTCAACAACGACGGCACCAAGGTAATCTTCACCGACGAATGGGGGGGCGGTACCGCTGCCGGGCGACGGACAAGCCGGAGTGGGGGGCGAACGCGATCTTCACTCTCACTGATCGCAAGCTGCGTCAGGCAAGCTACTACAAGCTGCCTGCGCCGCAGACGGAGCAGGAACACTGCGTGGCTCACCATGGGTCGCTTATTCCGGTGCCGGGTCGCGACATCAAGGTCCAGGCGTGGTACCAGGGCGGCGTTTCGGTGTTCGACTTCACCGACCCGATGAAGCCGGTTGAGATCGCCTTCTTCGACCGTGGCCCGATGAGCGCGACCGAGCTCGTGCTGAGCGGGTACTGGTCCGCCTACTGGTACAACGGGCACATCTACGGCTCCGAGATCGGCCGAGGGCTGGAAGTCTTCCGATTGATGCCCAGCGAGCACCTGACGCAGGCGGCGATCGACGCCGCGAATCGGGTCCGCTCGCACCGGTTCAATCCCCAGGACCAGCAGAGGCTGGTCTGGCCCGCGAACTTCCAGATAGCCCGGGTTTACCTCGACCAGCTTGTGCGCTACGACGGCTTCGCCTCGGCGAACGCCGCGCACATCACAGCCGAGCTCCGCCGTGCCGAGCGCCTTCCGGCCGGTGCCCGGAGGAGCGCTGCCTTGGGGCCGCTGGCTACGCTGCTGCAGTCCGTTTCCAGAGGTGCGGTAGCTGGCAAGCCGCACGGCTATCCGGACCGTATGCGGCTGCTTACGGGGACTGTGCGAGAGCTGGCCGGCACGTCGCGCTGATCACCACCTACCGCGTGCAATAGCAAAAGGGACCTCCGAGGCGGGAGGTCCCTTTTGCATGCAATCACGGCCATTCCCCCGCCATCAGAAGCGGAACATCAAACTCGCGCCGAGGGACAGGTACGATACCGTGCTGCCGGTGTCCGGGGAGTACTGCAGATAGATGAGCGCCGGATTGATCGAAAAGCGCGGCGAAAGGGGAACCGCGATCCCGCCGCCCAACTCGAAGCCAAGCTCGTTATCGGTCTCACGGGAGCCACTCAGTTCGTGGAATACCAGCCCACCTCGAAGAAAGGGGGACAGGAGGCCGAGGGCAGGCAGCGTCCCGCGCAGCCCGAAATTCAGACCGTCATCCCGTACTTCGCCAGCGCCTTCTCCTGCCACGTCGAATTCGGCCCGGCTATACCCTCCGTAAATGCCGAGGCGCGGCGTGAAGTTGAATGCCCCTTCTACTCCCCACCCCAGACCGGTGCCCAGGTCGTCGCCAAAGCTGCCGGTCGGGATCGCCGCGAACAAACGGCCCTCCACGCCGACCGGAGTTCCCGCCAGACCCGCGAGCTGAGCCGCGGCGGGATTCGCCGTGAATAGGACGGGCAGCGCGAACAAAAAGACGTGACGAACGAGAAAACGTGACATTGCCTCCCTCTTGGTTAAAGACGCGCCGGCGCTCAGGACCGCCGAGGGCTGCGTGCCCCTTGCAGGCACTGTGCCGCTTCGCCACCGCTGCACGTCCTGGCGGGCCCGCAGCATGCACAAGTATGCTGTTGTTACAGCGTGGACCCGCCGAGTTTGGCTCGGCTACACTGGACCGGAGAGCAACGAGGTGACAACCCAGACAGGACGAGACCTGTTCCAGGCGCTTGCCAGAGCGCTCTACCTGGCCGTGGCGCTGGTGGCGCTGCTCTGGTTCGGCCACAGAATCATCAATGTTCTTCTCTTTTTCGCTCTTGCGCTTATCCTCGCGATAGCGCTGAACGCGCCTGTCACCTGGCTGGAGCGGCGCCGGGTACCCCGTACGCTTGCCACCCTCCTGGTCTTCGGCGTTGTCGCCGCCACCCTGGGACTGCTTGGGTGGCTCACGGTCCCACGGCTGATTCGGGAGCTGACCACCCTCATCAACCTGGTTCCCGAGCTCGTGATGTCGTTGGGCCGTCGGGTCAGCAACTTCGTCGCCGATTACCCCGAGGTGGAGCCCTACCTGCGACTCGACGAGGCAGTGGCGTCGCGGTTGATGACGTGGTCCTTTGGGATGCTGCAGGATGTGTGGCGCTACTCGCTCTCGCTGCTCATTAGCGTGGTGCTGATGCTCGTGCTGATCAGCATCGTGTTGTTCGCGGTTACCGATCCCCGACCGCTTTTGGCGGGTTACATCGAGGCCATGCCGCCCCACCTGCGTGATCCGGCCACACGCGCCTTCAACAGCGCCTCGCGGATGGTGGTTGGGTGGGTGTACTCGAGCATGATCATCAGTGGGATGAAGGCGGTGCCTGCGTTCGTCGTGCTGAGTTATCTCGGGGTGCCTGGCGCACTGGTCTGGAGCGTCTTCACCTTTTTTGCCGGTCTGGTGCCGCGGCTGGGCTTCTACATCATGTCGATCCCACCGGTGCTGGTGGCGCTCGCGGTTGATCCGCGCATCGCGCTTTGGGTGGCCCTATACTACTGGGGGATGAGTGAATTCCTCGGGAACTTCGTGGCCCCGCGCATCCAGGCGGCGACCATGACTCTGCACCCGGTTTACCTGCTGTTTGTGACCCTCGCCCTGGTCAGCGCCTTCGGCCTTTTCGGTGCCATCCTGGGCACGCCCGTGGCCGGGTTCATCCGCGCCTTCTACGACGAGTTTTATCTGGCTCGGTTGCCCAAGGATGCTCAGCGGGAGGAGCGCGTTGAGGCGATGCTCGGGCGGGAGTCCTGGGGCGAAACCGGCGAGGACATGCCGTCGGGTGCAACTCCGGCGGAAGCCGCCGCTCTCTCGGCGCCGGCGGCGGCCTTGTCGGGCAGGACTGTCTCCGGCTCTGGCACGGAGTAGCCGGCGAGCGCCGCAAGCCGCCGGAGCAGTTCGCCTGCCTCAGGTCCGGCAATCGGGCCGGCCCGCGCGTTTCCGTACATCAGATTTCGCATCCACTGGCGCCCACGCGCTCCCGCAATACCCTGCGCGTACCGGAGGAGCACTCCACGAGCCCGCGCTCCAGCTGCAAAGTCGACCAGCTGCCGCTGCTCGACCGCCAGGGCCGTAGGGTGGCCGCCGTGGAGCGCCGCACGGCTGCTCTCAATCTCCGCCAGCTCTGCGCGGGCCGAGTCGAGCACCGCGGATGCAGCGGCGGAATCACCCGCCGCCGACAGCTCGAGCCATGCACCGGCCACGGGCGTCCGCAGCAGGTTCCCCGTAAGCGCGCCAACCAACTCGCTGCCCAGTACCGGACGCGCCGGTCCGCGCGTAGCCAGGAAGGCTCCAACGGCCTGCTCGGGGAGAGCCGACGACACCGTAAGCAGCCGGGAAAACGCTACCGCGTTTTGCCCGATCGGATACGGAGTCTCGACGCTTCCGAGGCCCCGCAGCACATCGTCCTGAATCGCTGAAAGGTACCCGTTGCTCCGCCCGCGCGCGGCCAGGGCGGACACCACGTACCAGTCTACGCTGCGCGCAAAGATCTCAGCCGGCCGGTTGCCATAATGCCACGTGGCGGCGGGACCGCTGGGTGCCGGCAGGCTTCGCATGGCGGCGGCAAACTGGTCGTTGTAGTTGTTGCGAATGGCCAGATCGGTGGCGTACGAGCCCTGCGCCCCGTACTTCTTCTTACCCACCTGCCAGTCCAGGTCGTGTGCGACCTCGTGCGCGATGGTGCCCGCTCCGAGGCCGGCCGGAAGGTAGATCGTGCGCCGTTCGGGGCTGTGGGAGGCCAGCACCCCGTTGTCCATGCCTGTCCGGCCGATCCGCAGGTGCAGGCCCCGAAGATCCAGCTTCGGAAACACGCTGCTCAGATCTCCCAGCGCTTCCGCGACCATGCGCCGGTAGTAGGGATGCCAGACTTCCGGGACGGAGCGGTCGAAGCTGAGCGACGCGAT
>JAUJOM010000011.1:86004-105521 GCA_030447645.1 Longimicrobiaceae bacterium | reverse complement strand
CCTGTTCAAGGCCGCGTCGGTACGCGCCCATGGTGCCCCAAACCGGAGTTTGCGGTGGTGCGTTCAGCGAATCCGCCAGCGCGGCGAGCCGAAGAGCTGTAGCCACGGACAGTACCGGCCGGTGCCGAGCATCACGGTTAGATGCCGGCTGCGCCTGGTTTTCCAGGGCTACGGAGCGGATCTTGAGTGCCAGCTTCGGCGCAAGTCTGGCAGCTTCCAGGTCGCTCGTGGCCGAGGGACGCGCGGACGGCGGTGCTTCCACCTCGAACTGGCGTGAGCTGCGCCACCCCAATAGCATCAGAAACGGGTCGCTGCCGCCCTCTGACGCGCTTCGCAGCAGACGGACTGCGTCGCGTCTCGCGATTTCCCGGTCCCGCGCCAGCGCTGCCAACTTGGCCGCCAGCAGTGGCGCACCCGTACCCACACTCCCTTCCGCGGCTGCGAGCATGTACGCGGTCCGGACCGCGATCTCCCCGGTTCGCGGATCATGCGTACTGCGGAGAGTGTGCTCGATCAGCTCCAGGTGCAGCTGCTCCGTTCCGGCACCCGTTTCCATCCCACCCAGACTCCGCGGGTGGATCTCATAGCTCCTCCGGTCCAGAGTGGCGTCCAGCAGGGCCCACGCGATCGTGCCTCGCGCCCTTCCTGAAAGTCTGGGATCGCTGTAGGCATACTCGATCAGGCGAAAAGGGCTCCCGAGACCCAGCCGAAGGCGCTCAAAGTAGCCGAGCATGATGACCTGCTCGCCCGTGAGGGCAGGGCCGCCGGGTTCCTGCGCCTGGATCAGGGCCGCTACGTCTTCACGGGCTATCTTCAACTCGCGTTGAATGTCAGGAGCGAACTTGCCGCGGCCCGAAGAGTCGCAGGCGGCAAGAGCAAGAGTGACAACCATACCGGCCGCCTTCAGGAGCGCGTGGAGCGCGGGCAATGCTGCAATTCCCTTCACGAAGACTGCCTCTCGGTAGGTGAAAGGGTCCGGTGTACGGACTGGAGGTACGCCTTCTAGTTATACAGCCGGGCCTGGAAAAAGGTGCTACTGAATTGTTTGTGTACGTTGACACCTCCACACAGGAAGTCTACGTTCGCCCCGTGCTATCAGGAGTCGATCTTGCCGCGCCGCGCCGCCAACCCGATTCGTGCCGGGATGAGCTCGGCGCTCACGTTTCGACCACCGGCGGGTGTCAGCTCGCGCACGGGCGTGCCGTGGAGATCGACGCCGGGGTTGTGCAGATCTTCACCAAGCAGCCCCAGCGCTGGGCGGACCCGACAGTGAGCGCTGATGCAGCCGCCGCATTTCGCGCCGAGAGAGCGCGCCACGGGGTCGCCACCGTCGTGTCGCATGCCTCCTATCTTCCAAACCTCGCGAGTCCAGATCCGGAGCTTCTCGCCCGATCACTGCGAGCCGAGGTGGCTGAGCTGCAGCGCTGCGTGGCATACGGCATCGAGTACATGGTCGAACACCCCGGCAACGCAACCGATGGCGACCGGAAGCGGGGTTTGCGGCAGAACGCGGAGACGATCGGGCAGGTGCTCCGGGAGGCAGGGGGTGACGTCACCTTTCTGATCGAAACCACCGCGGGAGCTGGAAACGTACTCGGCTCCAGCTTCAAGGAGATCGCCACAATGATCTCGCTCGTCGCGGAGGATGTGCGGCACCGGGTGGGCGTGTGCCTGGACACCTGCCATGTCTATGCAGCGGGGTACGACCTGGTGAACGACTACGACGGCGTGATGGCAAGGTTTGACAGCGCAATCGGCTTCCAGCGCCTCAAGCTCTTGCACCTGAACGACAGCCAGGGCGCGCTTGGCAGCCACCGGGACCGGCACGCCTGGATCGGCGAAGGCCAACTCGGCCTCGAACCGTTTCGGCGCATCATGCTCGACGAGCGCCTGCGACACGTCCCCAAGATCCTGGAAACGCCCAAGGGCAAAGATCCGGTGGTCGCCGACCGGCGCAACCTCGGCGTGCTGCGAGGGTTTCGCGGGAACCCACCGGCCGACTGAGGGTACAGCGCCCCCTATGCTTCAGACCCGGCCATTTGCCCAGCAGTGCGCCAACCTGGTGCTCCTGTTGACCGCGCTGCTGCACTTCGCGGGGGTTCCGCTGTTGACGCACCGGGCGGACGGCAGCTGGACCGACGGGAGCGCTGTGCACGCCGCGGGCGAGTGCCCGGATGGTGGCCCGGCGCACAACGAGCGGGCGTGTCGCACCTTCCAGACGCCCGCTGCGGACGCAGTGCCGGGTCGTGCCGGGGGACTCGCAATATCCGCGGTACTCGCCGCGCTTCCGCCGGCCTACGATTCGCCGCCAGTCAGGTCGCTTCAACTTTCTTCCACCCAGGCCCGCGCTCCTCCCGCCGCGTAGCTTCCACCTTCGGCCACGTGGCCGAACTCATTCCAAGCAGCAGATTTACTCCTACAGCCGGCTGGTGCGCGGGCATGCTGTCGCATGCCGACGATCAGCGGAAAGAAATGATTGTGGTGAAACTGAACCGGAGCATAGTCCGCGTCGGAATATTGCTGGTGGCAGTTGTTGGGGTGCTGGCATCCTCTCTGGCAGGGCAGACCTCGACCGGCATCGTCGGCACGGTTACGGATGCTGCGTCGGGTGCAGCGCTTCCAGCGGCCCGAGTATGGCTGGTACAGCAGCCCCATCGAGTGGAATCGACGCATGAGGATGGCGCGTTCAGCTTTCTGGGGCTCGCGCCCGGCAGGTACACGCTGGTGGTGGAGCGGCTCGGCTACGGCCAGTTCACACGGCAGATCACCGTTCGCGCGGGTGCCGTAGAGCAGGTGAGCCTTTCGATCTCCCCCGCGGCAGTGAATCTGGACGCGGTGGTGGTGACCGGAACGGTGGGCGGAAGACGCGGACAGGAAGTCCTCAGCCCGACCTCGGTGGTGAGCGGCGCGGATCTGGACCGGCAACTCGACGTGACCGTGGCCGCCACGCTGCAGAACACCCCGGGCGTGGCGGTCGCGTCCCTCGGCCCGGCGACTGGCCGCCCGGTGATTCGAGGGCTGGGCAGCGACCGCTTGCTGGTCCTAGAGGATGGGCAGCGTCCCGGCGATCTGTCTTCGACTTCGGGCGACCACGCGGTCGCCATCGATCCGTCTACGGCCCGCCAGATCGAAGTCGTGCGAGGGCCGATGTCGCTGCTTTACGGAAGCAGCGCTCTGGGTGGAGTGGTCAACGTAGTGCGGGATGAGATCCCCACCTCCGTGCCGGAGCACGTGCACGGGGTGGCCACCGTGCAGGGCACGTCTGTAAACCGCGGCACCAGCACGGGCGCGTACGCCAGCGCCGGTGTGGGCCGCTTCGCGTTGCGCGCCGAGGGCAGCGCACGTGCCTGGAGCGACGTGCGCACTCCGCTGGGTCCCATGCCCAACACCGCCGCCCGGACGCTGGGCCTGGCGGCCGGCGGTGCCTACGTCGGTGAACAGGGCCACGCCGGAGCTTCCTACCGGTTCTACGACAGTGACTACGGCATTCCCGCCGGCGAGTATCTGGGCGGGCACGCACGTGGCGTGGACATCGCCATGCGCCGGCATACGCTACGGGCGGAAGCCGAGGTGCACGACCGTGGGGTGCTGTCGAGCCTTCGCGCGACCGGTACGTACACGGATTACCAGCACACGGAACGCGAAAAGAGTGGCGCCGTCGGGACGTTCTTCGCTCAGGATCAGGCGGTGGGGGAAGTTGTTGCTCGGCACGAAGCGCGTGGGGTGCTGGCCCAGGGTGCTATGGGCGTACGCGCGCAGTACCGCGACATCACCACCGGCGGCTCACTCCGCACGCCGTCGACGTACGATTACAGTCTGGCCGGTTTCGCGGTGGAAGAGCTCGGGCGCGGAGCGCTGCGGGTGCAAGCTGGCGCGCGCTACGAATGGTCTCGCTTCGTGCCGCGTGAGGCTGCGCTCGTCCGGGTGGGCGACGAGGAGATCCCGGTTCGCGAGCGCACCTTCGGCTCCGTGTCCGGGTCCCTGGGCTTGCTCTACGCGGTTCGTGAGGATGTGCGGCTGGGCGCCAGCGTCGCCCGCGCCTTCCGCACGCCGGACCTGAACGAGCTGTACTCGAACGGGCCGCACCTCGCGGCGGGAACGTACGACATCGGCGACCCGGACCTGCGGGCCGAGACCGGCCTGGGGCTGGATGTATTCGCCCGGTTGAACCGGGATCGGCTCCGGGGTGAAGTGGCTGTTTTCCGGAACGATCTTCAGGACTTTATCGACCGCTCCACCCGGGGCCGGGTCATCGGTGTCGGAACCGCGCCACTGGCGCAGTACACCAACGTCGACGCCCGCTTCACCGGCTTCGAGGCCGACGTGGACTGGAACCTGGTGCGCCATGTGACTTTCGAGGGTACCGTGTCATTCGTGCGCGCCCGCTTCACCTCTCCCCGGGGCTCCATCGGGCTGCCGAATGAGACGTTTACGGACACCACTTACATCCCTGAATCGCCCTACCCGGAGCGCATTCCGCCGCTGAACGGTCGCGTGGCGGCGCGCTACGATCACCAGCGCTACTTCGCCGAGACGAGCGCCCGTTTTGCCGCGCGCCAGGAGCGAACCGGGAACTTCGAAGCACCCACGCCGGCCTACACTGTGGGTGATTTGTCCGCCGGGGTGCGGCTGCTGCGCGCAGCCAGCTGCACACGCTCACCCTGCGTCTGGACAACGTCTTCGACACCACGTATCGGAACCACCTGGCCCGCACCAAGGAGATCCTGCCGGAGCCGGGGCGGAACCTGAGCCTGCTGTACCGTCTGAGTTTCTGATTTCGCGGGCGGGGGGCACTTCGGCCGCCCGCTCCCCGCCCCGGCCGGCAGCGGGGAACTGTCACCTTGAGGAGGTTCGCACCATGCCTGAACCCACACGCTTGCTCCGTACCCTGCGCCTCGGCGCTGTTCTGCTGGTTGTCGGCTCCGCTGCGGCCTGTGGTGAAAACCCGGTTGGAGATGATGATGAGCCGCAGGTCGAAACCGCTGTGCTAACCGTCAGTGGCGGAGGCAGCACGGCTCAAACCGTGACCCTCCGTCGCACGGGCGGTACTACCCCGTCCGTCACCCTCCCCGTCACCAGCTCACGGACCATAACGGTCGAATGGCGCCGTCCGGACGGAAGCCGCGAAACCCGCATCGAGAATGGCGAGCAGCAGCTGGAAGTGAATACCAGCGCGTCGCCCGGCGTGACGTTCGCCCGTAGCACGACCAATCCGGCGTTTGAAGGCACCCTCACGGCAGCCCAAACCGGCTCACGGACGATCACGATTCGGCTCTTTCACCCCGAGGAGGATCACGCCGACTTTCCTGCTCAGCCGCTGACGCTGAACGTCCAGTAGCATTTGAGTGGATTTTGCTTGCTCGAAGTCCTGCGAGCTCGTATATTTGCAGATGTTGAGCGTAATGGGGAGCTCCATTTTTGAGCCAACAGTTTTGAAGCCGGGGCCGAGTTTCACGGCCGACGTCACGCCCCACGCGGGAAGACGACAAGCCATGGCGACGCTACCACTGTAACACACAGGCTTCAAAAATCCTCCCCGTTGCGCGTTTCATCGGGCCGGTCTTGCCAGGCGGCGAGGCCGGCCCGTTCGCATGAGGCACTTACGAAGATCGTATGCCCACAGTCCGCGTTACCCGGCGGGTTCACTTTTCAGCTGCTCACCGGCTTCACAATCCGGCCTTTTCTGAGGACGAAAACCGCCGCATCTTCGGCCTGTGCAACAATCCGAACTGGCACGGCCACAATTACGAGCTGGATGTCACCGTGGAAGGCGACATCGATTCGGCTACCGGGTACCTGGTAGACCTCGGGCAATTGCGGATGTGGCAGAAGAAGTGATCGGCGACCTCGATCACCGCAACCTGAATCTCGACGTACCTTGGCTTGCGGGGGTGCTCTCCTTCCACGGAAAATCTGGTGGTAGCGATATGGAATCAGCTTGCGCCGCGCATCCCACGCGGCAGGCTTGCCAAGTTGACCCTTTGGGAGACACCCCGGAACAGGGCGGAGTACAGCGGCGAATGAGCATTCCAGTATTTCCAGCACGCGAAAGCGTGCTTTCCACGCCGGACGAGCTGATCGCTGGCGGCCGTTACGCGGAGCTGGTTCGCGAGCAGCTTCGGCTGGTCGGCGAAAATCCGGATCGGCAGGGATTATTAAAAACGCCGGAGCGAGTGGAGGGAGCCATGGGGTTTCTGACCGGCGGCTATCGGCTGACGGTGGAGGACGCCCTCGGCGACGCGATCTTTGATGAAGAGCACCACAACATGGTAATCGTCAAGGACATCGAGATGTACTCGCTGTGCGAGCACCACCTGCTCCCCTTTTTGGCAAGGTGCACGTGGCGTACATCCCCGACGGGCGAATCGCGGGGCTTTCCAAACTGCCCCGTATCGTGGACGTGTTCGCCCGCCGCTTACAGGTGCAGGAGCGGCTCACCGAACAAATCGCGGGCGCGGTGGAGGAGGCTCTCCGCCCGCAGGGCGTGGGGGTGGTCATCGAAGCCATGCACCTGTGTATGATGATGCGGGGTGTGGAAAAGCAAAACTCCAAGACGCTTACCAGCGCCATGCGAGGTGTGTTCATGGACGATCTCGGCACGCGCGAGGAGTTTCTGCGCCTTTGCCATGGCAACGGCGTGCTCGGCTAGCCCGCATGTACGTTATCAATGTGCGGGCGCACTACGACAGCGCGCACTTCCTGCGCAACTATCACGGCAAGTGCGAGCGCCTGGACGGGGGGATGGCGTATGACTTCACTGACGCCAAACGGCACCTTCGTGCCATCGCCGACCACCTGGACCACGAGAACCTGAACGACCTTCCGCCGTTCACCGAAGCCGAGCCGAGCGCCGAAAACCAGGCGCGCTGGATTTACGATGAGTTGCGGGTCCGACTCGGGTCCGTCGGCGAGCATCTGCTCTACGTCCGCGTCTGGGAAACCCCGAATCAGTACGCCCAATATTCCGAGCGGCCGGTCGTCTTCTGAGCCGTGCACCTCCTGCTCACCGATGTACTCGCCTGTCCACGTTGTGGGCCTGAGTTCGGGCTGATCCTGCTTGCGGACGACCTGCGGGAGCGTCGGGTGCTGCAGGGGCATCTCGGCTGCCCGAACTGCCGGGAAGAGTACCCGATCCGCCATGGTATTGCCGACCTGCGCTTTCCGCCGGCCACGGAGTCCGGCGATTCCGGCCCGCTACCTGAGGCGAGCGATGAGCTTGCGCTCCGGGTTGCCGCGCTGCTCGGCGTGCGCACTCCTGGTGCCCGCGTTCTGCTGGTCGGCGCCGGAGCAAATCTTGCGCAGAAGCTTTCTCGGCTTCTTCCCGCGGTGGAGGTGATCGCGCTGGTCAGACAACCTGGAGCGACGGAGCAGGCTTTGGCGGGGGTGAGTCTTGTCGCCGTGGCGGCAGTGCTCCCGTTCCAGCTCGGGAAGCTGCACGCGGCGGCGGTTCTGGGCGGTGCCGGCCAGGCTGCCATCGGGCAGGCTGCAGCGGTGCTGGCACCGGGTGCAAGGCTGCTGATCGAGCCCGCTTCCGGCAGCATTCTGGAGGGTCTGGAGGTGGCCGGGCTCCATCTCCTGCTCGACGAGAGTGGGTCGGTGCTGGCGGTCCGGGCAGGCGTTGCGCACCCCCAGATGCAGCCCTAGGTTCAAACATTTAGCCAATTCGTTTGCCGACGCTCGACTATGTCTTGGTTCAAAAACCTTAAGTCCGCTGGCGGGGGCCGCGGGCAGCCCGCGGCTGATTACTATCGGGAGGGCGCCGAGCTCCTCGCCGGAGAACAGTATCTGGAAGCGCTTACATCCTTCCGCCTTGCTCTCCGTCGAAAGCCGGACGACGTCGACGTCCTCCAGCAGATGGCGGTGGCACAGACGCGGCTGCGGACGGAGGATGAAGCGATCCGGACTTATCGCAAGGTGCTGGACATCGACCCCCACGCGGCGGGCGCTCACTACGGACTCGCATTCCTGCTGATGAACCGCGGGAGCGACGACGAGGCCGTTGCACATCTGCGCGCGTTTCTCGCCCGCCCTCCGGAGCAGGCGGACGCGCACATCGCGCACGCACGCGCCGCGCTGGCGGAGTTGACGGGAGAAGCAACGCCGTACCCGGACAACCACCCCGGGTGACCGGAGCCGAACGCGCCTCCGGCAGCAACATCCGGGTGGTGCTTTCCACGGTTTCCGACCGGGACGCCGCCGCTCGTCTTGCGCGGCAGCTGGTGGACGAGCGGTTGATCGCGTGCGCCAACCTGCTACCCGGTATCACCTCGATCTACCGCTGGAAGGACGAGGTGCAGACCGAGGGCGAAGTGTTGATGATTTTGAAGACACAGACTGCCGTCCTGGACCGGCTGGTGCAGCGCCTGCAGGAAATCCACCCGTACGACGTTCCCGAGGTGGTTTGCCTTCCCGCCGGTTTCACGGCGGCCCCCTATGCGCGCTGGGTCATCACGGAGACCCGCGCGGGCGGCGACTGAGCGCCGCCGAGACGTATCGCCTGTCCCGAGAGGCCGGATCTCGCTAACTTTCCCGCACGACATCCACAAAAACCCGCTGTCGTTTTTCAGGAGGTACTCCGGTGGCAGGACATAGCAAGTGGAAACAGATCAAGCGCAAAAAGGCGATCACGGACAACAAGCGGGCCGCCAACTGGACCAAGCTGATCCGTGAAATCACCGTCGCCGCCAGGGGGGGCGGCGGTGATCCCGCCGGCAATCCGCGGCTCCGTCTAGCGGTGGATACGGCTCGCGCGGCGAACATGCCCAATGAAAACATCGACCGCGCAATCAAAAAGGGCACGGGCGAGCTGGAAGGTGTCAACTACGAGGAGATCACTTACGAGGCGTATGGCCCCGCCGGGGTCGCGATCATGATCGACGCGCTCACCGACAACCCGAACCGCACCGTGGCCGACATTCGCCACGTGTTGAACCGCAATGGAGGCAACCTGGGCCAGGCGAATTCGGTCGCGTGGATGTTCGACCGGCGCGGGCAGATCGTGCTCGACGCGGAGCGCTTCGAGGAGGCAATGGTGCTGGAAGCGGCACTGGAGGCTGGGGCCGACGATGTGGAAACGGAAGAAGGTGCCTACACCGTGACCACCGACCTGGCGAATTTTCATGCCGTGCGGGACGCACTGCGGGAGCGCGGGGTCGAGTGGGAGGAAGCCGAGCTCGCCATGGTGCCAAAGAGCACCGTTCGCGTGGAAGGCAAAGACGCGGAGCGACTCCTCAAGCTGCTGGAGGGCCTGGAAGATTCCGACGACGTGCAAAAGGTGTACGCCAACGCCGACGTGGACGAGGCAAGCCTGTCCGGCGTATGATCGTGCTGGGGGTTGACCCGGGTACCGCCATCACCGGGTACGGCGTCGTCGCTCGCGGGGGCGGCGGCGCCGTCTCGCTTCGCGAGTGCGGAGTGGTTCGCACCGCGAGCCGCGCCCCGCTCCCGGAGCGGCTGCGCGACATCTACGAAGGCATCGTCGAGGTAATCAGCCGCACCCGCCCGGACGTGGTCGCGGTGGAAGGTGTCTTCTACGGCAAAAATGCACGCACCGCGGTGGTTCTCGGGCATGCCCGGGGCGCCATTCTGCTCGCCGCCGCATTGCAGCAGCTGGAGGTGGTGGAGTACCCGCCGGCGGAGATCAAGAGCGCGGTGGCCGGCACCGGGCGAGCGACCAAGGACCAGGTGGGATTCATGGTCCGGCGGCTGCTTTCACTGCGCGAGGCGCCACGCCCGAGCGACGCCGCGGACGGCGTCGCGGTGGCGCTCTGCCACTGCTTTCGGGGTTTCGGGCCCAAGCCCGTACCGGCGATGCGCTTCAGCCTGCAGCTGCTTGAAAAACAACGGAGGCGTGCCTGATCACGCGCATCCGGGGCACACTGGCCGCGCGCGATATGGATCGTGCGGAAGTGATGACGGCCGGCGGGGTTGCCTACGAGGTGTTCATCCCCCTCGGCGTCTTCGAGCGTCTGCCACGGGTGGACGAGGAGGTGGAACTCCGCACGTATCAGGTGGTGCGCGAAGATGCGCTGCTGCTCTACGGGTTCCTGGAGGAGGGGGAGCGCATGGTCTTCGCCCGCCTGCTCGCCGCACCCGGCGTCGGCCCGAAGTTGGCGCTCGCGCTGCTTTCCGCGCTTCCTGCCGCGCAGCTGGTCCAGGCCATCCGCGAGCGCAATCTGGTCGCGCTGACCGCGGTGACTGGGGTGGGGAAGCGTACCGCCGAACGGCTCGTGCTGGACCTCGCCGGGAAGCTGGACGACATCCCGGTGGCGCATGCCGGCGTCGGCGTCCACCACCCCGCTGCTGACGAGGCGATCCGCGCTCTGGGAGTGCTGGGCTTTGCAGTTCCCGACTCCGATCGTGCGGTACGCGCCGTGGTCCAGGAGCAGGGAACACTCCCGGCTCAGGAGCTGATCCGAGCCGCGCTTTCCCGATTGCGCTGAACCCGGGCCGGGTACCGGGGTAGCAGCCTGAAACCGAACAAACCCCGCAACTGGCGAGTGCCTGCATGACCAAGCCCCCACGCTCCGAGATCACCACTCCCGAAGAAGTCCCCGGCGATGACGGGGCCGAGCTGTCGCTCCGCCCGCAGCGCCTTTCCGAATTCGTGGGTCAGCCCAAGGTCAAGGAGGCGCTCCGCATAGGCATCGACGCGGCCCTGCGCCGCAAGGAGCCGATCGACCACGTGCTGCTGTACGGACCGCCAGGGCTCGGCAAGACCACGCTGGCGATGCTGATGGCGCGAGAACTCGGGGTGAACGTCAAGATTACCTCGGGCCCGGTGCTGGAAAAGCCCGGCGACTTGGTCCGGGAGCTGACAGGCCTTCGGGAGGGCGACATCCTGTTCATCGACGAGATTCACCGGATGCGCCCCATCATCGAGGAGTTTCTGTACCCCGCGATGGAAGATTACCGCATCGACGTGCGACTGTCCGAAGGGCCGCACGCGCAGATGATCTCCATGCCGGTGGAAAAGTTCACCCTGGTGGGCGCGACCACCCGCTTCGGCATGCTCACCCCGCCCATGCGCGCCCGCTTCGGCATCATTCAGCGCCTGAACTTTTACAGCGCGGCCGAGCTTGCGTTCGTCGTGGAGCGCTCGGCTGAGATCCTGGGAGTGCGCTGCACGCCCGAGGGTGCCAACGAGATCGCCGCCCGCTCGCGTGGCACGCCCCGCGTCGCCAATCGCCTGCTGCGGCGGGTGCGTGACTACGCCGAGGTGCGGGCCAAAGGTGTGATCGACATTCCGGTCGCCGACGCCGCGCTTCGGATGCTGGACGTGGACGAGTTCGGACTGGACGAGATGGACACGCGGGTGCTCCGCTGCCTGATCGAGCAGTTCAGCGGCGGTCCGGTGGGCCTCACCACCCTTGCCGTGGCGATCGGGGAGGACGCGGGCACGCTGGAGGAAGTGTACGAGCCCTTCCTCATCCAGAACGGCCTCCTGATGCGCACCCCACGCGGCCGGGTTGCCACCCAGCAGGCGTACCGCCGGTTCGGCTATGCGCCTCCCGTGGATAACGCCTCGCTGCCGCAAGCAGGCCTCTTCGACGCCTGACCGTGCGGGCGCTTCGCACCTCTGACTTCGACTTTGCACTACCCCCGGAGCAGATCGCTCAGCACCCGGCTGCTCGGCGGGACGAGAGCCGTATGCTGGTGCTCGAGCGTGCCACCCATACGGTTCGGCACCGCACCTTCAGCGACCTGGTGGAGGTGATCCCACCCGGGGACGCACTGGTGCTGAACGACACGCAGGTCTTTCCAGCCAGGCTGGCCGGCAGGCGTCCCGGGGGCGGCGAGGCCGAGGTCTTGCTGCTGTACCCGCAGGACGGCGGTGACACGGTCTGGACGGCGCTCGTCCGCCCCGGGAACAAGCTGCGCCCGGGGCGGGTCCTGGAGGTGTCACCGGAACTCCGCGTCGAGATCCTGGAGCGCACACCCGACGGCAACCGCATCGTAAGGCTGGAAACATCTCTCCCCGTCGTGGAGGCGCTGGACCGCTACGGGGCGATTCCGCTGCCGCCCTACGTGGACCGGGCCGCGGGGCCCGAGGACCGGGAGCGCTACCAGACGGTGTATGCAAGGGAGCGCGGCTCCGTCGCGGCCCCAACCGCGGGCCTGCACTTCACCCCCGGAATGCTCGAGCGCATCCAGCAACGAGGGGTGCGGCTCGTCCGCCTCGTGCTGCACGTCGGCGTCGGCACGTTTCGCCCGGTTTCCACCGAAGAGCCGGCCGCCCACCCGATGCACGCGGAGCGCTTCAGGGTCGCCGCCGAAGCCGCGGCAACCCTGAACGCCATTCGCGCTGCCGGGGGGAAGATCTGGGCGGTAGGCACCACGGTGGTACGCGCCCTTGAAACCGTCGCGGACGAGGGGGGTCTGATCGAGGGGGGCGAAGGCTGGACGGACATCTTCATCCGGCCACCGTACGCTTTTCGCGCGGTAGACCACCTGCTCACGAACTTTCACCTCCCACGGTCCACGCTGCTGATGCTGGTTTCAGCTTTTGGCGGTCACCAACCGGTGATGAACGCATACCGGGAGGCGATCCGGTCCGGCTACCGCTTTTACTCCTATGGTGACGCAATGCTGCTGCTGTAACGGCTTGCGCGCTGCCCCCGATTCGCCCAAACTTCCGGCTTGTTCGACTTTTCCGTTTCCGCCACCGACGGCGCCGCGCGCGCCGGTACCCTCCGCCTGCCCAACGGCACGGTGGATACGCCCGTGTTCATGCCGGTCGGTACGCAGGCGACGGTAAAAACCGTCTCGCCTGATGAGCTGAGGGATCTGGATGCCCAGATCATTCTGGCGAACACCTACCACCTTTACCTCCGGCCCGGGCACGAGGAGGTGGAGGCGATGGGTGGCGTGGGCAAGTTCCAGGGCTGGAGGGGACCGGTGCTGACCGACTCCGGCGGCTTTCAGGTATTTTCACTCGCGGCCACCAGCCGCATCGCTGAGGAGGGGGTGACGTTCCAGAGCCATCTGGACGGCTCTCGCCACCTGTTCACGCCCGAACGCGTGATGGAGATCCAGCGGGCACTTGGCGCCGACGTCATCATGGCCTTTGACCAGTGCCCTCCTGGAGGAGCGGATTCGTCGCTCGCGAGGGAGGCCATGGAGCGCACGCTGCGCTGGCTGGAGCGCTGCAAGACACGCTTCGGCGAGCTGCGCGCTGGGCCGGCGCCGGAGCAAACGCTCTTCCCTATCGTGCAGGGAGGGATCCATCCCGAGCTGCGGGTGGCATCCGCCCGGGCCACGCTCGCCGCGGGCCTATGGGATGGGATCGCCGTCGGTGGCCTTTCGGTTGGGGAGCCGAAACCGGCATTGTACGGGATGCTCGAAGTGCTCGAACCGGAGCTTCCGCCGGGGCTGCCGCGATACCTGATGGGCGTTGGCTACCCGGATGATCTGCTGGAGGCGATCGGGCGCGGCGTGGACATGTTCGACTGTGTGGCGCCTACCCGGAACGGGCGAAACGGCACCGCGTGGGTCACCGGGGAGGGGCAGGTGAACGTAAAGGCCGCCCGCCACCGGCGGGATCCGGGACCGCTGGATCCGGACTGCGACTGCTACACCTGTCGGAGCTACAGTCGAGCGTACCTCCGGCATCTGTGCGTCGCCGACGAGATGCTGGGACTGCGCCTGCTTTCGATTCACAACCTTCACTTCCTGGTGGGGCTCGCCCGGCGCGCGCGCGCAGCCATTCTGGCTGGAGACTTTGCGTCCTGGAGCCGGGAATGGCTGGAACGCTTCCGCGCTGGAAGGCGGACCGCCATACCCGCATGAAAGGAAAGTCATGATACCGAGCCTGCTTTTGCAAGCGGCGTCGAGGGCCCCCGCCTGGGGATCGCTGCTGATGCCGCTCATCTTCATCGCCATCTTCTACTTCATCATCTTCGCGCCGCAACAGCGCCAGCGACGCGAGCACCGCGCGCTCATCGAGTCACTCACCCGGGGGGAGCAGGTCGCCACGCTCGGGGGCGTCATCGGTGAGATCGTCGCCATCACCGACGACACCGTCACGCTGAAGACCGGCGATTCGCGGGTGGTGGTGGAGCGCAGCAAGATCGCCCGTCGCATGGCGAGTCCTAAGGCGTAATGGCCCTGCGCACCATCGAGCTATGGGGCTCGGAGGTCCTCCGTCGCGAGGCTGACGAGATCGAGCAGGTCGACGATGAGGTGCGTACGCTCATCGGTGACATGTTCGAGACCATGTACCAGGCCGAGGGAGTAGGACTCGCGGCGCCACAGATCGGGATTTCACTGCGTGTCATCGTGGTGGACGTCCACGACGAAGTGACCCAGCCGTTCGCGCTCATCAACCCGCGGCTGGTCGAGGCCAGCCCGGAGCTTGAAAAGGGTGAGGAAGGCTGCCTCAGCATTCCGGGACTAACCGCGGTAGTCGAGCGTGCCGCGCACGTGGTGGTCGAAGGGCTGGACCGGGACGGGCAGCCCCTGCGCATCGCGGGCGCGGGACTGCTCGGGCGCTGCCTTCAGCATGAGATCGATCATCTCAACGGGGTGCTTTTCGTGGACAAGGTGTCGCCGCTGCAGCGCAACATGCTCACCCGCAAGTGGAAGAAGCGCCGGTGAAGGTGCTATTCTGGGGAACGCCGGAATTCGCCGTGCCGGCGCTTCGCGCACTCGATGACGAAGGGCACGAGATCGTCGCGGTGGTCACCCAGCCGGACCGGCCGGCCGGCCGGGGGCGAGCACTGGGCACCTCCCCGGTAAAGCAGGTTGCGGTTCGCGAGGACATTCCGGTGCTCCAGCCGGAGCGTGCGCATGGCGCGGAGTTCGAGGCCCAGATTCGGGAGCGGGCTCCGGATGTGTCCGTGGTGGTGGCGTACGGCCAGATTCTGCGGCCGGAGGTGCTCGCCGTTCCGCGAGGGGGCTCGATCAACATCCACGCCTCGCTTCTCCCCGAGCTTCGCGGGGCCGCGCCGATCGCCTGGGCGATCATCCGAGGGTACGAGTTGACGGGCATCAGCATCATGCGCATGGACGCGGGGCTGGACTCCGGGCCGATTCTGCTGCCTGAAGCGGTGCCGATTCGCCCGGAGGAGTCCGCAGGTGCGCTCGCACGCCGCTTGTCCGTTGTGGGCGCCGATGCGATCGTGGACTCCCTGTCGGCACTCGAGGCCGGCGGACTGACGGAAACACCGCAGGACCACTCGCGAGCTACCTACGCGCCCAAGCTTGGCCGGGAAACCGCCCGCCTGCGATGGACTCTGACGGCGGACGAGGTGGCGCGCTGGATCCGCGGGCTCGATCCGGCCCCTGGCGGCTGGAGCACTTTGGCCACTGGAAGCGCCATTAAGCTTTTTTGTCCGACATTGGAGGAGGAAGCGTCGGGCGAGCCGGGGGCGGTACTGGAGGCGGATGGTGAGCGGGGGGTACTGGTTGCCGCCGGCGTCGGAGCCGTCCGCGTCCACGAGGTTCAGCCGGCAGGCAAGCGCCGCATGTCTGCCGGTGAGTGGGTGCGGGGGCGGGGGATCACAGCCGGCGCGCGGCTGGTATAAGCCCGCCGACCGAAGGGCGCCGCGTTGCGCTGGAAGTGTTCCGGCGGGTACGGACCGGAGATCTGGCGGACCGGGCCATGCAGGCCGCGGCTCGTGGTCTGCCGGAGCGCGATCGGCAGTGGACACACGAGCTGCTGTACGGTGCCCTGCGACTGCGCGGGAGGATGGATCACCTGCTTGCAAAGCTGGTGCGTGGGGGGCTGGACCGGCTGGAGCCGGATGTGCTAGACGTGCTCCGCCTGGGCGCTTATCAGATGCTGGAGATGGACAGTGTTCCGGCGTATGCGGCGGTGTCGCAGTCGGTGGAGCTCGCGCGTACGGCGGGCGTTCCGCGGGCTGTGGGGCTGGTGAGTGGCGTGCTGCATGCCCTGTCGCGCTCCGACCTGGCGAGCGCCTTTCCGGATGCCGAGCGCCAGCCGCTCCAGCATCTGGTCTCTTGGGGCTCCCATCCTCGCTGGCTCGTGGAGCGCTGGACGGAACAGTGGGGCATCGAGTCTACCCGGCGGCTGGTGGAAGCGAACAATCGGCGGCCGGATTTGTACATCCACCCCCTGGGCATCGCGGCCGCGAGCGCGCGGCAGCGTCTGCGGGGGAGGGGAATCGCAACCGCCGAGGTGGCGATTGCGCCCGATGCACTGCAAGTGGTTCCTCCGGGAACGGCAAAGGATGCGCTCGCAGCGGTCCCGGCCGTGGTGCAGGACCCGGCCGCGCAGCTCGTCACACGGTACACCGCAGCGCCGGATGGCGCCCGGGTACTGGATCTGTGTGCCGCTCCCGGCGGCAAGGCGCTCGCGCTGGCCCAGCGCGCGGGCTTCGTGGTAGCCGCCGACCTGTCGCCTGGAAGGCTACGCCGGGTGCGGGAGAACGTGCGACGTCTCGGGGCAGAGGAGCGGGTGGGGATCGTCGCGGCGGACGCTCGGCACGCGCCGTTCACCACCGCGGACCTGGTGTTGCTCGATGTTCCCTGTACCGGCACGGGAACGCTGCGTCGGCACCCGGACGCCCGGTGGCGCATCACTCCGGCGGATCTTGCGGCGCTCGCCCTGCTGCAGGCGGAGATCCTGGCGGGGGCGGTCCGCCACGTGCGCCCTGGAGGATGGCTGGTGTACGCCACCTGCGCGCTTGAACCCGAGGAGAATGAATTGCAGATCGAACGCTTCCTGGACACGCACCCGGAGTTCGAGCCCGGTCCGGCACCCGAAGCTGTCGACTCGTCGCTGCTGTCGGACCGCGGCTGGCTGCATGTGCTGCCGCAGAACACCGGCACGGATGGAGCCTTTGCCGCGCGCCTGCGTAGACGCGGGTGAATCGCCGCGGTGCAGTCCTGATCGGCATCGCTGCATTCGCGGTGGGGTACGCGCTCACGGTACTGCTCTTTTTTCCGGGGTGGTGGGGGCGGGGAGCGATCGTGACCGTGCCGGACGTGCGCGGCCGCACGCTCACGCAGGCCGAGCGCCAGATTGGGCGAGTGGGACTGGAGATCGAGCGCGGGAGCACGTTCGCCCATCCGACGGTGCCACGCGGCGCGGTACTCGCGCAAAGCCCCTTGCCCGGACAGGAAACCTCCCGTGGCGATGCCGTGCGGGTCACCGTTAGCGCGGGACCCGACCAACGGCCGGTGCCCGACGTATCGGGTTTATCCGGCGATCAGGCGCGCCGGGTTCTCGCCAACACCGGCTACCAGGTGCACGTGGAGATCGTATCCGACGCGCGTCCCGCAGGGCGAGTGGTCGCGGTTCAGCCGGCCGCGGGAACGGTGCTGAGAGTTCCCGCGAGGGTGCTCTTGCGGCTCTCGGCCGGACCGCCTCCGCCACCTCCGTCCGTCGTGGGTACGGCCTCTTCGCCGGCGCCGACGGAGCCCTCCGAGCCGGCCCCCGAGGTGCCGGACACCGTGGTTTCCCTTCCGCCCCCCGACCCGAGGCCGTGAGTCGACAAGGCTGGATTGTGGCCGGCATAGCGGCTCTGCTGCTCGGATTAGTGTGGACGGGATGGACGGTCCGGGACCGCTTTCTTCCCGTTGAGGTCGGCACGCGCGCACCCGACTTCACCGCGCGGGATCTCGGCGGGGAGCAGGTCACACTCTCCGACCTGCGTGGCGAGGTAGTTCTCCTGAATATTTGGGCAACCTGGTGCCCGCCCTGCAGAGAAGAGATGCCGTCCATGCAGCGGCTACATAAACAACTCGGCCCGAGCGGGCTCCGGATCGTGGCGGTAAGCATTGATGCACTACCCGGGAGGCTCGACCTGGCCCGGCGGCCAGGGGGCGATGTGGGTGCATTCGCTCGTGAGTACGGCCTCGGGTTTGCCGTTTGGCACGACCCGAGTGGCGAAATTCAGCGTGTATACCGCACAACGGGTATCCCGGAGTCTTTTGTGATAGGCCGCGACGGCGTGATCGTCAGCAAGGTAATCGGCGCTACCGAATGGGACTCGGAAGCTCGGATCTCGTCACTCCGGCGGCTGCTGAGGGAGTAAGGGGTGCGTTGGAGCGCAGCTATGCTCGTTCACAACTGGCAGCTCAAACTGGCGGCGCTAGCGCTCGCCGCGATGCTTTGGGTGGTCGTGTCGGCGGAGCAAACGTCCAGCCAGTGGATCCCTGTCCCGGTGGAGGTGATCGCCGCCAACCCGGATCAGGTTGGGGAGGCTCGCGCCACACCGGCCGAGGTGTCCGTGCGCTTCAGCGGTCCAGGCCGCGAAATGTGGGAGATGGTGATGCGTCCGCCGCGTCTTCTCTTGCCTGTCCGCGAGGTGTACACCGGCGAGCGGGTGTACGTGGTCCGCCCGGAGATGGTGCGCGTTCCCGGAGGCCCGTCGCTGGAGGTGCGCGACGTGCGTCCCGTCCGCGTACGGGTGCGTTTCCATGGACCGTGACCTGCTCGTGCTGGGTGTGGAGACCTCCTGCGACGAGACCTCTGTCGCGGTGCTCCGCGGCACATCGCAGCTGCTGGGGCACGTGGTCGTCTCACAAGACGCGCACCGGGTGTGGGGCGGAGTGGTGCCGGAACTCGCCGCGCGCGCCCACCTGCGGATGCTCGACCAGGCGGTTAAAGCCGCGCTTGCGGAGGCGGGGGTGCGGCTCGACGGGATCGACGTGGTGGGCGTCACCGCCGGTCCCGGTCTGATCGGTGCGCTGCTGGTCGGGGTAGCATGGGCCAAGGCCGCGGCGTGGGCGCTGGGCAAGCCGCTGGTGGGGGTGCATCACATGGAGGCACATTTGTTTGCCGCGAGTCTGGATGATGCGCGGGCGGAACCTCCGTTCGTTGCGCTCCTCGTTTCCGGCGGCCACACCCTGCTCCTGTGGGTGCCGGCATGGGGCGACTACCGGCTGCTCGGTGCCACCCGCGACGATGCCGCCGGCGAAGCGTACGACAAGGCCGCCAAAATCCTGGGGCTGCCTTACCCGGGCGGGCCTGCGATTCAGCGCGCTGCGGCCGAGGCAGATCCAACTCGGCACCCGCTTCCGCGTCCGCTGGTGTCGCGGAGCCACACGCCAGTGGACCCGGAATTTTACGCGATGTCCTTCAGCGGCCTAAAGACTGCGTTTCGCACGCGTGTGCATGAACTGCAGCGAGCCGGAAGCCTGGAAGCGGAGGTTCCGCACCTCGCTGCGGCGTTTCAGCACGCGACGACCGACGTGCTTGCCACAAAAACCTTGCGAGCGGTGGAACAGACCGGCTGTCGGCGGGTGGTGCTCGGTGGGGGGGTTGCGAGCAGCGCGGCCCTCCGGGCGGAGATCGTTCGGCGGTTGGGTGCCGGGGGCGAGCTCTTCGCGCCCTCGCCGCGCCTGTCTACCGACAACGGGGCCATGATCGCGCGCACGGCACTTTTTCGCTACACTCGCGGGGAAACCGCGGGGCTGGAGCTGAACGCGCGGGCGGATCTACCCTTTCCGAACCTGCACCGAGGCGACTGATCCGATGTACCCGGTGCTGATCGAGTTTGGAGGCGTGGCCATCACCTCGTTCGGGGTGATGATGGCGCTTGCCTTCTGGA
>JAUJOM010000011.1:81698-85904 GCA_030447645.1 Longimicrobiaceae bacterium | reverse complement strand
CGCGCTTTCAAAGCTGCGACCTCGCACCCCCGCAATTGTGCCGATATGAGCGAGCCGCACCTCACGATCCTCCACATCAGCGACCTTCACTTCGGTCCGCCCTACCAACCCCAGGTCGGGGAGGTGCTGCAACGCTTCGCCGCGCGGTTGCAGCCGCATGCAATTGTCGCCTCTGGTGATTTCACGCAGCGGGCCCAGGAGGAGCAGTTTCGCGCCGCGCGGGCTTTCCTGGACAGGTTTCCACCGGTGCCGCTGGTGGTTACGCCTGGCAACCACGATGTGCCGCTGCACGAGGTGCGTGATCGCCTTCTGGCTCCGCACGCGCTCTACCGGAAGTACATCAGCGCCGAGTTGAACACCGTCACCACCGTACCTGGGGTGATGATCGTGTCGCTGGACTCCACGGCGCCGCGCCGCGCGGTCGTGAACGGCCGCATCAGCCGCAAGCAAATCGAGTTCGCACGCAGTGCCTTCGCTCAGGCCACAGGGGATGCGTTGCGCATTGTGGTTGCCCACCATCACTTTGCCCCTCCGCCGGATTTCGAGGGCGCGGACGCGATGCCGCAGGCGAAGCGCGCGCTGGACGCCTTCACGGCGATGCGCGTCGATCTGATCCTCGGCGGGCACCTGCACCGGAGCTACATCGGGAACTCGCTGGATGTGTACCCGGGTGCGGACCGCGAACATGGCGTGGTGATCGTGCAGAGCGGTACCTCAACGTCCCGTCGCGGACGCGCACGTGAGCGCGAAAAGAACAGCTTCAACGTACTGCGTCTGCGACGGGCCGAGATCGAGGTGGAGCACTACATGTACTTCGACGACGTGGAGAATTTCGAAACCACGGCCCGCCACACCTTTTATCGCCGCGGCCGGTGAGCCGACTACCGGGGTGGGCCTGGTCGCTCATCGGGCTGATTGTCGCCGCGGGCCTTGCTGCCGGGATCGTGGTGGTGCTGGCCCGCACCAGCTGGGGACATCAGCGCGTACTCCAGCAAACGGTTTCTTTTGCGGGGCGGAAACTGCAGGGGACCCTTGCGATCGAGCGGGTGTCCGGAAATCTGCTCACGGGCGCGCAGATTTACAACGTGTCCCTGCGTGGCTTGGACGGCGATCCGCTGCTCGTCGCGGACAGCGGCTACATCGATTACAATCTCCGCACCCTGCTCGGCAACCGCACGGTCATCGACTACGTCGTGCTCCACAACCCCCGGCTCCGCATCCGGCGGATGCCTGGAGACAGCCTGTGGAACTTCCAGAAGATCCTGCGGGATACCACCGCCCAGGAACCGTCCGTGCGCACAACGGTGCTTTCCCGAATCGCATTTCGCAACGCGAATGTGACCGTCCAGAGTCCGTGGGAGCCGGATGGAACCCTGCGAAGGGCCGCCCGTGCACGCGCCGTTCGTGAAGCCGTGAATGACACCGTTCGGCTGATGGTGGACAGTGTGCCGGGCGGCCTCGTACGCACCAGCCACTTCCGGCGGATGGACGGCGAACTGGTTGATCTTGTGCTGGGCCCCGAGGCCGGGGGCGGCACGTACCTGCGCATCCGTCGGATTCAGGGGCTTGCGTACGTGTACCGCGAGCCGGTACGCATTCGGCAGGCGCGCGGCGAGGTCGCCATCCGCGACGGACGGACGGAGGTCCGCGCCGATACGGTGCTGCTGCCCGCTTCGCGCATGACCGGGTACGGTGTGGTACACCCGGGGGATACGCTGCGCTACGACTTTGTTTTTCAGGCGGACACCGCGGCATTTCGAGATTTTCAGTGGCTGTACCCGAACTTTCCTGAGCGCGGTGGCGGCAGGCTCCGGCTCAAGTTCGAGACTCGCCCGGATGGAACGCTCATCCACGTCGCCGACGCGCGCCTTTCCGCGCCGGGTACACGGCTTCGTGGGAACTTCGGTGTGCTGCTGGGCGATACCATGCGCTTCTTTGATGTAGGCTTGGCCGCTCGGCCGCTGGATGTCCGCACCGTGGAGCAAATGCTTCCGACCGAATTGCCCGTCCGGGGGCTACGAATCGGTGCAGTAGAGATACGGAACCCCCGTCGCTGAGCCATCGCATGTCCGCTGCGTTCCCGGAGGAAGTGCCGCCCGCCCGCGCCGCCAGGCTCACCCTGGTTCTGGAGCGCCTGCTGGGCGCCCGCCGTGTCGTCCTGTCGACGCACGTCAACGCGGACGGGGACGCCGCCGGCTCGACCGCGGCGGCCGCGGCATGGCTGGAAGCGCTCGGAATCGAGGCCACCATCGTTCACCCCACGCGCTCACCGGCGCAGTACCAATTCGTGCTGCACCGTCCCGACGTGGTGGTGGAGCTCCCGGACGCGAGCTCCGCGCTTGCCGCGGCAGACCTGTTTCTGGTGCTGGATACCAGCGAGCCGCAGCGCCTAGGCGATCTCGCCCGGCACCTCCCGCCGGAGCGTACCCTCGTGGTCGACCACCATCCAGGCGGGTCGGAGTGTGTCGGTGAGCTGGCGGTGCAGGACACCACCGCTGCCGCCGCGGCCGAGCTGATTCACGACCTGCTCGTGCTCGCCGATGGGCCGTGGCCACCCGCCGCCGTACTCGGCATATACGTGGGTCTCGTCACCGATACCGGCAGCTTCCGCTACAGCAACACGACTCCGCGGGCGCACGCCATTGCCGCGCGGCTGCTTGAGCGGGGCGTCGACCCGGAAGCAGTTTACCAGCGCCTTTTCGCAACCGTGCCCCTCCACCGCGTGGAGTTGCTCCGCGAAGCACTGGCGCGGCTCGACGTGGATGTGGAGGCGGGGCTCGCCTGGATCGTCGTCCCCAGCGAGATCGCCGTGCGCCTCGGCGCCGACTCCGAGGACTTCGAAGGCCTGGTTGAGCATGCCCGCTCCATTCAGGGAACCGAGATCGCAATGCTTTTCCGGGAGACGCCCGAGGGGGAGACAAAAATCTCCTTCCGGTCCAACGGCCACGCAGACGTCAACCGGCTTGCTCGGGAGTTCGGCGGCGGAGGGCACGTGAAAGCGGCGGGCGCCAAGGTGTCGGCGCCCGCCGATCAAGTAGTCCCCCGCGTTCTCGCGGCCGCCCGGGCGGCTCAGGCGCTTTCGGGATCCTCCAGGTAGGTATACCCGTCCAGGCCCTCCATGTAGTCGGCGATAAACCCATTCGCCTCCTGCCGTGACAAACCCTGCGCCTTTTGCACCTTGCGCCGAAAGGTGGCGACCAGGTCCTGTGCGTTGAACTGTACGTAGTTCAGCACTTCGGTGATGGTGTCCCCGTGAACCAGATCGCCGATCTCGTACCCCCCCGGGACCAGCTTCACGTGAACCGCGTTGGTGTCGCCGAAGAGGTTGTGCAGATCCCCGAGAATCTCCTGGTACGCACCGGTCAGGAAAATCCCCAGCATGTACTGCTCCCCGGGCTCGATCGCGTGTAGCTCCAGGCTGCGCTTGGGCTCACGCCCGCCGGTGTACCGGCTGATCTTGCCATCCGAGTCGCAGGTTACGTCCTGGAGGGTGCCGCGGCGCGTCGGCGGCTCATCGAGCCGGTGGACGGGCATGATCGGGAAGATCTGGTCGATGGCCCACGAGTCGGGCAGCGATTGAAACACCGAAAAGTTACAAAAGTATCGGTCGGTGAGCACCCCCTCCATCTCGGGAATGATGTCCTCGTACTCTTCCGGGTCCACCGCGGCCAGTTCCGAAACGCGGTTCATGATCGCCAGGTGCAGGCGCTCCGCGGCAGCACGGTCCCGCAGCCGTAGCACGCCGCTGTTGAAGAGCTGCTGCGCCTGATCCTTGGCGAACGCGGCGTCGTGGTAGGTTTCCCGCACGTTGTCCTCGTTCAAAGCGGACAGGGTTCCGGCGAGCTCGCGCACGATGCCGTGAGCATCCGGCGCTGCCTCGCCCGGCTGGGCCTCGATCTGCGTTTCCAGGTCGATAACGTTGATAAGGAGCAAGGCGTGGTGAGCGGTCAACGCGCGCCCCGATTCCGAGATCACGTGGGGCATCGGCACAGCGGCCTCCCGGCTAGCCTCGGCGAGCGCGTAAACGATGTCGTTGGCGTACTCCTGGATCGAGTAGTTGACGCTCGCCACACCGGTGGATCGCGAGCCGTCATAATCCACGCCGAGTCCACCGCCGACATCCACGTGGGTGATGTCCACGCCCATCTTGCGCAGCTCGACGTAGTACCGCCCCACCTCGGTCATCCCCAGCTTCACCGTGCGGAT